>NZ_CP034443.1:0-670000 GCF_003952365.1 Mesorhizobium sp. M9A.F.Ca.ET.002.03.1.2 | reverse complement strand
GGGAAAGGATGTGAGGATCCCAAAACAACCAGGATGTTGGCTTAGAAGCAGCCATCATTTAAAGAAAGCGTAACAGCTCACTGGTCTAAATAAGGGTCTTTGCGCCGAAAATGTAACGGGGCTAAAGCCATACACCGAAGCTTAGGGTTCGTAGCAATACGAGCGGTAGCGGAGCGTTCTGTAAGCTGATGAAGCCATACCCGTGAGGGGTGGTGGAGGTATCAGAAGTGCGAATGCTGACATGAGTAACGTAAGGGGAGTGAGAGACTCCCCCGCCGAAAGTCCAAGGGTTCCTGCTTAAAGCTAATCTGAGCAGGGTTAGCCGGCCCCTAAGTCGAGGCAGAAATGCGTAGACGATGGGAACCACGTTAATATTCGTGGGCCTGGAGGAAGTGACGGATCATTGAGGTAGTCCAATCTTATCGGATTGAAAGGGCTGCTGCGTGGTTCCAGGAAATAGCTCCTCCTTATAGACCGTACCCGAAACCGACACTGGTGGACTGGTAGAGTATACCAAGGCGCTTGAGAGAACTATGCTGAAGGAACTCGGCAAATTGCACGCGTAACTTCGGAAGAAGCGTGACCCTTTCATGCGCAAGCATGGGAGGGTGGCACAGACCAGGGGGTAGCGACTGTTTATCAAAAACACAGGGCTCTGCGAAGTCGCAAGACGACGTATAGGGTCTGACGCCTGCCCGGTGCTGGAAGGTTAAGAGGAGGGGTGCAAGCTCTGAATCGAAGCCCCAGTAAACGGCGGCCGTAACTATAACGGTCCTAAGGTAGCGAAATTCCTTGTCGGGTAAGTTCCGACCTGCACGAATGGCGTAACGACTTCCCCGCTGTCTCCAGCATAGACTCAGTGAAATTGAATTCCCCGTGAAGATGCGGGGTTCCTGCGGTTAGACGGAAAGACCCCGTGCACCTTTACTATAGCTTTACATTGGCATTCGTAGTGGCATGTGTAGGATAGGTGGTAGGCTTTGAAACCTGGGCGCCAGCTCAGGTGGAGCCATCCTTGAAATACCACCCTTATCACTATGGATGTCTAACCGCGGCCCGTTATCCGGGTCCGGGACAATGTATGGTGGGTAGTTTGACTGGGGCGGTCGCCTCCTAAAGAGTAACGGAGGCGCGCGATGGTGGGCTCAGAACGGTCGGAAATCGTTCGCTGAGTGCAATGGCATAAGCCTGCCTGACTGCGAGACTGACAAGTCGAGCAGAGACGAAAGTCGGTCATAGTGATCCGGTGGTCCCGCGTGGAAGGGCCATCGCTCAACGGATAAAAGGTACGCCGGGGATAACAGGCTGATGACCCCCAAGAGTCCATATCGACGGGGTTGTTTGGCACCTCGATGTCGACTCATCGCATCCTGGGGCTGGAGCAGGTCCCAAGGGTATGGCTGTTCGCCATTTAAAGCGGTACGTGAGTTGGGTTCAGAACGTCGTGAGACAGTTCGGTCCCTATCTGCCGTGGGTGTAGGAATATTGAAAGGATCTGTCCCTAGTACGAGAGGACCGGGATGGACGGATCTCTGGTGGACCTGTTGTGGCGCCAGCCGCATAGCAGGGTAGCTATATCCGGACGGGATAACCGCTGAAGGCATCTAAGCGGGAAACCCACCTTAAAACGAGTATTCCCTGAGAACCGTGGAAGACGACCACGTTGATAGGCCGGGTGTGGAAGAGCGGCAACGCTTGAAGCTTACCGGTACTAATAGTTCGATCGGCTTGATCGTTCTCATTCCTTATGCCCATTTCTAGTGACAATCCTTTGGATTGCGCCGAGATGGATGGCACAGAAAACAGCTTCTCGAGCAACGTGCGTTTTGCCGACCTGGTGGTTATGGCGGAGCGGCTGCACCCGATCCCATTCCGAACTCGGCCGTGAAACGCTCCAGCGCTGATGGTACTTCGTCTCAAGACGCGGGAGAGTAGGTCGCTGCCAGGTCTGCCAAGCGCACGTTGTTGAAATCTTCTCCTTACGAACAGGCCCGCCACCGGGATTTCGGGCCGCGCAAGCGGCCCTTTCATTTGGCGAAAGCTTGAATCCAGTAAGTAAAGGCTTACTTCTAAGGTTGACGCGGGGTGGAGCAGCCCGGTAGCTCGTCAGGCTCATAACCTGAAGGTCACAGGTTCAAATCCTGTCCCCGCAACCAAAATCCAAAAAACGGCCCGCCCTGTGCGGGCCGTTTTTGTATTTGGGCTGTGCTGGCCGTTTGATTCTTGTCCTGGTCGGAAGACCTACAGGAGGCCAAGCCAACGCAGCGGACAGAGAAAGTCAAATCCCGTCCCCTGCAACCGGCCTCGACACAACCCCCAGCAAATCTCAAATGGTTGCTGGGGTTTGTTTTGGCGCCCCCCTGTGTAGACTGCTTGCATGGAGATGGACACCGACAAGATCGACGATGCCGTTCTGGGCCTGCTTTGGCTAACGCTGCATGATGAGCGGCGCGCCTGGAAGGGGTTGGACTGGGATGCTCTGGATCGCTTGCACCAGAAGGGGCTGATCGCCAATCCTGCAAGCAAGGCGAAGTCGGTGGTCCTGTCAGATGAAGGCCTGCGGCGTACGGAGGAGCTGTTCCGCACCCTGTTCACGCGGCCGGCGCCGTGAGCGCTGGGTTGCGTTGCTGTTTCACGGCAAGAGTGGCGCAGACAAAATCGATAGCTTGAACCGCAGGTCCACCTTGCAACAATTGCGAGTTTGGCAAGCGACCGCCGACCACTATCTGGCGATCTCTAGAGCGGGATTGCGTTCAAATTGAGCTGCGCATCCCACTCTATCTATCTGTTTTCGCAGCAGTTCTGCGACGCCAGGCGATTCCACTTGGCTACAAAATGCTCTAGCGGCCGAGTTTCAAGACGAAATCGTACCGTCGGCGCCGCCATGCGGGGGACCGATCAATTCACACGGTTTTCCGACCCCGCCGTCAGCGGTATCTCAAGCCCCCGCCGCAATCCCGTGGCAACGACAGACACCCTGAATTTTCCTGCCAGCGCCTTGTCGAAAATAGCACCGACGATGATATCTGCATCGGCGTCGACTTCCTCGCGGATGCGGGTGGCGGCCTCGTCGACCTCGAACAGCGTCATGTCGGTGCCGCCCGATATCGAAACAAGGACACCCTTGGCGCCCATCATGGACGCTTCGTCGAGAAGCGGATTTGCGATTGCCGCTTCGGCCGCTTTCCTGGCGCGCTCCTCCCCGGTGGCTTCACCGGTCCCCATCATCGCGCGACCCATGTCGCGCATCACCGACTTCACATCGGCAAAGTCGAGATTGATCAGCCCTTCCTTGACGATGAGATCGGTGATGCAGCCGACGCCAGAGTAGAGGACGCGATCGGCCATCGCGAACGCATCCGCGAACGTCGTCTTGGCATCGGCGATCCTGAAGAGGTTCTGGTTCGGGATGACGATGACGGTATCGGCGCTTTCGCGGAGCCGCTCGATGCCCTCGTCGGCCGCATGCATTCGACGGTTGCCCTCGAAGACGAACGGCTTGGTGACGACGGCCACGGTCAGTATTCCCGCGTTCCGCGCGGCCTGCGCTATGATCGGCGCGGCACCGGTTCCAGTTCCACCTCCCATGCCCGCGGTCACGAAACACATATGCGTTCCCGCGAGATGGTCCATGATTTCATCGATCGATTCCACGGCCGCGGCATGGCCGACCTCGGGCAGGGATCCTGCCCCAAGGCCTTCCGTGACGTGAGCTCCCAATTGGATCAGCCGCGTTGCCTTCGACATGGTGAGCGCCTGGGCATCGGTGTTGGCAACGATAAACTCTGTGCCCTGCAAGCCTTCCGCGATCATGTTGTTGACGGCGTTACCGCCTCCGCCGCCAACCCCGATGACGGATATCTTGGGCCTCATCTCCGAGATTACCGGCCTCGTTGCGGTGTTCATTTGCCGTCTCTCCCCTTGATGCGCCAGCGCAGCGGTCGGTGGAAGGCTTGTTCCCGGCGCACTGCAAAGACTTTGGACAGTGAGCGAATCAGGACAGCCGAGCGTGACCAAGGGAATCAGACGGTTGACTCGGCTGCAAGTGCACTATGCGCACTTACCGCGTGTTACGCGGGCATTGGCTCGCCGTGCACACGAAAAACGCCGAGCATCGCCGATGAGGCCGATGCGTGCCGGCAAAGCGAATGCCGACACCTCATGACGGAAGTCGCGCGACCAACCGGTCCAGGCTGTCGGCATGGACTCTCCACAATTGACGCGGATCAAGGTGGTCGCAGCCGGTCTCTGTTTGGGTCCGGGCGGATCAAGACGACGAAACGGTGTTCACTGGTACCAAAGGCCAATGATGAAAATCTCACAGAGGACGTGGCCGATCGTTGGCCTTCTAATCGCTCTTGGCGCGGGCGGTTATTATGCATGGCAGCAATCCAGGGATGGCGATCTGCCGGAAGGCATAGCCAGGGGGAATGGCCGCATAGAGGCGGTCGAGATCGACGTGTCGACGAAAGCGCCGGGGCGGATCAAGGAAATCCTTGTCGGTGAAGGCGATTTCGTCAAGGCCGGCGACGTGCTTGCCCGCATGGACACCGCGCAGCTCGAGGCTCAGCGCCGGCAGGCCGAAGCGCAGTCGCAACGCGCTATAATTGGCGTGGAGACAGCCAACAGCCTGGTCACGCAGCGCGAAGCCGAAAGAACGGCCGCGGCCGCTGTCGTCGCGCAGCGCGAAGCCGAACTGGATGCCGCGGAGCGCACGCTGGTGCGCACCAAGCAGCTTGCCGCGAACAACACCATTTCCCAACAGATTCTCGACAACGACCGGGCAGCCGAGCAGGGCGCAAAGGCTACGGTGGCCGCGGCACAAGCCCAGCAAGCGGCAAGCGATGCCGCCATCAGCGCTGCAAAGGCACAGATTATCGACGCCAAGGCGGCAGTCGCTGCGGCCCACGCTGCGATCGAGGCCGTCGACGCCGACATTGACGACGCCACGCTCAAGTCTCCACGCGATGGACGTGTGCAGTACCGGGTGGCAGAGGCTGGAGAGGTATTGTCCGCCGGCGGGCGCGTGCTCAACCTCGTCGATCTCGGCGACGTCTACATGACCTTCTTCCTGCCGACGGCCCAAGCAGGCCGCGTGGCCATCGGCACGGAGATCCGGATCGTGCTCGATGCGGCGCCGCAGTACGTGATCCCTGCCAAGGCCAGTTATGTCGCCGCCGTCGCCCAGTTCACGCCCAAGACGGTCGAGACCGAGGAAGAACGCCTCAAGCTCATGTTCCGGATCAAGGCGCAGATCTCGCCGGAATTGCTCCGCAAATACATCCAACAGGTCAAGACCGGCCTGCCGGGCGTTGCCTATGTCCGGCTTGATCCGCAGGCCGCGTGGCCGGCCAGCCTCCAGGGAAAGCTGGTGCAATGAATGCTTGGTCCGCGGGCGTTGCAAATCTAGCGCCGCAGCCCGTCGCACGTCTGGAGAAGGTCGGCCATAGCTATGGAAAAGCACGGTCGCTGGACGCCGTTACCCTCGAAATACCTTCCGGCTGCATGGTTGGCCTGATCGGGCCGGACGGCGTCGGCAAGTCCAGCATGCTGTCCCTGATCGCCGGAGCGCGGGCGCTGCAGGAAGGACACATCGAAGTGCTTGGCGGCGATATGGCCGACGCCCGCCATCGGCAGACCGCGTACCCCAGGATTGCGTATATGCCGCAAGGCCTGGGAAAGAATCTCTATCCGACGCTTTCCGTCTTCGACAATATCGACTTCTTCGGCCGTCTGTTCGGGCATGACCGGGATGAGCGGGAACGCCGCATCGGCGAACTTCTGCAAAGCACAGGACTCGCACCCTTCGCGGATCGGCAGGCTGGCAACCTCTCCGGCGGCATGAAGCAGAAGCTCGGTCTCTGCTGTGCCCTCATCCACGATCCCGACCTCCTCATCCTGGACGAGCCAACGACCGGCGTTGATCCTCTGTCACGCCGTCAGTTCTGGGAGCTCATCGATCAAATCCGCGGCAATCGTGGCGGCATGAGCGTCATCGTTGCTACCGCCTACATGGAAGAAGCAGCCCGCTTCGACTGGCTGATCGCCATGGACGGGGGGCGCGTGCTGGCCTCGGGAACGCCGGCGGAGCTGCTTGAACGGACTGGCGCGCCCGACATCGACGCTGCCTTTATCGCACTGCTTCCGCAAGAAAGGCAGGACGGACACGAGCAGGTGGTGATCCCGCCCCGGTCCGCGGGCGTCAACGGCGAAGTTGCCATAGAAGCGGATCATCTCACCAAGCGCTTCGGCGATTTCGTTGCCGTCGACGATGTGAGCTTCCGTATCGGGCGTGGCGAGATCTTCGGCTTCCTGGGCTCGAACGGCTGCGGCAAGACGACCACCATGAAGATGCTGACCGGGCTGCTTCAGGCAAGCGAAGGCAAGGCCCGGCTCTTCGGGCGCGAGATAGACCCGAATGACATCGAGGTTCGGCGGCGCGTCGGCTACATGTCCCAGGGATTTTCCCTCTATTCCGAGCTGACAGTGCGTCAGAACCTCGAACTCCACGCCCGGCTCTTCGGCATGGATGCAGCCGCCATACCGCAAAGGGTCGAGGACGTGGCGAAGCGCTTCGGTCTCGTCGGCGACATGGACACGCTTCCCGATGCCCTGCCGCTCGGCATCCGGCAGCGTCTGTCGCTCGCGGTGGCGATGATCCACTCCCCCGATATCCTGATCCTCGACGAGCCGACATCCGGCGTCGACCCGGTCGCCCGCGACGGATTCTGGCAAATACTCTGCGAACTCTCCCGCAAGCAGAACGTGACGATCTTCGTCTCGACACACTTCATGAATGAGGCGGAACGTTGCGACCGCGTCTCGCTCATGCATGCGGGCAAGGTTCTTGCCACCGACATGCCGGCCGCGATCGTCCAGAATCGCTCCGCGGCAACGCTGGAAGAGGCTTTCATAGGCTATCTGGAGGATGCCATCGGCACGCGGCAGACCGAGCTCCCGAAAGCCGGCGAGGAGAGCCTAACCGCCGCCGCGCATGCCCGAGGGAAACCGGGCAGGTTGAAGCGGTTCTTCGATCCCCGGCGCATGTTCGCCTACACGCGGCGGGAGGCGCTCGAACTTCTGCACGACCCGATCCGTGCCACGCTCGCCACGGTCGGCACTCTCATCCTGATGTTCGTCGTGGGTTACGGCATCAACATGGACGTGGAGGACCTCTCCTTCGCCGTCCTCGATCACGACGACACGGCAATCAGCCGTGACTACGTGCTGCAAATTGCCGGTTCGCGATATTTTATAGAGAAGGCGCCCATCTTGGACCACGCCGATCTCGACCGGCGCATGGAGAACGGCGAACTCAGCCTGGCGATGGAAATCCCGCCCGGATTCGGACGCAACCTGGCGCGTGGCCGCGACGTCACTATCGGCGCATGGATCGACGGTGCCATGCCGACGCGCGCCGAGACCGTGCTCGGTTACGTCGAAGGCATGCATGCCGGCTGGCTGACGCAGAAGGCACGCGAAATCTACGGCAATGCCGCAGCAGCTCCCGATTTCCAGCTGGCGATCCGCTACCGCTACAATCCCGATGTCCGGAGCCTCGATGCCATCGTGCCGGCGGTGATCCCGATGCTTCTCCTGTTGATACCGTCGATGCTCGCCGTGCTGAGCGTCGTGCGCGAAAAGGAACTCGGCTCGATCATCAATTTCTACGTCACGCCGGTCACCAGGTTCGAATTCCTACTCGGCAAGCAGATCCCCTATGTCGTGCTTGCGATGCTGAACTTCCTGCTGCTGACAGCCTTCGCCGTCTTCGTTTTCGGCGTGCCGTTCACCGGCAGTTTTGCAACGTTCGCCGCTGCCGCCTTTCTCTATGTCATTGTCACGACGGGGATGGGGCTGCTGCTCTCGACCTTCATGAGCAGTCAGATCGCGGCGATCTTCGGAACCGCATTGATCACCATGATCCCGGCATCTCAGTATTCGGGCATGATCAATCCGGTATCGTCGCTCGAGGGCGTGGGCGCCTTCATCGGCCAGATCTACCCGATGACCTATTTCGTCATCGTCTCGCGCGGCACCTTCTCGAAGGCACTCGGCTTTGGCGATCTGTCCAGCGCATTCTTGCCGCTCCTCATCGCCATTCCCGTATTGCTGGGCCTCGGAATAGTCCTTCTCAGGAAGCAGGCTCGCTAAAATGCGTTTCGTCAATATCTTCCAGCTTGGTCTCAAGGAACTGCGCGGTCTCGCCAGGAATCCGATGCTGATCGTGCTGATCGCCTATGCCTTCACGTTGGCGATCTACACAGCATCCAAGGCGATGCCCGAAACCCTCAACCGCGCTCCGATCGCGATTGTCGACGAAGACCAATCGCCGGTATCCTCGCGCATCGTAACCGCGTTCTACCCTCCCTACTTCACGGCGCCGCGGCTTATCTCTCAGCCCGAAATGGACAGCCGCATGGATTCCGGCTCGGATACATTCGCACTCGACATTCCTCCGAACTTCCAGCGTGATCTTCTGGCCGGCAGATCGCCTATGATCCAGCTCAATGTCGATGCGACCCGCATGTCGCAGGCTTTCGCCGGCGGGGGATATGTTCAGTCTATCGTATCGGGGGAAGTGAGCGAATTCCTCGATCGCTACCGCTCCGAGACTTCCCTACCGGTCGCTCTCGACTTGCGTGCGCGGTTCAATCCCGAACTCAACAAAGGCTGGTTTGGCGCAATCTCCGACATGATCGATTCGATCACGATGCTGTCGATCATCCTGACCGGCGCCGCACTCATCCGCGAGCGCGAGCATGGAACGATCGAGCACCTGCTGGTCATGCCGGTAACGCCGTTCGAAATCATGCTGAGCAAGGTCTGGTCGATGGGTCTCGTCGTGCTGGTGGCTTCCGGCCTCTCGCTGGGCTTCGTCGTGCAAGGCCTGCTCGCCGTGCCGACGAACGGATCCGCACTGCTGTTCATGACAGGAGCGGCGCTGGACATATTCGCCATGACCTGTCTGGGGATATTCCTCGCGACCATCGCGGGCTCGATGCCGCAATTCGGGCTGCTGCTGATGATGGTGCTTCTTCCGCTTCAGTTGCTGTCCGGCGGCGTCACGCCGCGTGAGAGCATGCCCGAGATCATCCAGGCCATCATGTTCGTCGCGCCAAACACGCACTTCGTCATGTTGGCCCAGGCCGTCCTGTTCCGCGGCGCGGGCCTCGACGTTGTCTGGCCGCAGCTTGCGGCGCTGCTGATTATCGGAACGGCGCTGTTTGCTTTTTCGCTTCGCCGCTTCCGTCAATTCCTGAAATAGACGCTAACCGCTCAAACGTGGCGCAGGCGCTACCTCACGCCGATACCGGCAGTCAGGCCGCCATCGATCCTGTAGTCCGCACCGGTGCAGAACCCGGCTTTCGACGAACAGAGGAAGGCGATGAGTTCCGCTACTTCTTCCGGCTCGCCGATGCGCCCGATGGGATGGGCTTCGCCGAAGCGCCTGTAGGCCGCCTCGACATCGGCATCGGTGCCATTCTCGCCGCGGGCTGCCTTTTCCAGGATCGGGGAGCGGATCGAGCCTGGGCTGACGGAATTGACGCGGATGCCGGAGCGCGCATAGTCGAGCGCCAGAGAGCGCGTCAGCGTGTGGATAGCGCCCTTCGTCGTGGCATAGGCGGCGACGTTCTGCTGACAGGCAAAGCCCTGCACCGAAGCCACGTTGACGATCGCCCCGCCGCCCCGCATGATCATTTCGGGGATGCCGAAATGCGTGGTCAGGTAGATCGAGCCGACATTGACGGACATCGCCTGGTTCCAGGTGTCGAAATCGGTGCTGGTCGCGGTTCCATACGGATGGATTGCCGCGGAATTGACGATGATATCGAGGCCGCCGAAGCGCTCGACGCCGGCCGCGACCGCGTCGCGAACCTGATCCTTTACGGAGACGTCGACGGCCATGACCAGCGCCTCGGCGCCGGAGCTTTCCAGTTCCGCTCTCATCGCCGCATTGGCCGCGCGGTCGATGCCGCAGGCGATGATCGCCGCGCCGCCTGCCGCGAGACGTCTGGCGGTTGCCAGCCCGATCCCGGTCGTCCCCGTCACCAGAGCGATCTTGCCGTCGAAATCCTGCATTGCTCAAACTCCCTCATTGGCCGTCGGAAGCCGGCTTTGGTTTGACTTCCATTGTGGCCCAACAATACGGTTCTGTTTTATCGCAAAGGGAAAGCCTCAATGGAACAATGTTGGCGATGGTATGGACCGGATGATCCGGTGACGCTCGATCATGTCAAGCAGGCGGGCGCGACGGGTGTGGTGACGGCCTTGCACGACATCTATGACGGGCGCGCGTGGCCGCTCGACAGCATACTGGAGCGCAAGCGGATCATCGAGGCCGAAGGGCTGACGTGGTCTGTCGTGGAGAGCATTCCCGTCCACAATTCGATCAAGACCGGTTCGGCGGAAAGGCAGCGTTACGCGGACTGGTACAAGGATACCATCCGCGCGCTGGCGAAAGCCGGCATAAGGACCATCTGTTACAACTTCATGCCTGTGGTCGACTGGACCCGCACCGATCTTGCCTATCGACTTCCAACGACGGGCTACGCCCTGCGTTTCGACGCGATCGATTTTGCGGCATACGACCTGTTCGTCCTGAAGCGCAGGAATGCCGAGGCCAGCTACAGCGCGGCACGTATCGCGGAAGCGGAATTGCGTTTCAAGGCGCTGAGCGACGAGCGGATCGACAGGATCGAGCGCAATCTCATTGCTGGCCTGCCGGCGACAGCGCAGCTATAATCGTGACAGTTTTCGCGAGGCATTGGCGGAATATGACTCGATCGGGCCGAGGGAGTTGCGCGACAATCTTGCCTGGTTTTTGCGCGAGATCATTCCAGTGGCCGAGCAGGAGGGAGTGCGCATGTGCATCCATCCCGACGACCCGCCATTCTCGCTCTATGGCTTGCCACGGATCGTTTCGACCGCCGAGGACGCCCGTTTCATCCTCGGCGCCGTCGACAGCCCGGCGAACGGCCTGACATTCTGCACCGGCTCGTACGGTACGCGTGCAGACAACGACATTGTCGGCATGGTCAAGGAATTCGCCGACCGGATCCATTTCGTCCATCTGCGCAATGTAACCATTGAGGATGACGGCTCCTTCTATGAAGCCGAGCATCTGGAGGGCGGCACCGACATGGCGCATGTCATCCTCGCTTTGATGCAGGAAGAGACGCGTCGCCGCAAGGAAGGCCGCGCCGACTGGCGGATCCCCATGCGTCCCGATCATGGCCATCTGCTCGCCGACGATATCGGCAAGACCAGGATCAATCCCGGATACTCGTTGATCGGCCGCCTGAAAGGCCTCGCCGAGCTGCGCGGCATCATGCGCGCCGTGGAGCGTTTCGGGCTGGCCTGAGGATCGCCAACCGGGAACGAGAACTTGGGATTTTCGTATGTAACCGGTGCCCACTTTTGAGTCTGATGTTTGGGCGTCACGCCCGTGTCGGGTGGTGCTAAGGTCGATGGCTTGATGAAACAAGCTCGGCCTTGCGCCGTGCCGTCTCCAGCCCGATGGCGATGAAGCGGCGCGCATGCCGGGCCAGCTCCATATTGTCGGTCCACAGATTGCGCCAGATGGCGGTTTTCTTCGACAGCTTCTCGTCGACGATCTCCGACGAGAAGGACTCGAAGCTGAGGTCGTCGCCATAGCCGACCGCCGTCAGCGCATCGAAGATCGCAGCGAAGTCGATGTTGCCGGTGCCGAGGAAGCCGCGATGGCTCTCGCCGATATGGACATAGCCGATCTTCTTCGCGGCGTGGCGGATGGCCAGTCCGACATCGGCCTCCTCGATGTTCATGTGGAAAGTGTCGAGATGCAGGAAGATGTTGTCGGAGCCGGTGTCCTCGATGAAGGCCAGCCCTTGCGCGGCGGTGTTGAGCAGATTGCTTTCGAAGCGGTTGACGATCTCGAGGTTGAGCGTGACGCCGGCGGCCTTGGCCGTCTCCGCGACCTGGGCAAGCGTGCCTGCACTGCGGTTCCATTGATCGCGCGTCGGCGCCTCAGTCTGCAATCCGTGGCTGGTCGAGAGGATGCCGGCGACCTTCCGGCCGCCGAGATCGCGGGTGAGCGCGATCGTGCGTTCCAGGATTTCGACGCCGTGCGCGGCAATCGCCTTGTCAGCGCTTGAAATGTCGCCGTCGGCCGGTAGCCCGATGCTGATCGCCACGCCGAGATCGAGGTCGTCGATGCGCTTGGCCAGCTTGGCGATGTCGACATTGGCAGGGTCGAGGTAGGAGAATTCTATCAGGTCGAAGCCGGCCTCTTTGGTGTTGGCCAGCGTGCGCTCGAGGTCGCCTTGCGCCGAACTCGCCGACCAGACGAAAGAATGGATTCCAATGCGCGACATGATCGTCTCCACGTGCTGCAGGTGAGAGCATCGGATGTGAACCGATTCCGATGCTCAAACAAAAAGTGGTGCGGCCGGTCCTCCCGGCCGCACCAGCCTTGGGAGGCTTAGCGGGCCGCGGTCCAGCCCTTGTAGTCCTTCAGGTTCTCGGCTGTGATCAGCTGCGGGTCGAGCAGCACCGTCGCCTCGGCCGGCTTTTTGCCGGCGAGCACTTCAGCCGCCATCTGCAGCGACTGGCCGGCCATCACATAGGGGTCCTGCGAAGCCGAGGCCTTGATCATCGATGTCCCGGACGAGAGTTCCTTCTCGATGTCGGGCGCGCCGTCGACCGCGGTGAAGATGAATTCGGAGCGGTTGAGCTGCTTGGCCGCAAGCTGGGCGCCGATCGCCGTCGGATCATTGATGGCAAACACCGCGTCGATCTTGTCGAAACGGGTCAGCAGCGACTGGAATACCTTCAGCCCGCCGTCGCGCGAGCCTTCAGCATTCTGGTCGTCGGAGAGGATCTTGATATCCGGGTGCTGCGCAAGCACGTCCTTGCAGCCTTTCACTCGCTCCAGGATCGACGACGATGCCGGGCCGTTCAGGATGACATAGTCACCCTTGCCGCCGGTCTGGTCGACCAGATACTGGCAGGCCGCTTCGCCGGCCTTGACGTTGTTGGTCATCACGGTGACGTCGGCACCAGGCGCCGAAACGTCGAAGGCGGCAACCACGATGCCCGCGGCTTGCGCCTTCTTCACCGCCGGCGCGATCGCCTTGGCATCGACGGCGTTGAGCATGATCACGTCGACGCCGGCGGCGATGAACGAATCGACTTGCGAGACCTGCTTGTTGAGGTCGTAGTCGGCCGACACCGACGTCACCTCGACATTCGGATTGATCTTCTTGGCGGCGTCCTCGATGCCCTTGATGGTGGCGACGAAGAAGGGGTTGCCGAGCAGGCCGACCGAGATGCCGACCTTGTTCAGATCCTTGGCCGAAGCCGGTGCGATGGCGACGGCCGCGAGGACAACGCCGCAGAGCAGTTTAACGATAGTCTTCATTGCTTTCCTCCTGATGCCCCGCGCCTCTCACGGTGCGTTACATGAAACCGGGTCGTTGACGCCGGCGACTAAGGCCAATCACGTTCTTGCTCCTGCTTGGAGCCTGTAGCGGTCGAGGGCGACCGCCACGATGATGACCAATCCCTTGATGATGTACTGCCAGATGTCCGAAACACCGGCCAGGATGAGCCCGTTGGAGAGCACCGCTATGATCAGGCCGCCGATCAGCGTGCCCCAGATCGAGCCGACGCCGCCGACGAAGCTGGTGCCGCCGAGAATGACCGCGGCAATGGCATCGAGTTCGTAGGACTGCCCAAGCTGCAGCCCGTTGGCCGCGTAGAGCCGGGCCGCCGACATGGCGCCGCCAAGGCCGGCCAGGAGGCCGGAAACGCCATAGACGAAGAGCAGCACCAGCGGCACCTTGATGCCGGTGAGGCGGGCGGCCTCGGCATTGCCGCCGACGGCGTAGATCCAGGTGCCGAGCACGGTGCGCTTGAGCACCAGCCAGGACAGCACCACGACCGACAAAGCGATGATGACCAGCCAGGGGATGCCGAACAGCGAACCGTTGCCGATGAAGTCGAACGGCAGGTCCGAGTTGAACACCGTGGTGTCCTGGCCGAGCAGGCGGGCGACGCCGCGCACGGCGGTCAGCGAACCCAGCGTGACGATGAAGGGCGGCAGCTTGATGTAGGCGACGAGCAGCCCGTTGATGACGCCGAAGCCGAGGCCGACCAGAATGGCCGCCGGCACGCCGAGCATGCCCCACTCCGGCACCAGCGACACAATCACCGCCACCATCGCCGACGCGGCAAGGATCGAGCCGACGGACAGGTCGATGCCGCCGGTGAGGATGACGAAGGTCATGCCGGCCGCAAGCACGATGTTGATCGACGATTGCTGCGTGACGATCAACAGGTTGGTCTCGGTGAGGAAGCGCGGGTTGATGAACTGGAAGCCGGCCGCCAAAAGCATCAGGACCGGCAGCATGCCAAGGGCGGCGAAGGCGGTGCGCAGCCGCCGGTTCCTGCCGACAGCCTGGTCGCTCATCTCGGTTGCCTTGTCGGTCATCCCTTGGCCGCTCCCGTTGCAAGTTCCATGATTTTCTCCTGACTGAGCGGCTGGCCTTCGGATGCCGTCACCTTGCCGGATATGGTGCCGTCGCGCATCACCAATACGCGGTCGGCGACGCCGATCACCTCCGGCAACTCGCTGGAGATCATCAGGACGGCGATGCCTTTCTTGGCGAGATCGTCGATCAGCCGGTAGATTTCCGACTTCGCCCCGACATCGACGCCGCGGGTCGGTTCGTCGAGGATGAGGACCCGCGGCTCGGTTTCGAGCAGGCGAGCGAGCAGCACCTTCTGCTGGTTGCCACCCGACAGCGAGCCGGCATTGGCCTGCACCGACCTGGTGCGGATGGAGAGGTCGGAAACGGCCTTGGCGGCTCGCCTCTCTGCCGTCGCGAAGTCGCGCCAGCCGCCGGCCCGTGCGTCCTTTGCGAGCACGCCGACGTTGATATTGTCTGAAATCGACATGTCGAGGAACAGGCCGAGTTCCTTGCGGTCCTCGGTGAGATAGGCAATGCCGGCATCCAGCGCCTCGCGCGGCGAGCCGATGGCGATCGGCCTGCCGTCGAGTTCCAGCGTGCCGGCGGTGCGTTTGTCGGCGCCGAAGATCAGCCGTGCGAGCTCGGTGCGGCCCGAGCCGACCAGGCCCGCCAACGCCAGCACTTCGCCCTTGTGCAGGTCGAAGGTACAGTCCTTCAGGAGATTGCCGTCCGACATGCCCCGCACCGATAGCGCGATCGCGCGCTTCTCGTCCGGCGGGCGGTGGTCCTTCTTGTAGAAGGCGGACAGGTCACGGCCGACCATCATCGAGACGAGACGCGAGGCGTTCAGGTCGGCGCGGTCGAGCGTGCCGACATAGCCGCTGTCGCGCAGCACGCTGACACGGTCGGCAAGCTGATAGACCTCTTCCATGCGGTGGCTGATGTAGATGATGGCGATGCCTTGCGACTTCAGCGTCGCGATGACCTCGAACAGCCGGTCGGTCTCGCGTGAGGTCAGCGAGGTGGTTGGCTCGTCCATGACGATGATGCGTGCGCTGGTCGACAGCGCGCGAGCGATCTCGACCAGCTGGCGTTCGCCGAGCGACAGGCTGGAGACGGAGGCGCGCGCCGAGAAGGAGACGCCGAGCCGCGCGATGATCTCCTTGGCGCGCCGGTTGCACTGGTCGCGGTCGACGATGCCGAACCGTCTCGGCTCGTTGCCGAGGAAGATGTTCTGCGCAACCGTCAGGTTGGGCGCCAGCGACAGCTCCTGATAGATGACGGCAATGCCGTTGGCGCGTGCCTTGATCGGGTCGCCGGTGGCGGCTGGTATGCCGTCGATCAGGATCTCGCCGCCGGTATCAGGCCGATAGGCGCCGGACAGCACCTTCATCAGCGTCGACTTGCCGGCGCCGTTTTCGCCCATCAGCGCATGCAGTTCGCCGGCGTGGACGGTCAGCGACACATCCTGCAAGGCGCGGATCGGGCCGAATGTTTTCGAGATGTGCCGCATCTCCAGCACCGGCTGGCGCGCCGTCTCGATTTGGGCCGCGGCGGTCATCGCGCATCTCCCGCTGCTACGCCGGCGGCGCCCCGATCGGCGGCAAGGCCGCGCCAGCTGTCGCGATACCGGGCAAGTCCGGTGAAGCTCGATGCACGAACAGGCTCCGGCGCCTCGGCGGCAAATTCGTGTCCGACGCTCTCGAAGGCAAGAGCCGCCGCTCCGGTGGCGCTGCCCTCCAGCGTGGCGCCTTGCATGAAGGCCTGGCCGGGGCGAAGCTCAGCCAGCAGGCTGGCAAGCATTCCGCCGCTGTTCAGCCCGCCATCGACGATTACGGTGTTGCTCGAGTGGATCAGGTCGAGACACAGATCGACCATCAGCGCGACATAGAGCAGCGCCACAGCCGCACGCTCGTTCGCGCCGGGTGTGCGTCCGACCAACTCGCCGGGATGGCCAGGCATCGGCCCACCCGGCGCGAAGCTCGGCAGCGCCATGATGCCGGCGTCGATCACCTGCTGAAGCGTGGAGCGGGCGATCGCGCCCTGCCAGCCGGCGCTGATCGTCGCGAATTCACGCCCGCCCATGAAGCGGATGGTCGGCACCGGGTCGCCATCGACATCGACATTGACGAGCATGTCGCGGTCACGATCGAGCGCGTCGAGAGGGCAGTCCGGATTGAGCACGACGACCCAGGTGCCGGTCGAGACGACGGTGACCGGGCCAAGCTCCTGCCGACGATAGGCATGGAGCGCCGCATTGCTGTCATGGACGCCGTTGTGGACAGCGATCGGCCGTGTCGACTCGCCGAAGCGCTGCTCGCCGATGACCGCGCCGGCACGCTCGAAGGCGGGCATCTGGCCGCGCCAGCCCTCGGCGTCGACCAGCGAACTGAAATCACTTTTGCGCGGCGCCCACAGATGCGAGTGGCAGCCGAGATAGGACACTTCCGAGACTGCCCGGCCGGCAAAGCGCCAGCTCCAGTATTGCGGATAGCCGAGGATCGATTTCGCCGCAGCGAACGCGCTGGGTTGCACCGTCTTCAGCCACAGCATGTGGCGACCGTAGTTGAAACCGAGCGGCAGGAGCGGCGAGAAGGTTTCGGCAAAATCCGGAATGCGGCGATCGATCTGCGCGGCAATCTCAGCCGGCGGCTCCTGCTCGTAGTCAAGGATCGGATGCGTCAGCGACGCATCGTCAACCAAGGCAAAGGTGCAGCCATGGCCCGAAACCATCAGCCCCTCTACGCCATGGATGTCGACCGCCTCGCCGACGGCGCGAGCCGCCCAATCGTGAAGCGCCGTCTCGTCGAGCACGCTGAAGCCGCCCTTGCGCGTCCAGTTCGGCTGGGTCCGGCGCTCGCAGAGGATACGCCCGTCCTGACCGAAGACGAACAGCTTCGAATTGGTCTTGCCGAAGTCGAGGACGGCCACCTTCACTGGAGGGCTCCCGAGGAGGAGGCGATCCGCACCGTGACGCCGGCGTCTTCCAGCATGCGTGCGTCGGCATCGGACAGGTCGTCGTCGGTCACCAGCGTGCCGATGCGGGACAGGGGCAGCGCGACATTGCGCGCGTGGATCGACAGTTTGCGGCTGTCGGCCAGCACCACGATCTGGTCGGCGCAGAGACTGAGTTCGACGATGGAGCGGACCAGCAGCGGATGCGATTCCAGCACGCCTTCCTGGCCGATGCCTTGCGCGCCAAGAAAGAACTTCGATGCGTAGAAGGGCACGGCCTGGGTAAGCGAATGGATGATGCCAGGCTCGCGATGCAGTTCACCGCCGGCAACCGTCAGGCTGCAATGGCCGTGGTCGCTCAAATAGGCCACGAGCGGCATCGAGTTGGTATAGAGCCGGATGTTGCGGTCGGCGAGCTTGGCGCCGAGATGGAAGCAGGTCGAACCGCCATGCACGATGACGGCGTCGCCATCGCGTACCAGGGTCGCGGCGAGAGCGGCGATCTGCCGCTTGGCCTCGACCGCGAGATCGCGGTTCTCGTCATAGGGTCTGGCATAGGCGACACTGGCCTGTGAAGCGCCATCGAGCGCCGAGATGCCGCCGTAGACCTTCCGTGCTTCGCCGGCCTCATCGATCTTGTCGATATCGCGACGCACCGTCGCAGCCGACACGCCGAGCCGCTCCTGCAACTCGCGCACCGAGGCGAAAGGGCGATCCCGCAACAACTCGACGATCTGACGCTGGCGGCCGGAGTCGCTCAACGGATACCCTCCCGGAATGCCATTTTGCCACGGCAATTGGTGCAACTTACTCAACACATCGCAGATTGCAAGCTCGATTTGACGGGATAAGATCACTGTTGACGTAACTTACTCGTATCTGCGATACAAGCGTCAGTCGTTATCCCGGCAACGGGACATCCAAAGCCGTGGCCACGCGGCCGGTTTGTGGAGGAATTTCGATGGCAACCTATGCGGATGCGCAGGAACTGGCTGCCTTGCGGTCGCTCTCGGCCAGCATCGGACGCGACCCGCATTTGACCCAGGCCGCTGGCGGCAACACTTCGCTGAAAGCTGGCGAAACGCTTTGGATCAAGGCTTCCGGTACTTGGCTGAAGGATGCGCTCGCGCAGGATATCATGGTTCCCGTGGCGATCCCCCGCTGCTGAGCGCCGTCGAACAGCGCGACCCGGCCGCCGATCAGCCGCAGGCCTTCGCCATCGAGAACCTCAACATCCGCAAGCTGCGTCCCTCGATCGAGACCACGGTTCACGCCCTGATGCCGCAGCGCGTCGTTCTGCATGTCCACTGCGTCGACACCATTTCGCTCGCCGTACAGGCCGACTGCGAGGCTCAGGTCGCCAAGCGCCTCGATGGCCTCGAATGGGCGTATGTCCCTTATCGCCGACCGGGCCTGCCGCTTGCCCAGGGCATTGCCGAACGCCTTCGGCAGGGGGTCGATGTGCTGATCCTTGCCAATCACGGCCTGGTCGTCGCAGCCGAGACCGTCGCCGGCGCCGAGGCGCTGCTCAATCGCGTCACACGACTTCTGGTGCGGCCGCCGCGCGAGGTGGCGGAGCCCGACATTGCGGCATTGACGGCGCTCGCCGGTAACCCCGGCTACAGACTGCCGATGGACGTCGAAGCGCATGCGGCCGCGATCGATCCCGAAAGCTGCCGCATGGCGTCTGGGGGCAGCCTCTATCCCGATCACGTCATCTTTCTCGGCCAGGGTTCGGTCGTGGCGAGACCCGGCGAGGACGTGAAGCGCGTCACCGAACGGTGCGGCACGGCACCCGTGGCGATCCTGTTCCCCGGGCTTGGCGTTCTGATGCGCGGCGACGCCAGCGCCGGCGCAGACGCCATGCAACGCTGCCTTGCCGACGTGACGGCACGGGTCGACGTCGCGGCCAAGCTGAACTATCTCACCGCCGCCGAGAATGACGAACTGGTCAACTGGGACGCCGAGCAATATCGCCAGAAACTCAATGCAGCCGGCAGCTGACATGGCGCTTTCGGTCGGCCCGCTTTCGATCGGCATCGACATCGGCACATCCGGTGCGCGCGCCGTCGCCATGCGCCCGGACTTTTCGATTGCCGCGCATTCCGCCGTTCCACTCGACAGATTTGGCCAGAACGCCCGCGATCCCTCAGCGTGGTGGTCAGCGGTCGGCGCGGCGCT
The DNA here is from genome assembly GCF_003952365.1 of Mesorhizobium sp. M9A.F.Ca.ET.002.03.1.2. NCBI lineage: Bacteria > Pseudomonadati > Pseudomonadota > Alphaproteobacteria > Hyphomicrobiales > Phyllobacteriaceae > Mesorhizobium > Mesorhizobium sp. M9A.F.Ca.ET.002.03.1.2. The sequence goes on along the minus strand of NZ_CP034443.1, from coordinate 650,411 downwards.
GACGGAACTGCTTTCGCGCATCGATCGGGCGGCGGTGCGGTCGATCGCCGTCGACGGCACTTCGGGCACGCTGCTGCCGGTCGACGGCGCCGGGCGGCCGCTGGCCGAACCGCTGATGTACAACGACAAGGTTGACGACGACGCCATTCTGGCCGTGATCGCGCGCGAGGCGCCGGCAGCGAGCGCAGCTCTTGGGGCGACGTCCGGTCTCGCCAAGGCGCTGTGGTTCCAGCGCCTGCCTGGCGTCGCCGCGGTGCTGCACCAGGCCGACTGGATCGCGGGGCAGTTGTCCGGTCGCTTCGACATCAGCGACGAGAACAATGCCCTGAAATCCGGCTACGACGTCGAGGCACGTCGCTGGCCGGACTGGATCGCGGCGACCGGCATGCGCATGGCATTGCTGCCTGGTGTCGTCAGGCCGGGCGATGTCGCCGGCACGCTAACCGCAAGCGCCGCTGACCTGTTCGGCCTGGCGCGCGACGTCGCTGTGGTCGCAGGGACGACGGATGGTTGCGCCTCGTTCCTGGCGACGGGTGCCGCAGCAGTTGGCGACGGCGTCACCGCGCTGGGGTCCTCGCTGACCATCAAGATCCTGTCCGACCGGCCGATCTCGGCACCGCAGTTCGGCATCTACAGCCATAGGCTGGGAGATGCCTATCTGGCGGGTGGCGCGTCGAATTCCGGCGGCAAGGTGCTGGCACAGCATTTCCCTCTCGCGCGCATCATCGAGTTGAGTGCGACGATCGACCCCATGACGGAGACGGGCCTCGACTACTATCCGCTTCCTGCGGTCGGCGAACGCTTCCCCGTAGCCGATCCTGCCCTGCCGCCACGACTGACGCCGCGGCCTGCTGACGACGCCGACTATCTGAAAGCGATGTTGGAGGGCATTGCTGGGATCGAGGCGCTCGGCTATCGCCGGCTTGCCGAGCTCGGCGCGCCTCGGCTGATCTCGGTCAGAAGTGTCGGCGGCGGTGCGGCAAATCCCGTCTGGACCGCGATCCGGCAGCGCAAGCTGGGCGTCGGTTTTCTACCTGCGCTTTCGGACGAGGCCGCCGCCGGCACCGCGCGGCTGGCGCTGATGGGCGCAATCGAAGCGGGGCTTTTGTGAGCACGAAAACAATTGAACATCTCGACGGCATCGGAGCGCTAGTTGAGCGCTATCAGGTGTTCCTGCTCGATCAGTTCGGCGTGCTGCACGACGGCACAAGCCCCTATCCAGGCGCTGTGGAGGCCTTGTCGGCGCTGAAGCGTGCAGGCAAGACGATTGTGCTGGTCTCGAACTCCGGCAGGCGTGCGCGGCCCAACGAGACTCGCCTGCAGAAGCTCGGTTTCGAACCGGGAAGCTGGGATCACTTTGTCTCTTCCGGCGAGATCGCGTGGCGCTCCTTTCAAGAAATGGCGGTATCCGGAAAGCTGCGCCCAAACACAAAGTGCCTGTTGATCAGCCGTGAAGGCGACCGCTCGGCGATTGAAGGTCTGCCTATCGCGTTGACCGGCGACGGCGACGATGCCGAGCTGGTGCTGATCGCCGCCAGTGAGGGCGACCGCTACGACATCGACCACTATCGCAGACTTTTTGCACCGGCAGCGGCGCGGCAGGTGCCATGCTTCTGCACCAACCCCGACAAGATCATGCTGACGGCAGTGGGGCCTCGCTTTGGCGCCGGCCGATTGGCGGATCTCTACGAGAGCCTCGGTGGCAGCGTCACCCGCATCGGCAAGCCCTACGCGCCGATCTTCGGCGCCGCGCTGGCGGTGGCGGGCAACCCTGACCGCAGCAGCGTGGTCTGTGTCGGCGACAGCGTCGAACACGATATCGCCGGTGGGATTGGTGCCGGCGTGGCGACGGCGCTGGTCTTGTCCGGAATATTGGCGGACACCCCTGACCTGGCCGGCCTTTTCGACAGTCTGGACGCATACCCGGACTACACCACGGATCTTTTCAAATTCGCTGATTGAGCCCGGAAATTTACAAAGGGTCTAGCGCCGCCACGGTGATCGTGCTGTCGGTCATGCTGCCCGGTGGCACAGCTCTTTGGCCGCCGCCGCCAGTTCACATCTGCTTCATCGGAGGCTATTGATCCTGCATGCGTGATTTTCAATTCCCCGGACGGTCGCCGGTTCGTGCGACGGAAGCAATGGCCGCGACATCGCACCCGCTGGCGACGCTGGCGGCGGTCGAGATGCTGCGGTCCGGCGGCAACGCGATGGACGCAGCCGTGTGCGCGGCTGCGGTGCAGGCAGTCGTCGAACCGCAATCAACCGGCATCGGCGGCGACTGCTTTGTCCTCTACTGTCCAAACGGCCAGGGCGAGGTCGTCGCTTTCAACGGCTCGGGCCGTGCACCCGCCGCGGCGACGGCTGAATGGTATCTGGAAAGGGGGCATGACGCGCTGCCCGAATCCGGGCCGCATGCGGTCACCGTGCCGGGCGCCATCGACGCCTGGTGCCGGCTGCTCGAGGATTATGGCAGAAAGGGCATCGACGCCGCGCTCGCGCCCGCCATTCGCTACGCCGAGCAGGGCTATGTCGTCCAGGACCGCGTGGCCTTCGACTGGGCCGAAAGTGCTGCCTTGCTTGCCGCCGACGAACATGCCGCGCGGATCTTCCTGCCGGATGGCAGGGCGCCGCTGGCCGGCGAGCTGCACCGGCAGCCGCAACTGGCCGATACGTTGCGCATCGTCTCACGCCGCGGTCGCGCCGGGTTCTACGAGGGTGAGGTCGCCGATGACATCGTATCGCGTCTGCGTGCGCTTGGCGGGCTGCATGCGCTCGAAGATTTCGCGGCCACCAAGGGCGACTATGTCAGGCCCGTCGGCACGTCCTACCGAGGCTACGACATCCATCAGATGCCGCCGAACAACCAGGGGCTGACGGCACTGATCATGCTGAATGTGCTGTCGGGCTTTTCGCTCGGCTCGCTGGAACCGAACGGCGCCGAGCGGCTTCACCTCGAAATCGAAGCCGGGCGGCTTGCCTATCAGGATCGTGACAATTTCATCGGCGACCAGGATGTCGTCCATGTTCCCGTGGAGCAGCTGCTGTCCAGATCCCATGCGGACCGGCTACGCGCCGAGATCGATCCGGCGCGCGCGATGACGCATCTGCCTCGCCTCGAGCTTCAGCCGAGCGACACCGTCTACATCTCCGTGGTCGACCGCGACCGCAATGCGGTCAGCTTCATCAATTCCACCTTTGGTTCGTTCGGCAGCGGCGTTGTCGGCCCCAGGACCGGGGTCGTCCTGCAGAACCGCGGCAGCAGCTTCCGCCTGGCGGCGGATCACCCAAACCGCATCGCACCGGGAAAGCGCCCGATGCACACCATCATGCCGGGCATGATGACAGCCAACGGCCGGGCGGTCATGCCGTTCGGCGTGATGGGCGGCGGCTATCAGCCTTTTGGCCATGTCCATCTGCTCACCAACATGATCGATTTCGGCATGGACCCGCAGGAGGCGCTGGATGCGCCGAGGGTGTTTTACAGACAGGGCATGGTGGAGGCCGAGCGTGGCGTTTCGGCCGATGCGATCGCCGGCCTGCGCGAGCGAGGCCATCAGCTGTCCATCGCGGACGAGCCGCATGGCGGCGGCCAGCTGGTGCTGATCGACTGGGACAAGGGTACGCTTACCGGCGCGTCCGATCCGCGCAAGGATGGTTGCGCGCTGGGTTACTGACGATCAGCCGCGTCTGAGCTTCACGAGGTTTCCAACCCGCTTGTCCTGGTCAGCTTTGGCGCTGCCGCCACCAGCGCCTTGCCGATCGCCGACTGCGGCGCGTCGATGACAGTACGGGCATCGCCGCTCTCGGCGATCCGCCCTGCGTCGAGGACGACGATACGATGGGCGATGGCGCTGATAACGCCGAGATCATGCGAAATGAACAGATAGGCGATCCGTTCCTCGCGCTGCAGATCGAGCAGCAGTTTGAGGATCTGCCCGCGCACCGACACATCGAGCGCCGACACCGCCTCGTCGAGCACGATCAGCGACGGCTTGGTCGCGATGGCGCGAGCAATCGCGATGCGCTGGCGCTGGCCGCCTGAAATCTCGTGGATGGCGCGGCCGGCGAGATCGGCGCTCAGGCCGACGCGCTCCAGCAAGGCAGCGATGCGACGCGGGCGCTCTCGCCGGGATGTGACGCCATGGATGCGCAGCGGGTCGTCGAGAACGCGCTCAACGGTGGCGCGCGGGTTGAAGGCTGCGAGCGGATCCTGGAACACCATTTGCAGATGCGCGCGCCGGGCACGCAAGGCGGCGCCGTTCAAGGCCAGGAAGTCGCCGCCTTCGAATTCGATCCGGCCGGCGTCTGGTTCGATCAACCGCAGCATCAGCCTTGCGATCGTCGATTTGCCGCTGCCGGAAGGCCCGGCCAGCGCCAGTGTCTCGCCGGGCTCGATGTGGAAGGAAACGTCATCGACAGCGGCGATGGTCTTGCCGCCGCGCCGGTATCGTTTGGTCAGCCCCGAGACAGTCAGCAATGGACCGCTCATGGCGACGTTCCAACCCGCAGCAGCGGTTCGACATCGAGGCCGAGATGGGCGTCGAGCAGCGCTGTTGTATAGGCGTTGCGCGGGGTATTGATAACCTGCGCGGTCGTTCCGGTTTCCACCAGGTCGCCATGCCGGAACACGGCGATGCGTTCGGCAAGTTCTGCGGCCAGCGCGATGTCGTGGCTGACGAACAGCAGCGTCATGCCGTCCTCGGCCACCAATTGCCGGATCAGTGCTGCGATCTCGGCCTGCACGATGGTGTCCAGCGCGCTGGTCGCCTCGTCTGCTATGAGCAGTCTCGGACCGGCCGCGATCGCCGCGGCGATCGCCACGCGCTGCTTCTGGCCGCCGGAAAGCTGATGCGGATAGGCGCGCATGGCGACGTCCGGGTCGGGCAGGCGGACGCGATCAAGCAGGGTTTTTGCCTTGGCATAAGATTCTGTCCAACCAAGGCCGAGATGCGTGCGCGCGACTTCCGCGATCTGTTTGCCGACCGTCATTACCGGATCGAGGCTGGCTGAGGGATACTGGAAGACGAAGCCGATGTCGCGGCCACCGAGGGGCGTGAATTTGGGTTTGGCAGCAGCGGATTCGGACCTGGGCTGGCGCTCCGTCACACCCCCCTCTGTCCTGCCGGACATCTCCCCCCTTGCGCGGGAGGTGTCCGGCAGGACAGAGGGGGATGCCTTGGCACCCGAAGGCGACTGCAAAAACCAATCGATGCGGCCGTCAATCCTGGCGGAAGCCGGCAGCAGCCCGGCAATGGCCAGCGCCAGCGTACTCTTGCCCGAGCCGCTCTCGCCGATGATAGCGAAACGTTCGCCGGCGGCGACATCGAGACTGATATGTTTCAACGCCGCCACCTCGCTTCCGTCGCGGCGATAGGTCACCGTCAGATCGCGGATCGAAAGCAGCGCCGTCACGACAGGCTCCTTCTGACCGCCGTCGTCTCGACGACGCCTTCGCCGGCGAGATAGACCCCGAGCACGGTCAGCACGAGTGCGACGCCCGGAATGATCGACAGGAACGGCGCGGTGCGCAGCACGGCGCGGCCTTCGGCGATCATGCCGCCCCAGGTCACGCGGTTGGGATCGCCGAGGCCGAGAAACGAAAGTGCCGCTTCGGTAAGGATCGCGGCGGCGACGATCACCGACGACAGTGCCAGCACCGGCGGCAATGCGTTGGGCAGCACTTCGCGAAAGGCGATCTCCAGCGGATGCATGCCGATGACGCGGGCGCCGGCGACAAAATCGCGCTCGCGGATCGACAGCACTTCGGCGCGGGCGACACGTGCCGGCCCGGTCCAGGCGCCGAGCGCGATCGCCGCGACGACGACGCCGAGCGACGGCCCGACGACACTGACGAAAGCCAGCGCCAGAAGGAAGCTCGGTACGGTCTGGAAGGCGTCGGTGACGCGCATCAGCACTTCGTCGAACAGGCCGCCGGCAAAGCCGGCCAGCGTGCCGATTATCGCACCTATGACAAGGGCCGCGGCTGCCGCCGCGAGCCCGACCGCTAGCGAGGTGCGGGCGCCGTGGAAAAGCTCGGCCGTTACGTCGCGGCCGAGCCGGTCGGTGCCGAGCGGCAGCAACCAATCCTGGAAAGGCGGCAGCAGCGCCGGCCCGGCAATGGCTTGCGGGTCGCCGGGAAAGAACAGCGGCGCTGTCAGCGCCATGGCGAACAGCGCTACCAGGATGATCGCGCCGGCGACCGCTTCCGGCGTGCCAAGAAAGCGACGGAGCGTGTTCACGGGCTCGCCTCGCTGGCGCCGACGCGCGGATCGAGGACAGCGTAGGCGATGTCGACGAGAAGGTTGATGACGATGACCAGAACGGCGCTGACGAGGATGATGCCGAGCAGCAATGGTGTGTCCCGCGCGGCCACCGCTTCCTGCGCCAGCCGGCCAAGGCCGGGAACCGAAAAGACGCTTTCGATGACCACGCTGCCGCCCAGCATCTGCGCCGATTGCAGGCCAAGCATGGTGACCAGCGGCAACAGTGCGTTGCGGGCGACGTGAGCGAGCACGATGCGGCGGCGGGACAGTCCCTTGGCGCGGGCGGCGAGGACAAAATCCTGTCGCCAGACCTCGGCCATGCCGGCGCGCATCATGCGCAGATAAAGTGCCAGATAGATGAAGCCGAGTGCCGACACCGGCAGGACGAGATGGCGGGCGACATCGGCGGCACGGTCGAGGCCGGCCTTACCCGAGGCGATGCTTTCGATGCCGCCGATCGGAAACCAGCGCAGGTCGACGGCAAAGACGATGATCAGCACCAGCCCGAGCCAGAAGCCCGGTACGGCATAAAGCGCCAGCGAGCCGAGCGACAGGAAGCGGTCGCGAAAACTGCCGGGCCTGGCGCCGGCATAGATGCCGAGCGCCGAGCCGAGCCCGAAGGAGAGTGCAGTGGCGCTGCCCATCAGAAGCAGCGTGTTGGGCAGGCGTTCGAGGACCACGTCGCGGATCGGCCGCGAGAAGGTGACGGACTGACCGAGGTCGAGATGCAGCAGCGCCCAGAGATAGTTGGCCAGCCGCGTCAGCGCCGACTGGTCGAGGCCCCAACGATGGCGCAGCAATTCGATCATGCCGGCATCGCCGCCGGTCGAGACGATATAGGCGTCGACCGCGTCGCCGGGTGCGGCTTCCAGCAAAAGAAAGGTGCCGATCACGACGATCAGCAGCACGAAGATGCTGCCGACGAGGCGACGGCGGATGAGGGTGAGGGCGCGGGTCATGGGGGCGCCGACTGCTTGGAACTGAACCAATTAGGAGAAAAGTCGCGCTTGAGCACCCCCCTCTGTCCTGCCGGACATCTCCCCCTCAAGGGGGGAGATCGGCCCTCACATGCCGTTGTGCCAATCGCAAAAATTGCTGAAGGAAAAGCCGGAGTCAAAGCAAGCCAATCTCCCCCCTTGAGGGGGAGATGTCCGGCAGGACAGAGGGGGGTATCGTCGAGCACGGACATTACCAACTTCACCTGTTGGCGAAGGTCAATCTCAATCTACCGCAGCTTCAGCCCACCAGATATGTGTCCGCCCAGTTCGAAACCGCCCAGCGCGGGTTGTCGGCGATATTCTTGACCGTGTCGCGGGCGACGCTGATGAAGCTCCATTCGGCGACGTTAATCAGCGGCAGGTCTTCAGCAACTTGTCTCTGGAACTCCTTGTAGAGTTCGGTGCGGGCCGCCGTATCGAGTGTCTCGGATGCCTTGGCGATGAGGGCGTCGAGTTCGTCGTTCTTGTAGCTGCCCTGGTTGGAGAAAGGCACGCCGTCCGGAATGCCGCTCTGCACCAGAATGGTGGTCGAGATTGCCGGATCGCCGCGAAACACCGGCGGCCCGACCGCAAGGTCGAAGGCGTGGTCGGTGTAGACGGCCTTGATGTGCGCGGCCGAGTCGTTGTTGACCAGCTGGGCATCGATGCCGATGGCGGCGAGCGCCTGGCGCAGATAGTCGCCGAATTGCTTGGTCTCGTTGAAATAGGGCGCCGGCAGCAGCTTCAGCGAGAAGCGCTTCCCGTCGTCGCCTTTGCTGTAACCGGCTTCGTCGAGCAAAGCGTTGGCCTTGGCCACGTCGAAGGCATAGGTCGGCACATCGGCCGTATAGAACTGCGGGTCGTTTTTCGGCACCGGGCCGGTGGCCGTGGCGGCGTAGCCGAGGAACACTGTCTTGACGACGAAATCCTTGTCGACGGCGTGAGCGATCGCCTGGCGCACTTTCAGGTCGGCCAGCTCCTTGCGGCGATGGTTGATTTCGACGACGAGCTGATAGGTCAGCCCCTCATAACCCTTGGTGATCACCTTGAGGCCTGGTACCTTGGAGATGCGGTCGAGATCGGCCAGGGGCACGGCGGAAAAGGCGGCGAGCTGGATTTCTTCGGCCTCAAGCGCGCTTGCTGCCGAGGTGCGGTCCGGCAGCACCTGATAGATGATCTCGTCGAGGTAGGGTTCGTCCTTGCCCCAATAGTCGGCATTCCTCGCCAGCCGGTAATATTCGCCGGGTTTGTGTTCGGCGAATTTGAACGGGCCGGTGCCGACCGGCGCGTTGTTGGCCAGGTTCTCTTCGACCTTTCCGGTCTCGTAGATGTGCTTGGGCACCACACTGCTCAGCGCCGGCAAGGCGTTGCGGATCAGCTGGAACGGCGTCGGCTTGGCGAATTTGAACACGGCCGTCAGTTCGTCCGGCGTGTCGACCGCCTCCAGATCCTTGAACACCGTGCGGCCGAGATTTTGCAGCGGCTTCCAGATCTGCAGCGCCGAGAAGGCGACGTCGGCGGAGGTGAAGGGTTTGCCGTCATGCCATTTGACGCCCTCGCGCAATTTGAATGTCACCGACCGGCCGTCGGCAGCGCCTTCCCAACTGAGCGCGAGGCGCGGGTCGAGCCCGTCCTTGCCGTCGAAGGAGGCCTCGGCCAGCGTTTCCACGATCTTGCTCGAGATGAAGAACACGCCGTTGGAGGCGACGATTGCCGGATTGAGGTTACGCGGCTCGGAATCGGCGGCGACGACCAGCCGCCCGCCTTTCCTCGGCGTCTGCGCCAGACCTATGGTCGGCAGCGCCGTCGAGGCCAGAAGCAATGCCGAACCGGCAAGCACCGTGCGCCTGGAAATCGTGAACTCTGACATGCTCGAACTCCGTCCCCCTCAGCCACCCGGTCGGGGTGGGCCGATACCCTCGGATGCCAGACAGCATCCTTACAAGAGTGATTATGAGCCTTGCCGAGGGTTTCGCCAGAGACGGATTTGGCGCATCCTCTTGTGGCTTTGAAAATTTCGTCCGCTGGACCAGTTACAGGAAAGCGGTTCAATCCGAACTTATTTGGTAGGACCAGATTGGGCTGAATGTTGCGGTGTATGACGACGGACTGCGCTGACGCCGCCGTTCCACCTATTTCTGGCTGGACCAGACTGGAAAAAATAGTGCAGATTTGACCGATGCCAGAAGATCAGCATCGAAAATAACCGGCGATCCGACCGACCGGCCAAGGAATTCAGGGAGAGAGAAAGATGAACGTCGCCCCGGGCAAGAATGCCGTCAGCGCCATCCCGTTCGATCATGCCAGGGTCGATCGGCTGATGGAGGAGGCCGGCATCGATGTGCTGCTCGCCACCTCCAAGCACAACACGCAGTACCTGCTTGGCGGCTACAAGTTCATCTTCTTCGCGGCCATGGATGCGATAGGCCATAGCCGCTATCTGCCTGTTGTCGTCTACGAGAAGGGCGGGCCGGACCACGCCGCCTATATCGGCAACCGAATGGAGGGAGGCGAGCACCAGAACCACCCGTTCTGGACGCCGACCTTCCACGCCGCCTGCTGGGGCACGCTCGACGCCGCCAACCTTGCCGTCGAGCATCTGAAGAAAATCGGCAAGGGCGAAGCCCGCATCGGCATCGAGCCTGCCTTTCTGCCTTCCGACGCCTATATGCTGATCCGCAAGGCGCTGCCCGACGCCACGCTGATCGACGCGACCGACATGCTGGAGCGGATGCGGGCCATCAAGACGGACGAAGAGCTTGCCAAGCTGCGCGCCGCCTCCGAGTTGATCACCGATTCCATGCTGGCAACCATTGCCTGGGCGCGCGAAGGCACGACCAAGAGCGAGATCATCGAGCAGTTGCGGCGCGAGGAGACCAATCGTGGCGCGCATTTCGAATATTGCCTGTTGACGCTGGGCTCCAGCCACAACCGGGCCGCCTCGCCGCAGGCGTGGAAGAAGGGCGAGGTGTTATCGATCGATTCCGGCGGCAATTATCACGGCTATATCGGCGACCTCTGCCGCATGGGCATTCTCGGCGAGCCGGACGCCGAGTTGGAGGATCTGCTGTCCGAGGTCGAGACGGTGCAGCAGGCGGCCTTTTCCAAGGTCAGGGCGGGCACGTTGGGGGCCGACATGATCTCCCACGCGGAAGGCGTGCTTAGGAAATCCAAGGTCGCGCCCTATACCGATTTCTTCGCCCACGGCATGGGACTGATCACGCATGAAGCGCCGTTCCTGATGACCAACCATCCGGTGACCTATGAAGGCACCTATGCCGAAAGGCCGCTGGAGAAAAACATGGTGCTCTCGGTCGAGACGACGATGCTTCACCCGACGCGCGGCTTCATCAAGCTCGAGGACACACTGGCGATAACCGATAGCGGCTATGTGATGTTCGGCGACCGGGGCAGGGGTTGGAACAGGGGTGGGGATTCATAATCGGATGGTAGACGCTGCCCCTCATCCGCCTGCCGGCACCTTCTCCCCGTATAGTGACGGGGAGAAGGGTGGACGGCCGCACCCTCGACGCGGCTTGCAACGTCGAAAATTGGCGAAAGCGTTGATGACAGCGTCTTTCTCCCCGCCACTATACGGGGAGAAATGTCCGGCAGGACAATGAGGGGCGGCGCTGCTTTCGACGAAGAATCAAATTCACCCTTTACCTGGCGGCAGCAGCCTGAAATCCGGTAACTCCCGCAACGCCAGCTCAGGCCCGGCCGGCGAGTAGACGACGAAAAGCTGCATGGGCCCGTCACCTGTGTTCAGTGTCGAGTGGAAGCGGCTTTCCGGCACGTAGATGGTGCAACCGGGCCCGACCTTCTCAACGACCGGATTGCCGTTCTCGTCCTCGACCATCTGCTCGCCATTGCCTGATATGACGAAGATGATCTCTTCCGCGCCCGGATGGTTGTGGCGCGTGTGGCCCTTGCCGGACGGCAGGTCGACGACGCCGCCGGAAAAGCGCGTCGCGCCGTTCACTTCGGGAGCCACTGTCAACGACAGCCTGCCCCAGTCGAAGCCGAAGGCGCTGACGTCCTTCGGATACACGAACACCTTGCTCTTGTCGGTCATCGTCTCATCCCTTCTTTTTCTTTGCACTCATTTGGGCGCCAAGTGTCACGGCCTTGAAATCGGCCGTCTGCCTGGCGATCGCCGCTTCCGCCGGCAGCCGCTCCATCGAGCTGGCGCCATAGAAACCGTGCAGGCCCTTGCAGCGTTCGAGGATGTAGCGGGCGTCGTCCGGCATCGAGATCGGTCCGCCATGGCAAAGCAGGATGACGTCCTTTCGCACCGAGCGCGCTGCCGCGGCGATGGCGTCGATTTCCGTCACGCAGTCGTCCAGTGACTTGGCCGATGTCGCGCCGATCGAGCCGCCGGTGGTCACGCCCATGTGCGCGACGATGATGTCGGCGCCGGCCTTGGTCATGGCGCGCGCCTCGTCGGGGTTGAACACATAGGGCGTCGTCAGGAGGTCGAGCTTGTGCGCCTCCGCGATCATGTCGACCTCAAGCCCGAAGCCCATGCCGGTTTCCTCGAAACTCTGCCGCATCTGGCCGTCGAACAGGCCGATGGTGGGAAAGTTCTGCACGCCGGAAAAGCCCATCGTCTTCAGTTCGACCAGCAGCAGCGGCATGATAACGAAGGGATCGGTGCCGTTGACGCCGGCCAGCACCGGCGTCTTCTTGACCACCGGCAGCACCTCGTAGGCCATTTCCTTGACGATATCGTTGGCGTTGCCATAGGCGAGCAAGCCGGCGGCCGAGCCGCGGCCGGCCATGCGGTAGCGGCCGGAATTGTAGATAATGATCAGGTCGATGCCGCCGGCCTCTTCGGCCTTGGCCGACAGGCCGGTGCCGGCGCCGCCGCCGACGATCGGCACGCCGCCGGCAATCATCTTGCGGAATTTTTCCAGGATCTTCTTGCGCGGTATGGCGGGCATGATCTCGTCTCTCACTGTCTGGCGATGTCAAGGAAAGCCGCAACCGCAGCCTTGGCGAATTCGGGATCGTTGATGTGCAGCGGCAGGCGCGTCACGCGCCGCGTGTCGTTGGGCATGATCGTGCGCTCGATGGCCTCGAAGAGTGCTGCATCGGCTTCTGGGTCGAAGAAGGCGCCGCCTTCGATGTCGAGCGCCGAGACACCCTTTTCAGGAATGAGGAACCGGACCGGTCCCTCGCAGAGGCTCAGTCTTGTGCCGATCCATTCGCCGATCCTGCGGCTTTCGTCAGGGGTCGTGCGCATCAGCGTCACGTTCGGATTGTGCTCGTAGAACAAGCGTCCGCGATAGCGTTCCGGAACGGTTGGCCGCGCCCAGAAATTCACCATGTCGAGCGCGCCGACCGAGCCGACATAGGGCAGCTTGGTGCGGGCGATCGCGCCGAAGCGGTCTTCGGTCGCCGGCAGCACGCCGCCGAACAAGAGGTCGCAGACCTCGGTCGTCGTGATGTCGATGACGCCGGACAGCAGGCCGCTGTCGGCCAGCTTTTCCATGGTGCGGCCGCCGGTGCCTGTGGCGTGGAAGACCATGCAGTCATAGGTCGAGCGAAGCTCATTGGCGATGGAAGTCACGCATGGCGTGGTCACGCCGAACATGGTGAGGCCGATCGACGGTTTGCCGTCGGGCGGCGGCGCCGGTTTCGCAGCCATGCCCGATATCGCCTGGGCGGCATTGTGCAGCACGATACGGGACAGCCGGTTCAGGCCGGCCATGTCGGTCACCGACGGCATCATGACGATGTCGGAGACATCGACATAAGGAGCCGTGTCGCCCGAGGCGAGCGTGGAGATCATGATCTTGGGCAGGCCGAGCGGCAGAGCGCGCATGCCTGATGTGACGATCGAGGTTCCGCCGCCGCCGCCGATACCGATCATGCCTGACATGTCGGTGCGCGATTGGACAAACCGGGTGAAGGCGATGGCCATTGCCGCGACGGCGGTGCCGCGGTCGTCGATGCCCAGCACGGCACTGCCGCCATTGGGATGGTGGCCGGCGACCTCTTCGGCCGAGACATCGACCGACACGGTCGCGCCACGCGTTCCGATATCGACGCACGTAACAATGGCACCGGTGGCTGCGACCGCATCGGCAAGAAAGGCGAGTTCTTCGCCCTTGGTGTCGGCGGTGCCCACCACATAGATGCGCTTCATTGCGTTTCCCCGGTCTTCGGCGCGCTCGGCGTTGCCGCCTGCCGCTCTTGCCCGGCCGTTCGGCAGCGCCAAGGCCATTGCAATTTTTTGAGACGCGCGTATCGTATTGATATGGATGTCTCACGTCAACAAGCGGTGAACGATGACGCCGACCCCGGAGCCGCGCGTGGGGGAGCCGCACGCGGGCCGCGCGCACGTACAAGGCGGCTGATGCTGGAGACGGCGACAAGGCTGATGCAGGCGGGCGCCACGCCCTCGGTCAGCGAGGTCGCGGAAGCGGCACAGGTTTCCCGCGCTACCGCCTATCGCTATTTTCCGAGCCAGGCGGCGCTGGTGCAGGCGGTGGTCGACGAAGGGCTGGGGCCGATCCTCACCTGGCAGTCGAGCTCCGCCGATGCCGAACGCCGGGTCGCCGAACTGTTCGACACGGCCATGCCGCGTATCGAGGCTTTCGAGGCGACCTTCAAGGCGGCGCTGAAGCTGTCGCTCGACCAATGGGCGCGGCGGCAGGCCGGCACGCTGGGCGGCGAGCCGGCCTTCACGCGCGGCCATCGCGTCGATCTGCTCAAGGACGCGATCGCACCGCTCAAGGACCGGCTGCCGCCACGCGAATTCAAGCGCCTGGCGCAGGCCCTGTCATTGATCTTCGGCGTCGAAGTGCTCATCGTGCTGAAGGACATATGGGGGTTGGACAGCCGCAAGATGATGTCGGTGGCGCAATGGGCAGCCGGCGCCCTGGTACGGGCTGCAGTGGTGGAATCGATGACCGAAGGAGACAGAAGCGCACGGGCGACAGCCACGGAATAGTATCGATCTGGTTCGACCAGATGAGGATGCCGACTACTGACAATAGTCGCAATGCTGTAGCGCAAACAAGGCCCTTGCGTATCAAGGAGTAGGAAAATTTAGGAAAAACAGGCAGATGTTGCTGGAATCCGCTTGTCTAGGGCTCCGCTATCGTCCAAGAAAGAGCTTGACGTGCGTCCGAAATTGGTAATACCAGATCAGGACAATAAAGCGGATTAAAAGTGAGGGCTGCGATCCATTCTGGCCGGGCGAGGAGGCTCCCGGAACGATGCCATCACGGGAGGAATTACCCGGGCCCGCCTCGCCGCTGGCTCGCATGACACGGTAGAATGAGCACAAGGGAGGAAATCATCATGCGCAAGACAATGACCAGCATGCTTGCTGGTATCGCGATGACGCTTGCCAGCGGAACGGCGGCGTATTCGCAGGAGCTTACGATTTTCTGGGCGGAATGGGATCCGGCCAATTACCTGCAGGAACTCGTCAACCTTTACGAGGCCGAGACCGGCGTGAAGGTCACTGTCGAAACCACGCCTTGGTCCGACTTCCAGACCAAGGCATTCACTGAGTTCAACGCCAAGGGCAGCGCCTACGACATGGTGGTCGGCGACTCGCAGTGGATCGGCGCCGCATCCGAGGCGGGACACTATGTCGACCTCACCGACTTCTTCAACAAACACAATCTGAAGGAGGTGATGGCGCCAGCGACGGTCAAGTACTACGCCGAATATCCGTCGAATTCTGGCAAGTACTGGTCGATCCCGGCCGAGGGCGACGCGGTCGGCTGGTCCTACCGCAAGGACTGGTTCGAGGACCCCAAGGAAAAGGAAGCCTTCAAGGCCAAGTATGGCTACGATCTCGACGTGCCGAAGGATTTCAAGGCGCTGCGCGACATCGCCGAATTCTTCCACCGTCCCGACGAGAAGCGCTACGGCGTCGCCATCTACACCGATAACTCGTATGACGCGCTGGTGATGGGCGTCGAGAACGCCATCTTCTCCTTCGGCGGCGAGCTAGGCGATTACGCGACCTACAAGGTCGACGGCGTCATCAACTCTGAGCAGAACGTCAAGGCGCTCGAGGCCTACAAGGAGCTCTATTCCTTCACCCCTCCTGGTTGGGCCAAGAGCTTCTTCATCGAGGACAACCAGGCGATCACCGAGAACCTGGCGGCGATGAGCATGAACTACTTCGCCTTCTTCCCGGCGCTCATCAACGAAGCCTCTAACCCGAATGCCAAGGTCACCGGCTTTTTCGCCAACCCTCCAGGACCGAACGGCGACCAGTTCGCCGCGCTCGGCGGCCAGGGCATCTCCGTCATCTCCTATTCCCAGAATCAGGAAGAGGCGATGAAGTTCCTGGAATGGTTCATCAAGGACGAGACGCAGAAGAAATGGGCGGAGCTCGGCGGTTACACGGCAAGCGCCAAGGTGCTCGAGTCGCCTGAATTCCAGAACGCCACGCCTTACAACAAGGCCTTCTACGAAACCATGTTCAAGGTGAAGGACTTCTGGGCGACGCCGGAATATGCCGAGCTGCTTATCCAGATGAACCAGCGCGTCTATCCCTACATCACCGGCAATCAGGGCACGGCCAAGGAAGTGCTTGATTCGCTGGCCGCGGACTGGAACGCGACGTTCAAGAAATACAACCGCGCGAAGTAAACGGCACTAACGCTCGGAGGGGGCGGGAGCCCGCCCCTTCCGTTTTCTTTTCCGGACCAAAGAGGAACGGGCCTTGGCCACTGCAGTCATGACCACGCTGGATCCCAACTCGCGCTCCGCCGCCCGCGGCATGAGCGACCTCACGATCCGCAATCTCTTCATCATTCCGACGATCGTTTTCCTGATCGTCTTCAACATCTTTCCGCTGCTCTATTCGCTCGGCTATTCGTTCACCGACTTTCGAGCGTCGAGCCCCGCGGCGGCCAATTTCGTCGGACTGCAGAATTACCGCGAGCTGCTCAACGACCCGTTCATCTGGTCGAATTTCGCCATCACCGCCAAATATGTCATCGTCTCCGTCGTCGGCCAGGTCATCGTCGGCTTCGGCGTGGCGTTGCTGCTCAACCGCGATATCCCGTTGAAGGGCCTGCTGACGACACTGCTGCTGTTGCCAATGATGCTGTCGATGGCCGTCGTCGGACTGTTCTGGAAACTGCTCTACGATCCGTCCTTCGGCATCATCAACTATACGCTCGGCCTCGGCTCCTTCGAGTGGCTGTCCAACCCCGACATGGCGCTCTACGCGGTTGCCATCACCGACATCTGGATGTGGTCGCCCTTCGTGATGCTGCTGTCGCTTGCCGGCCTGTCGGCAGTGCCGAAGCACCTTTACGAGGCGGCGGCGATCGACCGCGCCGGCTCGTTCTATACCTTCTTTCGCATCACGCTGCCCTTGGTCGCGCCGATTCTGATGATTGCGATCATCTTTCGCACCATGGAGGCGTTCAAGACCTTCGATCTCGCCTACATCCTGACCAGCCAGCCAACCACCGAGGTGATCTCGATCCGGCTCTACAAGATGGCGTTCCAGGAATGGCAGACTGGGCGCTCCTGCGCGCTCGCCTACATCGTGCTGATCATGATCCTGGCGATCACCAACATCTACGTCAAATACCTGAACAAGGTGAAGGAGCGCTAGAATGGCCGCTGTCACCACCTCTACCGAGCGTTCGCTCAACAAGCTCGCCATCGTCGGTGTGCTGATCGTCACGATCATCTTCCTGGCGCCGATCTACTGGATAGCCTCGACGGCGTTCAAGCCGCGCAACCTTGCCACCACCATTCCACCGACGGTGATGTTCCAGCCTGAGATATCGCCCTTCGTAAAGCTCTTCACCAAGCGGTCGCAGTTGCGCACCGCGCCGACGCCGGAACAATACGCCGCCGCTCCGTGGTGGGAGCGGCTGGTGTTTGACGGCGGCGAGAAGGTGGTGCGCTCGGGCAGGGGCGAGGTGCAGTGGTCCGGCTATCCGAACCGCTTCATGAATTCGCTGATCGTCGCCATCACCTCCACCGTCCTGGCCGTCGGCATGGGCACCTTCACGGCTTACGGCTTCTCGCGCTTCAAGATAAAGGGGGAACAGGACCTGCTCTTCTTCATCCTGTCGACGCGCATGCTGCCGCCGGTGGTGGTGGCGATCCCGATGTTCCTGATGTACCGGGTCGTCGGCCTCAACGACACGCATTGGGGCCTGATCATCCTCTACACCGCCTTTAACTTGTCCTTCTCTGTATGGCTGATGAAAGGGTTCATGGACGAGATTCCGAAGGAGTACGAGGAGGCGGCGCTCGTCGACGGCTATACGCGCATGGAGGCCTTCTTCAAGATCGTGCTGCCGGAGGCCGCCACCGGCATCGCCGCGACCGCCGTGTTCTGCTTCATCACGGCTTGGAACGAATATGCCTTCGCGCTGATCATGACCAATCGCCGCGCCCAGACGGCACCGCCCTTCATCCCCAGCCAGGTCGGCTCCGGCCTGCCGGACTGGACGGTGATTGCCGCCGGAACCTTCCTGTTCCTGCTGCCGGTCGCCATATTCACCTTCCTGCTCCGCAACCACCTCTTGCGCGGCATGTCCTTCGGAGCGATCCGCAAATGATCCGCCATGCTACAATCCAGCGCACGGCCGAGATCGTGATGGTGTGCGGCATCATCGCGCTCTGCCAGCCGTGGAATCTCTTCCTGCACCGCTATGGGGTGACGATCATCTTGATCGGGCTCGTCACCTTCCTGTGCACCAACTGGTTCGGCAAGCCGGACGATGGAACCGAGAGAACAGACGGGGTCTTCGACGTCTCCGACCATAATGAGGGCCGCACGTGACCCAGATCGAGCTTCGCGGCGTCCAGAAATATTTCGGCGCCGTCCAGGTCATCAAGGACCTCAACCTCAAGATCGACGACAACGAGTTCATCGTGCTGCTCGGCCAGTCGGGCTGCGGCAAGACGACGACGCTTCGCGCCATCGCCGGGCTGGAGACTATCGACGGCGGCGATGTCCTCATCGACGGCAAGCCGGTCCAGCATCTCAAGGCGGCCGACCGCGACATCGCCATGGTCTTCCAGTCGTTCTCGCTCTATCCGCATATGAGCGTCTACGAGAACATCGCCTTCCCGCTCAGGGCGACGCGCAAGAGCAGGGCCGAGATCGACAGCGAGGTGCGCTCGGTCGCCAAGACGCTGCAGATCACCGATCTTCTCGCCAAGAAGCCGTCGGCGCTGTCAGGCGGCGACATGCAGCGCGTGGCCATCGGCCGGGCGCTGGTGCGGCGGCCGAAGGCGATGCTGATGGACGAGCCGATCGGCGCACTCGATGCCAAGCTGCGCGAGGAGATGCGGGCCGAGATCAAGCGCCTGCACATCAAGCAGGGCTCGACCACCATCTATGTCACCCATGACCAGATCGAGGCGATGAGCCTCGCCGACCGCATCGTCATCATGCATGAAGGCGTACTGCAGCAGGTCGGTTCGCCGGACGAAGTCTATTCGCGGCCGGCCAATCTGTTCGTTGCTCAGTTCGTCGGCAGCCCGGTGATGAACGTCGCCGACGCGGCGGTGGCGGAAAAAGCCTCGTCGGCCTCGGTGACGGTCGGAGGGGTGGCTACCGGCTTTGAGTTTCCGCGCGCGTTGCTGTCGAAGCTCAACGGCCATGCCGGCGACAAACTTGCTCTCGGCATCCGGCCGGAAGGCGTCATCGTTCGCCGCGAAGCGGCGGAAGGGTTCTTGCCGGTCGAGGCGCAGATCGTCGAGCCGCTCGGATCCTTCGACATCGTCGACCTCAAAGTCGGCTCCAAGATGCTGCGCGCCCGCACCAAAAGCGGTTTCATCAGCGGGCCCGGCGTGAAGGTCTTTGCCAGGATCGATCCGGCCCAGGCGCACTTCTTCGATACGGCGAGCGGCAAGTCACTGGGGGTGAGACTCTGATGGCCCATATCCAGCTCAAGAATATCTCCAAGACATTCGGCAATCACACCGCATTGACCGGGCTCAATCTCGACATCGCCGACGGCGAATTCTTCGTGCTGCTCGGCGAGACGGGCGCCGGCAAGACGACGACGCTGCGCATGATCGCCGGCCTGGAGAAGCCGACCGAAGGTCAGGTCTTCATCGACGGCGTCGATGTCGCCAGCTGGGGTGCGGCCGAGCGCGATGTGGCGCTGGTGCTGCAGCAATATTCGCTCTATCCGCGCTACACGGTGCGCGAAAATCTCGAATTTCCGCTGAAGCCGAAGATACGCCGGCTGCCCGACGCCGAGATCAAGGATCGCGTCGACCGTGCCGCCAGGACGCTGCGCATAGAGCATCTGCTCGACCGCAAAACCGACCGGCTTTCGGGCGGCGAGATGCAGCGCGTCTCGATCGGCCGCGCCATCGTGCGCAAGCCGCGCGTGTTCCTGATGGACGAGCCGCTGTCGGCGCTCGACGCCAAACTGCGCGAGGCGCTGCGTACCGAGCTGAAGAACCTGCAGATGCAGCTCGGCGCGACCTTCCTGTTCGTGACGCACGACCAGATCGAGGCGATGTCGATGGGCGACAAGGTCGGCGTGCTCAACCATGGCCACATCGTCCAGACCGGCACGCCGTATGAGATCTACAACAATCCGCGCGACACCTATGTGGCAAGCTTCGTCGGCTCGCCACCGATGAATCTCATCGACGGCAAGCTCGTCGACGGCCGCGCTGTGATGGCGCCGCTGAATTTCGAGCTGCCTTTCGCGGGGGGTGCCAAGACGGGCGGTGCGACCGACGGTCGCCCGCTCGTCTTCGGTATTCGTCCCGAAGACGTCTATCTCGAGAGCGGGGCGCCGGTGGAAGCACGCATCCACGATGTCGAAAACCATGGCGTCGAAAAGATCCTGACGCTGCGGGTCGGCGACGCCATGCTGCGAGCCACGGTGCCGGCCAGAACCGATGTCGAGATCGAGCAGCCGGTGCGCTTTGCCTGGGATCCGGACAAGGTGGTGCTGTTTGACAAGGGCAGCGGAATCAATCTCCGCCACGCCGGATGAGGTGCGTCGGTGCATGCCGCAAGAGCACTGCCGGCTCGGCCTGAATCACCGAGAAATGAGTATCTTGGCCAGGCTTAGCCAGCTTGACGGACCTCAGCCTGTTCTTCGGCGCGAAAATGGCTAGGAGCCGATCCGATGACGCGCTTGAACGCGCGACTGAAGGACGCGTCGGATTCATAACCCAGGCGTGCGGCGACGACGGAAATCTTGAGCCGGTCGCGGACCAGCCATTGCCGTGCCTGGTGCATTCTCACCTGGGTGACATATTTCGCCGGCGTTTCGCCGACGATCGTCGCGAAGCGTTCGGCAAAACCCGATCGCGAGGCGCCCATCATCCTGGCCAGGGTCTCCACCGTCCAGTCGCGGTTCGGTTCGAGATGGATCGCAGCCAGTACGCGTCCGATCTCACGATCTCTCACCGCAGCGATCCATCCGGACGAGTCGCCGCAGCCGCGCTCGACCCATGACCGGATGACGATGGCGGCCAGCACATCGGCAAGCCGTGCCAGAATGCCGCCGGAGCCGACGCGCTCCATAGTCACTTCGCGCGCCATGCTCTCCAGCAGATGCGGAATGCCCGGCTCATACGCTTCCAGTTCGTGGGTGCGCATCACATCCGGCATCATGCCAAGCAGCGGGTGCAAGCCGTCGAGATTGAAATACATGCTGCCGAAGAATAGCAGCGTTCCCGGGCGGCAGCCTTCGTTGGACATGCAATAGACGCCCTTGCAGACCTCCGCGACCTGGTAGCCTTGGATCGGCGAAGCCTCGATGCCTGGCTCGCTTGCCAGGACGTGTTCGGCGCCGCGCGGCAGCAGCACCGCGTCGCCTGCGTTGAGTTCCACCCATTCGCCGGACGGCTGCAGCAACCAGCATCCTTTGCGGCCGATAAAATGAAACCGCGCCGCCGGCTGAGCCGGGAACTGGATGCCCCAGGGCTCCTTCATTTCGCACCGGCCATACTCGACGCCATCAAGACGCAACCCGCGCAATATGTCTGTCAGCGGATCGCCGGTGATCGGAACTTTGGACGAATGGTCAAGCATGATGGTGTTTCTAGCATGGAAACTCCAGATGGTCACTCCCTATGTTGCACTGCAGCCAAATGTTGCGCTGCAACCAGACCGGAGACACATCATGACCGAACCCGCGACAGGCGTCATCGACGCCGCTGTTCTCGACTCCTCCGAATCCGAAGAACGATCCGAGCCGGCATGGGGGGCGGTCGTATCGCTAGCGCTTGGCGTGTTTGGACTGGTGACCGCGGAATTCCTGCCCGCCAGCCTGCTGACGCCGCTGGCGCAGGATCTCGGTGTCACGGAGGGCACTGCCGGGCAAGCGGTGACGGCGACGGCCGTTGTCGGCGCGATAGCCGCCCCGACCATGGCCATCGTCACCAGACGACTGGACCGCAGGCTGGTCATGTGGGCGCTGACGGTGTTGCTAATCCTGTCAAATCTGCTGGCGGCGTTTGCCTCTTCGCTTCCGGTTCTTCTGATCGCCCGCATCATGCTCGGGATCAGCCTCGGCGGCTTCTGGTCGATGTCGGCGGCCATGGCGATGCGGCTTGTTCCGATGCGGCTGATGCCACGCGCCATGTCGATCATCCTCACCGGCGTTTCGGTAGCGACCGTGTGCGCAGCCCCGGTCGGAGCCTATGTCGGCGACATCTGGGGATGGCGAACGGCCTTCATGATCGCGGCTGTTGTCGGCGCTCTGGCGCTGCTGGTGCAGGTCGCCACCATTCCGAGGCTGCCGCCGGCCGGCGTGGCAAGCTTTCGTACCTTGCTGGAGGTGCTGAAGCGACCGATGATCAGGGTTGCGCTTCTGGTGGTCCTGCTGGTTGCCTCGGGACACTTTGCCGGCTTCACCTATGTTCGACCGTTTCTCGAGAAGGTGCCGGCACTGGATATCGAAACGATCTCGCTTGTGCTGCTTGCCTACGGCATCGGTGGCTTCTTCGGCAATTTCGCCGGCGGCTTCATGGCCGAGCGCAGCCTCAAGACCGCCGTGGGCATGGCGCCTCTGCTGATTGCGGTGGCGGCGCTCTTGCTGCTTAGTGTCGGCGCCTCGCCGGTGGTGGCGGCGATAGCCGTGGCCGCCTGGGGCTTTGCCTTCGGCGCGGTGCCGGTCGGGCTGCAAACCTGGCTGGTGCGGGCCGCTCCCGACCAGGCTGAAAGCGCCGGCGGGCTGATGGTCGCCACGTTCCAGGTGGCCATCGCGCTGGGCGCCGTTTTCGGCGGCCTGCTGGTCGACAATGCCGGCGTTGCCAGTGCTTTCGCCTATTGCGGGATCGCGACGTTGCTGGCGGCCTTGGCGGCGTTCCTGCTTGGCCCAAAGGCAACCGACAGTTGAGGGCCCGTCAAACCGCGCGGCCGTCGAAGTCGAAAATCGGCACCGTGGCGAGGTCCAATCCGTCGATGCAATGGATATTGACGTAGGCGCTTCGTTCGCTCCCTTCGCTGACGTCCTCGGCGAAGGGGTGAATGCCGCAGGCTCGGCAGAACCGGTGGGCGATGACATGATTGCCGAAAGTGTAGCTACCAAGATCGTCGCGCCAGGCAAGCACTCGCAACGCCCCATGCGGCACGGCCCATAGCAGCGCGCCCTTGCGCGAGCAGATCGAGCAATTGCATCGCACGGCGCCGGTCAGGTCGCCTTCGACCTCGAAGGCGACCTTGCCGCAGTGGCAGCTGCCTTTGTAGAGCATCGGGTCTCCTCCCTCGGTCCAGCAGGGGTGCAAATCCGCCCATACCGGGTTATGTGTTCGCGGGCCACGTGATGGCTTCCAACTGTAAGACGTTGCAGCCGTCCGGAGTCCGACACCGAAATGCAATCCACCCGCGACCGCCTTGAAGCTGTTCTTTCCCGTCTCGCTGTCCGAGCGGGCGACCAAAGCGTGTTCACAAAACTCTATCCGGAAGCTGCGCGGGCGGCGGCGGACGCCGCTGATGCACGGCGCAAGGCCGGCGTGACGCTCGGGCCGCTCGACGGTGCGATCGTCTCGATCAAGGATCTGTTCGATGTCGCCGGCGAGCCGACCACGGCCGGTTCGCTGTTGCTCAGCACCGCGGCGCCGGCGCTGCGAGATGCCGTCATCGTGCGGCGGCTGCGGCAGGCGGGCGCCGTCATCTTCGGCAAGACCAACATGACCGAGTTCGCCTTCACCGCGATCGGCGTCAACCCGCATTACGGCACGCCCGGCAATGCCACCGACGCCAGCCGGATTGCGGGCGGTTCATCCTCCGGCGCCGGTGTTTCCGTTGCGGAAGGCACGAGCGAGATCTCGATCGGTTCCGACACCGGCGGTTCGGTGCGCATCCCGGCATCGCTGAACGGTGTCGTCGGCTTCAAGCCGACGGCACGGCGCGTGCCGCGTGACGGCGTTTTCCCGCTGTCGGCCACGCTGGACTCCATTGGCCCGCTTGCCCGCACGGTCGCCGAATGTGCCGTGGCCGACGCGGTGATGGCGGGCGAGGAGCCTGCGGCGCTTATTCCGCTTCCGCTTGCCGGACTGCGCATCGGCGTGCCACGCGGCGTCCTCTTCGAGGATACGGAAGAAGAGGTCGCGGCGGCGTTCGACAGATGTGTTCGCAAGATAGAGCTTGCCGGTGCCCGCTTCGCCGATCTGTCCATCGATGACCTCCTGACCGATTTGCGCGCGGTGACCAAGCGGGCCTCGATCGCGGCAATGGAAGGCGCCGAGGTCCATGCGGATTGGCTGGCGACAGGCGCGACGACGCCGGTCGATCCGCGGGTGAGCGAGTCGTTGTCGCGCGCTGCCGCCGTTCCGGCCACGGCCTATATAAGGGCAGTTCGCCGCCGCACGGCGCTTCTGGCGGCCATGGATGAGCGGCTGGCGTCGGTCGATATGCTGGCTCTGCCGACCACGCCGGTCACCGCGCCGACCATCGTGTCGATGACCAGCGACGAGGGTCTGTGCGACAGGACGGAAGGCCTTCTGCTGCGCAACACGCAGGTTGCCAACCAGTTCGACCTCTGCGCGATCTCCTTGCCGATGCCGGGAATGGCCCGCCCTGCCGGGCTGATGCTGGTGGCGCGCAACGGCCACGACCACCGTCTCCTGCGCATCGCGGCGGAAGTCGAGGCGCTGCTTGGCCGTTGATGATGAGAACGTTCAGTGCGATGAGCAGTGGCCGCGTTCGCTGTCCCTGGACGCGCGTTCGATACCGGCCGCGACCAGCCAGGGCAGAGTGTATTGCTTGCCGTTGAGGGTCTGGGTCTGGTTCTCGATGGAGCCGGCAACGACGACCTTGCCGGCGTAGAGCTTGTCCGAGAGACCGAGCGCCTTCTCTTCCTGCGGCAACCCATCGATGTCGATCGACACGCCCTTGATGATCTTGCCGGTGGCAAGATCGAGCGCGCTGTTCGACGGACAGGGCGCCATCACGCAGCGCAGGCCGTTGTCGCAATAGACATAACTGCTCTCGGCCGCAGCGACCGAGGGCAGGGCGCCGATCGAACAGATGGCAACAAGCAGCGGCGTGCGGCGAAGAACGAGCATGGGGCCAGCGTCGTGGAGAAATGGGGCGAAACGGCGGTGGCGCTATACGTCGGCCGGAAACCGCCGCCGGTAGTGCTCGACCACTTCGGGATTGCGCAGATTGACCGGCAATTTGTTGGCCAGCACCAGCAAGGTTTCATCAGCCGAGCCGACGCCCATGCGCATCATCGATTGCTCGGTGATCCCTGCCATGTGCGGGGTGACGATGACATTGTCGAAGCCGAAATAGGGATGATCTGAAGGCAGCGGCTGCGTTGCAAAGACATCGAGCGCGGCACCGCCGATACGGCCCTTTTGCAGCGCTTCGATCAAGGCGTCGTCGTCGATCACCGGCCCGCGCGAAATATTGATCAGCATCGCATCCGGCTTCATCCGGGCGATGCGCTCGCGGCTGATCAGTCCGCGCGTCTCCGGCGTCAGCGGGCAGCACAGGACGATGATGTCGCTCTGCTCGACCAGCGCGTCGATCGACAGGAAGCCGACCCTGTCCGGCGCCGGCCTCATGCTGCGCGTGGTCGCCACCACGTTCAGGTCGAAACCATGCGCCGCGATATGGCCGACGGCCTGTCCGATGGCGCCAAAGCCGACGATGCCGAGCGTCTTGCCGGCGAGCTCGCTGCCGAGAATAGTGTGGTCACGGCCGGCCAGCCAGCCCTTCGCCCGCAAATCGCGGTCCACCATGCGGAAACGCCGAAGCAGCGCCAGGGCCGCGAACATCACGTATTCGGCGACCGACCGTGCATTGACCGCCGGCACGTTTGCCACCAGCACGCCGGCTGCGTTGGCCGCTTCCATCGGCACCATGTCGAGCCCGGCGCCGTGGCGGATTGCGGCCCTGAGCTTCGTCTGGCCTTCGAAAAGCGCTGATGGCAGCGGGGCGCGAACGATGATGATATCGGCGTCCCGCGCCTCAGCGGCCAGCGTGTCCGCGTCGAGGGCGGAGGCGACAACGAGGTCGCCGGCACCAGTCAGCATGGCGGAGGCGCGCGGGTGCAGCGTGTGCGTCGACAGGATTTTAGGCATATCAGGCCTGTTCGAGCGCTGGGTTGTGAGGTTCTGGCCCGCCGCCCTCGATCAGGCCTTTCCAGTAGCTCTCCGCACCTTGCAGATGGGCGTTCATCAGCGCCTGGGCGAGGTTGCCGTCGCGGCGCAGCAGCGCCTCGTAGATCTGGATGTGCTCGGCATGCGAGCGCACGTTGCGCTCGGGATCGTTGAAATAGATCGGCAGGCGTTGCTCGCCCATCATGTAGTAGACGCTGCATATGTTGTGAAAAACGCTGTTCTTGGTTGCCCGCACGATCTCGAGGTGAAATTCGCGGTCCTCCTTGGCGAGGCCCTCGCCCGCCGCAATGCGCTCTTCCGAAGCCTTCAGGATTTCGCGCAGCCGCTCGAAATTTTCCTCCGTGGCGCGCGAGCAGGCAAGCTCGGCGGCCTTGATCTCGTGAATCTTGCGCAACTCGACCGTCTCGTAGATCTGGATCGGATCGAGCGGCAGGCCGGCCCTGGCAAAAAGCGCCATCGCCTCGACGCTGGCCTGCTTGGTGTCGATGTAGATGCCGGATTTGGCCCGGCGCTCGACGATGCGCATGGCTTCGAGGATGGCCAGCGCCTCACGGATCTGGCCGCGGCTGACGCCGAAGTGCTCCGCCAGCTCACGCTCCGACGGCGTTCGACCCGTCCCCTTGTCGGAGTGGGAGAATAGATAGGCGGCGAGTTCCGCGAGAAGGTTCTTTTCTTTCATGATCAGCCGCGTTGCGCGTGCGCCTCCAGAAACCGTTCCGAAAGGGTGAATCCCAGCCCGGGCTTCTCGGGGATCGCTATCATACCGTCCCTTGCTTCGACAGTCTCCTCGATCAGATCGTGGATCATCGGGTTGGCGCCGAGCGAATATTCGACGGTAAAGCTAGCCGGCGAAGCAGCGCAGACATGCAGCCCGGCAAAGAAGCAAGGCGCGCCGGCCCACAGATGCGGCGCGAAGCGCAGATTGAACGCGCTGGCGATGGTGCCGATCTTCATCGCCTCGCTGATGCCGCCGCAGAAGGCTGGGTCGGGCTGGAAGATATCGGCCGCCTTGAGCGTGGCGAGGTCGCGAAAGGCATAGCGCGTCGCTTCGCTTTCGCCGGTGGCGATCGGGATCGAGCCGGACGCCCGCACTTCGGCCATGCCGGGCTTGTCGTCGGCGATGACCGGCTCCTCGAACCAGGCCAGGTCGAGATCGCCGGCGAGATGGATGAAGCGTTTGGCTTCCGCCACCGTATAGGTGCCATGCGCATCGGCCATCAGCTCGACGTCGGGGCCGAGCGCCTGTCTTGCAGCGCGGACGCGGGCGGCGGAAATGTGCGGCGCGCCGTCCATTGCGCCGACGCGCATCTTCAGCGCCTTGAAGCCGCCCTTGGCGATATAGGATTTCAACTGGTCGCCGATCGCCTCGGTGGAAGCCCAGCCGCCGGAAGCATAGGCCGGCATGCGGTCGAGCTTGCGGCCACCGAGCAGCCGCCAGACCGGAACCCCCAGCGACTTGCCCAGAATATCCCACAGCGCGATGTCGACGGCGCTGATCGCGGCGACGCTGATGCCGCGCCGCGCCAGTTGCGGCATGGCATGGCCGTTTTGCGCGGCACTGTCATGGCGCACGCCATTGTAGAGCATCTCCCAGATCACCCCGATGTCGGCCGGATCGCAGCCGACCAACTGTGGGCCGACTTCGTTGTTCAGCATGTGGACGAGGGCGCCATAGCTGCCGGCGCTGCCGGCGGCATTCTTGCCTTCGCCCCAGCCGACCAGCCCGTCATTGGTCTCTATGCGCAGGATGGCAGCGTCGAACGTCGTCACCTGACCGAAGTCGCTGCGGTGCTGCTTCGCGGCCTCGATCGGTATGCGGACCCACCAGGCTTGGACCGTCTTGATGCGCATGTTCATCCCCGGCCCTGCCGCCGGTCAGGGCGGAAGAGCTCATTCCCAGAGGTCGACTACTTGATCAGCGGCAGCAGCGTTTCGGCGTTGATGCGCATCTGATCGGTGTAGAATTTCTCCGTGAGCACGCTGGAACCGTGGTCCTGGATGAATTTGAGCTGCTCCGGCGAGATGTCGACCGGATTGCGATCGACCATGTCGGGATAGGGAGCGGCCGGCGTGCGATCGACAGGGGCGACGAACTCGTTGGTCAGCGCGCCGTCGTAACCGACCTCCTTCAGCGTGCCGACGATCTTCGGCCAGTCGATCTGTCCGAGACCGGCGGCGAAGCGGTTGTTGTCGGCCACATGGAAGTCGAACAGGCGCTTACCGACCTGCCGGATGGCGTCGTAGACGTTAAACTCTTCCATGTGGATGTGGTAGGCGTCGAGGCAGACGCCGCATTCGGGGCTGACCGCGTCGGCCAGCGCCAGCGCCTGGGCGCCACGGTTGAACAAATAGGTCTCGAAGCGGTTGAGCGGCTCGACCGCGATCTTGACGCCCACTTTCTTGGCATGGGTGAAGCATTCCCTGGTGGCGTCGACCACCCATTTCCATTCTTCCGCCTCGGTGCCGTCCGGCACCACCTTGCCGACGGTGGCGGGAACGAGCGTGATGATCTCGCCGTCGAGCTCGCTCACCATCGTCAGCACGTCCTTGACATACTGCACGGAGCGCTCGCGCTGGCCCTGATCCTTGGCGGCCAGGTTGCGCTCGCCCAGCATCAGCGTCACCGCCCCCCAGCAGCGAATGCCGTGCTCCTTCAAGAGCGCACGCGTCTCATTGGTCTTGTACTGCTCGGGTTCACCGGAAATCTCGATCGATTCATAGCCGAATTTCTTGATGCGCCTGAGCGTCGTCTCCAATGGTTCCGCCCGCATCCAGTTGTGCGTTGAAAGATGCATGGTCTGTCCTTCCCAGAATTCGCCTATGACACACGCCAGCAGAGTGTGTCGCATGAGTCCTCCCCAAGGCGCTCCAGCATTTTTGTAAACTGGTTCGACCAATTGGGCCTGTAAGGAGGTCTACAGCAATTTCATCTGGACGGCAAGAAGCGCTGGAGTGCTGCTCCGATTCCTGTTTACAGCATTGATTATATTGCAATATGCGGGATAACCCGGCATAGTTGCAGGCTTCGGAAGGCAAGTCAGATGACTTGACCAGATTTTGACATTTGGTAATACCAGAATAGCGGTGCGCAATGCACTGTACGAAAAGACCAAAGAGGCTGGCCCTGCTTTCAATCGGCGCTATGCTTGGTCGTGGATGATTAGGGAGGATATCGATGCCATCGACGATGAAGGGTCCCGGACTGTTTCTGGCGCAGTTCGCGGGCGATGCCGCACCGTTCAATTCGCTGCCATCGATCACCAAATGGGCGGCCGGGTTGGGCTACAAGGGCGTGCAGATCCCGACCTGGGACAGCCGGCTGTTCGACCTCGAGAGGGCGGCGTCTTCCCAGGCCTATTGCGACGAGGTGAAGGGCATCTGCACGGACGCCAGCGTCGAGATCACCGAGCTGTCGACGCACCTGCAGGGGCAGTTGGTGGCGGTGCATCCGGCCTATGACGCGCAGTTCGACGGCTTCGCGCCGCCTGCGGTGCACAACAACCCGAAAGCCAGGCAGAAATGGGCGGTCGAGCAGATGCAGTTCGGCGCCAAGGCTTCGAAGAATCTGGGCTTGAAGGCGTCGGTATCCTTCTGCGGAGCGTTGGCCTTTCCCTACCTTTATCCGTGGCCGCAGCGGCCGGCGGGATTGATCGAGGAAGCGTTTTCCGAACTGGGAAAACGCTGGAAGCCGATCCTCGATGTCTATGAGGACAATGGCGTCGATCTTGGTTACGAGATCCATCCGGGCGAGGATGTGTTCGACGGCGCGACCTTCGAGATGTTCCTCGATGCGGTTGGCGGCCACAAGCGCTGCAACATCAATTACGATCCGTCGCATTTCCTGCTGCAGCAGCTCGATTACCTTGAATTCATCGACATCTATCACGAGCGGATCAAGGCGTTCCACGTCAAGGATGCCGAGTTCAACCCGACCGGCCGGCAAGGCGTCTATTCCGGCTACCAGAGCTGGACCAACCGGGCCGGGCGTTTCCGCTCGCTCGGCGATGGACAGGTGGATTTCGGCGGCATCTTCTCCAAGCTTGCCCAGTATGACTACGATTCATGGGCGGTGCTGGAATGGGAGTGCTGCCTGAAGCATCCGGAGGACGGGGCGGCCGAAGGCGCTCCGTTCATCCAGCACCACATTATCAGGGTGACGGAAAAGGCATTCGACGATTTCGCCGGCGGCGCGACAGACAAGAAGGTGCTGCGCGCCATGATGGGAATTTGAAACGGCTTTCCCTCCCCCTTGAGGGGAGGGTGGCCCGAAGGGCCGGGTGGGGTCGGTTCATGCCGAGCGCTGCGCCCGGCGACCCCACCCGATCCGCTGCGCGGATCGACCTCCCCTCAAGGGGGAGGTAAGCAACAACGAGGGAGAAAATCATGGTCGGCGCATCGAAGTCGGAAACGGGAGGCGGCCCGATCCGCTACGGCATGGTCGGCGGCGGGCAAGGCGCCTTCATCGGCGCGGTGCACCGGATCGCGGCGCGCATGGACAATGAGTTCGTGCTGGTCGCAGGTGCCCTGTCGTCGGATCCGGGGCGTGCCAAGGCATCGGCCGCGGAACTCGGGCTCGATCCCACGCGCAGCTACGGCTCCTTCGCCGAGATGGCCAAGGCCGAGGCCAAGCGGCCGGACGGCATCGAGGCGGTGGCCATCGTCACGCCCAACAATGTGCACGTACCGGCGGCGAAGGCCTTTCTCGAGGCCGGCATCCACGTCATTTGCGACAAGCCGCTGGCGACGACGCTGGCGGAAGCGAAGAGACTGGCGGCGCTGGTCGAAAAGACCGGCAAGGTGTTCGTGCTGACGCACAATTACACCGCCTATCCGATGGTGCGGCAGGCGCGCGAGATGGTGGCCAAGGGGCAGCTCGGCGACATCCGCATCGTGCAGTCGGAATATCCGCAGGACTGGCTGACCGAAGACCTCGCCGCCACCGGCCAGAAACAGGCGTCCTGGCGCTCCGACCCCAAGCAGGCCGGTGCCGGCGGTGCTTTGGGCGACATCGGCACGCATGCCTATAATCTGGCGCGTTTCGTCTGCGGGCTCGAGCTCGATTCGCTGTCGGCCGATCTCGATGCCTTCGTGCCGGGGCGGCTGCTCGACGACAATGTCAACGTCCTGATGCGCTTCAAGCCGGTTGGCAAGTCGCACCCAGCCAAGGGCATGTTATGGGCGAGCCAGGTGGCGCCCGGCCACGAGAACGGGCTGAAGCTGCGTATCTACGGCACGAAGGGCGGGCTCGAATGGGTGCAGGCCGACCCGAACTATCTCTGGTACACGCCGTTCGGCCAGCCGAAGCAGTTGATCACTCGAAATGGCGCCGGTGCGCTGCCAGTGGCGGGGCGCGTCAGCCGCGTTCCCTCAGGCCACCCGGAAGGCTATCTCGAAGGCTTCGCCAACATCTACCAGGAGGCGGCCCGCGCCATCCGCGCGGCGCGCCGCAAAGGCGGCAAGCCGGCTAGGGATGTCATCTTCCCAACCATCCAGGACGGTGTCGAAGGCATGGCTTTTATCGAAGCCTGCGTGAAATCGTCGAAGAAGAACGGAGCGTGGACGAAGCTCTGATCGGGGTGCTGATCTTCAGGTGATGCCGGCCTGCAAACGGCAGTTTCCTGCGCTTCCGGTACTCACGTACGAGAAGTACGCTCCGCTCCGGTTCTCGGAAACTACCATTTTCGAC
Organism: Mesorhizobium sp. M9A.F.Ca.ET.002.03.1.2; assembly: GCF_003952365.1. NCBI lineage: Bacteria > Pseudomonadati > Pseudomonadota > Alphaproteobacteria > Hyphomicrobiales > Phyllobacteriaceae > Mesorhizobium > Mesorhizobium sp. M9A.F.Ca.ET.002.03.1.2. The sequence continues at coordinate 618,924 of NZ_CP034443.1, read as the reverse complement.
TCGGCCTGACCTGAATCTCAACACCCCGGCAGGGCCAATAGGAGGGAGGGGCGTCGATGAAAATCGGCATGTGCATGCTCTTGTGGACAACGGACGTGTCGAAGAAACACGAGCCGTTGCTCAGGGATATCAAGGCGACCGGCTTCGATGGCGTCGAGATACCGATCTTTGCCGGCACGCCGGACGATTACAAAAAGCTCGGCGCGCTGCTTGACCGCATTGGGCTGGAACGCACCGCCGTCTCGGCCATGGGCGATCCGGCGATGAACCTGATCTCGCCGGATGCCGCGACGCGCAAGACCGGCATCGACTACATGAAATGGGCGATCGACTGCTCAGCTGCGCTTGGCGCCAGCGCGCTGAGCGGCCCGCTGCATTCGACGCTCGGCGCCTTCTCCGGCAGCGGGCCGACAGCGGCGGAGAAAAAGCGCTCCGTTGCCTCGCAACGCGCCGTCGGCGACCATGCCGGCAAGAAAAGCGTCACCATCGGGCTGGAGGCGCTCAACCGCTTCGAATGCTATCTGCTCAACACGATGGACGATCTGTCGGAGCATATCGACGCGATCGACCGGCCGCACATCAAGGCGATGTATGACACCTTCCATGCCAACATCGAGGAGCCCGACCCGATCGGCGCCTATACGCGCAATGCGGGGAATGTCGTCCACATCCATATTTCGGAAAACGATCGCGGCGTGCCTGGGCGCGGCCACGTCCCGTGGCAAGAGACGTTTTCGGCTATCCGTAAGAGCGGCTATGACGACTGGCTGACGATCGAGGCCTTCGGCCGCTCGCTGAAGGATTTGGCGGCGGCCACCAAGGTCTGGCGCGACTTTTCGGAAAGCCCGGAAGCCGTCTATCGCGACGGCTACAAGCACATCGAGAACGGCTGGAAGAAGGCAGGTGCCTAGAGCATTTGCACCAAGCCCTCGCTGTCAGGCGATCTGAGCCGCCGGCGGCAGGCGCGCGCGCCGCTCGTCATTGCCGTTTGCAATGGTCCCCATCAGTTTGCGGCGCAGATAGCTGGAGATGTTGTCGAAGATAAAAACCACAAGCAGGATCAGCAGGACCATGTAGAAAACATTGGCCCAGTTGGTGTTGGTGCGCATGGCCTCCCACAATTTCAGGCCGATGCCGCCGGCGCCGACCGCGCCTATGATCGTCGCCGACCGTGTGTTCGATTCCCAGAAATACAGGGATTGGCTAAGGAATACCGGTAGAACCTGGGGCAGCACGCCGTATCGCTGCACCATTGCCGGCGTGGCGCCAACCGAGCGGATGCCCTCGCGCTGCTTGTCGTCGATGTTTTCCAGCGCCTCGGAATAGAGTTTGCCCAGGGTCCCGGTGTCGGTGAAGAAGATCGCCGACATGCCGGCCAGCGGCCCCGGGCCGAAGCCGCGCGTGAAGAACAGCGCCCAGATCAGCATGTCGACAGACCGCTGGAAATCGAAGAAGCGCTTTGTTACCTGGTTGGCTATCCGGCTCGGCGTGACGTTGCGCGCAGCCAGGAAGGCGAGCGGAAAGGCGACGATCGAGGCCAGCACCGTGCCGACAAAGGCCATGACGATGGTTTGCAGGAGTTTCAGCCAGACGTCGCCGTGCTGCCACTCGGCGTTGTTGAGGATGTTGCCCCAGGCGAGCGCCGCGTTCGACCGCGACGGGTCGAGGCGTGCCCCGGAAACGATCAGCGAGGCGACCTCGCCGAACGACTTTCCCCAGAATGGCGAATTCGTGTCGAACACGAAATTGGCCCAGCCGAAGAAACGTCTCCAGGCGACCACTTCGTCATCTTGCACCTCGGCGCGACCGAGAAATCCGAACGAGACATAGGCGGTCGAGCCCGGCCTGCGTTGCTCGATCCAGTTTGGCAGCGGTGTGCGCGGCGTGACAGAACTGTCCTTGGCTATGTCGAAGATGACGCTTTCGCTGCCGCGTGTCACGGTGACAAGGTTTGGCGTGATGGCGATCCGGCCATTGCCAAAGACGACGTCCGCCGCCACGACGGCCTTTTCACGCACCGTTTCAGGCGCGGCCGGAACCGATTGCCCTGGCGCGGCGGCCGGGTTCTCGGCGGTTGGCGCGCCAGGCGCCATGAACGAGTCCTGCGACGACTTGTTGGTCGCGATCGCCGGTGCTGGTGCTGCGTCGACCCGCCGCTCGATCACGGCCATCTGCTTGGTCACCCAGTCGGGATCTGGATTGGATCCCAGTTTGGAGAAGCGGGAGTAGTCAATCGTCAGATAATTGTCCTTGAACTCGATGTCGGGCCGGATTTCGTAGGACACCCAGTCGGCGAGATAAGCGCCGGCAAGGTTCCAGTTCGCCTTTTCGAGAACGGCGCCGACCGAGAAAAACCAGGCGCAGTAAAAGGTGTAGAGAATGCACAGAAGAACACCGAGCGGGGTGGCGTAGCGCTTCCACAGGGAGCGTCGGAACGCGTCCGGATGGCGGGTGGCGATATCGTCGATAGCGTCGGCGTTCATTGCGTTATTCTCCGCGCCCGTATGCGAACGCCTGTCTGCCGACCAGACGGTGTCTCAGCCACGCCGAAAACTGGTCGACGGCGACAATCGTGCAGAACAGCAGGAAGACGATGGCAATGGTCTTGGCCTCATGGCCCCGGCCGATCGAAAGGCGCAGGGTTTCGCCGATGCCGCCGGCGCCGACGGCACCGAGAATGGTCGAAGCGCGCACATTGATCTCGAAGCGAAGCAGGAAATAGCTGATGAAGTTGGGCAAAACCTGGGGCACGATGCCGAACCACACCCGCTCGACCCAGTTGGCGCCGACGGCGCGCAAACCCTCTTCAGGCTTCATGTCGGCATTCTCGACCACTTCGAAGAACATTTTTCCGAGCGCGCCGACGGTGTGGATGCTGACCGCGAGGATCGCCGGAATGGGTCCAAGCGAGAAGATCGCCAGAAAGAAGCCGGCAATGACAATTTCGGGAAAGGCGCGGACGATTTCAAGGAAGCGGCGCGTGGCGAAACGGAGCCAGCGGTTGGCCGTGATGTTGCCTGCCGCCAAGAAGCAGAGCAGGAAACCGAATGTGGAGCCCACGAGCGTCGAAAACAGGGCGATGTTCAGCGTCTCGATCATCCGGTGGAAATACTCCGGAATGTAGATGCTTTGGGTCAGGTAGACCCGGCCTTCAGGGTAGTCGAACTTGAGGCTGCCATCGTCGTAGGGCGACGGCAGGTCGAACAGCGCGCGCACCGGGTCGAACCAATCGCGTGGCTTCAACTCGGTGAAAAAGTCGGCGATGTAGGGTAGACGGTCGAAGAACTTTCCGGCGTTGGTTTCATTTGCGAACCAGAGCGAGCCGGAAAGCGCAAGAAGCAGGAAAACCAGGCCTCCGATCGTGTAAAGGCGCCGGCGGGCGGCGAGGTCGCGCCAGTGCCGCTCGACCGTGGCCCCCTCCGGTGAAAACGCAGGCGCGCGGTAAACGTCGGTCGCACTCATCGATAGATCCCCGGCCCATGATGCGGCAACGCCGCCGGCGGCACATGGCCCCGGCGGCGTTGTGGCAGTCTACTTACGAGCCGATCTTCGCTTTACGGGCGTCGATGATCGCCTGATAAAACTCCGGGGTGACTGGCGAATAGGCTTTGAAGTCGCCGCCTTGTATCGCCGAGAAACACGCCGGATCGGTTTCCGGAAGCTTGGTCAGGAAATCGGTGATCTTCTGCTTGGCGTCGGCGTCGATCGACGCACGCAAGACCAGCGGACCGTTTGGGATCAGCGGCGACTGCCACAGTTCGACGAGGTCGTCCATTTTGAGGACGCCCTTGTCGACCATCTTGCGCAGATTGCCCGAGCTGTAGCCGTCCTTGAAATCGCCGACGCCGGAGGCCCAGGTGGCGCCGGCATCGAACGTGCCCTTCAGGACTTCAAGGACAAGCTGCTCATGGCCGCCGCCGAAGCCGGTCGACGCGAAGTAGTCCTTCACATCCATGCCGATGTCCTTGGGCAGCGACGTGACCGGGATCAGGTAACCAGACGTCGAATCGGGATCGGCGAAACCGAGTTTCTTGCCCTTCATGTCGGCGAGCGTCTTGATGCCGGAATCAGCACGGGCGACCATGACCGAATGGTAGCCGGTGGAACCGTCGGTCTGGACCGTCGTCAGGATCGGCTCAACCGCGTCCTTGTTCTCGAGATAAACCTTGGCGTAGGCGGAAGCGCCAAGTTCGGCATAGTCAAGCGTGCCGCCGAGCAGGCCCTGGATGACGCCGTCGTAATCGGCGGCCGGGAACAGCGAAACTTTCTCGACGCCGAGGACGTCCTTGATGTGGTCGGCGAAGCACTGGTAGTTGCGCAGACGGTCGGCTTCGTTCTCGCCGCCCAAAATGCCGACGCGGAACTCCTTCAGGTCCTGTGCCTGGACCGCGCCGATCGCCATGGCTATGATGGAAACGGCACCGAAAAGTATCTTTCTAAACATTCGCGTCTCTCCTGTTGGTTCCGGCATCGCGCCGGCAGCGTTCGAATTTTGACAGCGTCCTTGACGCGGGCTGGCGATCCAGGCGCTCTTTTTGTCTGTCCATGATCTCCACCGTATACCGGTATCCACTTGTCGGGATCATGGACTAGTAGCCAGGAAATGCGGGCTCGAGCGGTCCGGCGGATGCAGTGATTTTTTGCTTGATGGTGACGCTGGTCGAGGTGATGGCCTCGGAGATTTCGCCGCCATTGCTGTCGGCACCGTAGACCATGCGCACGGCCTCGCGGTTGAGGTCTTCGGGCGGGCCGTCGAACACGACCTTGCCGGCGGCCATGCCGATGATGCGGTTGCAATAGGTGCGCGCGGTATCCAGCGTGTGCAGATTGGTGACGACGGTGAGGCCCTCGCGCAGATTGATGTCCTGCAGGGAATCCATCACCACCTTGGCGTTGAGCGGGTCGAGCGAAGCGATCGGCTCGTCGGCAAGGATGACTTTCGGTTTCTGCATCATGGCGCGGGCAATCGCGACGCGCTGCTGCTGGCCGCCCGACAAGGTGCCGGCCGGCTGCAGCGCCGTGCGGGCGATGTCGAGACGCTCGAGCGCCGCGATCGCCTCGGCCCGCTCCTCACGGGAGAAGACGCCGAGCAGATTGACAAGGGTCGAGCGGTGATTGAGCCGGCCGAGCAGCACGTTGGTCAGGACGTCGAGGCGCGGCACCAGGTTGAACTGCTGAAAGATCATGGCGCAGTCGCGCTGCCAGCGCCGGAGCGGCGAGCCGCGCAACCGCGAGACTTCAGCCCCGTCAAAAAAAATCGACCCCTGGCTCGGATCGATGAGACGGTTGATCATGCGCAAAAGCGTCGACTTGCCGGCGCCGGACCGACCGATGATGCCGACCATCTGACCGTGCGGGATCGAGATATCGACATTGCTGACGGCGGCATTCTTGCCAAACCGGCGGGTAATGCCGCGGATATCAAGCGTGGCTGAGGTTGCCGGCAGGGGGGCTGACATAGGCAAATTCCAGTCCAGTCGCGCTTGAAGGTCTGTTAACCTTCGCTAGCGCAGCCACGTGAACCTGCGGTGTCGGATTGATGTCAGTTTTGTTACCGCCCACAGGCCAGGGTGGTGAATAGTGAATGGTGAATAGTGAATGGTGAATGGTGAATGGTGAATGGTGAATGGTGACAAGAAAGGCTTCACTGAGCCTCGAACACTATCGTTAGCCATTCACTATTGACCATTCACCATTCACCGTCTTCAGCCGCCGTATTTTTCCAGAAACGCTTCCGCCGAAAGCGCGCGAAAATCATCGAGCGCGGCGCGCAGGCGGGCATGGTCCCAATCCCACCAGGCGAGTGCCTGGTAGCGCTCGGCCGTGCGGCGGTCGAAGCGTTCGCGGATCGGCTTGGCCGGCACGCCGCCGACGATGGTGTAGGGCGCGACGTCCTTCGACACCACCGCGCCGGCGCCGACCGCCGCGCCATCGCCGACGGTGACGCCGGGCAGGATGGTCGAGCCGTGGCCAAGCCAGGTGTCGTGGCCGATGGTGACGCGCCTGGCGCGGCGCTGGGCGAAGAATTCGCTCTCGTGCTCGGCGTCGTCCCAATAGTCCGAAGCGCGATAGGTGAAATGGTGCAGTGTCGGCCGCCAGGTCGGGTGGTTGGTGGCATTGATGCGCACATTGGCGGCGATGTTGGCGAACTTGCCGATCGTCGCGCACCAAACACCGCAGTCCTGCATCATGTAGGAGTAGTCGCCCAACGTGCTTTCCGAAACCCGGCAGCGGTCGGCGATCTCGGTCCAGCGGCCAAGCGTCGAGCCCTCGACTTCCGCCGTCTCGTGGACCAGCGGCGCCTCCGACAGGTTTCTGGTCATGCGGCGATTTTCCCGGCGGCGAAGGCGGTCACGTCGATGGTGCGGTCGGCCACCGCCTCGCGCACGTCGTGGTCGTGGAAGATGCCGAGCAGGGCGACGCCCGCCGCCTTCTTGGCCGCGATCAGCGCAATCACCACGTCGCGGTTCCTGGCATCGAGCGAAGCGGTCGGCTCGTCGAGCAGCAGGATCGGATGCTCGGTGATGAAGCCGCGCGCGATGTTTACGCGCTGCTGCTCGCCGCCGGAAAACGTCGCCGGCGGCAGCGCCCAGAGCTTTTCCGGCAGGTTGAGCTGAGCCAGCAAGGCGCGTGCCTTGCCGCGCGCAACCTCACGGTCCTCGCCGCGTTCGACCAGCGGTTCGGCGACGACATCAAGGGCGGAGACACGCGGCACGGTGCGCAGGAACTGGCTGACATAGCCGATCGTGAGCCGGCGCACGGCAAGCACTTTGCGTGGGCTGGCCGTCGCGAGGTCGATGAGCCCGTCCTCATGCTGGACGATGATCTGGCCTTCATCGACGGCATAATTGCCGTAGAGCATCTTCAGGATCGAGCTCTTGCCGGCGCCGGACGGGCCGCCGAGCACGGTGCATTCGCCGGCCCTTAGCGAGAACGACACGCCGGCGACAACAGGCAATTTAATGCCGTCGCGCAGATGCATGGTGAAGCTCTTGGCGACGTCGGAGACCACGAGAGGGGTTGCCATGGTCACACCTGCAATATCGAGGAAACAAGAAGCTGGGTGTAAGGCGCGCGCGGATCGTCGAGCACGCGATCGGTGAGGCCGCTTTCGACGACGTGGCCGTCCTTCATCACCATCATGCGCTGCGACAGCAGACGCGCCACCGCCAAGTCGTGGGTGACGACGATCGCCGCAAGGCCGAGATCGGTGACCAGCCCGCGCAGCAAATCGAGCAGGCGCGCCTGCACCGAGACATCGAGGCCGCCGGTCGGCTCGTCCATGAAGACCAGCCGCGGCCCGGTAACGAGGTTGCGGGCGATCTGCAGGCGCTGGCGCATGCCGCCGGAAAAGGCGCGCGGTTCGTCGTCGATGCGATCCTCGTCGATCTCGACACGCGACAGCCAATCGACCGCCGTGGCCCGGATTTTCCCATAGTGGCGGTCGCCGACCGCCATCAGCCGTTCGCCGACATTGGCACCGGCCGACACCGTCATGCGCAGGCCGTCGGCAGGGTTCTGGTGGACAAAGCCCCAGTCGGTGCGCATCAGGAAGCGGCGCTCGGCCTCGCTCATGCGGTAGAGCTCGCGGAGCTGGCCGTCGCGCATGCGATAGCTGGCGCTGCCGGAGCTCGGCAGCAGCCGGGTCGACAGGCAGTTGAGCAGCGTCGTCTTGCCGGAACCGGACTCACCGACCACCGCCAGAACCTCACCGGGCCACAGGTCGAAGGTGACGTTCTCGCAGCCAACGCGCGAGCCGTAGAACTTGGAGAGCGCGCTGACGCGCAGCAGTGGTTCGTCGGTCATTGCGCTGGCTCCATCGTCTCAGGTGCGAGATGACCGCGATGGCCTTCTTGGCGCCGCTTCTCGCAATGATCGGTGTCGGAGCAGACGAACATGTGGCCGCCATGATCGTCGAGGATGACCTCGTCGAGATAGACGTTCTCGGCCGCGCACAGGGCGCAGGGCTGGTCGAAGGTCTGCACCTCGAACGGATGGTCCTCGAAGTCGAGGCTGACCACCTCGGTGAAGGGCGGCACCGCGTAGATACGCTTCTCGCGGCCGGCGCCGAACAGTTGCAAAGCCGGCGAATTGTGCATCTTCGGATTGTCGAATTTCGGCGTCGGCGAAGGGTCCATCACATAGCGGCCCTCGACCTTTACCGGGTAGGCGTAGGTGGTGGCGATGCGGCCGTACTTGGCAATGTCCTCGTAAAGCTTCACATGCATGAGGCCGTATTCCTCCAGCGCGTGCATCTTGCGCGTCTCGGTCTCGCGCGGCTCGAGGAAGCGCAGCGGCTCGGGGATCGGCACCTGATAGACCAGCACCTGGCCCGATGTCAGCGGATGCTCGGGGATGCGATGGCGGGTCTGGATGATGGTCGCCTTCGCCGTCTCTGTGGTTACGGCTACATTGGCGACCTTCTTGAAAAAAGCGCGGATCGAAACGGCATTGGTGGTGTCGTCGGCGCCCTGGTCGATGACCTTCAGCACGTCGTCCGGGCCGATGATCGAAGCGGTCACCTGGACGCCGCCGGTCCCCCAGCCATAGGGCATCGGCATTTCGCGCGAGGCGAACGGCACCTGATAGCCGGGAATGGCGATGCCCTTGAGGATAGCCCGGCGGATCATCCGCTTGGTCTGCTCGTCGAGATAGGCGAAGTTGTAGGTGGCGATGTCGGTCATGGTGATCACATCCGTGCTGTGCTATTGGACCGGTTTCCAAGATGCGGGAACCGGGCCAAACTCAAATGACCCCTGCCGGATGGTTGCACGTTGGCATCCTGACGCTTGTATTCGTCGGCACTGTCATCTTTTTCCTTCGCCCTAAGAGGTTGTCCGGACCAAGAGACGGTTCGGGGAATGACTTCTTTTCCAACGGACAGGATGGCAGCAGCACCGGCTATGATGGGCATAGCAGCCATTCCAACGGTCAAGGTGATGGAGACGGCTGAAATCATTCGGCTGCCTCCCTTTTCTCCTCGGCCTTGCCGGCGTTTTCGCGGGCGTCGTGCTCGGCGCGCATGCGGCGCACCAGGTCGAGCTCGGCCTGGAAGTCTACATAATGCGGCAGCTTCAAATGCTCGACGAAGCCGGTCGCCTGGACATTGTCGGAATGCGAGATGACGAACTCCTCGTCCTGCGCGGCGGCGACGACATCCTCACCGAATTCCGAGGCGCGCAGCGCCCGGTCGCACAGCGCCATGGCCATCGCCTTGCGCTCGCTCTGGCCGAAGACGAGGCCGTAGCCGCGGGTGAATTGCGGCGGCGCCTTGGCCGAGCCCTTGAACTGGTTGACCATCTGGCACTCGGTGACGCGCACGCTGCCGAGCGGCACGGCAAACGGCAGTTCCGGCACGTCCAGTTCCAGCTCGACCTCGCCGATGCGGACCTCGCCGACGAAGGGATGGTTGCGGGCGTAGCCGCGCTGGGTGGAGTAGCCGAGCGCCAGCAAAAAGCCCTCGTCGCCGCGCGACAGCGCCTGCAGGCGGATATCGCGCGCCATCGGGAATTCCAGCGGCTCGCGGGTGATGTCGCCGGGAACATGGTCCCCGGGCATGTCGCCGTCCGGCTCGATCAGGCCTTCGCGGGCAAGGATCGCCGAGACGCGCGGCATGGCCTCCGCCTCGCTTGCACGCTGCAGCGGCTCGGCGACATCGCCGCCCGCGGCAAGCTCGGGATCGAGCAGCCGGTGGGTGTAGTCGAAAGTGGGGCCGAGCAACTGGCCGCCGGGCAGATCCTTGTAGGTTGCCGACACGCGCCGCTCGACCAGCATCGCGCCGGTGTCGATCGCCCTGGTGTAGCCGAAGCGTGGCAGCGTCGTGCGATAGGCGCGGATCAGGAAGATCGCCTCGATCATATCGCCGCGTGCCTGGACGATGGCGAGCGCCGCCAATTCACGGTCGTAGAGCGAACCTTCGCTCATCACCCGGTCGACGCCGAGCGCCAGTTGCTCGACGATCTGGTCGAGGCGAAGCGCCGGCACCGAGCGGTCGCCGCGCCGGCGGTCGGCGAGCAGGGCATGGGCGTTGGCAATGGCCGCTTCGCCGCCTTTAACTGCGACATACATATCACGCCTCCATCGTCTTGATGCACGTCGTGCGCGGCAGGCAAGTAACGCCGTCGGGGGTGGCGAGGACGATGTCGACGCCACGCGGAAAGCGCTGGTTGTTCTGCTTCCACTGTTCGACGAAATGGCGCGGCATCTGCGCCGGCGCTATGGTTGCACTCGTTTCGATGCCGGGACCTTCGAGCAGCAGAGGGGCACCTGAAACAAGATCGCCGATTTGCAGGATCAGCGTCGTGGAGCGGTCGGGATAGTCCTGGGTGCCTTGTGAAAAGCCGTCGAGCGCCATCATTTCGGCAGGTGCTGCGATCAGCGCGAAATGCGCGTCGGCCGGCGTATTGGCGAGTGGCGCGCCGGTGTGGAAGCCAAGCCAGGATTTCACCGCTGCTGGAGCCTGCAAAACGGGGTCGAGCCAGAGCGGCGTGTCGTTGTCGCACAGCGCCAGCGCGATGGCGCCTACGGTTGCCGACAGCGGCGCCGGCGGGCGGGCGAAGACCGGCAGGGGCTGCAGGGCGCCTGGCCGCGCCATCGCGTCCATCACGGCGCGGAACACCGTCTGCGCGTCGAACACCGGATCGGCAAAGCCGCCCTCGATCGCTTGCGTTGCGATATCCATCAGTCTTCTCCGCGTACCATGGTGAAGAAATCGACCTTCGTTGCCGCCGTCTCGGCGCGCCGCCGTTCACGTGCGCTGGCTTGTGCCGTCTGAAGGGGCGCGATGAGTTTGGTCTCGACCTCGTTACGATGGTTGGGGTCCTGCCAGAGCGCGTCGGCGATCGCCGCCAGCTTCGCCTTTTGCTTGTCGCGGCCGAGGGCGTAGCAGTGGCCGACCTGCCCAGATGCAAGCCGGACGGTGGCGCGGGTGACCGTCGCCTCGCCGACATTGAAGGGCGCGCCGCCGCCGCCGATGCGGCCACGCACGGTGACCAGGCCGGTTTCTGGCCCGCGTAGGAGTTCCGCTTCCGAAGGCAGGCCGGCTTCGTTCCAGAGGCGCACGATATCGTCGCCGGTCGATTGCGCCAGCGTCGCCATGACGGCCTTGCGCTCAGCCTGATCGCGCGCTTCCTGTCCTCGCATGGCCGCCTTTCCTTTTTGCTGCAAATTTGTCTATTGATTTAGACAATTATACAAATTATGCCTATTCCCTAATGCCTGTCCATGACGGATGGATGACAGGGGCGAAAAGTCCCCGGGGGCAACGTATGATCGGGCAGCAGATTGCCAGCAGCTTGGAGCGGCGCAGCGGCGTCTCGCTGTGGCGGCAGATCGCCGACCAGATTCTGCATTCGATCGCGATCGGCGATTTCGCCGAGAATGCGGCGCTTCCGCCGGAAATCGCATTGGCCGAACGCTATGGCGTCAACCGCCATACGGTGCGCAGCGCCATCGCAGCACTTGTGCAGGATGGCGTGCTCAGGGCCGAACAGGGGCGCGGCACCTTCGTGCTGTCGCGTAAGCGGCTTTCCTATCCGATCGGCACGCGCACGCGCTTTTCGACCGGTCTGCAAGGACAGGCATCCGAGCGTCGCAGCGTGTTGCTCGAAGCCACGGTCGAGCCAGCCAGCCGTCGCGTCGCCGATGCCTTGAAGCTTGCCATAGGGGCCGATGTGATACGTCTGGAGGCGCGCGGTGAAGCCGACGGACAGCTGGTGTCACGCGCCACGAGCTGGTTTGACGCCAGGCGTTTTTCCGGCATCGAGGCTGCCATGGCCGAAACGGGGTCGATCACCGCCTCTCTCGAGCGCTTCGGCGTCAGCGATTATCTCAGGCAGTCGACGGTGTTGTCGGCGCGCCATGCCGATGCCGCCGATCTCGCCGATCTCGATCTGCAGCCCGGCGCCATCGTGCTGGTCACGGTCGCCGTCAATGTCACGCCGGACGGCCAGCCGATCCAATTCGCCGAAACGCGGTTCCCGGCTGAGCGGGTCGAACTCAAATTGTCGGCGAGCGATTAGCTTTTAACGTCGTCATCCTTGGGCGAAGCAGGAGCGAAGCGACGTCGCGGAGACCCTAGGATCCATGCCGTAACATTGGTCGAGGGGTGAAGCGAAGCAGAATTCTGCACCGTCGCGATACTTCAAGGTCACGGCATGGATACCATGTCTGCGCCGCGTCGCTTCGCTCCTTGCTTCGTCATAGGATGACGAAGCGATGGATGTTTCGGCTAATCGCCAAAGCATGCGATCTGCCAAAGTTCGCACTTATCGACCGCCGAATTTTCGTGTCAGAATCGGCGTCTCACCCAACCTGGATGACGGCCTTGATCAAGCCGGATTTCTCATGCGCCCAGCGGGCGAGGTCGCGCGGTGTGTCGCCAAGCGTCGTGCGATGGGTGACGAGCTTTGCCAGCGGCACCACACCATCGCGGATCGAGACAGCGACATGGTCGAAATCGGCGCGCAGGGCGTTGCGGCTGCCGACAAGCGTCATCTCGCGCTTGTGGAATTCGGGATCGGAAAAGACGATGTCGTCCTTGACGACACTGACCAGGACGAGCGTCCCGCCATGCGCGACATGGGCGAAGGCCGACTGGACGGACTGGGTGTTGCCGGTCGCGTCGAAGACCACGTCGAAGCCTTCGTCGCCGGTCGCGTCCCGCACCAGATCGGTTGCCGATCCCTCCGAACCGTCGAGAGTCGCGAAGCCGAGTTCGCTTGCGGCGAAGCCCAGCCTCTCGGCACTCATGTCGAGCAGCGTCACATCGAGCCTGGCTATGCGGGCAAACAGCGCTGTACCAAGCCCGATCGGCCCGGCGCCGATGACCAGCGTGCGCGCGCCGGGATCAGCCCGCGAGCGCCGCACGGCATGCGCTCCGATCGCCAGGAATTCGACGGCGGCGGCATCGGCCAGCGACAGGCCGTTGGCAGAATAGAGATTCTGCGCCGGCACCAGGATCCGTTCGCACATGGCGCCGTCGCGGTAGACGCCGAGCACCTCGATCTTGACGCAACAATTCGGCTTGCCATGACGGCAGGCGATGCATTTGCCGCAGGCGAGATAGGGGTTGATGATCACCGGTTCGCCGATTGCGAGATCGACGCCGTCTCCAACCTCGATCACGGTGCCGGAAACCTCGTGGCCCATGATGCGGGGATAGGCGAGGAACGGATGCTTGCCCTCGAAGATGTGATAGTCGGTGCCGCAGATGCCGACATGGCTGACCGCGACCAGCGCCCAGCCGGAGGGTGGTGGGCCTGGCGCCGGGCGCTCTTCCAGAACAAGATCACCGGGCGAACGGCAGACGACGGCTTTCATGCTTCGATCCAGTCGGTTCCCCGCCGGCCCCGCCGGCGGTTGTTAAGATGGTCTACTTGCCGCGGCGGCGCAGGCCGTCGAAATAGACGATGACGATAATCAGCACGCCGGTGATGATGCGTTGCCAGAAGGCGTTGACGTTGAGCAGATTGGCGCCATTGTTGATGGTGGCGAGGATGAAAGCGCCGAGCAGCGGCCCGTGCACCGAGCCGACGGCGCCGAACAGCGAGGTGCCGCCGATCACCGACGAGGCGATCGCCTGCAACTCCCACCCCTCCGCCTGCGTCGGATTGCCAATGCCGATGCGCGACGCGAGCAGCACGCCAACAAAAGCAGCGCACAGGCCCGACAGCGTATAGGCCATGTAGATGGTACGCTGGACATTGACGCCGGACAGACGCGACGCCTCGGCATTGGAGCCGACCGAGAACAGATAACGGCCCCAGCGGCTATGATGCAGGAAGACATAGGCCGGGATACCGACGAGGATCACCATCCAGAACAGGTTGGGGATGCCGAGGAAGGAGCTACGCGAGAAAAGCTGGAAGGCATCGTTGTTGATCGAGATCGAGTTGCCGTTGGTCATCAAAAGGCCGATGCCGCGCAAAGATGTCAGCGTCGCCAGCGTGATGATGAAGGGCGGCAGGCCCATCTTGACGATGCCGAAGCCGTGGAACACGCCGATAGCGACGCCGACCAGCAAGGTGATCAGGATGGCGAGAATAACCGGCACCCCGGCATTGATCAGCATCGCCGCGACCACGGTTGCGAAGCCAACGACGGCGCCGACGGAAAGGTCGATGCCACCGGTGATGATGACGAAGGTCTGGCCGACCGCCAGGATCGCGATCATCGAACCTTGCCGTAACAGGTTCGAGATGTTGTTGGCGGAGGCGAAGCTCGGCGTCGCCACCGACAGGATGACCCACAACAGCACCAGCAGCGCCAGCAGCGTCAACCCGAACAGTGCGTTGTAGTTCCGCTTCGGTTTTTCGGCAGCAATCGCCTCGGTGCTCATATCTGTCCTCCCAGCTTTTCTTGTTTCTCGGCGAGCGCCTGTGTGAGAATTTCCTCATGATCGGCGGTATGGAAACCATGAGTGGCCACCAGTTTGCCGCGCCGGAACACATGCAGCGTGTCGGCCAGCTCATAGACCTCGGGCAGATAGGACGAGATCAGGATGATGCCGGCGCCCTTGGACAACAGTTCGCCGAACAGGCGGTAGATCTCCGCCTTGGTGCCGACATCGACGCCAACCGTCGGCTCGTCGAAGATGAACAGCCTGGCGCCGTGCGCCAGCCATTTGCCGATGACGATCTTCTGCTGGTTGCCGCCGGACAGGCTGGAGGCGAGCGCGTTGCGCGTCGGCGTCTTGATCCTGAGATTGGCGATCTGGCGATCCGCCTCGGTCTTCTCCTGTGCGCTGGAGATCAGCAGATTGCTGGAGATGCGCTTGTAGATCGGCAGATTGAGGTTGAGGCCGACCGGCAGGTTGAGGCAGAGGCCCTGATCGCGGCGGCTTTCCGGGGCCAGCGCCATGCCGAGCCTGATAGCGTCATGCTCGGAGTTGACCTGAACCTCCTTGCCCTCCCAGAGGATCTGGCCGGCCGACTTGCGATGACGGCCGTAGAGCGTGGTGACGAACTCGCTGCGCCCGGCACCGATCAGGCCGTAGAGGCCGACGATTTCGCCGGCACGAACCGTCATCGAGACATTTTCGAAGCCCTTGCCGGAGAGATTTCTGGCTTCGAGGAGCGTCGCACCCGGGGTAAAATGCTCCTTGTGATAGACTTGCTCGATCGAGCGGTTGATCATCATCTTGACCAGCTCGGCGTCGTTGGTCTCGGCGATGTTCCTGGTGCCGACAAGCGTGCCGTCGCGCAGCACCGAGACGCGGTCGGCGAGCTCGAACACCTCTTCCATGCGGTGGCTGATGTAGATGATGGTGACGCCTTCGTCCTTCAGCCGGCGGATCAGCATGAACAGCTGGTCGGCCTCCTTCCGAGTGAGATAGGCGGTCGGTTCGTCGAAGATCAGGAACTTGGTGCCGCGCACGGTGGCGCGGGCGGCGGCGATCAGCTGCTGCTGGCCTATGGTCAGGTCACCCAGCACGACATGCGCCGGCAGATCGAAGCCGAGATCGTCGATGATCTTCTGCGCTTCCCTGACCATGGCCCGCTGCTGCAGGATGCCGAAGCGGGAATCCTCCTCGCCGAGGAACATGTTGGCCGCAACAGTGAGATGGCGGCACAGAACGACCTCCTGATGCACGGCATTGATGCCGAGCGCCATCGCCTCGTGAGGAGTTGCCAGCGCTGCCGGCTTGCCCTCCCAGATGACGTCGCCGGAGGTGCGCGGCATGACGCCAGTCAGAAGCTTGATCAGCGTGGATTTGCCGGCGCCGTTCTCGCCGACGATGGCGTGGATTTCACCGGACTTGAAGGCGAGGCTTACCGGCTTCAGCGCGTGCGTGCCGGGATACTGCTTTTCCAGCCCTTTGAGTTCGAGGATCGTCCTGCCGGGCTCCAGCGTTGGGGCTGGATGCAGTTCCTGCGCCGTCGACGTCATGACAATCCTTCCAGATTGGCCTCACCATTGGCACTTGGTTGGAGTGTTTCCGGAGCAGAAAGGCCCCGGAAACAATGCACCTACGCCGATGCTCAGTCGAGCTTCGGATTGAGCAGCGCGTCGATCTTCGGATCCTTCATATTGGCCTTGGTGACTAGGTTGGCGCCGGTGTCGACATTGGCCTCGACCTTCTCGCCCTTCGAGGCGGCGAGCGCCGTCTTGATGCCGTCATAGCCCATCCGGTACGGGTCCTGGACGACGAGAGCCGAAATGACGCCGTCGTTGAGGAACTTGATCAGCTTCTCGTCGCTGTCGAAGCCGACCAGTCCGACCTTGCCGGCCAGGCTGTTCTCGGCGATCGCCTGACCAACGCCCTGCGCCATGATCAGGTTGGAGGCGAAGATGCCCTTGAGGTTCGGGTTGGCGGTGATCAGGTCGGTCGCGATGTTGAGGCCGGTGGTGGCCTGGCCGTCGGCATATTTGTCGGCAATGAGCTTGAGGCCGGGATATTTGGCGGCAAGCTGTTCCTTGAAGCCTTGGGCGCGCTGTTCGAGCGAGCCGGCGCCCGGAAGTGCGGTGATCAGGGCGACGTCGCCCTCGATCTTGCCGCCATTGGCCTCGCCGATGGCTGCCGCCAGGCCGTCGGCGGCGACGCGACCGCCCTGGATGTTGTCGGTGGTCAGGAACGAGGTGAAGGCCTTGGAGTCGGCACCGGAGTCAATGCCGATGATCTTGACCTTGGTGGCAGCCTCGTCGATCGGCTTGCCGAGCGCCTTGGCTTCGGTCGGCGCGATGACGACCGCGGCCGGATTGCCGGCGACGGCATTCTCGAGGATCGATATCTGGCCGTTGACGTCGGTCTCGGCCTGGGCGCCGAGCTCCGGCACGTCGACGCCGAGGTCCTTGCCGGCCTTGCGGGCGCCGGCCAGAACGATCTGCCAGTAGAAAGAGGTGGTGTCCTTGACGATGATCGGAATGGTCGCGTCCGCCGCCGAAGCCGGCGCCGAATGCATCACACCGGCAAGCATCGAGGCGGCTGCTAGGGCCGCGAAGGTGCGGCGGTTGAGAATGCTGGTGACGAATTTCATTAGGTTTCCTCCCTAAGTCGCCCGGTGAACGTTACGGTAGCTCCATTCGGATAGGCGCTGCCCAAACAGAACTTTATCAATAAAAAACATTTGCCGCATTTTGATAGTGCATCGGTCCGGTCGATGCAAGCGGTGTTTCGTATCGGTCTCCGTATGGCTCCTCCTGCCGAGCCGGCGAACAGAGAAGGCCGAAGCGCATCAGCCGAGCTGCTGAACGATCGTGTAAGGATCGTATTTGGCGAAGTCGGTTTCCGGCACCTGGACGCCGAGCAGTTCAAGGTTACGCGTCAGGTTGGTGGGCTTGGCCGTGCCCGTCAGCACGGAGGCTACGACTGGCTCGTGCAACGGGAACTGGAACGCCGCCGCTGCAAGCGGATAGCCGCCCTCGGCGGCGATTTTTTCCATCGCTCCGACGCGGCCGAGAATGTCCGCGGTGGCCGGCCTATAATCGAAATGGGCGCCCGGCACCGGGCCTGTTGCCAGGATGCCTGAATTGAAGACGCCGCCGATGATCAGCGAGGTCTGGCGTTGTCGGCAAAGCGGCAGCAGTTCGGCTTCGGCGGTGCGGTCGAGCAGTGAGTAGCGGCTGGCCAGCAGGATGCAGTCGAGCGGCGCTCGATGCAGCACATCGAGGCAGATCTGCACCTCGTTGACGCCAAGGCCGTAGGCGGAAATGACCCTGGACGACTTCAGCTCTTCCAGCGCCTTCAGCCCGCCATCCATCAACTGGCGGAAATGCAGCTTCGTCTTCTCGACTCCATGCGTGTAGACGCCGATGTCGTGGACGAACAGGATGTCGATCCGATTGAGGCCAAGCCGCGCATAGCTGAACTCGACCGAGCGCATGATGCCGTCGTAGGAATAGTCGTAGTCGAGCGCGAAGGGCAGCGGGTCGACATAGGAATGATCCGGAACCTGGTCTTCCGGCACCGGCCGGAACAGGCGCCCGACCTTGGTGGACAGCACGTAGGATGAGCGCGGCTTGTCGCGCAGGAAATCGCCGAAGCGGCGTTCCGAGAGGCCGAAGCCGTAGAAGGGCGCCGTATCGAAATAGCGCAAGCCGGTGTCCCAGGCGACCTGCAGCGTCTCAATCGCCGCCTCGCGCGGGCAGGCTCGGTAGAGGCCGCCGATCGCCGCGCCGCCGAAGCTGACCTCGGTTATTTCCAGCGCGGTGCTGCCGACACAGCGTTTCTTCATACGAAGCCTCCCACCGGCCAATATCCGGCCTGTCTATTGTCTTGCCGGTTAGCGGTCGGGCTAGAGGGTCGCTCCGAGGTGCCAGGGCACGAACTCGTTGTCGCCGTAGCCGAACTCCTCGCTCTTGGTCTTGCGGCCGGAAGCCGTCTCGACAACCAGTTCGAAGATCTCGCGGCCCATGCCGGCGATGGTCTTTTCGCCCGAGGCGATGACGCCGCAATTCACATCCATGTCCTCTTCCATCTGGTGATACATGGTCGAGTTGGTGGCGACCTTGATCGACGGCGTCGGCCGGCAGCCGAAGCAGGAGCCGCGGCCGGTGGTGAAGACGATGACGTTGGCGCCGCCCGCAACCTGGCCGGTGGCGGAGACCGGGTCGTAGCCGGGCGTGTCCATGAACACCAGCCCGTGTCCGGTGACCTTCTCGGCATAGCCGAAGACGCCGTTGAGCGGCGTCTGGCCACCCTTGGCGACTGCGCCAAGCGACTTCTCCAGGATGGTGGTCAGGCCGCCGCGCTTGTTGCCGGGCGACGGATTGTTGTCGATGGAGGCGCCATGCTTGGCGACATGGTCTTCCCACCACTTCACATAGCCGTCGAGCTTGGCGGCGATCTCCGGGCTTGCCGCGCGATAGGCGAGCAGATGCTCGGCGCCGTAGATTTCCGTCGTCTCGGAGAGGATGCCGATACCGCCGACGCCGGCCAGGATGTCGACGGCGGCGCCCAGCGCCGGATTGGCTGTTATGCCGGACATGCCGTCGGAGCCGCCGCATTGCAGGCCGACGACGATCTCGCTGACGGGGATCGGCTCTCGCTCAAGCTTGCCGACCTCTTCGGCGATCTCGGCCAGCACCAGCATGGCCTTCTCGACCGATTTGCGCGAACCGCCGGCTTCCTGGATGTTGAAGTGGCGTTTTCCCGCGGCGACGCCCTTCTGGCCGTAGAGGGTAAGCTGGTTGACCTCGCAGCCGAGGCCGACCATCAGCACGCCGCCGAAATTCGGGTGGCGGGCATAGCCGGCAAGAGTGCGGTGCAGCACCATCATGCCGTCGCCGGTGGCGCTCATGCCGCAGCCCTGGCCGTGGACGATGGGAACGAAGCCGTCAATGCCGGGATATCTGGGCAGGAGCGTGCGGTTCGCCTCGTCGGCAATGGCGTGGCAAACGGTGGCCGAGCAATTGACGCTGGCGAGAATGCCGATGAAGTTGCGCGTGCCGGCACGGCCGTCGGCGCGACGGTAGCCCATGAAGGTGCGGGCGCGGTCGGCCTCGGTCGCGTGCACGGCCTCGCTCGGCGGCACCACCGGCAAACGCCCGGACTCGAAGACCAGATTGTGCGAGTGAACATGTTCGCCGGGCGCGATGTCCTGCGTGGCGCGGCCGATCGCCTGGGCATATTTGACCACGGCCTCGCCGGCAGGGATCGGCTTGATCGCCACCTTGTGGCCAGGCTCAATAAGTGCCGTGGCGATGGCGCCGCCCGGCAGCACCGTACCGATCTCGATGCGGCCATTGGCGACTGCGACATTGTCGGCGGGAGACAGAAGAATGCTGTTTGCGGCGTTCACGGGCAGTTTCCTGGGTGATCCTGGGATGCGCGAGCGGATTGACACGCGCTTGTTAACCTATAATGTCTTTTATCGTGAAAAAACATTTTTGCGTCAATTGTTTTTTCATGACAAAGCCGCGCGTTCTTATGGATGCGCAGAGGACCGGACACTGGAACCAGGCCTGACTTCGAAAAGCGATTCTGCTTCTTGGGGGCATGCGCTAGGAGCATCTGTCATATCGCGCTTTAAGCCGGCCGCCGCAAGCGCCGGTGCGCAACGGGGCAGGGGATGTCGAAGAGCAACAACGTCTACAAAGACGCCTACAATCGCGGTCTGCAGCTGCTCGACGAAACGAAAAGCTTGCCGTCGGAGCCGGAACTCGGCGCGCTGCTCGGCGTCAGCCGCACGACTATCCGTAGCATTCTTGCGCGCATGGAAGAGACGGGGCTGATCGCCTGGAACAAGCGCAGCAAGACGGTTTTGCGCGCGCCGCGGCCGAATGATTTCTTCCCCGAGGAAGAGACCGACACGCTGTCGCAGATCATCGAGCGCTCCTTCATGCGGCGGCTGCTTGCCGGCGGCGCCGAGCCCGGCATGCAGATCAACGAGCTCGAGCTGGCGCGCGAGATCGGCGTCGGCACCACCAGCGTGCGCGAGTTCCTGATCCGCTTTTCCCGCTTCGGGCTGATCGAGAAACGCCGCAACAGCCACTGGGTACTGAAAGGTTTTACCCGCGCCTTTGCGCTGGAGCTGACCGAAATCCGCGAGATATTCGAACTGCGCTCGGCCGCCGCCTTCGCCGCCTTGCCGCAAGACAGCCCGGTCTGGGCCGACCTCGACCTCCTGGAAGAGGAGCATCACTTGCTGGCGCGCGAGATCGCCACGCGCTTCAACGAGTTTTCCGAGCTCGACGAGCGCTTTCACCGGCTGATCCACCGCGCGTCGCACAACCGCTTCATCGTCGATTTCTACGACGTCATCGCCATGATCTTCCACTACCACTACCAGTGGAACAAGGCGCAGGAGCGCGAACGCAACGAAGTGGCGGTGGCGGAACACCTGGCCTATATCGCGGCGCTCAAATCGCGCGATCTCGGCAAGGTCGACGCCGCCTGCCGCAAGCATCTGAAGTCGGCGCGCCATACGCTGTTGACCTCCATCCCCGATCGCGCCGCGTTGCCGCAGCAGTGATTTGGCGATTTTCCGCCAGCTGAGCCCGTGCTAGATATCGGGTCGTTGCTGCGTGAAGAGGCAGGTCTTTGAACATCCGGCGGAGACGATGGAGCATGCCGGCCGCGCTGGTCGCGGCCTATTTGCTCGTGCTCCAGTCGGTAGTCGGTGCACTCGTTTTCGGCACCGGGCCGAATGCTTCGCAACTCGACGCCTTCGGCAATGTCATCTGCACCCATGAGGGTGTGGCTCAGCTTCCCGGCGGTGATCCGCACGAGCAGCACATGCCGACTTGCTGCGTGCTCGGCTGCGGCGTGGCCTCGGCTGCTTATGCACCGCCGCCCGTTGCCGGCACGGTATCCGGCAATTTTTCCGTCGAAACCGTCGCCTTTGTGCTCCCGGCGTTCCGACACCTCGATTTCACTCGCGACCGCTCTCCGTCGAATCCGCGCGCGCCGCCGGCGACGGCCTGATCCGTTCCAGTCCGCCTTGCGGAGACCTTTCGCGGGCGCGTCCATCCACAATCGAAACTGTTCGCGACCGGCCAACGGCGCGATCTCTCAGTTCCTGGAGCTATCATGTCTCACTCTTTCCGCGCGCGGTTCGGCCGCAACAGCCTCTTCCTGCGCCACTTCGAGGAGCGTCTGGGCATCACGGTGTTCGTCCTCGCCCTCCTGTTCGTCAGCGCCCAAGCCGTCTTCGCGCATGAGTTCAAGGTCGGCGATCTCGAGATCGGACATCCCTGGTCGCGCGCAACGCCGCCCGGCGCCAAAGTGGCCGGCGGCTATTTCACCGTCACCAATACCGGCAGTTCGCCGGACCGGCTGCTGTCGATCTCCTGCGACATTTCGGCCAAGGCCGAACTGCATGAGATGGGCGTGAGCGATGGCGTCATGACCATGCGGCCGGTCACCGGTGGCCTTGAAATTCCGGCCGGCGGCAAGGTCGCGCTGGCGCCCGGCGGTTATCATCTGATGTTCGTCGGGCTGAAACGGCAACCGAAGCAAGGCGAAGAGTTCTCCGCCACGCTGACCTTCGAGAAGGCAGGCACCGTCACCGTCGACTTCGCGGTGGAAGGGATGGGCGAGATGGGCGGCATGGACGATCACGCCAACTGACCCGTCCAGATCCGCACATCGAAATTGAGGGATCATCATGAACAGGTATCTTTTGTCGGCCGGTGCGTTATTCGCCTTAGGGACAAGCGTTGGCTTCGCCCACGTCACGTTCGAAACGCAGGAGGCGGCGGTCGGTTCGACCTACAAGGCGGTCCTGCGCGTGCCGCATGGCTGCGACGGCAAGGCGACGACCACTGTCCGCGTGCAGATCCCGGAAGGGGTGATTTCGGTGAAGCCAATGCCGAAGCCGGGCTGGACGCTGCAGGTCAAGAAAGGCAAATACGAGAAATCCTACCAGCTCCATGGTCAAGCGGTGACATCAGGCGTCAAGGAAGTGGATTGGAGCGGCGGCAGCCTGCCGGACGAGTTCTACGACGAGTTCGTCTTCCGCGGGACACTGACGGCGGATCTGCTGGCCGGCCAAGCGCTCTATTTCCCGGTGGTGCAGGAATGTGACGGCGCCGCCGAACGCTGGATCGAGATTCCGGCGGCCGGCCAGGACGAGGATGCGCTGGAATATCCGGCGCCCGGCCTCAAGCTTGCACCGCAGGAGTGACCTTTGCGGCGCGCTTTGTTCGAAAGAGCGCGCGCCGCTGTTTCTGTGGCGGTGACATGAGCGCGGCATCCATCCTGCGAACGGTCTGCACAACCGGCCAGCTTGCTATCGGACTGCTGGCTGCGATCGTGCTGCTTGCCGCCATTGCCGCGCCAAACCGAGCCTTCGCCCATGCGGCGCTGGTCACAGCCGATCCGGCCGATGGCGTGGTGGTGGGACAGAGCCCGGCGCGCTTTTCGCTGACCTTCAGCGAGCCGGTGTCGCCGCTGACGCTGACGCTGGTGCAGCCCGACGGGACATCGGTTTCGCTGATCTCCTTTCGGCTCAGCGACCAGACGGTCGAAATCGACAATCCGCAAACGCTCGGATCCGGCACGCATGTGCTGAGCTGGCGGGTGATTTCCGCCGATGGCCATCCGGTCGGCGGCTCGGTGCTGTTTTCCATCGGCGCGCCGAGTGCTGCGCCGGCCGTCTCCGAAGCTGTCGACCGGGGTCTGCGGTCGGCGATCTGGATCGGCAAGGTCTTTCTCTATGTCGGCCTCTTTCTCGGCGTCGGTGGCGCCTTTGCCATCGCCTGGCTGGCGAAGAGCGGACGTTCCGGCCGGCGCTTCGTCATCGCCGCGATCCTGTGCGGCCTTGTTGCAGCGCCCTTGTCGCTCGGCTTCCAGGGACTGGACGCGCTCGGTGCGCCGCTCGCCCGGCTGGCGCAGCCGGGCGTATGGCAGGCCGGGCTCGCCACCAGCCTCAGTTGGACGGTGCTGATCGCGCTGGTGGCGCTCGGGCTTGGTCTTTTGTCGCTGGTCGGGTCGCGCGGCGGCGCAAAACTGTTCGCCCTTGCCGGCTTGGCCGGTGTCGGTGCCGCCCTCGCCGCCAGCGGGCACGCAAGTGCCGCCGAACCGCAATGGCTGACGCGTCCGATGGTGTTCCTGCACGGCGCCGGCATCGCCTTCTGGGCTGGGGCGCTGGCGCCGCTCGGTCTGGCCATCAGGCGGAAACCGGCCGAGGCCGCGGCTTTCCTGCGCCGGTTTTCCCAAGCGATCCTGCCCGTCGTGGCCGTGCTCGCGACCACCGGCATTGTGTTGGCTATCATCCAGGTGCAGGCGCCCGCAGCGTTGCTCGGGACCGCCTATGGCCGGCTGCTGCTGGTCAAGCTGGCGCTGCTGTTCTTTCTGTTCACGCTCGCCGCGACCAACCGCTGGAAACTCACCGGTCCGGCCGAAGCGGGAGAGACGGAAGTACAGAGGAGGCTGGTCCGTTCGATCGGCATTGAAATGCTGATCGTTCTGGCGATCTTCGGCGTTGCCGCCGGCTGGCGCTTCACGTCGCCGCCGCGCGCCCTGGCGATCGCGGCAACGCAGCCGGCATCGATCCATATCCACACGCCAAAAGCGATGGCCGACCTCAGCATCGCGCCCGGCCATGCTGGGCCGGTTGCCGCCTCGATGGTCATCATGACCGGCGATTTCGGCCCGCTCGACGCGGCCCAAGTGACGCTGGTGCTGTCAAAACCCGACTCCGGCATCGAGCCGATCAAGCGTGCGGCGACAAAGCCGGGCGACGGCACCTGGCGCGTCGACAGTCTCGTCATCCCGGTCCCCGGCCGATGGACAGCGCGGCTCGATATCCTCGTCTCCGACTTCGAGATGGTAAAGATAGAGGCACCGATCGATATCCGCGCTGAGTGATATTCAGGTGATGCCGGCCTGCGAGCGGCGGTTTCCTGCGCTTCCGGTGCTCACGTACTTCAAGTACGCTCCGCTCCGGTTCTCGGAAACCACCGCTCTCGGCGCGGCCTGACCTGAATCTCACTCAGCGCGACCTCGACACAATTCGGCGAGGCGGTTGACGTAGGCGCCAAGGCCCGTCAATCATCGCCGCAAAACGCGATCCCAACAAAATCCGGAAGCAGGGAAGAAACGATGGAAAAAGCCGAAATCGGCCTGATCGGCCTTGGCACGATGGGCTCCAACCTTGCGCTCAACATCGCCGAGCACGGGCATCGTATCGCCGTCTTCAACCGCACCAGGGCGCGCACCGACGCCTTTGTCGAAAACGCCGGCGCGCTGAAGGACATGGTCGTTCCCTGCTACAGTCTGGAGGAGCTTGCCGCCGCCATCCGGCCGCCGCGCCCGATCATCATCATGGTGCTGGCCGGCAAGCCGGTCGACGAGCAGATCGCGTCGCTGCGCGGCGTGCTGTCGGCAAACGACATCGTCATCGATGCCGGCAACGCCAATTTCCGCGACACGATGCGGCGTTTCTCCGAACTCTCCGGTTCGGGCCTGACCTTCATCGGCATGGGCGTGTCCGGTGGCGAGGAGGGCGCCCGCCACGGTCCCTCGATCATGGTCGGCGGCACCGAGGAGTCGTGGAAGCGCGTCGAAAACGTGCTGACCGCGATTTCGGCCAAGTTCAAGGACGAACCTTGCGCGGCATGGCTCGGCACCGACGGCGCCGGGCATTTCGTCAAGACCATTCATAACGGCATCGAATATGCCGACATGCAGATGATCGCCGAGATCTACGGCATCCTGCGCGACGGCCTGGGCATGGGGCCGAAGGAGATCGGCGAGGTGTTTGCCGGCTGGAACAAGGGCCGGCTCAACTCCTACCTGATCGAGATTACCGCCAAGGTGCTGGCCGCCGACGATCCGAAGACCGGCAAGCCGGTGGTCGACATCATCCTCGACCGCGCCGGCCAGAAGGGCACCGGCAAATGGTCGGTGATCGAGGCGCAGCAGCTCGGCATTCCGGCCACCGCGATCGAGGCCGCGGTGGCGGCGCGCGTGCTGTCGTCGATCAAGGACGAGCGCCTGGCCGCCGAAAAGGCCTATGGCAATGGCAGCGTGACCAGGATTTCCGCAGACAAGGACGCGCTTCTCAGGGATCTCGAACTGGCGCTGTTCGCCGGCAAGATCGCGGCCTACGCGCAAGGCTTCGCGGTGATGGCCGGCGCCTCGAAGGAGTTCAACTGGAACCTGCCGATGCCGACCATCGCCAAGATCTGGCGGGCCGGCTGCATCATCCGCTCGCAATTGCTGGACACGATGGCGGAAGCCCTCGGCAAGGGCGGCGCAACCACCAATCTCCTGATGGCGCCGGCCTTCATCGCGATGATGCAGGAGGCGCATCCGTCGCTGCGGCGCATCGTGGCAAGGGCGTCGGAGGCCGGCTCGCCGGTGCCGGCGCTGTCGTCGGCGCTGGCCTATTTCGACAGCTACCGCCAGGGCCGCGGCACCTCGAACCTGATCCAGGCGCAGCGCGATTTCTTCGGCGCGCACGGCTTCGAGCGTATCGACGGGCCGGGGGCGTTTCACGGACCGTGGGGCAGCGGGGCGGCGGGTTAGCGCCGCGACTTGGACCTAGAGCATCGGACCCAAAAGTGCGAAGCGGTTTTGGGAAAATCCGATGCTCAAACAAAGAGATAGAGCGGCGGTACGATTCGACTTGAGAATCCGCCGCTCTAGAGTCCAATCTTGCGGTTGCCAGAAAGCAAACATCTCCAGCCACCAGCTGGGGGTCGGGTCGCGCCAGGAACGTGCTATGCCGGTAGAGACGATTGACGGTCTGATCGGTATCGGCGGAGCCGCGAATCTGTGGTAAGCCGCCGCTCAACCAACCAAAGGACGACACCTGTGAGCGAACCGACCGTGGCCCAGGCGACCGAAAGTATCTATGCCTCCCTCCGGGCGGACAATGCCGACATCGATGCGCATATCGCGACGCTTAAGGCGGCGATGACACGAGAAGGGATAAAACAGGCGGTGTTCGATCCGACCAAGTTGGCGCAGAACAACCGCTCGGGGCGCAAGTTGATGCAGGCCTATTTTCGGCAGCGCGGCGTGAGCGTGAGGTTTTCGGACTAGTAGAGCCGCGCGGGTGATCTCAAGCGCGCCGTTGGGAGTTCTCGGGCCGGTCCGGCGGTTCGCCATCTGGGCGTCGGGACTGCGCCTCATTTCGGCCCAACAGGCAAAGATCGTCGTTGCCCTGAAGCGGACACCTTTAAGCTGAGGGTCGTGGTTGCGACTCTCCCCGATCAGGGAAACATTCCCGTCTATCCAAGCCCCATGGAAGGCGACCATGAGTGGGACGGTTCAGCCCATACCAAGACGCAAGAATTTAGGTTACCTTTCTGGGACTGAGCTGTCGCGACTTATGGTCGGGTCGCATCATGTGGGAGACCTTTCTCCAATCTCAAAGCCGCTTCCATGCGTCGATCGCTATTTCAGAAGTATTTTCTAGTCTTGTTCGCGGCGGTCGTTTTTCCGATGGCTGCTAGTGGCATCAGCGACACGTGGTTCAGCTATGTCGACCACCGTGCGATCCTCAGTGCCCTGCTGCGGTCCGAGGCAGCATCGGCGGCTGAGAAAATTGAGAGCTTTCTTGACGGCATCAAGGTTCCGCTCGGCTCCACGATCCCCCAGGACGGGACCAAGGCCAGCGTGAAACAGGTACGGCTCCTTGTCGTACGAGCGATGCACCAGGTCCCGGGAATTCTCAGCATCAGTCTTGTCGACGGTACTGGCGCGGAGCGGCTGCACATCTCTCGCACTGGCTCAAACAGGACGGAAGGCGGGGCGGATCGCTCAGGCGATCCTGCTGTCGTGGGCGCCAGGACCGCGAAGGTCTGGTACGGCCCAGTCATTTATCGCCAGGGTTCCGAACCATCCATAACTATGGCGATGGCCAATTACCACGATACAGTCGTCATCGCCGAAATCAGTCTGAAGCCTGTCTGGCTCATCGTTTCCGAAATCCGCGTGGGCCGTAGCGGCCAGGCACTTGTCGTCGACCAGACCGGCCACCTCATCGCTCACCCCGCGATCAGCAAAGTGATGCAGGGCGCCGACGAGAAAGCAGCTTTGGCCCTGCGCGGATTGCGGGATGCGATCGCCGCAGCGGGCGGCACTGCGATTGCAAACCGCAACGCCGAGAATGAACGCGTTGTGACCGCTGGCGCGCCCGTTGCCGCGGCCGGGTGGACGGTATTTGTCGAGCAGTCGCAGGCAGAGGCTTTTGCACCCCTATACGCTTCATTGTGGCGGACCGGCGGGTTGTTCCTCGCCGCCACAGTCCTCGCGACGGTACTCGCCTATTGGCTTGCCAGACGGATGAGCGGGCCCATCCGATTGCTGGAAGAAGGCGCCCTCAAGATCGGTGCCGGACAGTTCGATCACCGGATCAACATTGTCACTGGAGACGAACTTGGGCGGCTGGCTGCGCGGTTCAACCAAATGGCGCAGGAACTCGCCATATCGCGGGACCGCGATGAGCGAATGATGCGTTTGAAGCGCTTCCTGGCACCACAGGTGGCGGAGCTCGTAGAGAAGGCTGGCGACGAGAAAATGCTCGCCGGACAGCGCGCGGAAGTGGTCGCTGTTTTCTGCGATTTGCGTGGCTTCACCGCATTTTCGGCGCACGCTGAGCCTGAGGACATCATGCAGCTCCTGCGTGAGTACTACGAGGCGCTCGGCGTGATCATCACCCGGTATGAGGTGACGTTGACCAGTTTTTCTGCGGATGGATTGATGATTCTCGTCAACGCCCCGGTTCCATGTGAAGAGCCGGCGCTTCATGCCGTAAAAATGGCTGTCGACATGCAGGATTCCACACAAGAGCTCATATCTGGGTGGCGGCAGCGTGGTTATGAGATTGGCTTCGGCATGGGGCTCGCTATGGGGTGGGCAACGGTGGGTCGAATTGGCTATGAGGCCCGCGCTGACTACACGGCAATTGGCAATGTCGTGAACTTGGCATCGAGGCTGTGTTCGTCCGCTGAAGATCGACAAATCCTTATCGATTATTCCGTGGCGCGCCATTTGCCTGGCAACATGCCGATCGTTGACCTCGGTACTCGCCAGTTCAAAGGCCTCGAAGGGCACGTTCGCGTCTACAATGTTGAGACGCAAGGGATCGAGCGGCCGAATTTAGATCCTGCTGCGAATGTCGCCACGGCAAAGGGCTAGGCTCCTCTGCATCGACGTCCGCTATCTTCTTCCCTGCACCACAAGCGGACCTACTGCTATCGGCCCAAGGCTGCCAGTCAGCAGCGCGCATTTTGCAGCCAAGTGGAATCATTTGGCGTCGCAGAAATGCGGCTAACACAAATAGATGGAACGGGATGCCCAGTTCAATTTGAACGTATCCCGCTCTGGTCGGAGCGGCGATAGGCCAGAACCTCGGTCGGCGCGCTCAGGCTCTGCAGTGAGCCAGGTGCGGCGCCGCCGATCCAGCCCAGCACGGAGCGGGCGAGCTCGGCGCCGGCCAGCCGGAAGTCCTCGTTGACGACCAGCAGTTCCCTGCGGAACAGATGCAGCAGGTCCGACGATTGCTTGGACACCACGTCGACGTCCCGGCCGAGCTTGAGGCCAGCGTCCTCGATGCCGGCGACGATGGCGAGGGTGGCTGCGGCGGCGCTGCTGACGAAGCCGTCCGGCCTGACGTCGCGACGCATCAGCTGCGCGGTCCTCATCCTGATCTGTTCGATCGAGTGGTCGATCGAAACGGTGTTGAACGGGATCTCGCTGGCGCCGACCTCGCTCAGTGCATCGGTAAAGCCGTTCAGCGCATGGCGGTGATAGGTCAACTCGACCGGCGGCGCCAGCAGCGCCAGCCTGCGGCGGCCGATGCCGGCCAGGTGGCGCACGGCCTCGGTCGCGAACGCGTAATTGTCGAAATCATGGTAGGGATGGATCAGCCCCATATCGGTGCGGCCGTGCGTGGCAAAGGGGATGCCACGCTCCAGCATGTAGCGGGCCCTGGGGTCATTTGGCTGGGTGCGCGAAATGATGACGCCGTCGGCGGAGCCGGTTTCCACCAGATAGCGTATCGGGTCCAGCGGATCCTGCGAGCGCGAATAGGGCGTGACGATCAGGTGATAGGGCGTGTCGGCGATGACCTCCGAGACGCCGTAAATGATGTCCGAGACAAAGCTCATGATCTCGTGCTCGGTGTTGAGCACGAGGCTGATGACGTTGGTCTTGCCGGTTCTGAGGCGCACGCCGGCACGGTTGGGCCGGTAGCCGATCTGCTTGGCGACGAGCTGGACGCGCCGCCTGGTCTCGGCGCCGATCTCGGGCGCGTCCTTCAGCGCCCGCGACACGGTGGTGACGCCCAGCCCGGTCATGAAGGCAAGCGTCTTCAATGTCGGCCGGCCCTGTTCCGACGCCTCGTCGTCCTTTTCCGTCTGCTGTCTGTCCATTCATCCCGCCCGTCAGGCGCATAACAGTTGCCGTGCAGGCCGGCAATCGGCGAATTGCGGCTCGCCCGCGATTTTCGCCTGATGAACACCCTATATCCTGAAACGTTACAGATTGTCACTTGCCATCGCCAACGGCTGATGGAAAGGTACTCTGCACGAGCGACGCTGCATTCGATGCCAGTCGTTGGAGCGCCGGCAAGGGCCTGCACGGCGGAACGAGATTTCGCCCAATTTCATGCATTGCAGCATCATTCTTGCAATGCAACCTACCTTGTTGCGGTGCAACGGAAGACAATTGCGTGGGCGAATTTGTTCGTGACTCGAAGAAATCTTGAGCGGCTCCCATTCGAGGGGTTGCGTGCCCCTCGTAATTGCCTTATCGAAAATCTGTAACGTTTCAGATTCTGGGAGGAGCCGAAATGCGATACCAATTCATGACCGCTGCGCTGGCGGTGACAGTCGCGCTGCCGTTCGCCGGCCCGGCGGCGGCGACGGATCTGGAAGTCACCCATTGGTGGACTTCGGGCGGCGAGGCGGCGGCGGTCGCCGAATTCGCCAAGGCGTTCGACGCGACGGGTAATCATTGGGTCGACGGCGCTATCGCCGGCTCCGGCGGCACGGCGCGGCCGATCATGATCAGCCGCATTACCGGCGGCGACCCGATGGGCGCGACCCAATTCAACCACGGCCGGCAAGCGGAAGAACTGGTGCAGGCCGGCCTGATGCGCGACCTGACCGATCTCGCCACCAGGGACAAATGGTTGGAAATCGTACAGCCGAAGAGCCTGCTCGACGGCTGCACCCTCGACGGCAAGATCTATTGCGTGCCGGTCAACATTCACTCCTGGCAGTGGCTGTGGCTGTCGAACGCGGCCTTCGAAAAGGCCGGCGTGCCGGTGCCGAAGAATTGGAATGAATATGTCGCAGCCGCCCCCGCGCTGGAAAAGGCAGGCATCATACCGCTCGCGGTCGGCGGACAGCCGTGGCAAGCCTCCGGCGCCTTCGACGTGCTGCTTACGGCGGTCGGCGGCACGGAGACCTTCTTGAAGGTCTATCGCGACAAGGACGCGGAATTCGCCGCCGGGCCAGAGGTCGCCAAGGTGTTCAAGGCCGCGGACGATGCCCGCAAGATGGCGAAGAACACCAATGTGCAGGACTGGAACCAGGCCACCAATCTGGTCATCGCCGGCAAGGCCGGCGGCCAGATCATGGGCGACTGGGCGCAGGGCGAGTTCCAGGTTGCCGGCCAGACCGCCGGCAAGGACTATACGTGCCTTCCCGGCCTTGGCCTGAACGAGGTCATCGCCACCGGCGGCGATGCCTTCTACTTTCCGCTGCTGCAGGATGCTGAAAAGTCCAAGGCGCAGGAAGCGCTGGCCGAAACGCTGCTCGATCCCAAGACGCAGGTCGCCTTCAACCTCAAGAAGGGTTCGCTGCCGGTGCGCGGCGATGTCGACCTCGAGGCGGCGAATGACTGCATGAAGAAAGGGCTCGACATCCTGGCCAAGGGCAGCGTCATGCCCTGGACGGACCAGTTGCTGTCGCAGGACACCCAAAAGCAGAAGGAGGACCTGTTCTCCGAATTCTTCGCCAAGCCTGACATGACCGTGGAAGAGGCACAAAAGCGCTTCGCCGAGATCGTCGCTTCGGCGGACTGACTATCGACGGACCGCTCGCTCCCGGCCCGCGACCGCGGGGCCGGGAGCTCAGGGTCAGGATCTTGACCCTACCGCCCTTACCCGATCCGGCCGGCTGTGCAGATGAGCAAGAGCAAACGCCCCAACCAACTCTTCCGCAACCTTAATGCCAAGGTCGCCTCCATTCCGATGGTCCTTACAGCACTGGTGATCTTCGTCGGCGGCAGCGCGTGGACGGTGCTCTATTCCTTCACCAATTCGAAGCTCCTGCCGCGGCTGAACTTCGTCGGGCTCGACCAGTATTATCGGCTGTGGTCGACGCCGCGTTGGCTGGTCTCGATTGAGAACCTCCTGGTCTACGGCGTGCTGTCGCTGGTGTTCTCACTCGTGATCGGCTTTATGCTGGCGGCGCTGCTCGACCAGAAGATCCGCTTCGAGGATACGTTCCGCACCATCTTCCTCTATCCGTTCGCGCTCTCCTTCATCGTCACCGGTCTTGTCTGGCAGTGGCTGCTCAACCCGGAGTTCGGAATCCAGGGGGTGGTGCGCGGGCTCGGCTGGGAAAGCTTCAGCTTCGATCCGCTCTACAATTCCAACATCGTCATCTACGGCATATTGATCGCCGCGCTCTGGCAAGGCACCGGGCTCATCATGTGCCTGATGCTGGCGGGCCTGCGCGGCATCGACGAGGATATCTGGAAGGCCGCGCGGGTGGACGGGATACCCATGTGGAAGACCTATCTTTTCATCATCATCCCGATGATGCGACCGGTCTTCATCACCGCGCTTGTCATTATCGCTGCCGGTATCGTCAAGGTCTATGACCTGGTCGTCGCCCAGACCAGCGGCGGTCCCGGCATCGCCTCCGAAGTGCCGGCCAAATATGTCTACGACTACATGTTCTTCGCCCAGAACCTCGGCCAGGGCTTCGCCGCCTCGACCATGATGCTGCTGTCGGTGGTGATCGTCATCGTGCCGTGGGCCTATCTCGAATTCGGAGGCAAGAAGCGTGTCTGACCATGCCGTTTCCCTGCCTGCCGGTAAGGGCCCTTTCAGGCTTGAGGCGTCCGGGCCGCGAGGACCGAAGCCGCGGCATGTGTTCTCGCGCCGCAACATCTTCCTCTACGGCACGCTCATCGTGGTGGCGCTGTATTATCTCCTGCCGCTCTATGTGATGGTGGTGACGTCGCTCAAGGGCATGCCGGAGATACGCCTCGGCAACATCT
Organism: Mesorhizobium sp. M9A.F.Ca.ET.002.03.1.2; assembly: GCF_003952365.1. Taxonomy (NCBI): domain Bacteria; kingdom Pseudomonadati; phylum Pseudomonadota; class Alphaproteobacteria; order Hyphomicrobiales; family Phyllobacteriaceae; genus Mesorhizobium; species Mesorhizobium sp. M9A.F.Ca.ET.002.03.1.2. The sequence goes on along the minus strand of NZ_CP034443.1, from coordinate 586,295 downwards.
TCTCACCGCCGCTCGAGATCACCTTTGAGCCTTGGGTGAAGGCCTGGTCCAGCGCCTGCACCGGCCTCAACTGCGACGGGCTCTCGCGCGGCTTCTGGAATTCGGTGCGCATCACCGTCCCGTCGGTCATCCTGTCGATCGCGATCGCTTCCGTGAACGGCTACGCGCTTGCCAACTGGCGCTTCAAGGGGGCCGACACTTTCTTCGTCATCCTGATCGTCGGCGCCTTCATCCCCTATCAGGTGATGATCTATCCGATCGTCATCATCCTGCGCGAGATCGGCCTCTACGGCAGCCTAAGCGGTCTGGTGATCGTCCATTCCATTTTCGGCATGCCGATCCTGACACTGTTGTTCCGCAACTATTTCGCTTCCATGCCGGAGGAACTGTTCCGGGCGGCGCGCGTCGACGGCGCCGGCTTCTGGGGCATCTATTTCCGTATCATGCTGCCGATGTCGCTGCCGATCTTCGTCGTCGCCATCATCCTGCAGGTGACCGGCATCTGGAACGACTTCCTGTTCGGCGTCGTCTACACCCGCCCCGACACCTATCCGATGACGGTGCAGCTCAACAACATCGTCAACTCGGTGCAAGGCGTGAAGGAATACAACGTCAACATGGCCGCCACCATCCTGACCGGCCTCGTTCCGCTCGTCGTCTACTTCATTTCCGGCAAGCTCTTCGTGCGTGGCATCGCCGCCGGCGCGGTGAAAGGATGATGATGACAAGAATCGGAAATCCCAGTGGTTCAATCCAGAATCCCAGTGTCTCAATCCAGGACCTGTCGCTGAATTTCGGCGCGATCTCGGTGCTGGAGACGCTCAATATCGATGTCGCCGAGGGCGAATTCATCGTGCTGCTCGGTCCGTCCGGCTGCGGCAAGTCGACCTTGCTCAACTGCATCGCCGGCCTGCTCGACGTTTCGGACGGCCGCATCTTCATCAAGGGCAAGAACGTCACCTGGGAAGAACCCAAGGACCGTGGCATCGGCATGGTGTTCCAGTCCTATGCGCTCTATCCGCAGATGACGGTGGAGAAGAACCTGTCCTTCGGGCTGCGCGTCGCCGGCATTGCCAAGGACGAGATCGCCAAGCGCATCGCACGCGCCGCCGAAATCCTGCAGATCGAGCCGCTGTTGCAGCGCAAGCCGTCGGCGCTTTCGGGCGGCCAGCGCCAGCGCGTGGCCATCGGGCGGGCACTGGTGCGCGACGTCGACGTCTTCCTGTTCGATGAGCCGCTTTCCAATCTTGACGCCAAGCTGCGCGCGGAACTGCGTGTCGAAATCAAACTGCTGCACAGCAAGCTGCAGAACACCATGATCTATGTCACCCACGACCAGATCGAAGCGATGACGCTGGCCGACCGCATCGCGGTGATGAAGGGCGGCGTCATCCAGCAGCTCGACGCGCCGCAGACCATCTACAATCGCCCGGTCAACCGCTTCGTCGCCGGCTTCCTCGGCTCGCCGGCGATGAATTTCCTCGACGGCAGGCTGGAAAAGCACGATGGCAGCTGGCACTTTGCCGTCGAGGATGTGCGCATCCCGCTTGCCACCTACGCTTTCGAAAAGGAGCCCGTGCCGGGAGCGGCCGTGTTCGGTATCCGGCCCGAGCATGTCGCGTTCAACAGCGGCGCTGGATGGCCGTTCACAGCCACGGCAAATGTCGTGGTCGTCGAACCCATGGGTTCCGACACGCTGGTCTGGCTGAAGCTCGGGAACCAGAATTTCACGGTGCGGGTGACATCGGAGCGCACGCCAAACAATGCCGACACCGTGAGCATCGGTTTCGACCCGATGCGCGCTTCGCTGTTCGACGCCGCAACCGGCAACCGCCTGTAACTCCCCAGAATCTCATTCCCAAGAAACTTCACCTCAAGCACATCCATCCCCCAGAGAACGGACACAGAGACGATGAACTGGTCATTCCAACTTTACAGCGCCCGCAATTTCCAACCTTGGGAAGGCGTGCTCAAGATGCTGGGCGAGCTCAGCTACGCGCAGGTCGAGGGGTTCGGCGGCGTCTATGACGACCCCAAGGCATTCCGCGCCGAACTCGACAAGAACGGGCTCGCCATGCCGACCGGCCATTTCTCGATCGATGCGCTCGAAAAGGATTTCGACGGCGTGCGCAAAATCGCCGACGCGCTCGGCATCACACTGCTCATCTGCCCTTATCTGGTCGCCGAACTCAGGCCGACCGACACGGCCGGCTGGCGCGGCTTCGGCGAGCGCCTAGCCAAGGTCGGCGAGACGGCTGGCAAAGCCGGCTACGGCTTTGCCTGGCACAACCATGATTTCGAGTTCAAGACGCTCGCCGACGGCTCGGTGCCGCAGGACCACATCCTGTCGACAGCGCCCGACATCGGCTGGGAGATGGACGTGGCCTGGGTGGTGCGCGGCGGCGGCGATCCGCTGCCCTGGATCGAGAAGTATGGCAAACGCATCGCCGCCGTCCATGTCAAGGACATCGCCAAGCCCGGCGAGGGCCTCGACGAGGACGGCTGGTCGGATGTCGGCCACGGCACGGTCGACTGGGCCGGCCTGATCAAGGCGCTGCGCGCCAAGAGCGCCGCCAAATACTACGTCATGGAGCAGGACAACCCCAATGACATCGAGCGTTTCGCCCGCCGCTCGATCGCAGCCGCCAAGACCTATTAGGAGCAACCAGCATGGCAAAAAAACTTGGGATCGGCGTCATCGGCTGCGGCAACATCTCGAAAGCGTATCTCTCGTTTGCGCCGCTGTTTCGCGGCATCGAGATGCGCGCCTGCGCGGATATCAACATGGATGCGGCCAAGGCGCGGGCGAAGGAGTTCAAGCTGCGCGCCGAGACCGTCGAAGGGCTGCTCAAGGCCGGCGACATCGACATCATCGTCAACCTCACCGTTCCGGCTGTGCACTACGAGGTGTCGAAACAGATCCTCGATGCCGGCAAGCACGTCTATTCGGAAAAGCCGTTCGTGCTGTCGGTCAAGGAGGGGCTCGACCTGAAGAAGCTGGCGGAGAGAGACGGACTGCGCATCGGCTCGGCGCCCGACACTTTCCTCGGCGGCGCGCACCAGCTTGTCCGCAACCTGATCGACACTGGCAAGGTCGGCAAGATCACCAGCGGCACATGCCATGTGATGAACCACGGAATGGAGCATTGGCATCCCAATCCGGACTTCTTCTTCCAGCCTGGCGCTGGTCCGGTGCTCGATATCGGGCCCTATTACATCACCAATCTGATCCAGCTGATCGGGCCGGTGAAGCAGGTGGCGGCCTTCGCTTCGATCCCGACGACGGAACGCACGATCTCGTCCAAGCCTCGCGCGGGCGAAAAAATCCTGGTCGCCACGCCGACGACGATTCACGGTTTGATGGAGTTCGAGAATGGCGCCGTGGTGACGCTCAATACAAGCTGGGACGTGTGGGGCCATGGCCATGCGCCGATGGAACTCTATGGCGAGTTGGGTACTGTGTTCTTGCCGGACCCGAATTTCTTCGGCGGCGACGTTCGCTTCACCGACGCCGCCAAGCCGGTCAAGAAGCTGCCGAAATGGAAGCATCCGTTTGGCGTGGCCAACCAGATGCATTCGCATGGCATGATGGCCAACTACCGCACCGCCGGTCTCGCCGACATGGCGCTGGCGATCGCGGAAGGCCGGCCGCATCGGTGCTCGATGGAACTGGCGCTGCACGCCGTCGATGTGATGACCGGCATGTTGCGGTCTGGCGCGAGCGGAAAGTTCGTTGCCATGCAGACCACCTGCGAACGGCCCGCGGCACTGGGCGTCAAGGAGGCGAAGGAGCTGTTGGCGAAGAAGAAATAGGGTGCGCGCTTCAGCGATTGCGACAAATGTTGTTTACCGTCGACCCCTCTCCCCGTTTCGGCGGGCAGAGGCTAAAGGGTGAGAGGCAGAGCCGACTCACCCTTTTACGGTGGCAACTGCCGGGCTCGCTTTGATCCAAAGGATTTCCCATGCCCTATGTCCCCGCCGAAAACCGCTACGAGAAAATGGTCTACAATCGCTGCGGGCGATCCGGCCTGAAATTGCCGGCAATCTCGCTCGGGCTCTGGCACAATTTCGGCGGCGACACGCCGCACCGGACCAAGCAGGCGATCGCGCGCAAAGCCTTCGATCTCGGCATCACGCATTTCGACCTCGCCAACAATTACGGCCCGCCGCCCGGTTCGGCGGAGACGGCTTTTGGCGAAATCCTGCGGACGGATTTCTCCTCCTATCGCGACGAGCTGATCATCTCGACCAAGGCCGGCTACGAGATGTGGGCCGGGCCCTATGGCGAATGGGGCGGGCGCAAATATGTGCTGGCCAGCCTCGACCAGAGCCTGAAGCGGATGGGGCTCGACTATGTCGACATCTTCTATTCGCACCGTTTCGACCCCGACACGCCGCTGGAAGAAACGATGGGCGCGCTCGATCACGCGGTACGCTCCGGCAAGGCGCTTTATGCCGGCATCTCCTCCTACAATTCGCAGCGCACGCGCGAGGCCGCCGACATATTGAAGCAGCTCGGCACGCCATGCGTCATCCATCAGCCGAGCTATTCGATGCTTAACCGCTGGGTCGAGGACGACGGTCTTCTCGACACGCTGGAGGGGCTCGGCGTCGGCTCGATCGTGTTCACGCCGCTGGCGCAAGGCATGCTGACCGACAAATATCTCGGCGGCATCCCTGAGGGCAGCCGCGCCAGCCAAGGCAAGTCGCTGAAGCCGGCTTTCATCAATGACAAGACCATCGCCAACATCAAGGCGCTGAACGCCATTGCCGGACGCCGCGGGCAGACGCTGGCGCAGATGGCGCTGGCCTGGGTGCTGCGCAAGGGCCGGGTGACCTCGGCGCTGATCGGCGCCAGCCGGCCGGAACAGGTCGAGGATTGCGTCGGCGCGCTGAAGGCGCTCGACTTCAGCGATGCCGAGCTCGCCGAGATCGACACGTACGCACGCGAAGCCGACATCAATCTGTGGGCCGCCTCCGCGGAGCGCAAGGGTCCGCCGAGGAAGTGATCCACCGCGGAAGCGACTGGCAACGCATAGCCGAACAGGTGCGGCGGGAACGGCTCCCGCCGTTTTCATTGACTCGGCCGCTAATGCCCGGTCGGAGTTCGGTACTGCTGGGAGTTGGCCGGCTTCTGGGCCGTGCCGACACGGAAACAGTGGCAAAAAAGTCCGTTCGTCGCTATCTGGATAGGACTGGAGCCGCTTGCATGCGGAAATGACATGCAATTGGCGCAAGACGAGTTGGAAACAGGATCATGGCGGCAAGGGATGTGCTGACGAAAAACCAGTTGTGCGTGCTCGAGAAACTCGAGGCCGCCAGCGGGCCACTCAGCGCCTATACATTGCTCGACCAGCTTCGCGAGCGGGGCTTCCGCGCACCGCTGCAGGTCTATCGCGCACTCGACACGCTGGTGAAGTCCGGTTTCGTGCACAGGCTCGAAAGCCTCAATTCCTTTGTCGCCTGCGCCGAGCCGCACGACCACAGCCATTCGATGACCGCCTTTGCCATCTGCGACACATGCGGGCAGGTGACGGAGTTCTCCGACCACGATGTCGGACACCGGCTGGACGAGTGGGTGCGCTCGACCGGCTTCGCCGCCAAAAAGGCAGTGATAGAGTTCCGCGGCACCTGTGCGAAGTGCCGGGCTGAGGCGGCTTAGATCAGGAAGCCTGAGGGCAAAGCTCGAAATACAGGGTAAGGAAGCGGATCGGTCTTGGAAGCCTCGTCGAGTGCCAATGATGAGTACCTAGCTGTGGAGCCTCAACAGGTTGTCCTCGGACAATCCGAGGCGACTGATGGGTGTTTTGGATTTTAGGCTGCCATGCGGGCGGTGCCAATTGTATCGGTGCAGCCAGACGGGCAGCTCGGCAGCACGGCGATCTGAGGTCGTGTAGGCTCTTGCGTAGGCCCATTCTCTGAGCGCGGTCTGGATGAAGCGTTCGGCCTTGCCGTTGGTCTTGGGCGTGTAGGGCTTGGTTCGGATGTGTTTGAGGCCGAGGGCTTTGCAGGCGGCGCGGAAGGCGCGGCTTTTATAGCAGCCGCCGTTGTCGGTCATGACCCGTGAGGTGGTGACGCCAAGGCTGGCATAGTAGGCGATGGCGGCGTTGAGGAAGGCGACGGCGCTTTCCTTTTTCTCGTCGGGCAGGATCTGGCTAAAGGCGATGCGGGAGGCATCGTCAATGCAGACGTGGACGAACTCCCAGCCCGCGCCGCCTTTACGGGAAGTCCGGCCATTGCTTTGGCCGGTGCGATCGCCGGTGATGCGATGGCCGATGCGGTCGAAACGGCCGAGCTTCTTGATATCGATGTGGATCATGTCGCCCGGCTCGTCACGCTCATATCGACGCACCGGCTCTGCTGGCTCAAGGTCCTTCAGCCGCGACAGCCCGGCCCGCGCCAGCACCCTGCTCACCGTCGCCGGCGAGACGGCGACCACACTTGCAATGTGCTTGCCCGTGAGGCGCTGGCGCCGCAGCGCAACGATCCGATCGGCCACAGCCCGTTCGGTCGCATTCGGACTGCGCCTGGGTCGCGACGAGCGGTCGACCATGCCGGCACGGCCTTCGGCCTTGTAACGCTCGACCCATCGCTTCACGACCTTCGCCGTCACCGCGAATTTCAACGCTGCTTGGGCTTGGGAAAGGTCGCCTTCCATGACCGCAAGCGCCATCTCCTCTCGACGAAGCGGCGTGAGACGGGCATTCTTATGAATGTTCATTCGGGTCCTCCGACGAATCTGAAGTGTGGTAACTCCAGTCTCCTCGGTCGGGCCCGAATGGACAACCTTCTGGAAACTCACAACTAGATAGAGCGGGATGCGTTCAAATTGACTGGGCATCCCGCTCTATCTATTTGTTTTTGCCGCATTTCTGCGACGCCAAGTGATTCCACATGGCTGCAAAATGCTCTAGGAAACGGGCCTTCTTGAGGTATGCCGGATGTGCAGGATTTCGATTGCATCGGCACGGGCGCGGCAGAAAACTTTGTAAGGATAGTGGCCTATGAAGAGAACGCGAACGTCAGGGATGTTGGTCGCGTGGCCACTTTCTGGGAATTCGGCAAGTCGCGAAATCCCAGCTTGAATCCGGGAAATGACTGAATAGGCACCCTGAGGCGACCGCTCTTCGAGGTAGTTGAAAATCGCTTCGCGTTCGGCAAAGGCTTGCCTCGTGAATCGGACCTTCATAGCCTGCGGCGAATGTCGGCAGCGCGAACCGTATCCTCATCTACGAAAGTGCCGTGATCGGCCTCTGCGAGTCCTGCTGTCACGGCGCGGCGCTCTGTTTCCGACGTGGCATACAGACCGATTCGGCGCGCCTCGATGACGCGGGCATAGTCGGCGAGTTCCTCTTGGTCTTCGTGAGGCCAAGCTTCCGCGTGCTTTACCAGGTTCTCAAGTGTCTTGGTGATCATTGGGATAATATAGCACACCGCTGCTTCTCGTGAACCTTGAACCGAAATATGGCTCAACGGCAGGCGCACAACCTGAGGAAAGTGAGCCACACCAGATACTGCCTTCCTAAACGGGAAGTCGATAGCGGCCCCGAACTAATGCGCCTCTTCCCAGTTGTTGGCCGCCCGCGCATCGACATGCAGCGGCACCGACATCGATACCGCCGGCATCGCGGCGTTCTCCATGACGTGGCGCACGACGGGGATTGTCGCCTCGACCTCCGCTTCGGCGGTCTCGAAGACCAGCTCGTCATGCACTTGCAGCAGCATGCGGGCGGAAAGCTTCGCCTTTTCCAGCGCATCGTCCATGCGCACCATGGCGCGGCGGATGATGTCGGCCGCGGTGCCCTGCAGGCGGGCGTTGATCGAGGCGCGCTCGTTGAAGGCGCGGACCGAAGGGTTCGACGACCGTATCTCCGGATAGTGGATGCGGCGGCCGAAGATGGTTTCGACATAGCCGTATTCGCGGGCATAGGCTTTGGTCGCGTCGATATAGTCGCGGATGCCCGGGAAGCGTTCGAAATATTTCTTGATGTAGGCACCGGCCTCCTCGCGCGGGATCGACAGCTGGTTGGCGAGGCCAAAGGCGGAAATGCCGTAGATGATGCCGAAATTGATCGCCTTGGCGCGGCGGCGTATCTCCGCCGGCATGCCTTCGACCGGCACGTTGAACATTTCCGACGCGGTGATGGCATGGATGTCGGCACCGTCGGCAAAGGCCTGCGTCAACTGCGGGATCTCGGCGACATGGGCAAGCACGCGCAGCTCGATCTGGCTGTAGTCGGCGGAAACCAGCTTATTGCCGTTGTCGGCGATGAAGGCCGTCCTGATCTTTCGCCCCTCGACGGTGCGCACCGGAATGTTCTGCAAATTGGGATCGGAGGACGACAGCCGTCCCGTTGTGGTCGCGGCGAGGGCGTATGAGGTGTGGACGCGCTTCGTATCGGGATGGACGAAACCGGGCAGGGCATCGGTATAGGTCGATTTCAACTTGGTCAGCTGACGCCAGTCGACGATCTTGCGCGGCAGCTCGTGGCCTTCCGCGGCAAGGTCTTCGAGAAGTTGCGCTGAAGTCGACCACTGGCCGGTCTTGGTTTTGGAGCCGCCGGGCAGGCCCATCCTGCCGAACAGGATGTCGCCGAGCTGTTTTGGCGAGCCGATGTTGATGCGCTCGCCGACGAGCTGGTAGATTTCATCCTCCAGCCGCGCGGCGCCCTGTGCCAGCTCGCCGGAGAGCCGCGACAGGATCTGCCGGTCAACCGAGATGCCGCGCTGTTCCATCCTTGCCAGCACCGGCACGAGCGGCCGTTCCAGTCGCTCGTAGACCGAGACGAGGCCCTTGGCGGCAAGTCTTGGCTTCAGCACCCGCCAGAGCCTGAGCGTCACATCGGCGTGCTCGGCGGCATAGGCCGTTGCCTTGTCGATATCGACCTGATCGAAGCCGACGAAGCTTTTTCCCGAGCCGGCCAGTTCCTTGAGGGGAATGGTCGAATGGCCGAGCCACTTCTCCGACAGAGCCGCCATGCCGTGGCCGCCGGATGTGCCGGCGTCGAGCACGTAGGAAATCAGCATGGTGTCGTCGAAGGGGGCGACATCGATGCCGTGGCGGCTCATGACGACGAGGTCGTATTTCAGCTCCTGCACGATCTTGAGAACAGACCTGTCCTCCAGCAACGGCTTCAGGACGCCAAGCGCCTCACGGATCGGAATCTGGTTTTCGACCACACCGCCTCCGAGCAGGTCGCCGTTGCCGCTTTTATGAGCGAGCGGCACATAGGCGGCGCGCCCGGGCGCGGTGGCCATGGAAAAGCCGATCAGCTCGGCCTGCATCGGATCGGTCGAGGTGGTCTCGGTGTCGAAGGCGACGATGCCGGTCTCCATCGCCTCGGCGATCCAGGCCTTCAGCGTGGCTGTGTCGCGGATGGAGACGTAGGCGCTGGTGTCGATTTTCCTGGCGGTGGCGTCCTCGAAGCGAAGCGCCGACAGAAGGGAAGGGGTATCGCCTTCCCTGGGCTCTGCCTTGGCGGCGGTCGGCGCCGCTCGCCCGGCTTCGTCTGTCACGGCGCCCGCCGCGCTTTCGGCGGCTGCCGGCATTCCAAACCCCACATCGGGACCATGCGCGGTGTCGGCGCGCTCGATTGTAACGGCGACGGCCTGGACATCAGCCGGCTCCGTTCCGGTCGCTTCCGCCACGCGGCGGGTCAGCGACGAGAACTCCATGGTCTTGAGGAAGCCGATCAGCTTTGGCCCGTCGGGCTCGTGCAACGTGAAATCGTCGAGCCCCTCGATCACCGGCACGTCGTTCTTCAGCGTCACCAGTTCACGCGAAATGCGCGCCTTGTCGGCATTGGCGATGATCGATTCGCGGCGCTTCTCCTGCTTGATTTCGCCGGCGCGTGTAAGCAGTCCATCGAGGTCGCCGAACTGTTCGAGCAGTTGCGCCGCCGTCTTCGGGCCGATGCCGGGCACGCCCGGCACGTTGTCGACCGAATCGCCGGTCAGCGCCTGCAGGTCGATCATTTTTTCCGGCGTCACGCCCCATTTCTCGACGACTTCGGGAATGCCGATCTGGCGGTCCTTCATCGGGTCGTACATGCCGACGGTTGCGCCGACCAACTGCATCAGATCCTTGTCGGAGGAGATGATGGTGGTGTCGCCGCCGGCTTCGCGGGCAAGCCGGCAATAGGTGGCGATCAGGTCGTCGGCCTCGAACCCTTCCATCTCGATGCAGGGCAGGTTGAAGGCCTTGGTCGCCTGGCGGATCAGGCCGAATTGCGGGATCAAATCCTCCGGCGGTGCCGAGCGGTTGGCCTTGTATTCGGGGTAGAGATCGTTGCGGAAGGTTTTCGACGAATAGTCGAAGATCACGGCGAAATGCGTCGGCACCACGCCGACATCGGTGTTGCGGGCGTCCTGCGTCAGCTTCCAAACCATGTTGCAGAAGCCGAGCACGGCACTGACCGGCAGGCCGTCGGATTTACGGGTCAGTGGCGGCAGCGCGTGATAGGCGCGGAAGATGTAGCCGGAGCCGTCGATAAGGAAGAGATGATCGCCTTTTTTCATGGGACGAAGGGATAGCGCGGCGCGATGCTGCGGTCCATGCCAAAGGCGGCTTCAGCCACCGGTTCCGGCAACACCCTGACAGAGCCGGCATCCCGATAGACTTGGCCGCCACAGAACTGGCCGCTCACGCGTATGTTACAAAAGTGTAATTTTCGCGCCCTTGAATCGCCACGTTCGAAGACACAGATAAACGCCATCGGCATTTTTCGCCGAAGTCCGGAGCAAGGCCCGTCCCCCGCCTATCCCGGACACTTGCGGCAGCCTATCCCCCCTCTCCGGGCTGCCGCATCGTTTCGAGTAAAGGCCGCCGTGGTTCCCCCTCCACCACGGCGGCATTTTTTTGCCTTTCGATGCCCGTGGTCCAACGCCGGGCAATCGGGTGAACCCGATTGCCCTTCTTTTTTGCTGCCTCAAACGCCGGCGGTCGCATCCGCGACCTTGGCTTCACGCGCCAAAAGGCGCGACGGCCGGTCGGCCTTGCCATTTTCGCTTCGCAAAAATGGTTTCCACTGCCGATGCAGGGCAGGAACAGGACTTTTTCCTTCACCCGATTGCCCTGTGGCCCAACGCCGCCGGCTTTTCGTTTCTGCCTCGCAGCTTTAGGGTTGCCGCTCAGAATCGAAAGGCCTGATAAAAATGTCCAGAATTTCCCCCGTCCTCGACCGCCTCGACAAAAACCTCGACGAGAGCCTGGAGCGCCTGTTCGGCCTGCTCGGGATCAAGTCGATCTCGACCGATCCGGCCTATGCCGCGGATTGCCGCAAGGCGGCGGAATGGCTGGTGGCGGAGCTCAAGCTGATCGGGTTCGACGCCAGCGTGCGCGACACTTCAGGCCATCCGATGGTGGTCGCGCAGCATGACGGGCCGGCGGGCGCACCGCATGTCTTGTTCTACGGCCATTACGACGTGCAGCCGGTCGACCCGATCGAACTCTGGGATAGCGACCCCTTCGCACCTTCGGTCAAGGAGATCGAGCCCGGCCATCAGGTGATCACGGGACGTGGTTCGGCCGACGACAAGGGGCAACTGATGACCTTCGTCGAGGCTTGCCGTGCCTGGAAGCAGGTGCATGGCGCGCTGCCGTGCCGCATCACGATCCTGTTCGAGGGCGAGGAGGAGTCCGGCTCGCCATCACTGAAGCCGTTCCTCGAGGCAAACGCGGCGGAACTCAAGGCCGACTTCGCGCTTGTCTGCGACACCGGCATGTGGGACCGCGATACGCCATCGATCTGCGTCGCGCTGCGCGGGCTGGTCGGCGAGGAGATCACGGTGAAAGCCGCCGACCGCGACTTGCATTCGGGTCTTTATGGCGGTGCCGCCGCCAATCCAATCCGCATCCTGGCCAGGATCCTGGCCGACATCCACGACAAGGATGGCCATGTCACCATTCCGGGTTTCTACGACGGTGTCGAGGAGACGCCTTCGCAGGTCCTGAAGTCATGGGAGACTCTCGGCGAGACTGCCGAAACGTTCCTTGGGCCTGTCGGCCTGTCGATCCCGTCCGGCGAAAAGGGCCGCTCGGTGCTCGAACTCACCTGGGCGCGGCCGACGGCCGAGTTCAACGGCATTACCGGCGGCTATACCGGCAAGGGGTTCAAGACGGTGATCGCGGCGGAAGCCTCGGCAAAAGTGTCCTTCCGTCTCGTCCACAAGCAGAATCCGGAAAAGATCCGCGCCGCTTTCCAGGCCTTCGTCAGGGAGCGCATCCCGGCCGACTGCTCAGTCGATTTCCATCCGCATGGCGGCTCGCCGGCGATCCAGCTTTCCTACGACTCGCCGTTTCTCGCCAAGGCCAAGGACGCGCTGTCCGACGAGTGGCCGAAGCCGGCGGTGACGACCGGAAGCGGCGGCTCGATCCCGGTGGTCGGCGATTTCCAGACCTATCTCGGCATCGAATCCTTGCTGGTCGGGTTCGGCCTCGACGATGACCGCATCCATTCGCCGAACGAGAAATACGAGATGAGCTCCTTCCACAAGGGACAACGCTCCTGGGCGCGCATTCTCGATGCGCTGACACGCTGATAGGACAAGAATTCAACTTTCTGTTGATTTTTCATCGGATCGCGGCGAGGACGGAGCACGCCGCGACCGGAGAAGACGATGAGCGATATCCGTTTCCACAAAAACGACCTGCCCGGGCTGTTGCATTACGACGTTGGGGCGGTCGCCATCGACACGGAGACGCTGGGCCTCAATCCGCATCGCGACCGGCTTTGCGTGGTGCAGATCTCGCCGGGTGACGGTACCGCCGACGTCATCCAGATCGCGCCCGGCCAGAACAAGGCGCCGAACCTCGTCAGCCTGCTCAAGAACCGCAGCATAACCAAGCTTTTCCATTTCGGCCGTTTCGATCTCGCCGTGCTCTATAACGCCTTCGGCGTCATGCCGGAGCCGGTGTTCTGCACCAAGATCGCCTCGCGGCTGACCCGAACCTACACCGACCGGCACGGGTTGAAGGACATCTGCCTTGAGCTTCTTGGCGTCAGCCTGTCGAAGGTGCAGCAATCGTCGGACTGGGCGGCGGAGACGCTGTCGCCCGAACAACTCGAATATGCCGCCTCCGACGTGCTCTATCTGCACCGGCTGCGCGATGTGCTGGCGGCGCGACTGGCGCGCGAGAAGCGGACCAAGGAGGCAGAGGCCTGCTTCCGCTTCCTGCCGACGCGTGCGAAACTCGACCTGATGGGCTGGGGTGAGGCAGACATCTTCGCCCACAGTTAAGGTGGAACCAGGTGTTCGCTGCGACGTTCTGTCGGTCCATGGAGAGGATGAAATGGCTGCCAGAAAACCCATCGAAACGGCGCCGAAGGATGGCTCCAAGGTCACCGTCACCTGGAAGGACAGCGACGGCGTGATCAACGAATCCATTGCGCAATACCGGTCGCTCGACCGGCTGAAGGCGGCCGGCGGCGACTGGGATGAGAACGACGCCGGCTGGTGGGCCTATACGGACGGCCATACGCAAAAGAAGATCGAGCCGATCAGCTGGCGGCCCGCATCCGGGGATGATGACGACGAATGACGCCGCTGGGACGAATGACGCCGCTGGCGGGGCCGGCTACTTTCCAATAGCTTGGGCCAATTGCAACCGGAGATCGATTCGGAGCTTCCTGCTCCGCGACCGTCCGCTCAGGAGGGATTTGCAAATGGGTGTTGAGAGCCTGCTTGTCTTCATCATCATCGGTGCCATCGCCGGCTGGCTCGCCGGCCTGATCGTCAAGGGTTTCGGCCTCGGCTTGGTCGGCAATATCGTCGTCGGCATCGTCGGCGCGTTGATTGCCGGCTGGCTCTTCCCAAGGCTGGGGTTCGCCATAGGCGGTGGCATATTTGCCTCCATTATCCACGCCACGATCGGCGCGGTCATCCTACTCGTGCTGATCAAGCTGGTGAAGCAGGCCTGATCCATCGAAGGACATCAAGGGCGCGCCATGAAACAGAACATGCTCTATCTCATCATCGGCGCGCTCGTCGTCGTGGTCATCGCGCTCGGCACCTACGTCTATCGCGAGCAAACCAAGCCGAAGGGCGTCGAGCTCAAGATCGACGACAAGGGTATTTCGATCCAGGAGAACTGAGTGCGCCGGGTCTGGCGCGGCAAAAGGTGCCGATGACCACCCATATCGACTATTCGAGCCCTTCAGGTCACACTCTCAGGTGATAGCCCGGATCGACTTCAAAGCCAGCGATGCCGTACGAGCCGCGCTCTCGACCATCGGACGCACGGAAGATTTGCGCTTTTCGCCGGACAATCGGCTGCTGGCAATTGCGGGATATGCGCGAAGGCGCTGTTTGATCCTGCGGGTCGACGTCGATGCGGCGCCGAGTGGTCCGCAAGTCACCGTCCATGACTTCATGGAGTTGACGTCGAAAAGCTTGGGCGAGGTCCACGGTCTCGATTTCATCGATGACCGAACCCTGGTGATCGCCAATCGCAATGGGCTTGTTGCGATATTTGCCCTGCCATCGGGAGAACCAGCCGGCCGCCAGTGCGACATTGTACCCATTCGCGAGATCAAGGGCGGGCTGTTTTGCAAGCTGAAAACGCCAGGTTCGATCGTGGCCAGGCAGGAGTCGCGTGGCCGGGTCAGCCTCCTGGTCTGCAACAACTACAGGGACAGGGTCACGCGCCACGTCGTCGACCGGTGGGGCTACCGCGCGTGGAAAAACCACCCCCTTCTGAAGCGCGGCCTGACCATACCCGACGGCATAGCCGTCAGCCATGATGGCCAATGGATCGCCGTCAGCAGTCACGGCACAAACGATGTGAAGATCTACAGAATGTCCGCGCCGCTGGGACCGGATACCGAACCCGTCGGAATCCTGCAGAACGCCAATTATCCGCATGGCCTGCGTTTTACGGGCGATGACCGGCAGATCCTTGTCGCCGATGCAGGCAGTCCACTGCTTCACGTCTACGACCGTGACGCGGGCTGGAGCGGTAGCCGTATGCCCTCTCGCTCCGTTGCCGTCCTTGACGACGAGACATTCGGGCGCGGCAGGGCCAGTGTCGAAGAAGGTGGTCCGAAGGGTCTCGACATCGATCGTTCGAACAGCGTCGTGGCGGTGACCTGCGAAGAGCAGACGCTGGCCTTCTTCTCGCTGGCATCGATAACCGGTCGACCGGCTGCGGCGCTCGAGCCAGACTTAACCTGCCTTTAAACCGCCGCATCTACTCTTCACCCCGAACGCCATAGGCACGGGGACAGACGGCACAGCGCATGGCGAACCGCAGAGACAACCGCATCGAACCCAGCTTCGAGGGCCCGCCACGGGCGAAATCCTCGGCCGGTTTTTCGGTGAGCGAGGAGGATCGCGTCGTGCCGAGCAACCGCAAGACCTCTGCAAAGCGCCAATCGGCCAAGGCGAAATCGTCGCGCCGCAGACGCGGCAAAAGCCGGCGCGGCCTGTTTGGCGTGCTCGGCCGGCTGTTCTACTGGTGCTTCGTGCTGGCCATCTGGGGTGGCATCGCCACCGCCGGCATCGTCGTCTACTACGGTGCGAAAATGCCGGCGGCCACCACCTGGGCCATACCCGACCGCGCGCCCAACATCAGGATCGTCTCCGTCGACGGAAAGCTGCTCGCCAATCGCGGCATGAGCGGCGGCGAAGCCGTCGGCCTGCATGAAATGTCGACCTATATTCCCGAGGCCGTCATCGCCATCGAAGATCGCCGCTTCTATTCTCATCTGGGCATCGATCCCATCGGTCTGTCCAGAGCCATGGTGGCCAACGTTCTCGGCGGCCGTTTTTCGCAGGGCGGCTCGACGCTGACCCAGCAATTGGCGAAAAACCTGTTCCTGACGCCCGATCGTACGCTGGAACGCAAGGTGCAGGAGGTGCTTCTGGCGCTGTGGCTCGAGCACAAGCACACCAAGGACCAGATCCTCGAAATGTATCTCAACCGGGTCTATTTCGGCTCCGGCGCCTATGGTGTCGAAGCGGCTTCGCGCCGCTATTTCGGCAAGAGCGCGCGCGATGTCACGCTGCCCGAGGCCGCGCTCCTCGCTGGCCTGCTGAAGGCGCCGTCGCGACTGTCTCCGGCGCGTGACCCGAAGGCGGCCGAGCAGCGCTCGCAGCTTGTCCTCGCCGCCATGCGCGACGAAGGCATGATCAACGGCAAGGAACTGACCACGGCGATGAGTGGGCCGGCGACGCGGGTGGCATCCTACTGGACGGGCTCGGAAAATTATGTCGCCGACACGATCATGGAAGAACTGCCCGAACTGATCGGCGACGTGCGCGGCGACATCATCGTCGACACCACCGTCGACCTCACGCTGCAGAAGCTCGCCGAACAATCGATCCGCCGGCTGGTCGACGGGAGCGGCAAGAAGCTCAATGCCAGCCAGGGCGTGCTGGTGTCGATCGACAATTCCGGTGCGGTACGTGCCATGGTCGGCGGTTACGATTATTCGACCAGCCAGTTCGACCGCGCCTCAGAGGCGCGCCGCCAGCCGGGTTCGGCGTTCAAGCCCTTTGTTTACATGGCGGCACTGGAAACCGGCCGCACGCCTGACAGCGTGCGCAATGACGCGCCGATCAGAATAGGCAAATGGACGCCAACCAATTACGGCGGCAAGTATTTCGGCAAGGTGACGCTGGCGACGGCGCTGGCGAAATCGCTGAACTCAGTGGCCGCCCAGCTGACCATGGAAGTCGGGCCTGACGCCGTCATCGAGGCGGCGCACCGCATGGGCATCCAGACCGACCTCACGGCCAACACCTCGATCGCGCTCGGCACCTCTGAAGTGACGCCGCTGGAATTGACGTCGGCCTATGTCCCCTTCGCCAATGGCGGCTACCGGCCGGAAGTCCATTTCATCCGCCGCGTGACGACAGCCGGCGGCAAGGTGCTCTACGCCAACAATGGCGGCGGCGCCCCGCGCGTCGTCAAGCCGGAAGTCGTCGGCATGATGAACTCGATGATGACAGGCACGGTCGAAATCGGCACTGCCAGGAAGGCGGCTTTTGCCTGGCCGGCCGCCGGCAAGACCGGCACCAGCCAGAATTCGCGCGACGCCTGGTTCATCGGCTATACAGCCAATCTCACCACCGGTGTCTGGTTCGGCAACGACGATGGAAGCCCGATGAAGAAGGTCACCGGCGGCGCGCTGCCGGCGCAGGCCTGGCATGAGTTCATGGTCGCCGCCCATGAAGGCGTGCCGGTGCGGCCGCTGCCCGGGACATGGAGGTCGACGCCCGCGGATACGATCGTGCAGGACGAAATTCCGTCCAACACGCCGCAACCGGTTCCGTCCGTCTCGGTTGGCCAATCCGCGCCGTCCGCCCAAAAAACGTCGCCTGCCCGCGCCGCGCGTCCCGCCGAAACGGTCGATGCCGGCGGCTTCGGCATGCCGGGCGGTGACGGCACCACCGCATCGATCAAGCACCCGGTGCCGCCCGGCGATGTCGGCGGCCCGGTCAAGAAGCGGCAGACCTCGATCCTCGACATCCTCACCGGCGGCTGAGCCCTCGCCATCGCGACGGTGTTCGGCTACATCTCCAGTTTGGAGACCGCGACATGGCCGAAACCGACACCAGAAAAACAATCGTGCTGACCGGCGCCAGCCGCGGCATCGGCCATGCCACGGTCAAGCGGTTCTCGCGCGAAGGCTGGCGCGTCATCACCTGCTCGCGCCAGGCCTTTGCCGAGGACTGCCCGTGGCCGGCCGGTCCCGAGGACCATATCAAGGTCGACCTCGCCGACCAGGAGGATGTCGGCATCGCGATCTCGGAAATCCGCCATCGGCTGGAGGCGCATGGCGGCCAGCTTCATGCGCTGGTCAACAATGCCGGCATTTCGCCGAAGCTCGAGGGCGACAACAGCCGCATGAATTCGATCGACACGCCGATGCATGTCTGGCGCGACGTGTTCCAGGTCAATTTCTTCGCGCCGATCATGCTGGCGCGAGGATTGTTCAGGGAACTGGCGTCGGCCAAAGGCTCGATCGTCAACGTCACCTCGATCGCCGGTACCCGCGTGCATCCCTTCGCCGGCACCGCCTATGCGACGTCGAAGGCGGCGCTCGGCTCGCTGACGCGCGAAATGGCGCATGATTTCGGCCCGCACGGCATCCGCGTCAACGCGATCGCACCCGGCGAGATCGACACAGCGATCCTGTCACCGGGCACGGAAAAGATCGTCGAGACGATCCCGCTGCGGCGGCTGGGCACCACGGCCGAAGTCGCCGACATCATCTTCTTCCTGTGCTCGCAGCAGGCGTCCTATGTGACCGGTTCGGAAATCCACATCAACGGCGGCCAGCACGTGTGAGCGAACGCTGGCGAGTTAAGCAACCGCCGCCTTCGGCTCTGCCCCGCCCTCCATCACCTCTTCCACAATCCCACGGGCGATCTCGCGCTCACCCATGATCACCGTATCGGCTCCGAGCCCCTTGAGATGCTCGACCTCGGCATCGGAATGGGCGCGGGCGATGACGTCGATCTTCGGGTTGGCGGTGCGGGCTCGGGTAGCCGCGAGGCAACCCGCAATGCCATGAAATCGGCGACAAAGATCGCAGAAGGCGAGCCGCCTCGGGGCTGGCATGGTTGCTGCAAAGAAGAAACGGTTTGCGCCTGATGCCCGCTATCAGGCCGCCTGCAGCAGGTTCTCGATGTCGACGATGGTGTGGTTGGTCAGCGTCTTCGGAATTTCCACTGTTATCTTCTCGGCAACTTCCTTGTGCAGTTTTCTGCGGATCTCGCCCAGCACCTGCGGCGGTGCGATCAGCACCATCTCCTTGAAGGCGCCGCGATGCGCGAGCTTGTACAGCCGCTCGGCAATTTCATCGGCGAAACGCTCCTTGCCGAGACGATGCCAGTCAGTGTCCTCGACCGCGCTGCGGTGGATGGAAGGGCCGTCGCTGTAGCGGCCGGGGCGGTCCGAGCCTTGCTCTCGCGTCGCCGGGTTCACCTGCTCCATCTCCTGCACGACCTGAAGGTCGGGATATTGGGTGTCACCATGGTTCTCGAGGAATAACGCCTTCTCGCCGTCGGCTACCACGACCCACAGACCATGTTTCAGCTTGAGGTTGTTCACGGAGCGCTCCTTTTTCCTGGTTTTTCTCATGGTTTCTTGGCCCGTCTCTGGAGCCGTTGCCGCAGCCGAGCAGCCAGGCTCCGGTTCGCATGGCAAACGCGCGCCGAGGCAGGAATGTTCCGGTGACGACAAGAACAGCGAGCGAGCCAGCCAACTAACCGGGGATGACGGTATTCAGTGCATGGTGGCTTTAATCTACCAGATTAGTAGAATTTAGAAAAAAGTGTTTTGTGATACACCTCGATTGCCGGTAGAACGGCCGCAGATCAAGGCCGGCAACAGCGGCCTGGATCCGCTCCACTCATGGGTGTGGAATTTTTTTCTCCTGCCTCTGGTGCTTGCGGAAAAGCGATTGCTTCGCACGAAGCGATGCGCGAGTGCGTTCCTTCTGCTTTTTCGCGCTTGCGCGTAGAACCGACAGCGTATTTTAGGATTCAGCTCGCCATGCCGCAGGCCACCTCCAAGCTCAACGCCTTTCCCGTCTTCATGCGGGTCGAGGGGGAAGCCGTGGCCATCGTCGGCGGCGGCCAGGAGGCTCTGGCAAAGGCGCGGCTGATCGGCCAGTCGACTGCCGTGCTGCGCATCATCGCCGATGCCGCCGAGGCCGAGTTGCTGGCCTTTATCGCCGCGAATGGCGCCGCGCACATCGCTGCCGCCTACGACGCCGCGCAGATCGATGGCGCGGTGATGGTGTTTGCCGCCAGCGCCGACGAGGCGCTCGACCGCCGCGTTGCCGAGGATGCGCGTCGGCTGGGTATCCCGGTCAATGCCGTCGACCGGCCGGACCTGTGCGATTTCTTCACGCCGGCGCTGGTCAACCGCGCGCCGGTCGCCATTGCCGTTGGCACGGAAGGGGCCGGCCCGGTGCTTGCCCAGATGCTGCGCAGCAGGATCGACCGCATGCTGTCGCCGTCGCTTGGGCCGCTTGCTTCGCTTGCTGCCTCGTTGCGCGGTGCCGCCGAGAGATTGCTGCCGAAAGGCAATGCCCGGCGACGCTTCTGGAGCGACTTCTTCGGCGGCGCACCGGCCCGCGCCATGGAGGCCGGCCAGTTTTCGCAGGCGCATGATGCCGCCGTCGACCTGTTGCTCTCGAATGCACCGTCGTCGGGCCACATTGCCCTGGTGGGGGCAGGCCCGGGCGCCGAGGACTTGCTGACGTTGCGCGCCCACCGCCTGCTGATGGAAGCCGATGTCATCGTCCATGACGCGCTGGTGCCGGAGGCGATCGTCGCCATGGGCCGCCGCGACGCCGAGCGCCTGCCGGTGGGTAAGCGAAAGGGCTGCCACACCAAGAGCCAGGCCGAGATTAACGCGCTGCTGATCGAACTCGGCCGCGACGGCAAGCGCGTCGTGCGGCTGAAATCCGGCGATCCGCTGGTGTTCGGGCGCGCGGGCGAGGAAATGGCGGCACTTCGCGATGCCGGCATCGCTTATGAGGTGGTTCCGGGCGTCACCGCGGCCTTCGCCGCCGCCGCCGATTTCGAGCTGCCGCTGACGCTGCGCGGCGTGTCGTCGTCGATGGTGTTCACCACCGGGCACGACCTCAAGGGAAATTCGCTGCCCGACTGGGCCAAGCTCGCCATTTCCGGCGCCACGGTCGCCGTCTATATGGGCCGCTCGGTCGCGGCCGAGGTTGCCGGCCGGCTGATCGAGGCGGGCCTGTCGCCGGATACGGCGGTCGCCGTGGTCGAGAATGCCAGCCTTGCCAACCGCCGCCGTTTCCATGGCACGCTCGCCGACCTGCCGTCGCTGGAGGTTCGCGCCGATCTTGCCGGCCCGGTCATGACGATCATCGGCGATGCAGTCGCCGGCGCCAACTTTGAACGTTCCGAGCCGCTCGCGGCACACAGGCATGAAGGCGCGGCCCAAACAGCCGCCGAAGGAGCCAAACGATGAAAGTTCTGACCGCAAACCGCCTCGCCGATGGCGAAGCAGTCTGGTACGCCAATGGCGGCTGGGCCGAGACCATCGACAATGCCGATCTCGCCGACGACAAGGCGGCCGAAGACCGGCTGGAGGCGATCGGCGCCACGGCTCTTGCCAACAATGAAGTGGTCGACCTCAACCTGATCGACGTGACCGTCGCCAATGGCGTGGTCGTGCCGGTTCGTCTGCGTGAAAAAATCCGCGCCGCCGGCCCGACCAACCGCAACGATCTGGGCAAGCAGGCCCGCCCGCAAGCTGCCCGGGCGGCGTAGATCGCGACATTGATTTAAGCGGGCGGACGCGCCCGGAAAGACCAGACATGTACCGTTACGATGAGTTCGATCACGATTTTGTCCAGGCCCGCGTCGCCGAGTTCAGCGACCAGGTCGCGCGGCGGCTTGCGGGCGAGATCACCGAGGATCAGTTCCGGCCGCTGAGGCTGATGAACGGCGTCTACCTGCAGCTCCACGCCTATATGCTGCGCATCGCGGTGCCTTACGGCACGCTGAACAGCAAGCAGTTGCGCATGCTCGGCCACATCGCCCGCAAATACGACAAGGGCTACGGCCATTTCACGACGCGCCAGAACATCCAGTTCAACTGGCCGGCGCTGTCGGACATTCCGGCGATCCTGGCCGATCTGGCGAGTGTCGAGATGCACGCCATCCAGACCAGCGGCAACTGCATCCGCAACGTCACCGCCGACCACTTTGCCGGGGCCGCCGCCGACGAGGTTGCCGACCCGCGCCCCTATGCGGAAATCCTGCGCCAATGGTCGTCGGTGCATCCGGAATTCTCGTTCCTGCCGAGAAAATTCAAGATCGCGGTGACCGGTGCCGAGCGCGACCGCGCCGCCATCCAGACGCATGACATCGGCCTGCATTTGAAGAAGAACGCAGCCGGCGAACTCGGTTTCGCCGTCTATGTCGGCGGCGGCCAGGGCCGTACGCCGATGATCGCCAAGAAGATACGCGACTTCCTGCCCGAGGCCGACCTTCTGTCCTACTGCACGGCGATCCTGCGCGTTTACAACCTCTACGGCCGCCGCGACAACAAATACAAGGCGCGCATCAAGATCCTCGTCCACGAGACCGGCGTCGAGGAGATCACCCGCCAGGTCGAGGCCGAATGGCAGGAGCTGAAGGATGCGGATCTGAAGCTGCCGGAAGCCGACATCCGCGCCATCGATGCCTATTTCGCGCCACCGGCGCTGGTCGAGCGGCCGGAAGGCGACGAAGCGGTCAAGCTTGCCCGCCTCGATTCCAAGAGTTTTTCGGAATGGCTCGACCAGAACGTGGTGACCCATCGCCATCCCGATTACGCCGCCGTGACCATCTCGCTCAAGGGTATCGGCGAAGCGCCGGGCGATGCCTCCGACAGCCAGATGGAAGCAGTTGCCGACCTTGCCGAAAAATATGCCTTCGACGAGCTGCGCGTCAGCCACGAGCAGAACCTGATCCTGCCGCATGTCGCGCGCGCCGACCTCAAGGCTATCTATGACGCTCTGGTCGACATCGGACTGGCGACGGCCAATTCAAACCTGATCACCGACATCATCTCGTGCCCTGGCCTCGATTATTGCGCGCTGGCCACGGCGCGCTCGATTCCGATAGCGCAGGAAATCTCGAACCGTTTCGCGTCGCTCGAGCGGCAGCGCGAGATCGGCGAACTGAAGCTGAAGATCTCCGGCTGCATCAACGCCTGCGGCCATCACCACGTCGGCCATATCGGTATCCTCGGTGTCGAGAAGAAGGGCGCCGAACTCTATCAGGTCACGCTTGGCGGTTCGGCCGACGAGAACACTTCGGTCGGCGAGATCATCGGCCGCGGCTTCAGTTCGGAAGAGATCACCGATGCCATCGAGCAGATTGTCGAGACCTATCTCGGCCTTCGGCTCGACAGACACGAAAAGTTCATCGACGCCTACCGCCGTGTCGGTCCCGCGCCGTTCAAGGAGGCGCTCTATGCTGGCGAAACCAAGGCCGCTTGACCGTATTGTCGACGTCGAGGCCGGCGTCGCCGCCGAAGCGGCGGGGCTCGATGCGCTCTATGGTCATCTGAAGCCGCTGGAGATCATCGAGCGGTCGGCCCGGGAATTCTTTCACGATGAAATCGCCGCGGTTTCGTCCTTCGGCGCGGATTCGGCGGTGCTGCTGCACATGATCGCCAAGATCGACCGGACGCTGCCGGTGATCTTCCTCGACACCGGCAAGCATTTCGAGGAGACGCTCGGCTATCGCGACGCGCTCGTCGCCGATTTCGGGCTGACCGATATCCGGGTGATCACGCCCGACGAGGCGGCGCTCGAACGGATCGATCCGACCGGCAATCTGAACGAGACCGACACCGACGCCTGCTGCGATGTCCGCAAGGTCGAGCCGCTGGCGCGCGGCGTCGAGCCGTTCCGCGCCTGGTTCACCGGCCGCAAGCGCTTCCAGGCGACGACGCGGGCAGCGCTTCCGGTGTTCGAGGCGGTCGGCTCGCGCATCCGCATCAATCCGCTGGCGCATTGGACGACCGCCGACCAGGCCAACTATATGCGCGCGCATGCGCTGCGTGAAAATCCGCTGGTCGCCTATGGCTATTTGTCGATCGGCTGCTTTCCGTGCACGCAGCCGGTGCAGCCGGGCGAGGACGCACGCAGCGGCCGCTGGGCGGGGCATGCCAAGACGGAGTGCGGCATCCATCTGTCGGGGCTGGAGAAGTCGCTGACCGACGCATCGCTTTAGGGTATGTTGATATTCAGCCGGCCTGCGAACGGCGGTTTCCTGCGCTTCCGGTGCTCACGTACCCAGAGTACGCTCCGCTCCGGTTCTCGGAAGCCACCATTCTCGGCTCGGCCTGACCTGAATCTCAACACACCCTAGGATTCTTTTGGGCTTTAGGAATTTTTTGATGACCGAACCGACGCCAGAGATCGCCATCCGCCTCTGGACCCCGAAGGGTTTTCGCGAGGACGAGTGGACCCATGCCGAAAGTGCCGATGCGCTGTCCGGCAATGGCCGTTTCATCCTGCCTCTGCAAATATTTCTCGACCTCGACCCGGCGGTGCGCCGGTCGGCGAAGGAACGCCTTGGCGTGCTGCTCCAGCCTGGCGACCAGCTCGAAAAGATCGCAGGCCTGCTCGACCAGGTATCGCTGGTGGCGTTGGCCTTCCCGGCATTCAGTGACGGCCGTTCCTTCTCCAAGGGCGAACTGCTGCGCAGCCGCCATCATTTCGAAGGCGCGATCCGCGCCACCGGGCAAGTTCTGGTCGACCAGTTGCCGCATATGCTGCGTCTCGGCTTCGACGAGTTCGAAGTGTCGCATCCGGTGCTTTTGAAGCGGCTCGAGGAAGGCCGCACCGGCGGTCTGCCGCTCTCCTATCAGCCGACCGTGAAGCCGGAGGCCAAGGGCCCCAACTATTCCTGGCGGCGGGTGCGCGCCAACTGATCGCCGAATCTGGTCGGACCACTTTGCAGATTCAGTCTTTTATTTTCACCATCCTGCCCTTAGGATAGGCCTATTATTTCGCCATCCGAAATAAATATCGCCAAGGGAGGAACCGGGAATGGCTGGTAAGAAGATATTGATGCTCGTTGGCGAATTCAGCGAGGAATACGAGATTTTCGTCTTTGAACAGGCCATGCATGCGGTCGGCCACACTGTCCATGTCGTGTGCCCCGACAAGAAAGCGGGCGACATTCTGAAGACCTCGCTTCACGACTTCGAGGGCCACCAGACCTATACGGAAAAGCTTGGCCACGACTACATCCTCAACAAGACCTTTTCCGAGGTGAACCCGGCCGAATACGATGCCGTTTACGCCGCAGGCGGACGTGGGCCGGAATATATCCGTATCGACAAGCGCGTGCAGGCGCTGGTGCGGCATTTCCACGAGACCGGCAAGCCGATCTTCACAATCTGCCACGGTGCGCAGGTTCTGATCGCGGTCGACGGCGTCGTGCGCGGCAGGGAAGTCGCGGCGCTCCAGTATTGCGAGCCGGAAGTCACGCTCGCCGGCGGCACCTACATCGATGTCTCACCGACCGGCGCCCATGTCGACGGCAACCTGGTGTCAGCCAAGGGCTGGCCGGGCCTTGCCGCCTTCATGCGCGAATGCCTGAAAGTCCTCGGCACCGAGATCCAGCACGGCGAGATGTTGATGCGCGCCGAACGCAAGGCGGCTTGAGCCAGGCCTTGCAAGCACCGCCGCACCTGTGGTGCGGCGGGGTGTTTTTACGCAGCCATCCGCGCTTCGCGGAACGACACCAGTTTCCTGCGGTTCTCGTCCCACAGCGCCAGCTTGACGCAGCGCAGGCTCTCGACAAGCGTGATGCGGCCGATTTGGCGCAGTTCCGGGTAGTCCCTCAGCACTTCCTGCAGCCGGTAGCATGGCACCTTGGCGGAGAGATGGTGCACGTGGTGGACGCCGATATTGCCGGTGAACCAGTTCAGCACCGGCGGCAGGTCATAATATGAGGAACCGTGCAGCGCCGCATGCTGGAATTCCCACTCGGAATCTTTTGCCCACTCGGTCTCCTCGAACTGGTGCTGGATGTAGAACAGCCAGATGCCGGCCGAACCGGCCAGGATGACGATCGGCAAGTGGACGACCAGGAAGGCGCCAAGGCCGACGAACCAGATGAGGATCGCAGCAGCAAGCGCGATGGCGAGATTGGTGGCCATGGATGACACCCAAGGCGTCAGGCCGCCCCGCATCATGCCGATCGGCAGCCTCTGCTCGAATATGAAGAGCCATATCGGGCCAAGGCCGAACATGACCAGGGGGTGACGATAGAGACGATAGGCAAGGCGGCCTTGCCAGGGCATCTGCCGGTATTCGGCGACGGTCAGCGTCGTGATATCGCCCATGCCGCGTTCGTCGAGATTGCCGGCGTTGGCATGATGGGTTGCGTGAGCGCGCCGCCAGCAATCGTAGGGTGTCAGCGTCAGGACGCCGAGGCTACGGCCAATCCAGTCGTCGACGGTGCGATTGGCGAAGAAGGCGCCATGGCCGCAATCGTGCTGGATCATGAATATCCGCACCAGAAAGCCGGCCGCCGGAAGGATGAGGATCAGGCCCCACCAATGGCCGTAGGCATAGGCAGCTGAGGACAAGGCCCATAGCGTGGCAAAAGGGATTAGGGTGATGGCAAGTTCAACGGCGCTGCGGCGCCTGTCCGGCGTCTTGTAGCGCGCCAGGATTTTCAACCAGGCACGTTTGCTGTTCGCCACAGCTTCGAGGGAAATCATGTTCATTAGAGAGCATAGACGGGCCATCCCGCTGCCGCAAGGCAGAGATCACGCAGAATTACTGCGCGTAATTGTCGCGCGATGCGCAAGGTGCTGCAATGCGGAAAGGGCATGCTTGGGTTCCGGTGGCACGGAACGACGGGCGTGTATGTCCGTCTATCGCCGGCGGCTATCGGCGGCTACGCTGCTCTCGATGCCGTCCAGGCGGTCGAGCAATTCCCTGAAACGATCGGGAATGTCATTCTCCGTCCGAAATGCCGGCAACGCGCGTAGAAAGCGCATCGTTGCCTCGGTGCCGAACTGGCGCCTGACGCCGGCTGCGAGCCTTTCACGCCTTTTGTCATCGTTGCGGGCGCCATTGTTGTTACGGTCGCTATTATTGCGGGTCGTCATCTCAAAATCCTGTGTCGGCTTCGAAACTCTTCCAGCGGACGAATGGTTCCCCCATCGCAGCATCTTGGCAAGCAATGCCGGCGGGTACAGTAAAATTTGAATTAATATCGAAAGGTCTTCATGAGGCGTCGCCAAAGCGCGAGCGGCATCTCCAGTATCGCTTGCCCTCTTGATTTTTGGCCGCCAAACCTCGATATCGGGCACAAATCCACATCATTCGAAATGACGGGAAATGGCGATGAGCGACCAGGCAAAAGACGAACGCGCGCCCGATGAAGCCGAGACGGCCGAGGACGCCATCGAGCGCACGGACCGCGGCGTCGACGGCGATTATGAAGCGCTTGTGCGGCTGCTGAAGGAAAACGACGAGTTGAAGGACCGTGCGCTCCGCGTCGCTGCCGAGATGGAGAATCTGCGCCGCCGCACCGCGCGCGACGTGCACGACGCGCGTGCCTATGCGGTTGCCAATTTCGCCCGCGACATGCTGTCGGTGTCGGACAACCTGCGCCGCGCGCTGGATGCGATCCCGGCCGAGGCCAAGGCGTCGGGCGATGCCGGCTTCAAGGCGCTGATCGAGGGCGTCGAGATCACCGAGCGCGCCATGCTATCGGCACTGGAGCGGCATGGGGTGAAGAAGCTCGAGCCGGAAGGCGAGAAGTTCGACCCGAATTTCCATCAGGCGATGTTCGAGGTGCCCAATCCGGAGGTGCCGGCCAACACGGTGGTGCAGGTCGTGCAGCCAGGCTATTCGATCGGCGAGCGTGTGCTGCGGCCGGCCATGGTCGGCGTCGCCAAGGGCGGTCCCAAGCATGTGGCTGGTGAAGCGCCGGTCGAGCCAGGGCCGGTGAACGAGCAAGCTGAGAAGGATGCTTAAGTTAAGGGAATAGGAGTAGGGCAGCAAGGGAGTAGGGCAAGGAGCCGTATCAATCGTGCGGCTCTGTAGTGTTCATACTCCGCTACTCACGCAGCGAAACGCTGGGCTTCCCCGCCATAATAGTTGACGTAGCGGGCGCCGATCTCCTTGACCGGCATCACCACGAACACGTCGACCGTCGAGAATTCGCGGTCGATGACGCAGCCGTCGCCGATGCGCGCGCCGACGCGCAGATAGCCCTTGACCAGCGGTGGCATCGCCGCGATCGCGGCCTTGGCGTTGACCGCCTCGATTGGCATCAAATCCATGGAACAGTAGCGCCCGGCGACCGCGCGCACGTCCCAGGCCGAGTTCGTCCGGCAGTGATTGGCGAGATAGGTCAGCGCTTCGGCATGCGCCGCCGGCACGGTGCCTTGGAACGAGGCGCAGCCGGTCATCACGCCGATCCCGTAGTGGTTGATATAGGCCCAAATACCTTGCCAGAGCGCCTCGATGGTGCGCTTCGAGCGGTATTCCGGCAAGACGCAGGAGCGGCCGAGCTCGAGGAAACGCTGGCCGGGATGGCGAGCGATGAGCTTGGTCAGCTCGAATTCGCCCTCGGAATAGAAGCCGCCGGCCGCAGCCGCGATTTCCTGCCGCAGCAGGCGGTAGGTGCCGACAATGCGGCGATGCTCGGGACCGGACAGCGAGGTGTCGAAGACGAGCAAATGATCGCAGAGCGGATCGAAGCGGTCCGCATCGCGGCAGTCCTGCGCCTGGAAAAGGTTCTTCCTGGCGCCAAGCTCGTCGTAGAATACCCGGTAACGCACTTCCTGGGCCGCGGCGATCTCAGCCTCGTTGAGGGCGAGCCGCACTTCGAGGTTGCCGATGCGACCGAGCGATGCGCCTTTTATGACGGCATCGACGTTCCGCCCGACGAGCAATGCGCTGCTGGCGTTCGGCCGAGTGTCACATTCCGGCATAACTGTATGCACGAGTGATTCTCCTTCGAGCCATCCCTCTTGGCACGGGGATACGGTGTAGGTGCAACAGGATTGTGACAGTACCGTGATACGGCGTTACGGGCAATACTTCGCCGGCTGGGTAATGCCTGCAACCGGCTATGCCATGTGAGGAAAGGGGCGCGACTCGCGGCTCAGGCCGCCACCTGGCCCTCGACCGCATGGACAAGCGCGTCCGGGTCGAGCGGCTTGGTGACGAAGCCGCTGGCGCCATGGGCGAGCACGGCGTGGCGGGTCTTTTCCTGACTGTCCGCCGACAGCACCATGATCGGAACCGGCGGTATGGCGGTTTCCTCCTCGTGCCGGCGGATGGCGGCGATGGCGTCCAGCCCGTCCATCACCGGCATGTGCAGGTCCATCAGCACCACGTCGAAGCGATGCTTGTGGCCGGTTCCGGTGACGGCCTCGACGGCGGCCTTGCCGTTGCTGACCACTTTCACCCGATGCCCGGCCTTCAGCAGCGTGGCGCGGGCAAGCATGGCGTTGATGTCGTTGTCCTCGGCAATCAGCACGGACAGGCCCTGCTGGCGGAGCCCAATGGCGCGGACGGATAGCGCGCCGGGCTTTTCCGGCTGCGGTTGGGTGAGGGTGGGCACGCTGCTGGTCAAAAGCACGCGCAGCAACGTCTCGCCGCGCACCGGCCTTGCCAGGAAGGTGGCGTAGCCGCTGGCGCGGAACTCGCCCAGCATGCCGCGGTCAGTCGGCGCGATCAGCGTGATCGCCTCGCAATCGGCAAAGCCGCTCTGACGAAGGCGCTTGAGCAACCTGCCGTCGCTGTCCTCCATGGCCGCGTCGACCAGAAGCACGTCGCAGCCTTCGGCGAAGGGAGCTGCCTGGGCGGCGGTCGCGGCCAGATCGACCATACCGCCATTGGCGCGGATGGTTCGAGCGATGGCATCCGCCTCGATGGCGTTCTTCGACAGGATCACCGCGCGCCGGCCCGACAGCGCGCTCTGGCGGTTCTGTGGCGCTTCGATGGCCGACACTGCGGGGATTTCGAAGACGAATTCGGAACCCTGGCCGAGCCGGCTCGACAGCGAAATCGTACCGCCCATGGCGATCGCCAGGCGCTTGGAGATGGCAAGGCCGAGACCAGCGCCACCATGCACACGGGTCGACGTGCCGTCAGCCTGTTCGAATTCCTCGAAAATGCGCTCCATGTCGTCCTCGCTCAGGCCGGGGCCTGTGTCGGCGACCGTGAAGCATATGCGGTCGGTGGTTTCGGTGCGGGCGCGGGCGATGCTCACCAATACGCCGCCGCTGTCGGTGAACTTGATGGCGTTGCCGATGAGGTTGAGCAGCACCTGCCTGACCCTCCCCGGATCGGCGGTGATCATCTGCGGCACGTCGGGTTCGACATGGCAACCCAGGCCGATATTCTTGGCGAAGGCGCGCGCCGCCAAAAGTTCGACGATGTTGTCGGCGATCTCGCGCACGGACATCGGCTGCGGTTCGGGATCGAAGCGGCCGGCCTCGATCTTTGAATAGTCGAGCAGATCCTCGATCAGCGCCAGCAGCGCGCTGGCCGAGGTCGAGACGGCGCCGACATAGGTCCGTTGTTCGGGCGAGAGATTGGTATCGGCCAGCAGCCTGGCCATGCCCATGATGCCGTTCATCGGCGTGCGGATCTCGTGGCTGACGGTGGCGAGGAAGCGCGATTTGGCCTGGCTTGCATATTCGGCTCGCTCACGGGCGGTGATCAGCGACGATTCGGCCTGCTTACGGGCGGTAATGTCGCGGGCGATGGCGCGATGCGAGACAGCGCCGCTCTCCTTGTCGCGCACGGACAGTTCGATCCATGAGAACCAGCGCGAGCCGCTCGGCGTGCTAATGGCGACGTCGGTGGAGCTCAGGCATTCGTGGTCGGAAAAAGCAGCATCGGGAACGATGCCGACGTCGATGCCGAGTTCGGCCAGGGTCCTGCCGGCAAGGTCGCGCTGTTCGGTTTCGACAAGATCGGCGAAAACCTTGTTGGCGTAGACGATGTGGCCGTCACGGTCGCGATGGACGACGAGATCGCCGAGCGCGTCGATCAGCCCGCGAAAGCGTTCCTCGCTCTCCTGCATCTCCCACATGCGGTCGGCCAGTGTCTCGATCTGGGCGCGGCTGCGAGCTGCGGTCTCGTCGAGCAGAGCGGCTGTGCGGCGCTCAGTGCGCTTGGCGCGCAGGTGCATGGCAAGACCGGCCATGCCGGTCGCCAAAAGGCCAACGGTGACGAAGATCGGCGCTCCGGTCAGATGCGACAGGCCTGCCAGCACGACGACGGCGACGAGCGTCAGGAACGGCAGGCCTTCACGATTGGCGACGGGCAGTTCCGGCGCCAGCGGCGGCGCGGCGACAAGCTGCCGCTTTGGCGGCTCTGGGCCGATCTCGTCGACGCTTTCGGCGCTCTCCGTTTCTCTGATGCCGGATTCCGTGACCATACGAAATCCTAGCCAGACAGAGATTATGGAAAATTGCGGCTGATCGTTCGAATTTTAGCGGTCGCGCGGTTTTTGCCTTCCTTTCGTGCAAAAACGCAGGCGACGGAGCTCACATGTCCACCACCACACGACCGCGGATCTTGCCGTCGACGATGTCGTGCGCGGCGTCGATGATGCCGTCGAAACCGATGGTCGTGGATAGGCTGGCAAGCTTCTGGAGATCAAGGTCCGTGCCGATGCGGCGCCACGCTTCCATGCGGACCGCCTTCGGCGCCATCACCGAATCGATGCCGAGCAGCGAAACGCCGCGCAGGATGAACGGGGCGACGCTCGCCGGCAGATCCATGCCCCCGGCCAGGCCGCAGGCGGCGACGGCGCCGCCATAGGAGGTCATCGAAAGGACGTTGGCCAGCGTATGGCTGCCAACCGCGTCGACGCCGCCGGCCCAGCGTTCCTTGGCGAGCGGCTTTGCCGGCTGGGCAAGCTCGTCACGCGCAATCACTTCCGCGGCGCCCAGGTCGATCAGATAGGGGCTCTCGGCGCTGCGGCCGGTCGAGGCGATGACATGGTAGCCGAGGCTGGACAGGATCGAGACCGCGACCGAGCCGACGCCGCCGGCAGCCCCCGTCACCACCACCGGGCCGCGATCGGGCACGATGCCATGCCGTTCCAGCGCGATAACGCAAAGCATGGCGGTGTAGCCGGCGGTGCCGATCGCCATGGCATCATGCGGGCTCATCCCCTGGGGCAGCGGCACCAGCCAGTCGCCCTTGACGCGGGCACGCTCGGCATAGGCGCCAAAATGCGTCTCGCCGACACCCCAGCCGTTCAGAATGACCTTGTCCCCCTTGCGCCAGTCGGCATGGGAGGACGAGACGACCGTGCCGGCGAAATCGATGCCCGGCACCAGCGGCCAGCGGCGGATCACCGGCGCCTTGCCCGATATGGCGAGGCCGTCCTTGTAGTTCACCGTCGTCGCCTCGACGGCGACGGTAACATCGCCTTCCATCAGGTCGGCTTCGGTGAGATCGGTCACCGCGACCGACTGCTTCTTCTCGGCGTCGCGCGAAACGAGGATGGCTTTGAAGGTTTCGGGCATGTTTTCTCCTCGGGCTTTTCGAATGGCACTGTATGGCGGTGGAAGGTCAGGTCAATCGCTTGAGGGCTTGGCCTCGCGCCGCCAACCGATGAGTTCGTCGAAGACAACCAGCACCGCGCCGACCGCGATGAAGGCGTCGGCGAGGTTGAATATGGCGAAGGACCATACCGGGGTATGGAACAGGATGTAGTCGATCACATGGCCATAGGTGGCGCGGTCGAGCAGATTGCCGAGCGCGCCGCCGATGATCAGCGCAAAGCCAATGCGGGTAAGCACGTGGCCGGGCGGCGTGCGGGCCGCGAGATAGAGCACGAAAGCGACGACGAAAGCGGCGATGACCACCAGGCCGGTGTCGCCGAACGACGAAAACATCGAGAAGGCAATGCCGGTGTTGTAGGTGCGATACAGTGCCAGGAACGGCACGAGATCGACCTTTTCCTGAAAGGCGAGGCCGGTCTCGACCAGGTGTTTCACCCACTGGTCGAGCGCTATCGCCGCGGCGACCAGCAGGGCGTAAGGCAACCATGATTTTGCCGTTTGGGATTTCGCCATTTGGGATGTCACGGTTTGGCGTCCTCCGGAGCAAGTTTCAGCGCATCGCGCCGGATCTCGAACAGCATGATGCCGGTGGCCACCGCGAGATTGAGCGAATCGGCGCGGCCGGCCTGCGGAATCCGCAGCAACCTGTCGCAGCTTTCGGCCAGGCTGTCGGGCAGGCCCTGCTGTTCGTTGCCCATCATCAGCAGCACGGGGCCTTTGGAAAAATCCACCGACCGGTAGTCGACCGCACCTTTCAGATGCGTGCCGGCGACGAGGCCGGGAAAGCTCTTTCGCCATGCGAGGAAGGCGTCCGGCGTCGCCCTGGCGACCGGCACGGCGAAGATCGAGCCCATGGTGGCGCGCACAGTCTCTACGGAAAAAGGATCGGTGGTCTCGCCGACCAGGATGACGCCCTTGGCACCGACGGCGTCGACCGTGCGGATGACGGTGCCGAGATTGCCGGGGTCGCGAACCCGGTCGAGCGCCACCCAGACATCGCCCTCCTGAGCGCGGATATCCTTCAGCGGCAGGACTTTCTGCGAAAAGACGCCGACCACCATTTGCGGATTGTCGCGGCGGGTGATGGCGACGAGCACTTTTTCCGAGACTTCGAGTACAGTGCCGCCGGCGGCGACGGTGCGCGCCGCGACCTTTTCGACCGCCGCATTGCCGCGTCCGGCCTTGGCGAAGACCAGCGTGCGGATCGACCAGCCGAGATCGAGCGCGTCGATGACCAGCTTCAGTCCCTCGGCCATGAAGGCGTTCTGCTGGTCGCGGAATTTCTTCAGCGCCAGCGCCTTGATCTCCTTGACCAACGGGTTGGCGAGGCTGGTGACCTCTTTCACCTGCCCTGGCGCGCCTGCGTGCCGATCGCTCATTCAGGCCACCCAGCGCGAGAACAGCGACGTGGACAACGCCCGGCCGGCGGATTTCTCACGGATGATCAATTCGCCGGATTCGACCGTGCCGCCCATGCCGGCAAAGGTGTCGCGCATCAAGGCATGGATGGCGAAGAAGGAGGCGCGGATCGAATAGGCGGTCAACACCACGGCGAGCGGCTTCGGCGTCAGGATCGAGCGGCAGACGTCGGTCAGATCAGGCAGATCCTCGAACAGTTGCCAGACTTCGCCCCTGGGGCCACGACCATAGGCGGGCGGATCGAACAGGACAATGTCGTAGCGACTGCCGCGGCGCTCCTCGCGCTCGGCGAATTTCACCGCATCGTCGACGATCCAGCGGATCGGTTTTTGCGACAGGCCCGCCATTTCCTGGTTCTCGCGCGCCCAGCCGATCGCCTTCTTGGATGCGTCGACATGGGTGACCTCGGCGCCGGCGCGCGCCGCCACCAGCGAAGCGAGGCCGGTATAGCCGAACAGATTCAGCACCTTTACCGGCCGCTTCGCCGCCGCGATCAGCCCGGCCATGTGATCCCAGTGCGAGGCCTGTTCGGGAAAGACGCCGACATGGCGAAACGAGGTGAAACGGCCGAGATAGTCGATGCCGTCATGTTTCATCGGCCAGGTTTCGCCGAGCGGCGTCCTTGGAAAGCGCCAGCGGCCGATGCCTTCCTCGTCGGTGTCGCCGGTGAAAATGGCGTCGGCGCGGTCCCAGTCCTTGGCCGGCAACGCTTTTTGCCAGATTGCCTGGCCCTCGGGCCGGACGATGCGATAGGGACCGTACTGCTCGAGCTTCTGCCCGGCGCCGCTGTCGAGCAGCGCATAGTCGGCGTTGGGCGCCACTTCGAGGATCAATGGCAGGTGTTCAGCGGGCAGGGCGCCGTCACGGCGGGAAAGGACACGCGGCGCGGCTTTCGGTTCGGGGCGGTTGCCCGATGCCGTGCCGGTTCCGCGCGACGCCTGTTCCGCCCCGCCCTTTGCGAGCCGATGTGAGCGGCTGTCGCGGCGTTTGTCGCGAAAAGGTTTCAAGAAGAGCATCTCCGGGGCGACTTGGGCCGCTTCTGCCATAGCACATTCACCGGTGCAACAAACCGAACGGGAATAGGGAAGTAGGGGAGTGAGTGAACAGGGAAAGTACGATTGGCACGAAGCCGCACGATTGGTACGGTCCCTACTCCCCTACTCCCCTACTCCCTACTCTTGAGTGCCTTGTAGACGGCGATGCCGGCGGCGAGGTCCTCCAGGGCCGCGCCGACCGATTTGAACAGCGTGATCTCACCGGGGCTTTGCCGGCCCTTCTTCTGGCCGCGCGCCAGTTCATGCAGATCGGCGACGATGGCTTGCGCCTTCAGCACACCCGAGGCCAGCGGCTGGACGATGTCGCCCGCCTCCTTGGTGGCGCCGGCGCGGGTGTCGACATAGACACGGGCACGCGCAATCGCATCGTCGTCGCTTTCGCGCATGGCCGGCGTGAAGCCGCCGACCAGATCGACATGGGTTCCCGGCTGCAAGAGTGCGCCCTTGATCAGCGGGTTGGCCGTAATGGTTGCCGACGACACGATATCGGCCTGGCCGAGCTCGGCGTCGAGATCGCTCGCGGCGGTGGCCGCAAAACCCTCGGCACGCAATTGCGCCGCAACCTTTTCGGCATTGGCCGGCGTGCGGTTCCAGATGCGGATGGCTTTGATCGGCCGCACCGCCGAATGCGCCTTGGCCAGGAACGGCGACAGCGCGCCGGCGCCGACCACCAGCAGTCGCGAAGCGTCCTCGCGGGCCAGATAGGAAGCGGCCAGCGCCGAGGCGCAGGCCGTGCGCCACTGCGTCAGCCGCTGGCCGTCGATCATGGCTTCGGGCTCGCCGGTGGCGCCGTCGAGCAGGAGGTAAAGTCCCATCACCGCGGGTTTGTCTACGGCGTTGTTGTCGGGCGACACCGTGACGATCTTGACGCCGATATGGCCGCCGGCCGATGTGCCGGCCGCATTGAAGTCGGTCCAGGCCGGCATCAAGAGCAGGGTCGAGGCCGCGCCGTCGGGGCGTTCGACCGTATGGTGGTGCCTGACCGGTTGTACCGCTCCATCGCGAAAAGCCGCGCGCAGCGTCTCGACCAGTCCGGGAAAAGTCAGTGCATGATCGACCTCGGCGGCCGAAATGGTCAGCATGAGAAGCTCCGCAGAGAGAACCGGCGACCCGGCAGTTCAGTTCGTCGGCTTCGGCAGCGCCGGGCCTTGTGGCGCAACCGGAGCGCGGCTGACCGCCTGGCGCAGGTTCTCGGCCTCGACGCCGCGCTGGCGCGCCAGCTTGCGGTAACGGCCCTGCTTGACCCATGTCGCCAGGCTGCCGACGAGCATGCCGATGGCGAGTGCCAGGAACAGGAAGATAAAAAGCGGCAGCGTCATCGTCAGCGCCGGATTGCCAGGGTTGAACGGGTCCAGGGTGAAGGCAACCGGATCGCGGTTGGCGACGGCCAGCGCAATCAGGATAACGGCCAGCGGCACGAAGACCACGATGAGCAAGAAACGATTGAACATGGAATTTCCTGTCGAAAGCGGGCTCTACCGAAGGCCAGCCCTACTGAAAAGGCCGGCACGGCGCATGAGCCCGCGCGGCGCTTATTTGCCGCCGTTCAGCCTTTCACGCAATTCCTTGCCGGTCTTGAAAAACGGCACCCATTTCTCCTCGACCTCGACGGATTCGCCGGTGCGCGGATTGCGGCCGGTGCGGGCGGGGCGGTTTTTCACCGAGAAAGCCCCGAAACCGCGCAGCTCGACTCGGTTGCCTTCGGCAAGCGCGTCGGTGATTTCGTCGAAAATCGCGCCGACAATGTTCTCAACGTCGCGCAGGAAAAGGTGCGGGTTGCGTGTGGCGATGATCTGCACAAGTTCGGACTTGATCATGAGAAGGCTCCCCGTGAAAACACTGTCGTCAAAATTATGAGGATGATTTTATTTGCTTTTTTCACTCGCCTCAAGGGTGCCAGACGGAAACGAGACCGTCAAGAAACAAGCGGTCGGCACCAAGTTCGCGAATGATGTCGCCGCCATAGTCGGGCAGGCCGAGCGCACTGCCGATGGTTTGCGCCATCGCCTTCGAGAACAGCAAGCTGCCGCCTTCCGTATCCTTCCACTCCACCACCTCGAGCTTGGCGTCGACGCCCTTGGTTGCGAGCCAGTCGATCGCTTCGGTCTCGCCGCCGACCGCGTCGATCAATTTGTTGGCGACAGCCTGCCTGCCGGTGAAGATCGAGCCATCGGCCAGCGCCAATGCCTCCGGCTTGGTCATGTTGCGGCGCTCGGCGACGATGCCGACGAACCAGTCGTAGCTGTCGAGGATGAGCTTGCGGACCATGGCGCGTTCGTTGTCATTGGCCGGCTTGAAGGGCGACGGCGCGGCTTTCAGCGGCGAGGATTTCACTTCTTCGAGCTTGATGCCGAGCTTGTCCATAAGGCCGCTGACGTCCGGATACTGGATCAGCACGCCTATCGAGCCGACGATCGATGACTTGCGCGCGACGATATGATCGGCCGCGGTGGCGATCATATAGCCCGCCGATGCGGCCAATGTCCCGACCTCGGCCACCACCGGCTTGTCGGCGGCCAGCTTGCGCACTTCCTCGTAAATCGATTCACCTCCGACGGTGGTGCCGCCCGGTGAATCGATCGACAGGATCACAGCTTTCACCCTCGAGGATTGACGGATGGTTTCCAGCCGTTTGATCAGTTCGTCGTCTTCGGTGATGGTGCCCTCGATCTTGACCTTGGCGATATGGTCGACCGCCGTGCCGGTGAAGTCGTCACCGTAAATCCAGGTCGAAAGGGCAACCAACCCGGCTGCTGCGACAACAAGCGTTGCAACGCGCCAAAATGTCAGCTTGCGGCGCAGGCGGCGGCGGTCGATCAGGTCGTCGGCTCTCAGTGCCATGGTTCAGCCTCATAGTCGGGTGGGAGAGATGCTTTTAAAGCAACCATCCGCGCCCGGCTACCGATTCCTGACGCGCTTGCGCCAAAGACGACGTCTTCAACGTTCGTGGGCCGGCATTTCAGGGGACGTCAAGACCAATCCACAGGCCCTAACGCTGTCCGCCCGCATCTGGTATGATGTACAGGTTGTGCCGGTTTCATTTTCGTTTGTACAACAGCAATCGTCACATTTTTGCGGTTTTCCTCCGCTTGTGCTTGCTTGAGGGCGTCGGCATCCCACCTATAGGGTGCTTGGCGGCAGGGGGTTTAAAAGAAAGCAGTCATGTTAGCGCGACCGATCGAACCGACCAACACCGAGACGGAGTTGGCACCCCCGGCCGTAGGCCCGGCGCGGGCCGATGCCTTCGGCATTGCCCAGCGCCATTCACGCCGTGTCCGTGTCTTGAAGCTGGCGGTGCCGCTGGTCGCTGCCGTGATCGCGGTCGCTTTCCCAGTTTATTCGTATCTCGCTGCGCCTGTCTCGGTCCAGGTCCAGGCCGATGGCAGCGCCTTCGCCAATGGCAAGCTGGTGATGGCCAACCCAAAGCTCAACGGGTTCACCAAGCAGAAACTGCCCTATTCCATGACAGCCTTGCGCGCCCTACAGGACGTGAGCAAGCAAGGCATCATCGATCTGGAGGGCATCGACGCCAAGCTCCCGATCTCTGCCGACAATGTGGCGGCGGTCAATGCCTCGCACGGCATTTACAATCGCGACGGCAACACGATGAGCCTGACCAGCGATGTCACCATAACCACCACCGATGGCTTGGAGGCAAAGTTCAAATCGGTCTTTCTCGACATAGCCAAAGGCACTATGAAGACGGATGACCCGGTCGACGTCAGCCGCGGCGGGTCGCGGATCACCGCAGATTCGATGTCGGTCCAGGACAACGGCAAGATCGTGGTTTTCGAGAACAGAGTGCGCGTCAACATCGACCCCGCCAGCTTGAAAGCGGCAGAGGCAAAGAGCGGAGAATCCCATGCGGCTCAGTAGTTCGATACAGCTCGTAGCCGCGGCTTCGGCCTTGCTGGGCCTGGGGCTGTTCCTGGGGATAGAACCGTCCCTGGCGCAGTCCAACACCACCAGGCAATTGTCTGGCCTCAAACTGTCCGGCGACAAGCCCATCCAGATCGAAAGCGACAAGCTCGAGGTCCGCCAGGCGGACAGCGTCGCCGTGTTCACAGGCAATGTAAGCGTCGTCCAGGGGCCGACCGTGCTCAAGTCCGGCAAGATGACGGTCTATTACGTCAGGGATGCCGGCGCTGCCGCCAAGGGCGCGGAGGCCGCAGGTGCCGCGATGACCGGCTCGGCCGACATCGACCGTCTGGAGGTCGACAACAAGGTCTACATAAAATCGGACGATCAGGTCGCCACCGGCGACCGCGGCAGCTTCGACATGAAGACGGAAGTGCTGGTGCTTTCAGGCAGCAAGGTCGTGCTCTCGCAAGGCGACAATGTGCTGGTCGGCTGCAAGCTCACCGTGCAGATGAAGAGCGGCCTGGCACAGGTCGATCCCTGCGGGGGTGGGCGCGTCATGATGTCGATCACGCCACCGAAGTCGAGAACGGCGAAGCCCTGATGGTCGACGTAGCATCGCTGATGGCGCGTCTTCCAGGACGCGCCGCCAGCAAACTTGCGGCACCGGCCACGGTCACCGTCGATACGGCAAAGTTCAAGGGAACCCTGATCGCGAAGGGCCTGACCAAGAGCTACAAGGGCCGCAAAGTCGTCAGCGGCGTGACGATCGGCGTGCGCGCCGGCGAGGCGGTCGGGCTGCTCGGTCCCAACGGCGCCGGCAAGACGACCTGCTTCTACATGGTCACCGGCCTTGTGCCGGTCGACGAAGGCACAATCGAAATCGATGGCTTCGACGTCACCTCGATGCCGATGTACCGCCGCGCTCGCCTCGGCATCGGCTACCTTCCGCAGGAGGCGTCGATCTTTCGCGGCCTGAGCGTCGAGCAAAACATCCGTGCCGTGCTCGAAGTGGTCGAAAAGAGCCGCAAGGAGCGCGAGCGCAATCTCGACGAACTGCTCGAGGAGTTCCATATCAGCCATCTGCGCAAGGCCCCGTCGCTGTCGCTTTCCGGCGGCGAGCGGCGGCGCCTTGAAATCGCACGCGCACTGGCGACCCGCCCCGCATACATGCTGCTCGACGAGCCTTTCGCCGGCATCGACCCGATCGCCGTCGCCGATATCCAGCAACTTGTGCGCCACCTGACGGCGCGGGGCATCGGCGTGCTCATCACCGATCACAATGTCCGTGAAACGCTCGGACTGATCGACCGCGCCTACATCATCCATGCGGGTCAGGTGCTGACCCATGGCCGGGCCGATGAAATTGTCGCAAACCCGGATGTGCGGCGGCTTTATCTCGGTGAGGGCTTTACACTCTGAAGTTGAGAATTCCTGTTCGAGAGCGATTTTTGGCGCGGGACAGGTCCTTTTCTCCGATTTCTCGTCCGAATAACGCACCGACAGGCGAGTTTTGATCGCCGTCGCCTTGACAAGCAAAAGCCGGGCCAGTTCTTATGCCCGACCGAGGA
Organism: Mesorhizobium sp. M9A.F.Ca.ET.002.03.1.2; assembly: GCF_003952365.1. NCBI lineage: Bacteria > Pseudomonadati > Pseudomonadota > Alphaproteobacteria > Hyphomicrobiales > Phyllobacteriaceae > Mesorhizobium > Mesorhizobium sp. M9A.F.Ca.ET.002.03.1.2. The sequence continues at coordinate 546,345 of NZ_CP034443.1, read as the reverse complement.
AAATCTTTCCGGCAGTCTGGATGCGTAGACGGGGCGTTTGAAACCGAACCATGGCATTGGCGGCAAAACTACAGCTACGACAGTCCCAATCGCTGGTGATGACACCTCAGCTGATGCAGTCGATCCGGCTGCTGCAGTTCACCCATATCGAGCTGGAACGCTTCATCGACGACGAGATCGAGCGCAATCCTCTGCTCGAACGCGCCGAGCCGCAGGACGATGCTGCCAGCGACCAGGCGCAGAAGATCGACGCCGCGCCGGACGAGGCCGCCAATGGCGACTGGTTCGAAACGGAAACGGCGTGGAGCGCCGAGGCGATCTCGGAAAAGCTCGATGCTTCGCTGGAAAATCTGTTCCCCGACGATCCCGGCACAGCAGAGCGGCTCGGTCCCGACCTGACGGCTCAGTGGAAATCGGCCTCCGGCAGCGGTTCCATGTCCTCGTCCGACGGCTTCGACGTCGGAGACATGGCGGCTACCGCCATCACGCTGCGCGAGCATGTCGGCGAACAGGTCGCGCTTGCCTTTACCGACCCGGCGGCACGCCTGATCGCCGGCGAACTTGCCGATGGCCTCGACGAGGCTGGCTATATGCGCGCCGACATCGAGGAAATCGCCGCCCGTCTCGGCACCGACAGAGCGGCGGTGACGAATGTGCTCGCGGTCTGCCAGGCATTCGAGCCAGCCGGCATCTTTGCCCGCGACCTCGCCGAATGTCTGTCGCTGCAGCTTGCCGTCCGCGACCGCCTCGATCCGGCAATGAAGGCTTTGATCGCCAATCTCGAGCTCCTGGCGCGGCGCGACTTCCAGACCCTGAAACGGATTTGCGGGGTCGACGAGGAGGATTTGCTCGACATGCTGGCCGAGATACGCGCGCTCGATCCGCGCCCGGGGATGGCGTTTTCGGGCGGCACCAGCGACGCCATCATCGCCGATGTCGAAGTGCGGGCGGCCAATGACGGGAGCTGGGTGGTCGAACTCAACGCCGAAACGCTGCCGCGCGTGCTGGTCGATCATATCTATTTCGCCCAGGTTTCACCGCATGCGAAGAACCAGACGGAAAAGGATTTCCTGGCGGAATGCCTGCAGAACGCCAACTGGCTGACTCGCAGCCTCGACCAGCGGGCGAAGACCATCCTCAAGGTCGCCTCGGAAATCGTGCGCCAGCAGGATGCTTTCCTCGTCCATGGCGTGCGTCACCTGAAGCCGCTCAACCTGCGCATGGTGGCCGACGCCATCGGCATGCACGAATCGACCGTCAGCCGGGTCACCGCGAACAAATACATGCTGACGCCACGCGGCGTGTTCGAACTGCGCTATTTCTTCACCGCCTCGATCGCTTCGTCGGGTGGCGGCGACGCGCATTCGTCGGAAGCCGTGCGCGATCGCATCAAGCAGTTGATCGACGAGGAGAAGCCTGTCGACGTGCTTTCCGACGACGCGATTGTGGACATGTTGCGGGAAAACGGCGTCGATATCGCCAGGCGTACTGTCGCCAAGTACCGGGAGAGCATGAATATTCCGTCGTCGGTGCAGCGACGGCGTGAAAAACGCGCTTTGGCCAGCGCCGGGCGTTGATCCCCGCGGAATTTCCACAGCTTTCGCGCTTCATTGACAAGCCGTAACGAAGTGGCTAGAAGCCCGCCCGCATGAGACGGGCTACTGCCCGCATGCGGATGGTCCGCCACGACGTTGGCCACGGGACGGTCAAAAAGGCGGCTTGTGATCAACCGGAAAGTTCGGATTTAAAATCGGCGCAAGTGACGCCGCAAAGCTTGTGCGCACAGACCACGGGTATAAACTCGGGACAGTTTGAAGCCTGAGCAAGGAAGGTCAGTTTTCAGATGACATTGCGCATATCGGGAAAACACATGGATGTCGGCGATGCGTTCCGTACGCGCATCAACGAACGTGTCGGGGAAGTGATCGGGAAATATTTCGATCGGGGCTTTTCGGGGCAAATCGTAGTCGTCAAATCGGGGTCGCGCTACACGGCCGATTGCATGATCCGGCTGGATTCCGGCGCTTCGTTGCAGGCGACCGGTGAAGCTCAGGACCCGACGCTCGCTTTCGAGGCCGCGTCCGATCGCCTCGAAACCCGCCTTCGGCGCTACAAGCGTCGGCTGAAGTCGCATAATTCAGGCAATGCCAACGGCGAACCCACCGACGTCGCCTATACGGTGATGGCGCCGCTTGCCGATGATGATGAGGACCTGCCGGAGAATTTCGCGCCGGCCATCGTCGCCGAATCAACCTTGACGCTGCGGACCATGTCAGTGGCGTCAGCCGTGATCGAGCTCGATGCCAAGGACAGCCCGGTCCTCGTCTTCCGCAACGCCGGAAACGAGCACCTCAACATCGTCTATCGCCGGCCGGACGGAAATATCGGCTGGATCGACCCGTCTACGACCAAGGTCGCGCAGGGATGACGGCCAAGGCCGCACTGGGATAAGGAACCAGCCGCACGCGAGAGCGAGGGCTGGCGACGGCAGGCGAACAAGGGATTTCAAGTATGGATCTGAGCGATCTTATCAACGTTCCGGCTATCTTGCCGGCGTTGAAGGCGAACTCCAAAAAGCAGCTGCTGCAAATGCTGTCCGAAAGGGCGGCGGCGATTTCCGGCATTCCGGAACGGGAGGTGTTCGACACCATCCTGCAGCGCGAGCGGCTGGGCTCGACCGGTGTCGGCAATGGCATTGCCATCCCGCACGGCAAGCTGGCCGGGGTCAAGCGGATCGCCGGGGTTTTCGCCCGGCTGGAGACGCCTGTCGATTTCGAGGCGCTGGACGACCAGCCGGTCGATCTGGTGTTCCTGCTTTTGGCGCCCGAAGGCGCCGGCGCCGACCACCTCAAGGCGCTGTCGCGCATTGCGCGGGTGCTGCGCGACGCCGACACGGTGGCCAAGATCAGGGGCACCCGCGACGCCGCCGCGATCCACGCGCTTTTATCGGACACGCAGGCCTCGCACGCGGCTTGAGCTTTCTTGATTAAATCCATTGAAGGGCCGCCGTGAGCGGCCCTGTCCGTTTCCAACCAGATCGTGCCGTTCCGTCAGTGAATGGCGACGGTGGTCAGGTCGTTTTCCATGGCGCCGGCCAGCGCCCGGTCACGGGCGTCCGAAAGCAGGATCGGCTGGCCATTGGCGGCAAACAGCGCCCACAGTTCCAGGCCGGGCGCGATTTCGCCGAGGCCCGGGAAACGGCCGCGCAGATCGTCGCTCGACACTTTCCTGAGATAGGCGACCGAGCCTTCGCCGAGATGGGCGAATTCGCCACTGGTCATGATGAGATTTTCGTCAGTTCTGGTCATTTCAAGCCTCCTTGGCGCGAGGACGCCGCTCAAAGGCCGCCCCGCATGAGAGCCATCGGTAAGATCAGTCTTTCACCGATATGTTTATTTTCCGTACCAGCCGTTCGGACTCGGGCCGATCGAGATCGATCGACAAAAGGCCGTTCTTCAGCTCCGCCGCGATCACCCGCATGCCGTCGGCCAGCACGAAACAGCGCTGAAACTGGCGCGCGGCGATGCCGCGATGAAGAAATTCGCGCTCGGTGTCGTCGTTCTGACGACCGCGCACAACCAACTGGTTCTCCTCCGTGGTCACATCGAGATCGTTTTCCGCGAAACCAGCGACAGCGAGGGTGATACGCAACCTTTCGGTCTTGCCGTCGGCACCGTTGAGGCGCTCGATGTTGTAGGGAGGGTAGCTGTCACCCGACTTCGCCAGACGCTCCAAGGTCTTTTCCATGGCGTCGAAGCCCAGGAGAAGCGGGCTGGAAAAAGGCGTCATTCGGCTCATGTTACATTGTCCTCTCAAGAGCGACATAAAGTGGAAAAACCCGGATGGCATTTTTCCCGATGGTCTTGATATGGTCCGCCCCGGGGCCAAGTTCAAGCCGTCAAAAGTCCCGCCCAAAAAGACTCCCCAAACAAGGAATTGAAATGCCCAAATCCCGCAAGATCATCATCGACACGGATCCCGGCCAGGATGATGCCGTCGCCATATTGCTGGCGCTCGGCAGCGCCGAGTTGGAGATCGTCGGCATCACCGCAGTTGCCGGCAATGTGCCGCTGAGGCTCACCGAAAAGAATGCACGCAAGATCTGTGAACTGGCCGGCAGGCCTGACATGAAGGTCTATGCCGGCGCCATCCGGCCGCTGGCGCGCGAACTTGTCACCGCCGAGGAGGTGCATGGCGAGACCGGGCTCAACGGACCGCAATTGCCCGAACCGACAATGAAGCTGCAGGACCAGTACGCGGTCGATTTCATCGTCGAGACGCTGATGAAGGAAGAGAGTGGCACGATCACGCTCTGCGCGCTCGGGCCGCTCACCAACATCGCGCTGGCGCTGATCCGCGAGCCGAAGATCGCGCCGCGCGTCAAGGAAATCGTGCTGATGGGCGGCGGCTTCTTCGAGGGCGGCAATGTCACGCCGACCGCCGAATTCAACATCTATGTCGACCCGCATGCCGCCAATGTCGTGTTCAAATCCGGCATCCCGGTCGTTATGATGCCGCTCGACGTCACCCACAAGGCGCTGACCACGGCCAAGCGCACTCAAGCCTTCCGCAAGCTCGGCACCAGGGTCGGCATGGCCACGGCGGAGATGCTGGAATTCTTCGAGCGCTTCGACGAGGAGAAATACGGCACCGACGGCGGTCCGCTGCACGACCCCTGCGTCATCGCCTATCTGTTGAAGCCGGAGCTGTTCAAGGGCCGCAACTGCAACGTCACCGTGGAAACCGCCTCGGAGCTTACCATGGGCATGACCGTAATCGACTGGTGGGGCGTCACCAAACGGCCGAAGAACGCCACGGTGATGCGCGACATCGATCACGACGCCTTCTTCGCGCTGCTGCTGGAAAGGCTGGGGCGGCTTTGAAAGCTTCCTTCTCCCCGTTCACGGGGAGAAGGTCTCGGCAGGGGGATGAGGGGAGGCGCGCCTCACTTCGCCTTTGAAAACGCCAGCCACAGGCCGCCGCCGATCAGGAAGCTGCCGCTGATCCGCGACAGGAGCTTGACGCGGCCGGCCGACAGCAGGCGCCCGGCGCGGCCGGCGGCGAGCGCGTAGGTCGAATCCGATACGGCGGCGAAGATCATGGCGGTGAGGCCCATGACGCCGATCTGCAGCGCGTGGTTGCCTTCAGGGGCGATGAACTGCGGAAAGAAGGCGCCGAAGAACACCAGCGTCTTCGGATTGCTGATCGCCACCAGCAGCCCTTGCAGGAAAAAGCCGCCATGCGGCTTCTTCGCCGACCCGTCGGCGTTCAGCTTGCCCTTGGAGCGGAACATCTGCACGCCCATCCAGATCAGATAGGCGGCGCCGATCAGTCTGACCCACTCGAACCAGTGGCCCATGCCCGCGATCAGCGAGGTCAAGCCGATGCCGACGATAGCGATCATGATGGCGAGCCCGGCCTGCGTGCCGGCGACGTTGGCGAGGCCGGCGCGAGTGCCATGGCGGATGCTGTTGGCGATGATCAGCGTGACCGTCGGTCCGGGCACCAGGATGATGACGAGGCAGGCGACAAGATAGGTGGCGTATAGCTCCAGCGACATGGCTATCCTCGATAGATGGGTCTTTCCCCGATAGAATGCCGCTTGCGACGCGGCCGGCCGTGATCAATGCATGGCGGTGGCGTTGGCGCAAGCTGGCAGGATATATAGCTGGCAGCCTCGACCCGGCTTAGACCCCGGCCTGCCATGGCAGCGTTGCCTCATAGGCCGCCGCTGCTCTCAGCACGGCCATGTCGCCGCGCGGCCGGCCGATCAACTGCATGCCCATCGACCTGCCCTTGGCGTCGAAGCCCGCCGGCACGTTGATCGCCGGACAGCCGCCCAGCGTGGCGAAGGCGGAAACCTGCATCCAGTGGTGATAGCTGTCCATGGCTCGCCCGGCGACCTCGCTCGGCCAATGCGTGCTGATATCGAACGGAAAGACCTGCGCGGTCGGCAGCGCGACGAGGTCGAAGCGCTCGAACAGCGACAGCAGCGTTTTGTGCCAGGACGAGCGCCTCACCGTGGCGGCGTGGATCTGCGGCGCCGTGAGGCGCAGCGCATGTTCCACCTCCCACACGGCCTCCGGCTTCAGAAGACTGCGCTTCAGGGGATCGTCGTAATGCGCCTTGAGCGCGCAACCGCTGCTCGCCTGGCGCAGCGTCACAAAGGCCCGCCACAGCGCTTCGAAGTCGAAATCCGGCATCAGCGGCTCCGTCACGAAGGATGCGTCCGCCAACCGATCGAGGGCAGCTTCGCAAAGATCAAGAATGCCTGCTTCGAGTGGCAGATGGCCGCCGAGATCGCCGAGCCAGGCGATGCGGCCGCCTGCCGCTGCCGCCTGCAGCCCCTCTGTGAAAGAGCTTTGCTTGTGATGTGAGAGCGGCGCGCGAGGGTCGTAGCCAGCCTGCTCGTCGAGCAGCAGCGCCATGTCGCGCACGCTGCGGCCCATCGGCCCTTCGACGCCCATCTGTGCGTGAAAGACGTCAAGGTCGGGGCCGGCCGGAACAAGTCCCTGAGACGGACGGAAGCCATAGACATTGTTGTAGGCGGCCGGGTTGCGCAGCGAGCCGCCAAAGTCGCTGCCATCGGCGACAGGCACCATGTCGAGCGCAAGTGCTACCGCCGCGCCGCCGCTCGAACCGCCGGCGGTCAAGGCCGGGTCGAACGCGTTGAGCGTCGGACCGAATACGGTGTTGTAGGTGTTGGAGCCAAGCCCGAATTCGGGAACGTTGGTCTTGCCGATGATGATGGCGCCGGCCTTGCGGATGCGCTCGACGAAGAAGTCGTCCTCCTGCGGAACGAAATCGGCGAAGATCGGCGAGCCCAAGCTGGTTCTGAGGCCCTTGGTCTGTGCAAGGTCCTTGATGGCGATCGGCAGGCCGAACAGGGGTCCGGCATCTCCCGCATGCGCCAGATGGGCGTCTGCCTTGTCGGCCTCGCACAAGATGTCGGTACGGTCGCGCAGCGAAACGATGGCGTTGACCAGCGGGTTCACTGCGTCGATCCGGTCGAGGAATGCCGTCACCACCTCGCGCACGGAAAGCCGCCGGTGCCGGATCGCGTCGGCAAGATCCACGGCGGACAGACGGCAGATGTCGCCGGCGGGCGGCACGGCGTGTTTCGTGGCAGGACGCATGGCTCTCACCTAGCTTGCGGATTTTTGTAACGCCGCGTCGACTTCCTTCGCCAGCGGGATCGCCGGCTGGGCGCCGGGCTTCAGGCAGGCGAGCGAACCGGCGGCGGCAGCGCGGGCGAGCGCCTGTTTGAGCGGCAGGCCGGATGACAGCCCGGCGGCGAAATAGCCGCAAAACGTATCGCCGGCGCCGACCGTGTCGACCGGGGTGACTTTCAGCGCCGGAATCGTCAGGAAATCTTCGGGCGTGGCGGCCAGAACGCCGTCACCGCCGAGCGTGACGACGATTGTGCGGCCGGTCTTCCCGGCATAGTCGCGCATCCGCGCCGGGCGATCGCGGCCGCTCAGCGACAGCGCCTCGCCGTAGAGGTCGAATTCGGTTTCGTTGGCGACGACGTAGTCGGCCTTGCCGAGGAAGACTGTCGCCTCGCTGCGGAACGGTGCTGTGTTGAGCACGGTGGCCGCGCCTGCCGTCCGTGCCGCGTCCAGTGCTGCATCGACGGTCTGCAGCGGGATTTCCTGCTGCAGGAGCACGACATCGCCCTTCTTCATAAACGCCTTGGAAAGGTCGCCTGTCACGACCGAATCATTGGCGCCTGGCACCACGGCAATGACGTTCTCGCCGTCGTCGGCGACCATGATCAACGCCGTGCCGGTTGAGGCGAAGGTTTCACCGACCCCGGACAGGTCGATCTTGCCCTCTCTTAACAGGGCCAGCGCGTCCGCCGCGAAGTTGTCCTTGCCGACCGCGCCGACCATGCGCACCTTGGCGCCCGCGCGCGCGGCGGCCAGCGCCTGGTTAGCGCCCTTGCCGCCAGGCGCGGTTGTGAAGCCGGAGCCCCGAACCGTCTCGCCTGGTGCGGGCAAGCGGTCGACACTGGCGATAAGGTCGAGGTTGATCGAGCCGATGACGATGATCAAGGAATGCCTCCTGCTGATTTGGCGGGAAGCTACTCCGTAAGGCCGCTGCTTGCCAGAGCGCGCGAGATGAACGCGCGCTGCTGGCCCAAGCCTATGGGCGGATCATCAAGACCCGACCTGTCCCGCTTCCCAGCCAAGGATGGCGCGTTTGCGGGTCAGGCCCCAGTGGTAGCCGGTGAGCGCGCCGGACTTGCCGAGAGCCCGGTGGCACGGCACCACGAAAGACATCGGATTGGCGCCGACCGCGGCACCCACCGCCCGGCTGGCGCTTGGCGCGCCGATGCGGGCGGCGATCGAGGAATAGGTGCAGGCCTTGCCCATCGGGATGCGCAGCAGAGCCTCCCAGACGCGGACCTGGAAGTCGGTGCCGATCATGACGACGCGCAGCGGCTGGTCGGCGCGCCACAGCGCCGGATCGAAGATGCGCGCGGCATAGGGCGCCGTCGCCGCCATGTCCTCGACATAGGTTGCGTTCGGCCAGCGGCCGGACATGTCGGCGAAGGCCGCCCGCTCGCCGCCGGCATCGTTGAAGGCGAGGCCGGCAAGCCCGCGCTCGGTGACCATGATTAGGGCGATGCCAAAGGGCGAAATGTGGTAGCCGTAGCGGATGGTCAGCCCGGCGCCGCGCGTCTTGTAGTCGCCCGGCGACATCGCCTCGTGAGTGACGAAGAGATCGTGGAGCCGGCCGGGGCCTGACATGCCGACCTCAAAAGAGGCCTCAAGCAGCGGCATGCCGGAATCGAGCAGCTTGCGCGCATGGTCGAGCGTGACAGCCTGCAAAAAGGCCTTGGGCGACAGGCCGGCCCAGCGGGTGAAGAGTTTTTGCAGGCCGGTCGGCGTCTCGCCGACTTCCTCGGCCAGGACCTCAAGCGAGGGCTGATCGCGGTAATCGAGGCTGATCTTCTCGATGGCGTGACGGACGATTTCGTAGTCGCTGCCTTCGGGCGTGATGTCTTTTTCCAGAATAGCTGTCTGTGCGTTCATGGGACCTTCTCCTTGACAGTGAATATCGTCCTTCATGGCTCCGGTCACCACCCGAAACTTGCCTTCTCGGGGCACATGCCCAAATGGAGGCCGGCTTTGGGAAAAGAGCCGATCATGGTTGGCGAAAAGGTGCATCTCAGCAGGAGGAGGAGACGCTGCTGAATCACCGTCTGGAGAGCCGGTTGCCTACTGAAAGACCATTTCGCGGATGAGGCACCGGCCGGACGCCGAATGGGCTGATTCGCGGGCGTGTATTGGCTTTAACGCGCCTTCGCGGTCGCCAGTGCCCGCGAAAAGGCTGACGCAAAGCTCTCGCGGTCGTCGGGATTGAGGAAGCCGCCGATCGGCACATTCTGGCCTTGTGCTTCCACCGCCATCCTGGTGATGCCGATCTCGGCGTGGCGGGCGACCGAAAAACGCGCCCAGAACGGGTTGAAGCGATGCGCTTCCGATTTGCCGGAGGGTGCGGTCTTGCGGATGTCGAGGCTGGTACGCGAGACCGACACCTCCTCGCGGGCGCGGGCGGCACGATAATTGGCGCGAAAGGCGATGTAGACGGCAATCACGTCAAGGCCGAGGAAGCCGAACACCGGCCAGGCGCCGCGCGACAGGAAAAACGCTCCGGTGACCAACCAGCCGAACAGCAGAGCGCCCATCAAGATGGCAAAACCGGTCTTGCCCAGCGACCGATGCGGTGTCAGCAACGCCTGGAAGAATGGCTCGTCGGCCTGAAATGAGGCGTTTGTGTCGCTCATCGCGGGATATTATAGGGAGGGGATGACGAACCCCAAGTCCAAAAATTCCTCCTCGCTCGAAAATCAACTGCCCCCCGGCCGACGCGATGGCTCGAACACCAAGCCGCGCCTTCGGCCGGTGCGGTTCCCCTACAGCCCGGCCGAGGTGCATGAGATTTTCCGGCGTTTTTCCGTTCAGCGGCCCGAGCCGAAGGGCGAGCTCGAACATATCAATCCCTTCACGCTGCTGGTGGCGGTGGTGCTTTCGGCACAGGCGACCGATGCCGGCGTCAACAAGGCGACGCGGGCGCTGTTCAAGGTCGCCGACACGCCGCAAAAGATGCTGGCGCTCGGCGAGGCCAAGGTCGGCGATTATATCCGCACCATCGGGCTTTGGCGCAACAAGGCCAAGAACGTCATCGCGCTGTCGGAAGCGCTGATCCGCGACCATGGCGGCGAGGTGCCCGACGATCGCGATCAGCTGGTCAAGCTGCCGGGCGTCGGACGCAAGACGGCCAATGTCGTGCTCAACATGGCCTTCGGCCAGCACACGATGGCGGTCGATACGCATATCCTGCGCATCGGCAACCGGCTGGGGCTGGCGCCCGGCAAGACGCCGGAACAGGTCGAGCAGGGGTTGTTGAGGATCATTCCGGACGAATATATGCGCCACGCGCATCACTGGCTGATCCTGCATGGGCGTTATGTCTGCAAGGCGCGCAAGCCGGATTGTCCGGCCTGTGTCATCGCCGATATCTGCAAGGCTGAGGTGAAGACGACCAGCGTGCCGGCGCCGCTGGTTGAAATCGCGCCGCTTGGGCCGGTAGGCGAAATTCAGTAGCCGTAGCCGCGCGCCATCGCCGCCGCGAAGACCGGGATCAGCAGGAAGATGAGCGCTTCGGCGCGGACATAGGTTCGAACGGATGCAAGTTCCGCCGCCGGCACCTGGAAGCCGGGGCTGGCCGTGGCTTGCCTGTTCCAGGACACGAAGCGGACAGTCGGGATGATCGACAACAGGCCGACGACGGCGAACGCCGCGATCTTTGCCCAGAACACCCAGTTGTAGACGTAGAATTCCCAGCCCTTCAGGCCGTAGATGACGCGGGCGATGCCGACGATGATGATCAACATGGCGATGATGCCGTAATGGCGATCGATGCCGATAAGCCGCCGGAGCGTCGCGGCGTGCAGGTCGCCGCGGATCAGGACGAATTCGGCGCCGATGATGCCTGCCAGTGAAAACACCAGCAGATGATGAAAGATGGCAAGCAGAAGATCGGTGGTATCCATGCCCTTTTCCTTCCGTCGGACGGCACGGCGGACGCCGCTGAATCACCTGTTGGCGAGAAAGTAGCACCGATGGGCAGGATTCACATTGGGCTGGAAGATGATCTGCACAGGCTTTGGCCCTTGTTCGGTACAGGCGATTTGCTACGCATAGCGATGCAACCGAGGCATGATTCATGGATAGTCCACAGGCGGTCGTCGTTCCCGTCATCGAGACGCCGCGCACCATCCTGCGACCGCACCGGCTCGATGATTTCGATGCCTATGTCGCCATGTGGGCCGATCCGGCCGTCACCCGTTTCATCGGCGGCAAGCCGCGCACGCGAGAGGAAAGCTGGATGCGCTTCCTGCGTCACGCCGGCCTGTGGTCGCTGCTGGGCTATGGCTTCTGGGCGATCGAGGACAAGGCATCCGGCCGCTTCATCGGCGAGGCCGGCTTTCACGATCTGAAGCGCGGCATGGTGCCGTCGATCGAAGGCGTGCCGGAAGCCGGCTGGGCACTGGTCTCGTGCGCACATGGCCAAGGGTTCGCCAGCGAAGTCGTCGGTCGGGTTCTCGCCTGGGGCGACGAGGCATTCGAGCGCGCAAGGACCGTCTGCATCATCGATCCGGAAAACACCGCTTCACTGAACGTCGCGGCAAAATGCGGCTACAGGGAAGTGTTGCGGACCACTTATCATGACAATGCGACGATCCTGCTGGAACGGCAGCCTTGAGGGGGGCTGCCTGCCATCCTGTGGTTCCGGTCAGGCCGAACCGAGGCTCTCTACGCCTTCCGCTTCGGCGCCCGCTTTGCGGGCCGCCTGTTCGAGCGTCGAGGCGTCTTCGCCGAAAGCGCGGGTGGCGCGCGCGGCAGCATCGAGCAGTGGACTTTTCATGCGCTGGAGAAAGGCCGCATCGACGCGCGTGCTCGGGCCGGACAGCGTCAATGCGCCGAGCAAGGTGTGTCCCGGCCCGAACACCGGTGCCGAGACGCCCGCCGTCTCGGGGTCGCGATCGCCGACCGACAGACAATGGTAGGTCTTGCGGATCGTCTGGTAAGGCTCGCCTTGCTGACCTGAAAACGCGGCAAGCACGCGACCGCCGGAGCCGGCCAGCAAGGGCAGCACGTCGCCTTCCCGGATCGTGTAGCGGATCGGATGCTTGGACTCGACTCGGTAGAGACAGGTACGCACGTCACCCGAACGGACATAGAAAGCGACGCTTTCCCAGCTTCGATCGCCGAGATCGCGCATGATCGGCAACAGGATGTCGACCGCCACGACCGAACGCTGGTAGAGGGCGCCCAGCCGGAAGGTGGCAGGGCCGACGCGATAGCGGCCATCGTCGAGACGCTCCAGCAACTGCCCGCGCAGCAACGAGTGCGCCAGCCTCAGGATCGTGCTCTTGTAGAGGCCGGTCCGCGCCGCGATTTCGGCGAGGCTGAGCGACCGGTCGGCGGTGGCGAAAGCATTGAGGATGGCGATCGCGCGGTCGAGCGCTGCAACGCCGTCGGCCGAGGCAGGCCCGGATTGTGTGCTGGCCGTCTGCTTGACCACGTCGTTCCGTTTCCCGGTTGGACAAAAGGCCGATCGAAACACTTGTGGCGCATTCAGAGAGTTCTGTCCAGCAGAATGCCGTTCCTGTTGACAGAATGAGGCAAAGATTGCATGGATTTTTTTGTCGAGCGGGCCTGAATTCAGGCTACGTTGCCGGCAGGCACCGAGGAGGTGTCGTGATTGGAGGAGTCCCATGCTGAACAGACGCAGATTTTTAATGAGCACCGCTGCTGCCGGCGCCGCCGGTTTCGCGGCGTTGCATCTCTCGCCCGCTTTCGCGCAGGATGCACCGCAGATCCAGATCTTCGTGCCGGCAGCGCCCGGCGGCGGCTGGGACCAGACAGCGCGCACGATGGACCAGGTGCTGCGCAGTGAGAAGCTGATCTCCGGTTCGCAGATCACCAATGTCGGCGGCGCCGGTGGCACGGTCGGCCTGCCGCAGTTCATCAGCCAGTGGAACGGCAAGGGCAATTCGCTGATGGTTGCCGGCATGGTCATGGTTGGCGCCATCATCGCCAACAAATCGGCCAATAATCTCACCGAGGTCACGCCGATCGCCCGCCTTACCGGCGAGTTCGAGGCGCTGGTGGTGCCGGCGGCCTCGCCGTTCAAGACAGCAGCGGATTTCGTCGCCGCCCTCAAGGCTGACCCGACAAAGGTTCCGGTGGCTGGCGGTTCGGCCGGCGGTTCGGACCACATATTGTTCGGCCTCATCGCCAAGACGGCCGGTGTTCCGGCAAATAACCTCTCCTATGTGCCGTTCGCCGGCGGCGGCGAGGCGCTGTCGGCGCTTCTCGGCAACCAGGTCGCGGCCGGCATCTCCGGCTTTGGCGAATTCTCCGAACAGGTCAAGGCAGGTGCGCTTCGGCTGCTCGCTATTTCCGCGGACAAACGCCAGGAAGGCATCGACGCACCGACGCTGAAGGAAGCCGGCATCGATGTTGAACTGTTCAACTGGCGCGGCGTCTTCGCACCGCCCGGCGTTTCCGACGCCGACAAGGCGGCAATGATCACGCTGGTCGAGACGATGGCCAAAAGTGATGCCTGGGCCACCGAATGCAAGAACCGCAACTGGACGCAAATTCTGCTCACCGGCGACGACTACGCGAAATTCCTCGCCGAAGACACGACCCGAATCGAGGCCATCCTCAAGGATCTCGGCCTTGCCTGATGTCTTCGGAAAGGGGCGGCCCGCGTCGCCCCTTTCCGAAGTTGGCCAGCCGCATGGACATACGATCCAGAGCGAGTGAAACTGCGGTGAGGTCGGCTGTTGGGAGACCGGCTATCCAGGGAGGACGATCATGAGCACCAGCGACCAGCAGGCGGCGCGGCCGCGCCTTGCCGTGCCCGAATTGCTGATCGGTATCGGGCTTCTCGCCTGCGCCGGCGCCGTAGCCTGGCAGACGCTGGCGATTCCGGTGTCGCCGCTCTACTCCAAGGTCGGCCCGACCGTTTTTCCCTACATCACCATGATCGGCATGACGATCCTTTCCCTCCTGCTGATCGTGGCCGCGCTGCGGGGCGGCTGGCAACCGGAGGAAGAAAAGGAAACGCCGACCGACTGGAAGGCGATGGGCATCGTCGCCGTCGGACTGGTCGCGAACCTTGTGCTGATCCAACCGCTTGGCTTCACCGCGGCCTCGGTGATCATGTTCGTTCTCATCTGCCACGGGTTTGGCAGCAGACATCCGCTGCGTGACGTGCTGCTCGGCCTGATCCTGGCGCTTGCCGCCTATTTCGGCTTCGCCAGAGCGCTTGGCGTCAGTATCGGCGCCGGCTTCATCGAGAACCAGCTGAACCCAGTCCTCGATTCGATCATCCGTATGTTGAGGGCCTGAAGCCATGGAAACGCTTGGCCATCTCGCGCATGGATTTTCGGTCGCTTTTACGCCGGTCAATCTCATGTGGTGCCTGCTCGGCACGACGCTGGGGACCGCGATCGGCGTGCTGCCCGGCCTCGGACCGGCGCTGACCATAGCCCTGCTTTTGCCGATCACCTATCAGGTTGCGCCGGAAGCATCCTTCATCCTGTTTGCCGGCATCTATTACGGCGCCATGTATGGCGGTTCGACGACGTCGATCCTGCTCAACACGCCGGGCGAAAGCGCTACCATCGTCACTGCGCTGGAAGGCAACAGGATGGCTCGTTCCGGCCGCGGCGGCGCTGCACTTGCCACCTCGGCGATCGGTTCCTTCGTCGCCGGCACGCTCGGCACGCTGGGGGTCGCCTTCCTGGCGCCGGGCGTGGTCAAACTCGCGCTGTCTTTCGGTCCGGCTGAATATTTTTCGCTGATGGTGCTGGCCTTCATCACGGTTTCGGCGGTGCTCGGCTCGTCGTCGGTGCGCGGCCTGACCAGCCTGTTCGCCGGGTTCGTCATCGGCATGATCGGCGTCGACCTGCAGACCGGCCAGCCGCGCTTCACCTTCGGCATGAGCCAATTGCTCGACGGCGTCGACGTGATCGTCGTCGCCGTCGGCCTCTTTGCGGTCGGCGAGACGCTCTACATGGCCTCGCGCCGCTATGCCGGCAAGGACGAGATCGTGCCGCTGAAGGGATCGCTCTACATGACCGCCGCCGAATGGGCCCGCTCGTGGAAGGCTTGGCTGCGCGGCGCCCTGCTCGGCTTCCCGATCGGCGCTCTGCCGGCCGGCGGCGCCGAAATCCCGACCTTTCTGTCCTATGCGATCGAGAAGAAACTTTCCAACCACAAGGAAGAGTTCGGCACGGTCGGCGCCATCGAAGGCGTTGCCGGCCCGGAAGCCGCCAACAATGCATCGGCCGCCGGCGTGCTGGTGCCGATGCTGACGCTCGGCCTGCCGACCTCGGCGACGGCCGCGATCATGCTGTCGGCCTTCCAGAGCTATGGCATCAACCCCGGGCCGCTGCTGTTCATGACCCAGTCCAACCTGGTCTGGGGGCTGATCGCCAGCCTGTTCATCGCCAATATCATCCTCGTCATCCTCAACCTGCCGCTGATCGGGTTGTGGGTGCGGCTGCTGAAAATCCCGACGCCGCAGCTCTATGCCGGCATCCTGGTGTTCGCCACGGTCGGCACCTACGGCATTTCGCAGTCGCCGGTCGACCTCGTCATTCTCTATCTGCTCGGTGCGGCCGGCTTCCTGATGCGGCGCTTCGATTTCCCGACGGCGCCGGTCATCATCGGCATGATCCTCTGGCCGCTCGCCGAGACGCAGTTCCGCCGCGCGATGACGATCTCGAACGGCGACTGGTCGGTGTTCTACAAGCATCCGCTGTCGCTGACGCTGCTGACACTGGCGTTCATCGGGCTGGTCGGACCGCATATCTGGGCTTACGTCGAGCACAGGCGCAGGCGTGGGCCCGAGCATGTGCCGGGCGATGCCTGAGCGTTCGTGACATCATGACCGATCTGCTGTCCGGCATCCGCGTCCTCGACCTCACCAATGTTCTGGCTGGCCCTTACTGCGCCTATCAGCTGGCGCTGCTCGGGGCCGATGTGATCAAGGTCGAGGCGCCGCAAGGCGGCGATCTGGCGCGCCAGCTCGGCGGCTCGCCGGAACTCAACAGCACCGGCATGGGCGCTTCGTTCCTGGCGCAGAACGCCGGCAAACGATCGGTGGTGCTCGATCTCAAGAAAGAGGCCGATCGCGAACGCTTCCTCGATCTGGTCGCCTCCGCCGACGCGCTGGTCGAGAACTTCCGCCCCGGCGTGATGGACCGGCTGGGGCTCGGCTATGCAAGGCTGAAAGAGGTCCGTCCCAGCCTTGTCTATTGCGCGATTTCGGGCTTCGGCCAGACGGGGCCGATGCGCGACAATCCTGCCTACGACCAGATCATCCAGGGACTTTCCGGCATCATGAGCATCACCGGCACGCCGGAGACCGCGCCGCTGCGTGTCGGCTATCCCGTCGCCGACACGTTGGGCGGGCTGGTCGGGGCGTTCGCCATCACTGCTGCACTTGTGAGGCAGAAGACGAGCGGCGAGGGCGCCTTTCTCGACGTGTCGATGCTCGAATGCACGCTCTCCGCACTGGGCTGGCCGGTCTCCAACTATCTGACGGCTGATGTCGATCCGCGGCCTATGGGCAACGAGAACATGACGGCGGCACCTTCCGGCACGTTTCGCACCGGCGACGGCCTGCTCAACATCGCCGCCAACAAGCAGGAGCAATTTGTCACGCTCTGCCGGCTGATCGGGCTGCCGGAGCTGGCGTCGGACCCGCGCTTTGCCGAGCGCGAGATGCGCAAGCGCAACCGCATCGCCTTGAAGGAATTGATCGAGGACGCCCTGGCGAGCGGCTCGGCCGCGGTCTGGGAGGAGACGCTCAATCGCGCAGGCGTGCCGGCGGG
Organism: Mesorhizobium sp. M9A.F.Ca.ET.002.03.1.2; assembly: GCF_003952365.1. Classification (NCBI taxonomy): domain Bacteria; kingdom Pseudomonadati; phylum Pseudomonadota; class Alphaproteobacteria; order Hyphomicrobiales; family Phyllobacteriaceae; genus Mesorhizobium; species Mesorhizobium sp. M9A.F.Ca.ET.002.03.1.2. The sequence goes on along the minus strand of NZ_CP034443.1, from coordinate 529,418 downwards.
CAGGGTGCTGACGATCCCGCAGGTGCTGGCCGAGCAGCAAGTGATCGAGCGCGACATGACCACCCGTTTCGATGGCGTGTCGAAGGTGGACCGGCCGCTGACCGTCGTGCGCGGCGGGTTCATGGTCGATGGCGCGGCACCCTTGCCGACCAAGCCGCCGCCGGCGCTGGGCGAGCATACGGACGAGGTGTTTGCCGGCTTGCAGCCCCGGGCAAAAACGCGAGCGCAGGCATGAGCGGCGCGAGAACATGAGCAGCGCTGGGAAAAAGACCGGTCGCGAGCGCGGCGAGGAATGGTGGCAAACCGGCATCATCGAGATGCGCCCCGGCGTGATCCGGCTGCGAGGCTACGAGATCCAGGATCTGATCGGCCGCGTCAGCTTTCCAGCGATGATCTGGCTGATGTTGCGCGGCGAACTGCCTGGTGAGGAGCAGGCGGCGCTGCTCGGCATTGCGCTGGGTGCCGCAGTCGACCATGGGCCGCAGGCGCCGTCGATCGCCATTGCCCGCATGGCGGCCACCTGCGGCGTCGGCATCAACAGCGCCATGGCATCGGCCATCAATGTGCTTGGCGACGTGCATGGTGGCGCCGGCGAGCAGGCGCTTGCTTTCTACGGCGACATCGCCGCGGCATTGGATGCAGGGACGGCGCTTGCCGATGCCGTCCCGGCGCGGCTCGATCGTTTCTTCGCCGACGAAGAATCCTATGTGCCGGGGCTCGGCCATCGCTTCCATCCGGTCGATCCGCGAGCGCCGCGCCTCATCGAGCTGACCCGCGATTTTGCCGCGCGTGGCGTCGTCAGCGGACGTTTCGCCGACATCGCCGAGGCTGTCGAGGCGGAGGTCGCGCGGCGCAAGGGCAAGAAAATCCCGCTCAACATCGACGGCGCCACCGCCGTCATCTATGGCGAACTCGGCTTCCCGCCGCCGCTGACGCGCGGCCTTTTCGTGCTGTCTCGTTCGGTCGGCATATTGGCGCATGCGTGGGAGCAGTCGCAGGAGACCGACCGCAACAAGGGGCCGCTGCCGCGCGAGTGGCTTTGGGCCTATACCGGCACGCCGGTGCGGCCTTTTCCCGAGGGGGATGACGGCTCCAAATGAGGCTTTCGTTCGACTTGCGTTAAGCGGGCGCGGGCTGGGGAACCTTCAAGTTCTTCAGCAGCGTCGACAGATCGGGCTCGTCGATGAGCATCGCCGCGTCTTCCGGCGCCAGCCATGCCCGCTGCCGCCTTTTGGCCTCCTGCCAGTTGGCCAGTTCCTCGGTCACCGCCAGCAGATAGACAGTGACGTCGACGCGGACGAAGCGGTTCGTCAGCCGCTTCCAGTAGGAATACGTGCCTGCCGGCTGCTTCAGCGTCTTGCCGAGGACGCCGGCTTCCTCCTGCGCTTCGATGGTGGCTGCCTTGCGCCCGCTCTTGCCTTTCATCGGCCAACCCTTGGGCACGATAAAGCGCCTTGTCGATATCGAGGTGACCAGCATCACCTCGATATCGCCACGCTCGCTCAGCCGAAAGGGAATCGCAGCGACCTGACGAACCCGCTCACCCCTCCTCGCCTTGCGTACGACCTTCTTCTTGGTGGCTACCATTCCCGACGATCCAATCAGGGCAGTGCCCAAGCACAAAGGCACGTTGCGAAATCAAAACGACTTTGATGCTACTTCAAGCACAGCGGCGTTCAAGCACATAAGTCGGCTAAATAAGTGGAAAGCGCCGGCTCATCAGCGGCAGGTGCTGACGAAGCCGTTGCCCGAACGCTGCAACTGGCAAGTGGGCTTCATCTGCGGCACATCGGGGCGCTGCTGCGGCGCGATCTCGCGATCCTGGGCGCGGAACTGCTGCTGCTGCTGCTGAAATTGCTGCCGCCGCAGCCTGTTCTCCAGCATCTGCAATTCGTTTTGCTGGACCAAGGTATTGCGATTGGCGGGGTTGAGGACCTGCGCCGAGGCCGCCGGACCTGCGCCCGGCAACATAGCCGTTGCCAGCATTGCTGACATGAAGATCGTCAATAGGCGAAGTCGCGACATCCATTCATTCCTGCAAACAGAACCTCCAAACATATAGAGCAGTTGCCTGGTGATGCCATGGTTAAAGCCTCGCTGGGGCGGAATTGGTGGGCTCAAAGCCCCTAGACCCTCATGCGCGGGTATCCGACCGAAGCATTGCCGTCATATGACGACTATGAATGTCGGAGTTTTGGTCAGTGTCCCTCGCGCAACAATTCGATTCCGTCAAGTTCAACATTTTTCGATTCCATACAGCAGGAGGTATCTCTTTGGCCGGCTTCAGCGGCGCGATTGCCCGAACCGCGGAGCTCGGCCGATTGAGCTGGTGCGCCGCATCTATATGAGATTCCTATAATTCCGACTTTGCTCCCCTCTCGAAAACATATGCGTTGACTGGCAAGTAACCGCACCATGGGGCGGTGACCTTCGCATGCCCTGAATGCGCTCCAGAAGCGTACCTGGTAAAGGAGGCATCTCACACCTCCTGAACTGTACGTCGCATGGAGCATGCCGAGGAGGCTGTGATGATTTTCGACTACGCGCTTGCAGGTGTCGTGACAGTGGGCCTGCTGATCTATCTCACCTATGCGCTGCTGCGGCCCGACCGATTCTAGGAAGCGGTCATGATCCGGACCGGCGACGACGGTCCAGGGGCGGGATCGCCCATCCTCCTGGCACGCAAGCTAAGACACCATTCTGACCGACGGAGTTACGTTGATGGACACTTCGAACCTGCGCAAGCGGATGCCGGTTTCGGCATTGGCCGATCCAAAGATCATAGGACCGGCGATCGGCTCTGCCTTCGCCAAGCTCGATCCGCGGGTCCTTGCGAAGAATCCCGTCATGTTCGTGGTCGAGGTTGTCGCGGCGCTGACCACTGTCCTCTTTCTGCGCGATCTGGCGGTGGGCGCAGAGGGTCTCGGCTTCACATTCCAGATTATCCTGTGGCTCTGGTTCACGATACTGTTCGCGAACTTCGCCGAAGCAGTGGCGGAGGGGCGCGGCAAGGCGCAGGCTGATACGCTGAGAAGGACACGGACTGAAACGCAGGCCAAGCTCCTGACGGAATCCGATAGTTCCAAGTACAAGACCGTCCCGGGCACGAGCTTGAAGGTTGGCGATGTCGTCCTGGTCGAACCGGGCGATACGATCCCGTCGGATGGCGAGGTTGTCGAGGGTGTTGCCTCCGTCAACGAAGCGGCGATCACCGGCGAGTCGGCGCCAGTCATTCGGGAATCGGGCGGCGACCGCTCGGCGGTGACCGGCGGCACGCAGGTGCTGTCCGACTGGATCAAGGTGCGAATCACAGCCGCGCCAGGCTCGACCTTCCTCGATCGCATGATCAAGCTGGTAGAAGGCGCCGAGCGCCAGAAGACGCCGAACGAGATCGCCCTCAATGTCCTGCTCGCAGGCTTGACCATCATCTTCGTTCTGGCGGTGGCGACGATCCCCAGTTTCGCGAGCTATGCCGGCGGCAGCATCCCGATCCCGGTTCTCGTCGCGCTGTTTGTCGCCTTGATCCCGACGACCATCGGCGCGCTGCTGTCGGCCATCGGCATCGCTGGCATGGATCGCCTCGTTCGCTTCAATGTGCTGGCCATGTCCGGCCGCGCCGTAGAAGCTGCCGGCGACGTCGATACGCTGCTGCTCGACAAGACCGGAACGATCACGCTGGGTAACCGGCAGGCGACTGAATTCCGGCCGATCCGCGGCGTATCCGAGCAGGAGCTCGCGGATGCGGCGCAGCTTGCCTCGCTTGCCGACGAGACTCCGGAAGGCCGGTCGATCGTCGTGCTGGCCAAGGAGAAATACGGGATTCGTGGACGTGATGTCGGCGAGAGCCGTGCTAACTTCATTCCGTTCACGGCCCAAAGCCGCATGAGTGGCGTCGAGATCGGCGACTCGTGGATCCGCAAGGGCGCGGTAGATGCCGTCCTGCGCTTCCTCAATGTCTCACCGGGCGCGGCTGCGGGCGCAGGCACATCCCGTTCCGCACGCTCGGCGCCGAGCCCCGACGCTGTACGCGAGCTCAACGCCATCGCCGATGAGGTCGCCAAATCGGGTGGCACACCTCTTGCTGTCGCCCGGGACGGCAAGTTGCTCGGCATCGTGCATCTGAAGGACATCGTCAAGGGCGGCATTCGCGAGCGCTTCCAGCAACTGCGGCTTATGGGCATCCGCACCATCATGATCACCGGCGACAATGCGATGACGGCCGCGGCGATCGCGGCTGAGGCCGGTGTCGACGACTTTCTCGCCCAGGCGACGCCCGAGGACAAGCTCAAGCTCATCCGGGATGAACAGGCCAAGGGCAAGCTCGTCGCGATGTGCGGCGACGGCACCAACGACGCCCCGGCGCTCGCGCAGTCGGATGTCGGCGTCGCCATGAACACGGGCACCCAGGCTGCACGCGAAGCCGGCAACATGGTCGACCTCGACTCCAATCCGACGAAGCTGATCGAGATCGTCGAGATCGGCAAGCAGCTTCTCATGACCCGCGGCGCCTTGACGACCTTCTCGATCTCCAACGACGTGGCGAAGTACTTCGCGATCATCCCGGCGATGTTCGTGACTCTGTATCCACAGCTGGGAGCACTGAACATCATGGGCCTGGCGACGCCGCAGAGCGCAATCCTTTCGGCCATCATTTTCAATGCGGTGATCATCATCGCGCTGGTGCCGCTGGCACTAAAGGGCGTTGCATATCGAGCCATCGGCGCGCCAGCCGTGCTGCGCCGAAACCTGCTGATTTACGGATTGGGCGGGCTGATCATACCGTTCATCGGGATCAAGCTCATCGACATGCTCGTATCCGCATTACATCTCGCGTGATCGGAAGGATTTTCCAATGGTGCTGATCTATCTGCTGCTCGCAATCGCAGTTTTTGCCCTCCTTTATTGGATGACCTTGTCGGTCGATCGAGCCTGACGCTGGGAGCTGATCCATGTTTGCATATGCCATTCTATTCGTCGTTTTCATCGTTGGCGGCACTGCCCTTCTGTCCTGGCCGCTCGGCCGCTATATGAAGTGGGCGATGGACCCGGACGCACCCGACGTCGGCGCGGCCGGACGGTTCAACGGGATATTCCGAGCCTTCGGCGGCTCGATCACGCGCGCGCAGCAGGACTGGCAGCGGTACCTGGTCGCCATGCTCGTTTTCAACGTGGTGATGTTTGTGGTGAGCTTCGGCATCCTGGCCCTGCAGCAACATCTGCCGCTCAACCCGGACGGCATGGAGGCTGCCGAAGGAAGCCTGATCTTCAACACTGCGGCTTCCTTCACCTCCAACACCAATCTCCAGCATTATTCGGGCGAATCGACCTGGAGCTACATGTCGCAGCTCGGCGCGCTGATGTGGCTGCAGTTCGTGTCGGCGGCGACCGGCATTGCCGCCTTGGCAGCGCTTGCGCGCGGTCTCGCGGGAAAAGGCATGGGCAACTTCTTCGTCGACGTGCAGCGCGCCTCGTTTCTGGTGCTGCTGCCCGTGGCGCTCGTTGTCGCGTCGGCCATGGTGATCGGCGGCATGCCGATGACGTTTCAGGGCTCGGCGGTCGCGACGACCCTGGAAGGCGTCCAGCAGACAATTGCACGCGGACCTGTCGCGGCGTTCGTCGCCATCAAGCAGCTCGGCACCAATGGCGGCGGCTTCTTCGGGCCAAACAGCACGCACCCGTTCGAGAATCCGAACTTCTGGACCAACGCACTCTCGATGATTTCCATCATCATCATCCCGATGGCATGCGTGTGGATGTTCGGCCGGATTATCGGACGCATGCGTCACGCAACCGTCGTGTTCGGCGTGATGTTGGCGCTGGTGCTGACCAGGATCACTTTTGCTGTCTATTTCGAAACGGCTCCCACGCAGGCCTTTGCCCAGCTTCCGATCGAACAGACTGTCGGCAACCTGGAAGGCAAGGAGCTGCGCTTCGGCACTACGTCAGGGCCGACCTGGGCCGTGCTGACCACGTCGACCAGCAACGGCTCGGTTGGCGCAATGCATGACAGCCTGAACCCGCTCGCCGGTCTCATGCCAATGATCGGCATGTGGCTGAACGAGGATTTCGGCGGCGTCGGCGTCGGCATGATCAACATGTTCCTCTATATCGTCGTCGGAGTATTCATCGCCGGCATGATGGTGGGGCGAACGCCAGAATACCTCGGCTGGCGCATAGAGGCCCGGGAGGTCAAGCTCGCCATCCTCGCGCTTCTGGCCCACGGGCTCTTCATTCTTGGCGGCACCGCCATCTTCGCCGCCACGCCGTGGGGCCAGGACGTGCTGAACAATATCGGCCCGCACGGATTCAGCGAGATGCTGTACGAGTTCAGCTCGGCGAGTGCGAACAACGGATCGGGCTTCGAAGGACTGGGCGACAACACGGTGCCCTGGAACGTGGCGACCGGCATCGTCATGCTGCTCGCCAGGTTCATCCCCATCATCCTGCCGCTGGCGATCGTCGGATCCCTGATGACGAAGCGGCGGACCGCGGAATCGGCGGGAACGCTCGGCGTGGAGGATGGAACCTTCGCTGGCATGCTTGTGGCGACGATCCTCGTCGTCGGCGCTCTGACCTTCTTCCCGGCTGCCACGCTGGGACCGGTTGCAGAGCATCTCATCTACATGAACTAAGAAGGCTGGAGCACAGGCACATGGAACCTTTCATCGCTAGCATCCGCCTCGTCGTGGCCAGCATGCTCATCTGCGTTGCCGGCTACGCGACTGTGATCTGGGGGATCGGTCAGGTCATCAACCCTGAGGCCGCGGCAGGTTCGCTGATAACCCGCCCGGACGGAACAGTGGCTGGCAGCCAGCTGATCGCGCAGAAATTCACCCAGCCGAAGTACTTTTGGTCACGGCCCTCGGCGGTGGACTATAATGGCGCCGGCGCAGCAGGCAGCAACAAGTCGCCCACAAGCCCCGATCTTACTGATCGGGCTCGCGAGATCGTCGCGCAATACGGAGCTACCGCCGAAAACCCGTTGCCGCCCGAATTGGCCGCAGCGTCGGGCGGCGGCCTCGATCCCCATATCAGCGAGGAGGCCGCTCTCTATCAGGCCTCGCGGATCGCTACGGCGCGCAGTCTTTCGCGGTCGCAAGTCGAGGCCTTGGTCAAGGACCATGCTTTCGCGCCGGGCGGCTTCCTTACCCCGGGTCGGCTGGTGAATGTGCTGGAACTCAATCTCGCACTCGACCAGGTCGGGACGGCTCAATGAACAATCGGAGCATCGCGTTCGGCTTGATCGGCGAGCCGAAACGCGGTGCTTTCTCGCCAACATCCGGATAGTATCGAGGCGTGATGCCGGAAGAACGACGAGACCATGACAAGCGACCCTCTCCCGACGCCTTGCTCGAGGCGGCCCGGATGGAGGAAGGCCGAGCCGGCAAGCTTCGCATTTTTGTCGGAGCCGCACCTGGCGTCGGCAAGACATACGAAATGCTGCAGACCGCCCGTGCCCGGAAAAAGGACGGCCACGATGTCGTCGTGGGGGTTGTGGAAACCCATCGCAGGATAGAGACCGAGGCGCTGCTGGAAGGGCTGGAAGTCATTCCTCGGCGAAGGATCGAGTATAAGGGCCGATGGCTCGAGGAAATGGATCTCGACGCCATCCTGGCGCGCCGTCCACAAATCGTCCTCGTCGACGAGCTCGCCCATACCAATGCAGCAGGCAGCCGCCACCCCAAGCGCTACCTCGATGTGCAGGAAATCTTGAACAGCGGCATCGACGTCTATACCACAGTCAATATCCAGCACATTGAAAGCCTGAACGACGTCGTTGCGCAGATTACGCGAATCCGCGTTCGGGAGACGGTTCCGGATTCAATCTTTGACCGAGCCGATTCCGTCGAGCTGATCGATCTCACGCCGGAAGATCTCATCGGACGCCTCAAGGAAGGGAAGGTCTATATTCCCAAGCAAGCCGAGCGGGCGCTGGAGCACTTCTTCTCGCCAGCCAATCTGACGGCGCTGCGTGAGCTTGCCCTGCGCCGCACGGCTGATCGCGTCGACGAGCAATTGCTGACCCAGATGCAGGCCCGCGCCATCGCCGGACCATGGCCGGCCGGCGAACGCATTCTGGTCTGCATCAGCGAGGATCCACGCGCCGTAGGGCTCGTACGCTACACCAAACGCCTCGCGGATCGCCTGCACGCTCCTTGGACGGCACTCTCAATCGAAACGCGGCGCAGCCTGCAGCTGAATGAAGAACAGCGTGACCGCGTAGCAGATACGCTTCGCATGGCGCAGAGCCTTGAGGGAGAGGCCATTACCATCCCAGGGGGCGCGCGCAGTGTCGCCGATGACCTGATCGCCTACGCACAGGCGAACAACATCACGCATATCGTCATCGGCAAGTCGACCCGCTCGCGATGGTTCGAGATTCTGCACGGCTCCGTCGTGCATGACCTTTTGCGTGGCGCCGGCAACATCAGCGTTCACGTCATTGCCGGCGAGGAGCTGAAGAGCGATCTCATTCCCAGGAAGACCGTGACGACGGCCGAACGGCCGCAGCCCTTCGACTTTCTACCCTACGCTTATGCAGCGCTCGCAGTCGCTGCGGCGGTCGCAATGAGCATAGCGTTATGGCCGTTGATCGGCGTCACGAATACCGACCTCGTCTTCCTCACCGCTGTCGTCGGTATCGCTGTGCGCTTCGGCTTGTGGCCTTCGCTTCTTGCCAGCGTCGTATCGGCGCTTTGCTACAATTTCTTTTTCACCAAACCTTACTACACATTCTTCATTTCCGATCCAACGAACATCATAGCTGTCCTGTTCTTCACGATCGTCGCCATTGTCGTTTCGAATGTTGCGGCGCGGGCGCGCGCACACGCCCTCGTTGCGATGGCCCGCGCCCGCACCACGGAGCTGCTTTATTCCTTCACGCAAAAGCTCGCCAGCGTCGGTATCCTCGACGATGTTCTCTGGGCAACTGCTTACCAGACAGCATTGATGCTGAAAGTACGGGTGGTCCTGCTCCTGCCGGAAAATGGTTCGATTGCCGTCAAGGCCGGCTATCCGCCCGAAGATACTCTGGACGAAGCCGATTTGGCGGCGGCCAAGTGGGCCTGGCAAAGCAATCGCCCCGCCGGGCGCGGCTCCGAGAACCTGCCCGGTGCCAAGCGCTTGTTCCTGCCCATACGGACCGGACGCGGGGCGGTGGGTGTTGTCGGCATCGACAGCGACAAGCCGGGGCCGCTTCTCACGCCGGACGGGCGTCGCCTGCTCGACGCCTTGGCCGATCAGGCGGCGCTGGCGATCGAGCGGGTCCACCTGGTCGAGGACATGGAGCGCGTCAAACATACCGTTGAAACCGAGCAGCTACGGTCGGCGCTCCTGACATCGATCTCGCATGACCTGAAGACCCCGCTTTCCGCGGTGCTCGGATCGGCGGAAGCGATGCGGAATATGTGGCCCGACCTCGCCGATGCGCAAAGAGCCGATCTGCTTGCGACGATCATCGACGAGGCCGAGCGGCTCAACCGGTTCATCGCCAACCTCCTCGACATGACCAAGCTCGAATCGGGCGCGATCGTTGCGAACACATCCCTGCACGATGTCGGAGAAATCGTCGGAAGCGCGCTTGATCGCGCTGCCCGAATTCTTGACCAGCACGAGGTCGAGCTGGAGTTCGCCCCCGACCTGCCGATGCTGATGCTCGATGCCGTTCTGTTCGAGCAGGCACTGTTCAATCTCCTGGACAATGCGGCCAAGTACTCCCCGGCCGGGACGACCATCCGCATAGAGGGCTGGCGTGATGAAAATTCGGTCTGCCTGGAGGTGTTCGATGAGGGCGGCGGTATTCCGATTGCCGATTTGGAACACATCTTCGACAAGTTCTATCGGGCACGAAAGGGTGATCAAGTTCGGGCCGGCACCGGCCTGGGGCTGGCGATTTCGCAGGGGTTCATCGAAGCGATGAACGGGACGATCACCGCGGCGAACCGCTCGGACCGCTCCGGAGCGGTGTTCACGATCAGGATGCCCGTTCCCGCGAATTCCAAGCAATTGGACACTGCCGCATGACTGCTTCCACGCTCCGGGTTTTGGTCGTCGACGACGAGCCGCCCATCCGCAAGCTGCTGCGCATGGGTTTGGGGACTCACGGCTATGACGTCCTGGAAGCGCCGAACGGAAAGGCCGGCCTGGAGTTGTTGGCCCAGAATCCCGACCTGATCATTCTCGATCTCGGTCTTCCCGACATCGATGGCCTCGAATTGTTGAGGATGATCCGCGCGCGCAACGAAGGTGTCCCAATCGTGGTTCTGTCAAGCCGGGGCGACGAGGCTGGCAAGGTCCAGGCGCTCGATTTCGGCGCCGACGATTACGTCACGAAACCTTTCGGCATGGATGAGCTTCTCGCACGAATGCGAGCCGCGCTTCGGCACCAGCTCCAGGTGCAGGGCGAGCGACCGATTTTCCATGTCGGCGATCTTTCCGTCGATCTGGTGCGTCGCATCGTGAAGATGGGCGAAGAAGAAATAAAGCTCTCGCCCAAGGAGTATGATCTGCTGCGTCTGATGGTTCAGCACGCCGGCAAGGTTCTGACCCACAGATTCTTGTTGAGCGAAATCTGGGACGGTCTGACCGACACCCAATACCTGCGCGTCTACGTCCGGCAGATCAGGCAGAAGATCGAAAAGAATCCTGAACGCCCCCAATATATCCTCACGGAGACCGGGATCGGCTATCGGCTGCGCGCACCGAACTGAGCGGGGGCAATACGCCGGAAGATCGGGCCGAACGAGTTCAACACCCCGGCCTGCTCAAGTTGCATGGCTGGCAGGGCTGTATGCGCCTCTATCCGGTGCCGAAATCAATCGCCGCGGGTATAGATCACCGCATAAAACGGGAACAGGCTGAGTTTGTTTGAAAACCAGTAAGCTGCTCAGCATTTTCCGGCCCGACACCAAGACAAAGAGATGTGCGGGTAGCTGGACGCGTGCGACGGCGATGCGGCGAGGACGGACGCTCCGCCAGACCGGCGGCTCAGCCTTCGGCCTTGAAGTTCTTTGCTTCCTTCTCGACCTTGGCGCTGTCCTTGCCGTGCTTGCGCATCAGATCCTTGGCTTGATTGAGCGACACGTCGGTGGTCTCGGCCAGGCGCAGGGCTTCCTTGTCCTCCCGTTCGCGTTTCTTCCGATCGGCCATTGCGGCTTTCTCGTCAGGCATTACAACGCCTTTATGCTCTCGGCGATCTCATTCAGCACCTTGCGATCGGTGCCGTGGCGCTTGATGAGCGTGCGGGCTTGGCCCGGAGTGATGCCAGCCTCCTCGGCGAGATGCCTCACCTCATAGTCTTCATCGCCGGCTGCTCGTGAACGATCGCGGTTGTCGGTCCTGGTCTTGTCGTCGGCCATGGCGGTTCTCCTCGTTTCAATGAGGGCATAACGAGGAAGTTTTTGCGAGGTTCCTTAAAGCGCGTCGCGTTTGAACGGATTCATGCGACGCGCTTTAAGTTCTTGTTTTTATGCATGTCGTTATCGCAAAACCGCTGCACACTTTTGCGCGACATGCATTAGTGCCGGCCTTCGCGCACAAACACATTGGCTTCCTTGGCTGCGGCTGTGAATGCGCGCCGCGCGCTGCCGACCGCCCGCCGCTGCTCCATCGCATCCATCATGGCTTTCAAGGCCGCGCGGTATTTCGGCCCGCGCATTTCGTCTGGCCACTTGTCGACCAGAAGCGAGGCCGCCTGGACCGTTCTCGTCACATAAAGGGAGCGTCCGATCCGTCCGCTCTCGATTGTCACGGGAACGTCGAATTGTTCATCACGCATTGACGCTACTCCTCGACACGAACGAAAGAAACGACGCAGCGGGGGATTTGTTCCGGAGACGAATGGCGTGATCCATCCCGATCACAAATTCATGGTCGCAGTGTCGCTCACGTCGCCGATGTAGTTCAGATGGGAGCAAGCTCGTTGCGGCAGGGCGACATGCGTTAGCGGGACCTGTGGTCGAACACGACCCCCATGGTCCTACCAATTGCGGTCATGACGACAAGCTCGACCAGATGATCGTCACTGTCCCCACAAGCCGGGGCTGCCCGGCGGATGGCATCTATTGCGGCTCTGGTCGATATGGTATCGCCGGCGCGGAATTTTGAAAGCGCAGATGAAACAAGTTCCTGGGCTGTCAAGTCAACGACAGGCGGTTTGGACGCTACGTTCATTGGCTTCTCCCGCCAAGAACTACCTCTCATGAGATAATACGCCGAATGGCAGTTTCCGCCAGCGAAATAGTGGTCCGACCAGAGGCGCCGGCCGGACCGGCCAAGGTTCCTCTGCAGGGTCAGCGCGACGCTGCCGATTTCGATCTCTCCTGCTTTCCAGCCGCCGGCTTGATCCTTATACGCACCGCTCCACCCTCGGGATGATCGATCTCAAAGGCATTGGTCTTCCGCACGAGGTCGCTCAGCTTGCGAAAGCCAAAGGTTCTGGGATCGAAGTCCGATGCCAGATTGGCGAGCTGATTGCCGACAATGCCGAGCGGCACCCAGCCGTCCTCGGTTTCCATCTGTGAAATGACCTTGGTGATGATCGGCGTCGCGGCGCTGGGCGGCTGCAGCGATTTCGTGGGCGCCGTATCCTGAGCGTTGGCTGGCGCAGTCGGAAGGAGGTTTTCGGTGTACACGAACCGGCGGCATGCCTGCCGAAAACTCTCCGGTGTCTTCTGCTCGCCAAATCCGTACACGTCGATCCCGTGTTCCCTGATGCGAGCGGCGAGGCGGGTGAAATCGCTGTCGGAGGACACCAGGCAGAAGCCCTCGAACCGCCCGCTGTGGAGGAGGTCCATCGCGTCTATGACGAGCGTAATGTCGGATGCGTTCTTGCCGGTGGTGTAGGCGAATTGCTGCTGCGGGATGATCGCGTGCTTCGAGAGCACATCGGCCCATGCCTTCGAACGGGTGCTGGAGAAGTCGCCGTAGATGCGACGAACGCTTGCCTCGCCGATCTTTGCGATTTCCTCGAACAACCCGTCGGCAATCTTGGCAGAAGCGTTATCTGCGTCGATCAGCACTGCAAGCCGTGGAGAACGTGGTTCGGTCGGCAAGGTGGATCCCCTTTCTGGCGTCGCACCCAAGACATATGGTGTAGCGGCACCATGCGATACCTTTTTATCGAAATTCCCCAGGCAAGGCCTCTGTCGAGATCCGTGCAACAGCGTTGTCAAGCCGAGGGCAGTCGGTAAGGGTTCGCTCATCAATCATTTATCGTTTGGAGCATCGGCATGGGAGCCGCAAAGTCGTCAGACAGGTAAGCCGAAACAACTCGCTTTGTTGTTGCGGCGCTCTGTCGAACCCATCCCCAGCCGATTGCTGACGAGCAGACGCCGCCGGATTTCTCTTATTCGAGCGGATAATTGTCATGATCACAACACGCCCCATATGGGGCCATCCGCTGTCGGCGGCCTTGCTGCTGATGGCGCCTTTTGACGTTCTCGCCTCCCTGGCGATGGATATCTATCTCCCCGTCGTTCCGGCGATGCCCGCAATCCTGGGCACGAGCCCACCCGTGATCCAGCTTACGCTGAGCCTCTATATGGTGATGCTTGGCGTGGGGCAGGTCGTGTTCGGGCCGATCTCGGATCGCATCGGGCGACGCCCGGTGCTGCTCGCCGGGAGCCGTGCTTTTTGCCGCCGCTTCGCTAGGTGCGGCTTCATCATCGAGTGCCGCGCCCTTCGTCATTTTCCGTTTGCTTCAGGCCGTTGGCGCCTCGGCGGCGCTGGTCGCAACTTTCGCCACGGTTCGGGACGTTTATGCCGATCGCCCGGAAGGCGTCGTCATCTATGGCCTGTTCAGTTCGATGCTGGCCTTCGTGCCGGCGGTCGGCCCTGTTGCGGGAGCGCTGATTGCGGACAATTTCGGGTGGCGCGCCATTTTCATCGCTCTGGCGGCGCTGTCGGTGCCAGCCATACTGAACGCCGCGTTCAGATGGCATGAGACCCGGCCCGAAGGCCAAGCCGTCGTCCGCCGGTCGGTGCTGCCGATCTTCGCCAGCCTGTCGTTCTGGACTTACACATTGGCGTTCAGCGCGGCCATGGGCACCTTCTTCGTGTTTTTCTCGACGGCGCCATGTGTCCTCATCGATCGGGCCGGTTATTCGGAACTCCGGTTCAGCATCGCCTTCGCGACCGTTGCGGTCGTCATGATCGTGGCAGCTCGCTTCGCAAAGGGATTTGTGACCCGGTGGGGCATTGCCGGAAGCGTAGCGCGCGGCATGGCCTTGCTTTTGTGCGGCGCGGTTCTTCTCGGCCTCGGCCAGATCCTCAGCTCACCGTCCTTCGGCAGCTTCATCCTGCCGATGTGGGTCATGGCGGCTGGCATCGTCCTTACCGCATCGGTCACGGCCAATGGTGCGCTTGCGGGATTCGACGACATCGCCGGGTCGGCCGTCGCATTCTATTTCTGCATGCAAAGCCTGGTCGTGGGCGCTGCCGGAACGTTGGCGGTGACGTTGTTGAAGGGGGATAGCGCGTGGCCGTTGGTCGGCTATGCGGTTGTGATGGCGATGCTGGTGTCGACCGGGCTGGCGCTGCTCCAGTCTCGCGCCCGCCGCTCACAAGAGCGGTGAGATCCGCCGGGCGGCGTCTCATGCCGCCCCGGTATCTCAACTATGCCGCCAACCCCTGCTTGCAAGCGAAGCGCGGAGCATCACTGCTTCTCCCGATACAAGATCATGCCGGCGTGGTGCAGCACGCCGTCAATGAACCTTCCATCAGCAGTAAAGCCGGTGTCGTCCCAGTAGTCGATGTGATTTCCTCGGATCTCATAGCGCCCCTGGTATGCGCTCTCACGGTTTCCGCGGGCTTCGTCATAGCGGCCGTTTGGAAGCAAGTTGTGGCGGATATAACCATCGGCCGTGCCCCACATCCCGACATAGGGGTGGCTCTCTGGAAGTTGGGTAACCGTGTTTTGCGTGACGTTCATCTGGGCAAGACCTTTCTGTGCCGGTAAGACGGCCGCGCCGGCAAGAAGCACGGCAGCGGCAAACATCGAAATCTGCTTCATGGGGCAGATCCTCAGGGTTGTTTGCCGGGGGCGGCGCGACGCTCGGCGAACAGTTCGGAGAGCGCTTGCGATGCTGCGATCGCGCGGGGGAAGCCGGCCGGAACCGTCACCATGTAGATGACTTCCTTCAGCTCGCCCTCGGACACGCCAATATTCAGCGCATAGCCGGCATGAATCTTCATGAAGGCGGCCTCGCCCATGGCTGCGAATGCGGCGACGGCGGCGAGTTGGCGCGTGCGGTTGTCGAGCCCCGGACGAGACCAGACGTCACCGAGCGCATAGGCCTGGGTTGCTTCGGCCAGAAATGGAAACTCCTTTCTCATGCGTTCCAGCGTCGGCTGCGGAACGCCATTGTTCAGGCTCCCGACGACGGTATCGCCGCGTTGCAGTCGCTCCTCCGTCGTCTGCGCGATAGCCGTTGTGAAAGTCCCGCAGAGCATGAGCGCGGCAGCGATTGCCTTGTGCGAAACCTGAAAACGAAAACCCATTGTTGCCTCCCTACTTGCCGGCTTTCGGCCGGATGACGATCTCGTTCACGTCGACATCGTCCTGCTGCTCGATGGCAAAGCGCACGGCACGGCCGATCGCGTCGGGCTGCAGTGCAATGGCGCGATAGGTTTTCATCGCGTCCGCCGCCACCGGGTCGGTGATCGTGTCGGCGAGCTCGCTCTCGACCACGCCGGGATGGATGCACGTGACGCGGATGTTGTCGTGCTCCTGCCGCAAGCCATCGGAGATCGCGCGGACGGCGTATTTGGTTGCGCAATAGACCGCGGCCGTCGGCGACACCGAAAGCGCGCCGATGGAGGCGATGTTGATGACATGGCCGGAACCTCGGGCCGTCATTTCCGGCAGCACCGCGGCGATGCCGTAGAGCACGCCCTTGATGTTGACGTCGACCATCCGATCCCACTCATCGACCTTCATCGAGGCCATCAGCGACAACGGCATGACGCCGGCATTGTTGACGATCACGTCGACGCGTCCCCAGGCTTGGCGCGCCGCCTCGGCAAAGGCGGCGACATCGGCGCGGTCGGTCACGTCCAGGCGGCGTGTCATTGCCTCCCCGCCCTTTGCCTTGATCTCTTCAGCGAGTGTATCCAGTCGATCGGTGCGGCGCGCACCGAGCATGACCTTTGCTCCGGCAGCGGCGAGCTCCCGTCCGATGGCAGCGCCAATGCCGCTCGAAGCCCCGGTGATGAGCACAATTCTGTTGAGGGACATGTCTCGTCTCCATCTTGTTGATCTTGCGAACCGCGATGCAGCGGTTGCCACGAAGATGGATCTGTTTCACTGTTGCGATAAGACGACTATTCCTTCCCAATGTGGAAAGCATGGCTAACCAATGGAGCCTGATCTCAATGCGCTTGCGGTGTTCGCCCTCGTTCAGATCGACATCACGGTGACGGATGAGGAATTCGATATCGTCGCGGAGGGATACGACGCCGGCCTCAGGCTCGGCGAGGTGATCGAGCAGAACATGATCGCGGTGTCGGTCGCCGGTGACGAGCGGCAGCTCGCCGTCTGCGCGCCGGCTTATCGCGATCGGTTCGGGGCGCCTTCGCATCCGAGGGAGCTCGCGGTCATCGCTGCATTGGCTGGCGCCGCGCACCGAAGGTCGCGCCCTATCGTTGGGAATTCGCCGAGAACGGCAAGGAGTTCAGCGTCGCCGTTGCGCCGGAGATCACGACCAACGACATGGCGCTGATGATAAAGCTGGCCATCGCTGGCGCCGGCATCACCTTCGGCATGGAGGAGAGCTTTCGCCCGTGGATCAATCGGGGCGATCTGGTGCCAGTTCTCGAGGATTATTGCCCGCGCTTTGCCGGCTTCTACCTCTATTATCCGAGCCGTCGCAATGTAGCGCCGAAGCTGCGCGCCCTTGTCGATCACCTACGGCGACTCGGTTAGTGTTTTGCGCGCGGGCGATCGCACCTTTGCAGTCTTTTTCGATTGGCGGGAGCGAACCGAACTTGCTTTCCGCTCCTGGCACGATTCTGCCTCGTGCTGGTCCTGCTATTCTATTGCAGCAGCTTGCCCACCATCCTTTGGGACGGGAGTCCAGATCGTCAACCTCGCTGCGCGCCGGCATCTCGATGTTGCAATTACATTAGCATGAGCGCATGTTTTTGATCAGCCGGCGCAAGCCGGTTAGGCCCGGTGGCCGGCCGGTCACCCCCATAGGCTGCCGGGCCGCCGGCAACGGCTTGGGAGGAAATGGACATGCCTAAAATCTCGGAACTGTTTTTCAAGACAGCGATCGTCTTTCTTATCTTGGGAATCGCAGCCGGCCTGCAAATGGCAATTTCAGGCAGTCACGGTGCTTACCCCGCTCACGCACACATCAATCTTCTGGGATGGGTCACAAGCGCGATATTCGGTGGATACTACGCCCTGAACCCGGCAAAAGCTGCCCGCAGGATCGCTATGGTCCATTACGGTGTCTACAATCTTGGCATGGTCGTGATGTTGCCGGCTCTCTACCTGATGCTGCATGGAAATCCGGCCCTTGAGCCGATTGTCGCCACCGGCTCAATGATCGTCGCTGTCGGCGTGCTTATCTTTGCCTTCGTGGTTTTCTCCGCCGAAACCGCGCGCTCAGTCTCGGGAATACCTGCGGTTTCACCTAGATAGCGTCGGGGACAGTTCTGAGCCAATCAAAAAGCCCGCGTCTCTGGCGGAGAACGCGGGCCGATCGGGTTGCCTGTCGTCGTCGCCCCCCAAAGCTCGCCTGAATGACCTCCGCAACGGGTGGTTTGCGGAACGTATGAATTTGGCGAGTGCAGTCCGACACTGTGACGGAACATCGCTCGGAGATGTACGGCGTGCATACAATTGTCGGCAACGGGTCGGATCACGACCTTGCGGCCAAACCCTCCGCAACGGGCGCATGGGCGGTTAGGGAGCACTGAGCAATCTCGGCCGGGCGGCGTTTGTTAACACCGGCTCGGCGATTGGCCGTCATCTTCGGATGGGGCCTTCTGTTTGGCGAGACGTACACCAGGCCCGCCGTCAAGGCACTGCCCGCGCTCCAGAAACACGACGCCTGCCGCTTCTAAGGCGATGCGGATGTTGAGGCAGCGATGGGCGATCGAGCCCTAACGAAAAACCCCGGCGCTTGCGCCGGGGATTTCCTTGCGTCCCAAGGGATCAGAACTTGTAGCTGACGCCGACCCTCACCGCATGCGTGGTTAGGTCAACCGGCATATCGACTGTCGGGAATCCCGGAGCCAAGTCGCCCGAGGCTTCTCCAAAGTCTGTATACCGGTACGCCAGTCGCGCGGTCCAATGTTCGTTGAAGGCCCACTCGCCGCCGGCACCGATTGTCCAGCCGTTGAGCGTATCCGAATAGCCCCCACTGACAGGAAGCGGGGCCGGGCCGCCACCGAAGTCGAAATCGCCAATCGCCCAGCCGCCGGTAACGTAGAGAAGCGCCTTGTCGTATGCGTAGCCGAGTCTTGCGCGGATCGAGCCCTGCCAGTTCAATTCGCTGGTTCCAACAGAAGTCGCTCCGGTTACATTTTCGAAACTGCCGTCCACGCTACCGCCTTCGAAATCGCCCTCGACACCGTAAACAAAAGAGCCGGATTGCCAGTTATACCCGACATGGACACCACCAATGAAGCCATCGGGTTCGGAATCGTCACTTGGCGCACCGTTGGAGTAGCTGTGATCTGCTTGTCCCCAGAGATAGCCGCCCTGAACACCGACATAAAAGCCGCTCCAGTCGTAGGCAACAGGTGCCGCAGCCGGCGCGGGCTCGTAAACAACTGCATCGGCCGCGAAGGCCGGAGCCGTAAGCAAGGCCAAGGCCGCACCGCTGAAAAGGAAAGTAGTGGCAAACACGATTTTCTTCATGGTCCGATGCCTGTGTTAAAAGGAAGTCACCAAGAATAAGATTAACACAAAGGTTGTGGCTGAACTGTAACTGCGGCGCAACACACGGAAGCAAAATGCGCCGTTCGGTGGTGGCGGTGATGGGTCTTTGACGATCTAAATTGATGTTGGCCTGCCGAGATCGGGCGGGCTGGTTTGAGCGGCCGACGCCGATGCTTCGGCATCAGGGGCACCCTAATGTGGACAATAGGCGCGCTTTTACCTCCGCAGCTTCACGCCAGTGCCGTTGATGAACTCAACACCTGCCGCCTCAGGCACGGAGCAGCGGACTTCGGTGTGTGGAGCATTCGCTGCTATGCCGCGAGTGGGCGGAGGCATATGACATTTGGTGGCGGAAGCCGAAGCCGGAGAGCGGCGGCTATCGGGCCGCCTGACCTCACCGGCTGGCTCTGACGAGGTCCACAGACCGCTTATGGATAACTCTCCCAGAGCATGGTGACGAGGTGGTGATCATCGCCTCGGGTAAGCGAGCCAGCAAAGCCGTGATCAGCAAAAGCAACAAAAGGGCGGTTTGGCCGTTGTGATCAGCCGAATTAGCGGCGAGGCATTCGAAGACATGACTACGCCGCAAATACTATCGTTCGCCGTTACCTTCGTGATGATGGCGGCGTTCGTATGGGGCCGGTATCGATATGATCTGGTCGCAGTTGCGGCACTGTTGCTTGCACTCGCGGTCGGCATTGTGCCTTTTGACGAAGCCTTCAGCGGGTTCAGCGACGATATCGTGATCATTGTCGGCAGCGCCTTGCTGGTGAGCGCAGGCATAGCACGCTCGGGCATCATGGAAGTCGCCATCAGGCGCTTTGCTCCGAACTTATCGGGAGTTCGGCCGCAACTGGCGCTGCTGGTGATCGTGGTCACCATTCTGTCTGCCTTTGTAAAGAATATCGGTGCGCTCGCCATCATGATTCCGATCGCCTTCCAGTTCGCGCGCCGGTCGAGCATTTCACCCTCGATATTCCTGATGCCTATGGCGTTCGGGTCACTGCTCGGCGGACTCATGACGCAGGTGGGAACATCTCCCAATATCATTGTGTCGCGTGTGCGGGAGGAGCTGACCGGAACCGCGTTCACAATGTTCGACTTCACACCTGTTGGAGCTGCCCTAGCCGTCGCCGGAACGATCTTCCTGCTGTTCTTCTATTGGCTGTTACCGGTGCGCGAAAAGCTCGGCGGGTCGCTGAATGAAGCCATCGACATCAAGAATTATCTGACAGAGGCTCGAATTGTCAGCGATTCCACGGTGCTCGGGAAAACCGTCGCAGACCTCATGAAGCTCTCCGGCGGCGACGCTATCGTGACTTCGATCCTGCGCAATCGGACTTTGCGGATGACGCCACTGCCTGATGCTGTCCTCAAGGTGAACGACATTCTGCTGCTCGAAGGCGACCCAGAGGCGCTGGATCGCCTCGTCTCCCAGGGCAAGCTCAGCGTCACGGGCGATAGGGTCGGCGGTGACGACACCACCAGCGAGATGGTAGCTATCGAAGCCGTAATCGGTGAAAGCTCCCCTTTGATCGGCTGGACAGCCCAGCGCCTTGCCCTTTACGACCGCTTCAACGTCAACCTCCTGGCCGTCAGCCGTCGCGGCGAGCGCCTCGACCGCAGGCTGGCCAAAGTCGAGCTAAGGCTCGGCGACGTCGTCATGTTACAGGGCAATGCAGCGACAATACCCGAGGTACTGCGTGAACTCGGCTGCCTGCCGCTGGCGGAAAGGGCTATCCTGCTTGGTAGCGTCCGCAAGGGTCTCGTGCCGGTAACGATCTTGGCTCTCGCCATGGTGGCGACTGCGTTTGGGCTGCTCCCAGTCCCCGTGGCTTTCTTTGCGGCCGCGGTCGGCATGGTGCTTTTCAAGGTTATCCCGGTCCGGGAGGTCTACCAATCGCTGGATGGTCCAATCCTCATCATGCTCGCCGTTCTCATTCCAGTGAGCGATTCGCTGCGCAGCACAGGCGCGACGGGAGTAATTGCCGGCGAGCTTGCCAAACTGGGGACCATTCTTCCGGCGCCCGGCGCACTGATGCTCATCCTTGTCGCCGCCATGGCCGTTACGCCATTCCTCAACAATGCCGCCACCGTTCTTGTCATGGCGCCTATCGCCGCCGCATTTGCTGGCGATCTGGGCTACAGGCCGGAAGCATTTCTGATGGCAGTCGCCATCGGCGCCGGCTGCGACTTTCTCACTCCGATCGGACACCAGTGCAACACGCTCGTCATGGGGCCGGGCGGCTACCGCTTCAGCGACTATCCGCGTCTGGGACTGCCGCTATCATTCCTCGTCGCCATTGTTGCCGTGCCGATGCTTATGATCGTATGGCCGATGAACTAGTATGCGATACAGGGATCAAACCTGCTCGAACTTTCGCTGGCCAGCGGAGACAACTCCTCACTATCCATTCTAGACGGCAGGCCCAGAAGAAAATGAGCCCCGCTCGGTGGAAGTGGGAAACGATTGGGAGGCGCTGCCCTGGCGTTCGAAAAAGCCCGGAATTGCAGGGTCCATGTAGATCTGATGGCGGAGAGAGCGGGATTCGAACCCGCGTTACGGTCTCCCGTAAACACACTTTCCAGGCGTGCGCCTTCAACCACTCGGCCACCTCTCCGTCCTGGCATTTCGCGCCGGCCGGTTTTGCCGCGCGGGTTGGGGAGGTGCGTCTCCCTTGGGGATTCCGGCCCGGAGCTCCGCACCGTGGGCGCCGTCAACCAGCAGACGCCCTTTCCCCGCACCTGAGCCGTCAAAGCAACAGGCGCGGGGCTCATCTAGTCGATCCGACGTCGAATGCCAAGCCATAACGGCACTCTATTCGTTTTGCCGGGCACCAACGGTTTTGCGACGTCGCCGGCGCAAGGCTTCGGGTGCGGCGACGGCTCTGCAGCATGAGACTGGTGGCTTAGGCCTGCGTCCGGTCGATGAACGTCGGTCGAGCTTCAAATTCGCGTGTCGCGATTGCGAACAAAGCGCGCGCGCACTATCTCTTTGTTCGAAACAGATGTTGGAAGTCTGCTAAAGTCCTGGGGGAAAGGTCTGCATGCTCCGCTTTCTTTTCCGGCTCGCGGCAATGGTTGCGCTTTCGGTTTCCGTCATCATGGCGGTGCTCGACGCGACACGCTCGGTGGCGGCCTCCGCGCTGGTCATGACTCCGCTCAACACAAGCTGGCTCGCCGTCTCGCCGGATACGCGAAGCGCTTTCGAAAGCTTCGTCCGCGACAAGGCCGGCCCGCTGCTGTGGGACGGCACCTTCGCCTGGATGCTCAGCCAGCCCGGCTTCGCGGTGTTCGCGGTGCTTGCCTTCATTCTCTACATGATCGGCTATAGGCGAGAGCGGCCGACCGGGCGGTTCGCCTCGACGTGACGACTTCCAGCGTCCCTGACAAACAAAGAGAAAGGGAGACTGCGCATGTTTTTTCTCAGCGACATGCTGAACAAGAAGCTCAATCTGCCGAAGCCTGCCGAGGCGCTGCCGGGCCGCGCCAGGCCTATCCCGACGGCATCCAAGCACTTTGTCTCGAAAAGGCCGCTCAAGGGGCCTTATCCCGAAGCGCTGGAGACGGCGCTGTTCGGACTGGGCTGCTTCTGGGGCGCCGAGCGCCTGTTCTGGCAGCTTGAAGGTGTCTGGGTCACGGCTGTCGGCTATGCCGGCGGCGTCACCCCCAACCCGACCTACCAGGAAACCTGCACCGGCCTCACCGGCCATGCCGAAGTCGTGCTCGTCGTCTATGATCCGAAGATCGTCTCCTATGGCGAGCTTCTGAAGCTGTTCTGGGAAAGCCACGACCCGACGCAGGGCATGCGCCAGGGCAACGATGTCGGCACCACCTATCGCTCGACGATCTACACGTTCGGCGATGCGCAGTACCAGGCGGCGATCGCTTCGCGCGACGCCTATGAGGCCTCGTTGCGCGGCGCCGGCCGTGGCAAGATCACCACCGAGATCGCGGCGGCGCCGGAGTTCTACTTCGCCGAGGAAGACCACCAGCAATATCTGGCGAAGAATCCCTACGGCTATTGCGGCCTGCAGGGCACCGGCGTCACCTGCGCCATCCCGGCTGCCGTCTCCGCTTGAGGCCTTAGCAAAGGGAGCTTGCCGTGGCGCCGTGTGCCGGCGCCACGCTTTTCCAAAAGGTCAAAATTCCGCGTGAATTTTGTTTCGGGCCGTGCCAGATTGACCCGAAGCGGGAGGAAGACACTCCTGTCTGATGTCGCATGCCTGCCGGAGAACCGGGCAGGCAGGCGGTGCGTAACGGAAAAAAATAACCGACAGGGTGTGGATCACATGAAACGTATCGTTCTCGGCCTCCTGGCCGCAACTGCAATGGTTCTTCCGGCCTTCGCCGCGGACATCCAGCCCGCGATCCTCTACGATCTCGGCGGCAAGTTCGACAAGTCGTTCAACGAGGCGTCCTACAATGGCGCCGAAAAGTTCAAGGCCGAAACCGGCGTCGCCTATGTGGAATTCGAGGTCAGCAATGCGACCCAGCGCGAGCAGGCGCTGCGCCGTTTCGCCGAGGATGGCCGCAACCCGATCGTCATGGCGGGCTTTTCCTGGGCGGACGCGCTGGAGAAGATCGCCGTGGAATTTCCCGACACCAAATTCGCCATCATCGACATGGTCGTCGACAAGCCCAATGTCCGCTCCCTCGTCTACAAGGAGCAGGAAGGGTCCTACCTCGTCGGCGTGATGGCGGCGATGGCCTCGAAGTCCAAGAAGGTCGGCTTCATCGGCGGCATGGACATTCCGCTGATCCGCAGATTCGGCTGCGGCTATGTCGGCGGCGCCAAGGCGGCCGGCGCGACCGACGTCATCCAGAACATGACCGGCGACACGCCGGCAGCCTGGAACGATCCGGCCAAGGGCGGCGAGATTGCCAAGACGCAGATCGACCAGGGCGCCGACGTGATCTACGCGGCGGCGGGCGGAACCGGTGTTGGCGTGCTGCAGGCAGCGGCGGATGCCGGCAAGCTGGGCATCGGCGTCGATTCCAACCAGAACGGCCTGCAGCCGGGCAAGGTGCTGACCTCCATGGTCAAGCGTGTCGACGTTGCCGTCTATAATAGTTTCATGGACGCCAAGGACGGCAAGTTCACCGCCGGCATCAACGATCTCGGCCTCAAGGAAGGCGGCGTCGACTACGCCATGGACGATAACAACAAGGGACTTGTCGACGACGCAATGAAGGCGGCGGTCGAAAAGGCCAAGGCCGACATTATCGCGGGTACCGTCAAGGTGCACGACTACATGTCGGACAATTCCTGCCCGTATTGATTGATCGACCGACATCGCGGATATGATCGAAGCCGCCGGGTGAAAATCCGGCGGCTTTGCCATTCTCGGTAGGCTCACCAATGCGGCGGCTTGGTCACCGGCACGTCGGGTGCGGCCTGTTCCTCCAGCGCCAGGAACCGGTCGGTCAGCGCATCGAGCTTGCGCTGCATGCGCTCGATCACTTTCCATTGTTCGGCGATCTGGCCGGACAGTTCCTCGATGGTCTTCTCCTGTTCGGCGGCGCGGATTTCCAGCGTTGTCAGCCGGTCGGCGGGCATGGTCATCTGAAAAACCTCGGGTTCTCGCTGCGCAACTCCCAAGAGATGCGAATTTCGGGATTCGCCATATTAGAGCGACGCGCGTCCAATTGGACGCACAAAATGCGCTCTAACACCGACAATCTTCGCATCGCGCTTTCCGAACCGAAGGTCGGCGCAGCAAAAATCGAATCCGATTTTCAGGCCGATGCGATAGCGAATGTGAAGGCTGCGGCCACGTTCGAAATTGACAAGCGCGCGGGGATTTGTCGAGAGTGGATGCTGCTCTGGACAATTGGCACAAGCGGTGCGTCATGCTAGGCGTTTTGACCAAGCGATAAAAAATAAGAGTGGGACAGGCTGCATGGCGCAAGCCGCAATCGAGTTGATCGGCATCAACAAGAGTTTTGGCGCCGTTCGCGCCAACCGCGACATCAATCTGGAGATCGCGCGCGGTACCATCCACGGCATTGTCGGCGAGAACGGCGCCGGCAAGTCGACGCTGATGTCGATCCTCTACGGTTTCTACCAGGCCGACAGCGGCGAGATCCGCGTCGGCGGCCAGCCAGCGTCGATCAAGACGCCCAACGACGCCATCGCGCTCGGCATCGGCATGGTGCATCAGCACTTCATGCTGGTCGACAATTTCACGGTGCTGGAAAACGTCATTCTCGGCGCCGAAAGCGATGCGCTCTTGAAGAAGAGCATCGCCAAGGCGCGATCCGAACTGGAACGGCTCGAGCGCGAATACGGGCTGGAGGTCGATCCCGATGCGATCATCGAGGAGTTGCCTGTCGGCCTGCAGCAGCGCGTCGAAATCCTGAAGGCGCTGTATCGCGGCGCCGAGATCCTGATCCTCGACGAGCCGACGGGCGTGCTGACGCCGGCCGAGGCCGACCATCTGTTCCGCATCCTCAAGCAGCTGAAGGAGCAGGGCAAGACGGTGGTGCTGATCACCCATAAGCTGCGCGAGATCATGGCGATCACCGACACGGTCTCGGTCATGCGCCAGGGCACGATGGTGGCAACCAGGGTGACAAAGGAGACCACCGTCGGGGAGTTGGCCGAGCTGATGGTCGGCCGGCGCGTGCTCTTGCGAGTGGAAAAGGGCGAGGCGGAAGCCGGCGGCGTCAAGCTCGCGGTCAAGAACCTGACGGTCAAGGATTCCCGCGGCGTCACCATGGTCGACGACATCTCCTTCGACGTGCGCGCCGGCGAGATCGTCGGCATCGCCGGCGTCGCCGGCAACGGGCAATCCGAAATGCTCGAGGCGATTTCCGGCATCAGGCGCGCCGTCTCGGGCTCCGTCATGCTCGACGGCAAGCCGATCGACCTCACCGGTGCCGCCGATCCCGGCGAGCTGCGCGACCGGGGTCTCGCCCATGTGCCGGAGGACCGCCATCATGTCGGCCTGGTGCTGGCCTTCGAGGAGAACGAGAATTCGATCCTCGGCTATCACGACCACCCGCGCTATCTCAGGGGGCCGTTCCTCAACATCGACGCCATCCGCGACGACGCCAGGGACAGAATAGCCAAATACGACATCCGCCCGGCGGACTGCCGGCTCAAGACCGCCAATTTCTCCGGCGGCAACCAGCAGAAGATCGTGCTGGCGCGGGAAATGGAACAGGACCCGGGCGTGCTGATCGTCGGCCAGCCGACGCGCGGCGTCGATGTCGGCGCCATCGAATTCATCCACAAGCGCCTCATCGCCATGCGCGACCAGGGCAAGGCGGTGCTGGTGGTGTCGGTCGAGCTCGACGAGATCCGCTCGCTTTCCGACCGCATCCTGGTGATGTTTGCCGGCCGCATCGTCGGCGAGCGCGGCCCGGAGGCGACCGAAGGCGAGCTCGGCCTGCTGATGGCGGGTGTCGAGCACCGGGAGGCGGCGCAATGAGCACGCCTTACGCCAAGCTGCCGGCCTGGGCCGATTACGGGCTGATCCCGGTGATCAACCTCGCCGTTGCCTTCGTCGTCGCCGGCTTCGTCGTGCTTCTGGTTGGAGAAAATCCGTTTCGCGCGGCCGCCGTCCTGGTCGAGGGCGCCTTCGGCCGTGGGCAAGGCATCGCCTTCACCCTATTCTACGCCACCACCTTCATCTTCAGCGGGCTTTCCGTGGCGGTTGCGGCGCATTGCGGCCTGTTCAACATCGGTGGCGAGGGCCAGGGCTATATCGCCGGTCTCGGCATCGGCATCGTCTGCCTGGCATTCGACAGCGTGCTGCCATGGTGGCTCACCTTCCCGCTGGCGATCGCCGCCGCTGCGGCTATGGGAGCGCTGTGGGCTCTGATCCCTGCCTATCTGCAGGCCAAGCGCGGTTCGCACATCGTCATCACCACCATCATGTTCAACTTCATCGCCGCCAGCGTCATGGTCTATGCGCTGGTCGGCGTGCTGAAGCCGGCCGGCTCCATGGCGCCGCAGACGCGCACCTTCCTCGACGGCGCGCAGCTGCCGAAGCTCAACTGGATCATAGAACTGTTCGGCGCCAAGATCCGCTCGGCGCCATTCAACGTCTCCTTCCTGCTGGCGCTGGCCATGGCCTTTCTGGTCTGGGTGATGATCTGGCGCACCAGGTTCGGCTACGAGATGCGCACCTACGGCCACAGCCCGAAGGCGGCACGCTACGCTGGCATTTCCGAAACCCGCATCATCATCCTGGCCATGATGGTCTCGGGCGCGCTGGCCGGCATGATGGCGCTCAATCCGACGATGGGCGACCAGCACAACGTCGCGCTCGAGTTCGTCTCGGGTGCCGGCTTCGTCGGTATCGCCGTGGCGCTGATGGGGCGCCTGCACCCGGTCGGCATCGTGCTGGCGGCAATCCTGTTCGGCATGCTCTACCAAGGCGGCGCCGAACTCGCCTTCGAAATGCCGGCCATCAGCCGCGACATGATCGTCATCATCCAGGGCCTGGTCATCCTGTTCGCCGGCGCGCTTGAGCACATGTTCCGGCCCTATGTCCAGGCACTGTTCGCCTCGCTCAGCCCGAGAACCGTCGGCATGGAAGCGGTCAAGGGGAAGGGCGCCTGAGATGGATCTGTTCAATGCCATCATCCAGGTTCTGGACTCGACCATCCGCCTGTCGGTGCCGCTCCTGCTCGCCTGCCTCGCCGGCCTCTATTCGGAGCGGGCCGGCGTCTTCGATATCGGGCTCGAAGGCAAGATGCTGGTCGGCGCCTTCGCCGGTGCCGCCGCAGCCTCGGTCTTCCATTCCGCCTATCTCGGCCTCGGCATGGCCATTCTCATCTCGGTCGCTTTCGCAATGATCCATGGCTTTGCCTCGATCACCCATCGCGGCAACCAGATCGTCTCCGGCGTGGCGATCAATTTCATCGCCGCCGGGTCGACCATCATGCTGGGGCAGGCCTGGTTCCAGCAAGGTGGCCGTACGCCAGCTTTGGCCTCGGGCGAGCGGTTCGGAGCGATCGTCTGGCCCGGTGCGGACGCGCTCAGGAGCGTGCCGATCCTCGGACCGATATATTCGGAGCTCATCTCCGGCCATTCCGTGCTGGTCTATCTCGCGTTCCTCGCGGTGCCGTTCACCTGGTGGGTGCTGTTTCGCACCCGCTTCGGCCTGCGCCTGCGCGCGGTCGGCGAGAACCCGGCCGCGGTCGACACCGCCGGCATCTCGGTCGCCTGGCTGCGCTACCGGGCGCTGATCTGCACCGGCGTGCTCACCGGCATTGCCGGCGCCTATCTGTCGATGGTGCAGAATGGCGGCTTCGTGAAGGACATGACCGCCGGCAAGGGCTACATCGCACTGGCCGCGCTGATCTTCGCCAAGTGGAAGCCGGTCAACGCCATGTTCGCCTGCCTGTTGTTCGGCTTCCTCGACGCGCTGTCGATCCGCCTGCAAGGCACGCCGCTGCCGCTGATCGGCAAGGTGCCGGTGCAATTCATGCAGGCGCTACCCTATGTCCTTACCGTCATCCTGCTCGCCGGCTTCATCGGCAAGGCGATCCCGCCGCGCGCCGGCGGCGTGCCTTATGTCAAGGAACGCTAAGCATGGCTCTGAACCCCAGCCGGTTTTCGGACCGGACCATGCGAAAGGAAAATAAATGGCTCATGATCTGTTCGAAGCGGCCAAGGCCGCCATGGCCAAGGCCTATGCGCCCTATTCGAAATTCCCGGTCGGGGCGGCACTGCGCACCGAGGACGGCCGCGTCTTTGCCGGCGCCAATGTCGAGGTCGCGTCCTATCCGGAAGGCTGGTGCGCCGAGACCACCGCGCTCGGCCACTACATCATGGGCGGCGGCGGCAGGATCATGGAAATCGCGGTGATCGCCGAGCGCATGGCGAAATGCTCGCCCTGCGGCGGCTGCCGGCAGCGGCTGGCCGAATTCTGCCGGCCGGAAACCAAAGTCTATCTTTGCGACAATGGCGGCGTGGTCGAGACCGTGACCATGGGCGAGATGCTTCCCTACGGCTTCCAGGGCGACATTTTGAAATGAAGGAAGCGCTTGATCGTCTCGTCGAAAGGTTGGACGGGCTGGCGCCCGCCACCGCGCTGGTGCTGGGTTCGGGCCTTGGCGGGCTTGTCGACCTGGTCGAGGACCCTGTCCGCATGTCCTATGCCGAATTGCCGGGCTTTCCCAGAAGCGGCGTCACCGGCCATGCCGGCGAGGTGGTGGCGGGACGTTTTGCCGGCACGCCGGTGCTGATGCTGTCGGGCCGCGCCCACTATTACGAGCACGGCAACGCGGCGGCGATGCGGCCGGCGCTGGAGGTACTCGCCGGCATCGGCATCTCGAAACTGATCCTCACCAATGCCGCCGGCTCGGTCGATCCGGACATGGAGCCGGGCTCGGTGATGCTGATATCAGACCACATCAATTTCTCGGGCTCCAACCCGCTGATCGGCGAGCCGAGCGACCGCCGCTTCGTCGGCCTGACCGAAGCCTATGATGCCGGCCTCTGCTCGGCGATCGAAAAGGCGGCCAAGGCGACGGCTACCGCGCTGCACAAGGGCGTCTATATGTGGTTCTCCGGGCCGTGCTTCGAGACGCCCGCCGAGATCCGCATGGCGCGCATCATGGGCGCCAACGCCGTCGGCATGTCGACCGTGCCGGAGGTCATCCTCGCCCGGTTCCTTGGCCTGCGCGTCGCCGCCTGTTCGGTCATCACCAACCTCGCCGCCGGGATGACCGGGGCGGAGCTTTCGCACCAGGAGACCAAGGACATGGCGCCGGTCGGCGGCGCGCGGCTGGCGACCATTCTCCAGCGTGTGTTCCAGGATAGCTTGCCGGAGAGTAAGGTCCCGGCCTGATGCTTCCCCAGGAAATCATCCGCAGCAAGCGCGACGGCCACAAGCTGTCGGCGCAGGAGATCGCCAGATTCATCGAAGGCGTGACCGCAGGCACCGTCTCGGACGGGCAGGTCGGGGCCTTCGCCATGGCGGTGTTCTTCAACGGCATGAGCCGCGACGAGGCAGTGGCGCTGACGCTTGCCATGCGCGATTCCGGCGACGTACTCGACTGGTCGGAACTGCCAGGCCCGGTCACCGACAAGCATTCGACAGGCGGCGTCGGCGACAATGTCTCGCTGATGGTGGCCCCGATCGTCGCCGCCTGCGGCGCCTATGTGCCGATGATTTCCGGCCGCGGCCTCGGCCATACCGGCGGCACGCTGGACAAGATGGATGCCATCCCCGGCTACATCAGCCAGCCGGACGTTGCGCGGTTCCGGAAGGTGGTGCTCGAAACGGGCTGCGCCATCATCGGCCAGACCGCCGATCTTGCGCCCGCCGACCGCAGGCTCTACGCGGTCCGCGACGTGACGGGAACCGTCGAATCGGTGCCGCTGATCACCGCCTCGATCCTGTCGAAGAAGCTGGCGGCCGGCCTGCAGTCGCTGGTGCTCGACGTGAAGGTCGGCAACGGCGCCTTCATGGAGAAGTCGCGCGATGCAGCGGCACTGGCGAACAACCTGGTCGAAATCGCCACTGGTGCCGGCCTGAAGGCCTCGGCGCTGGTCACCGGCATGAACGAGCCATTGGCGTCGGCGGCCGGCAATGCGGTCGAGGTGCGCAATGCCGTTGATTTCCTCACCGGCCGTTTCCGTGACCGGCGGCTGGAGGATGTGACGCTGGCGCTGGCCGCGGACATGCTGCAGTTGGCCGGGTTGGTCTCGTCCAACAAGGACGGCATGCGGCGCGCCGCCGAGACGCTTGGCGGCGGCGGGGCCGCCGCCGCCTTCGCGCGCATGGTGGCGGCACTAGGCGGTCCGGCCGATTTCGTCGAGAGGCCGGAAAAATATCTGCCGAAGGCGGCGACGGAGCTTGCGGTCAAGGCGACCGAAAACGGCTTCGTCACCGGCATCGCGACCCGCGACATCGGGCTTGCGGTGGTCGGGCTTGGCGGCGGGCGCATACGGCCGGACGACGGGATCGACCATGCGGTCGGCATCACCAGGCTGTTGCCGGTCGGCGCGGAGGTGCGGGCCGGAGAGGCGCTGGCGCTGGTCCATGCCCGCAATGCCGGGGATGCCGAGGCCGCCGCCGCCGCCGTGCTTTCGGCCTATGCGATCGGCGCTTCGAAGCCGTCCGCGGAAAAATCCGTCATCCGGCGGATCCTGCCGCGCGGGTGATCCAGTCAGCAAGGCTCTGCCTTCTTGTTGGACCATGATCTCCAGCGAAAAAACCGGTTTCCACTTTTCGCTGACGCGGACCTGCGGTTCGGGATCTTGGTCTACTGGACGAGCAGCAGCGCGCCATTTTCGACCTGGTATCTTTCGAGCCGCTGGAGAAAACTCAGGCCGATCAGGTTGGTGCGCAGCGCCTTGTCGTCGAGCACCACCGCCTGGACGCCCTCGACCGTGATCTTGCCGATCTGCAGGCGGTCGATCGTCACCAAGGCAGCCCCGATCGCGCCGTTGGCGGTGTTGACCTCGTGGCGAAAGTCGGACGCATTCAGCGAAATGCCAATCCTGCGTGCCGTCGAACTGTTGATGGCGACGAGCGTCGCGCCGGTGTCGATCATGCCGTCGACCTGTCGGCCGTTTAGCTTGAACGCCGAGGTGAAATGCCCGCGCGCGTCCGCCGTGACCACGACCTTGCGGCCGAGCGGCTGCGGCGTCGCCGGCCTGTCGGGAACCGCGGCCAGGTTCAGGTCGGTTTGCGTTTCGACAGTCGGCCTGGCTCCGGCTGCCGATTTCAACAGCCCGTCCAGCATCCGCGGATTCGACTGATAGAGGATCGGGAACGACGCCGACGTTCCGGCGAGCACGCCAAGGATGAGAAGCTTGCGCAGCATGGACCTGCCTTCGTGAAGGCCCATGCTTATCGCGACATGGTGTTTACCGCTTTAACCGGCGCCGAAACCGTGCATTTGCGTAAACGATCGGTTAACGGTCATTTGGTCCCGTACATGCGGTCGCCGGCGTCGCCGAGGCCGGGCATGATGTAGCCCTTCTCGTTGAGCTGGCGGTCGATGGAAGCGGTGAAGACCGGAACATCGGGATGCGCCTTGGTGAACCGCTCGATGCCCTCTGGCGCCGCCAGCAGGCAGAGGAAGCGGATATTGGTGGCGCCACGCCCTTTCAGCTTGTCGATCGCCGCGATCGCCGAATTGGCGGTCGCCAGCATCGGGTCGACGACGATCACCAGCCGGTCGGCGAGATCGCTCGGCGCCTTGAAGAAATATTCGACCGCTTCCAGCGTCTCATGATCGCGGTAAAGACCGATATGGGCGACGCGCGCCGCCGGCACCAGATCGAGCAGGCCTTCGAGCAAGCCGTTGCCGGCGCGCAGCACCGAGGCGAAGACCAGCTTCTTGCCCTCCAGCGTCGGCGCTTCCATCGTCTCGATCGGCGTTTCGATCGTCGTCGTCGTCAGTTCGAGATTGCGGGTGACCTCATAGCCGAGCAGCAGCGAGATCTCGCGCAGCAGCCGCCGGAAGCCGGCCGTCGAGGTTTCCTTCTTGCGCATGATGGTCAGCTTGTGCTGGACAAGCGGGTGGTCGACGACGGTAACGCCCTTCATGGTGTTCTCCGAGCTGCGCAGGTGAATAGTGAATAGTGAATAGTGAATAGGTTTGCGAGTCCTTGGTTGAGCGGAAACTCGCGGTTGACGGACCGAAGCGTTGGGCGAACCATTCACCATTCACCATTCACCATTCACCATTCACCATTCACCATTCACCATTCACCATTCACCTGCCCTTCACGTCCAGCCGGTCCAGCAGCATCGCCCTGGTCTTCCTGTCGACGAAGGCGGCCTCTATTGCCGTTCTGGTGACGGCGGCGAGCGCCTTCTCGTTCATCGAGAAATGCTCGGCGGCGATGTCGTATTCGCGCTTCAGCGACGTCCAGAAATAGGGCGGGTCGTCGGAGTTGAGCGTCACCTTGCAGCCCGCCGCGCGCAGCGCCGGAAAAGGGTGGTCGGCGAAACTGTCGAAGACCTTCAGCGCGATGTTGGAGCCGGGGCAGCATTCGAGCACGACGCCTTCGTCGGCGATGCGCCGGACAAGGTCGGGGTTTTCGATGGCCCGCACGCCATGGCCGATGCGGGACGGGCGGATGTGGTCGAGCGCGGCTTTGACGCTCTCCCAGCCCATCAGTTCGCCGGCATGGACGGTGATGCCGAGACCGGCCTCACGCGCGATTTCGAAAGCTCTGACATAGTCCTCCAGATCGCCTATCCGCTCGTCGCCGGCGACGCCGAAGCCGGTGACCAGCGGATGCCCGCAGCGAGCCGCGAAGCGCGCCGCCTGCTCGATCGATTCGACGCCGGCGTTGCGCACGCCGGTAACGATCATGCGGCCCTCGATACCGGTCTTGGCCCTGGCGCGCGCGATGCCTTCGCCGAGCGCGTCCGTATAGGCCTTGGGCGACAGGCCGGCCTTGCCGGCGTGGTCCGGCGAAGTGAATACCTCTGAATAGATGGCGCCGTCGCGGGCGAGGCTGGTCAGGTAATGGTCGGCCAGCCGCGCATAGTCCTCCTCCGTGCGGAACAGGTCGGAGGAGAAGTCGTAAGCGGCGAGGAAGGAGGTGAAATCATGCCAGACGAATGAGCCGTTCTGAATGTAGGGCGAGGTGTCCTTGCCGTATTTCTGCGCCTGGCGGATGACGAGTTCGGGCGCCGCTGCCCCTTCGATATGGCAGTGCAGTTCCGCTTTCAAAGGCATGCAGTCATCCCGTCAGGTCAATCCAGGTCGTGGACCCATAAGCATGATTCCATGACCGGGAAGCGCGGCCGAACACCGCGCCTTAAACAATAGCGTCCGCACCATCGATCGGCTATGGTCCCGCCGGTTTTATGGCGGATCAAAAATAATGTCGGTTGAGAGAACCACGGCCGTTGGCGGCATGGAGACCTCCTATGGTTTCAAGCGGGTAGGGGCGGGCGAGAAGCAGTCCCTGGTCAACGACGTTTTCCACAAGGTGGCGAACCGCTACGATCTGATGAACGACCTGATGTCGGCCGGTCTGCACCGGCTGTGGAAGGACGCCATGGTCGCATGGCTCAATCCGCCGAAGCGACCGGGCTGGAGCGTTCTCGACGTTGCCGGCGGCACCGGCGACATCGCCTTCCGCATCGTCGAGGCGAGCGGCAGGAACGCTCACGCCACGGTTCTCGACATCAACGGCTCGATGCTCGCCGTCGGCCGCGAGCGGGCCGAGAAAAAGGGCCTGACGGCAAATACCGATTTCGTCGAGGCCAATGCCGAGGAACTGCCCTTCGCCGACGCCAGTTTCGACGCCTACACGATCGCTTTCGGCATTCGCAACGTGCCGCGCATCGATGTGGCGCTTGCGGAAGCCTATCGTGTGCTGAAGCCCGGCGGGCGCTTTCTCTGCCTCGAATTTTCCGAGGTCGACATGCCGCTGCTCGACAAGGTCTATGAGGCGTGGTCGTTCAACTTCATCCCCAGGATCGGCAAGGTGGTTACCGGCGACGATGAGCCCTATTCCTATCTGGTCGAATCGATCCGCAAATTTCCCAATCAGGTGAATTTTGCTTCCATGATCACCCGCGCGGGCTTCGACCGCGCGTCTTTCCGCAATTATTCCGGCGGCATCGCTGCGCTTCATTCGGGCTGGAAGCTTTGAGGCTGGCCCGTATTTTCCACAGCCGATGTGCCCTTCGCCGGTCTAAGCAGGCATTCGTGGGCTGGCCCACGAATGCCTGCTTAGATTCTCTCTTTTGTCGCAGGTTCTTGTCGCAAAACCGTGGGACACTTTTGCGGAACCTGCTTAGGAAATCAGCGGGGCAAGCGCAGTCATGAGCAGGCTTGGCGCTGGTTTCAGGCTCGTACGGGCCGGCTGGGTGCTGGTCCGCGAAGGCGTCGTGGCGGCCTTGCCGGGCGACGAGCTTTCCGGCCTGCCGAAATTCGGCTGGCGGATGGCACGCCTGTTCACCCGCCGCCGCGCGCTCGCCTATGAACGCGGCGACCGGCTGGCCAAGGCGGTCGTCCGGCTCGGGCCATCCTACGTCAAGCTCGGCCAGTTCCTGGCGACACGGCCCGATGTCGTCGGCAACGACATGGCGCTCGATCTCGCCATGCTGCAGGACAAGATGCAGACCTTTCCGCAAGCCGAGGCCATTGCGGCGATAGAGGCTTCGCTCGGACGCAAGGTCGGCGAGCTCTACGCCGGTTTCGGCGAACCCGTCGCTGCGGCCTCGATCGCTCAAGTGCATACCGCAGAAACCCTGCAGAACGGCGTCGTTTCGCGGGTGGCGGTGAAGGTCATCCGGCCGGGCGTGCGCCACCGCTTTTTTCGCGATCTCGAAAGCTATTTTCTCGCCGCCCGCCTCCAGGAAAAATACATCCCGTCGTCGCGCCGGCTGCGGCCGGTCGAAGTGACCGAAACGCTGGCGCAGACCACCAAGATCGAAATGGATCTGAGGCTCGAGGCGGCAGCGCTTTCGGAGCTCGGCGAGAACACCAGGGACGATCCCGGCTTTCGCGTGCCGACGGTCGACTGGGAACGCACCGGCCGCGACGTGCTGACCATGGAATGGGTCGACGGCATCAAGCTGAACGACATTGCCGGTCTCGCTGCTGCCGGCCATGATCTGAAGGCGATCGCCGCCAACCTCATCCAGTCGTTCCTGCGCCATACGCTGCGCGACGGGTTCTTCCACGCCGACATGCATCCGGGAAACCTGTTCGTTGAGGCTGACGGCACCATCGTCGCCGTCGATCTCGGCATTGCCGGCCGGCTCGGCAAGAAGGAGCGCCGGTTCCTCGCCGAAATCCTCTATGGCTTCATCACCCGCGACTATCTGCGCGTCGCCGAGGTGCATTTCGAGGCCGGCTACGTGCCGCGCCAGCACAATGTCGCGGCCTTCGCCCAGGCGATCCGCGCCATCGGCGAGCCGATCCATGGCCAACCGGCCGATACCATCTCGATGGCCAAGCTCCTGACTCTTCTGTTCGAAGTGACCGACCTCTTCGACATGGCGACACGGTCCGAACTGGTGCTGCTGCAGAAGACCATGGTGGTGGTCGAAGGCGTCGCGCGCACGCTCGACCCGGCCTTCAACATGTGGAAGACGTCCGAACCGGTGGTCGGCGGCTGGATATCGGGCAATCTCGGCCCGCGTGCTCTGCTGGCAGACGCACGCGACGGCGCTGGCGCGCTGCTGGCGCTCGCCCGCCAGGCGCCGGACCTCGCCGCCCGCACCGAGCGGCTGTCGCGCGAGATCGACCTGATGGCCGAACACGGCCTGCGCTTTGACGAAAGGACGGCGCGCGCCATCGGCAAGGCCGAGGCGCGCTATAGCAGATCCGGCCGGCTGGCGCTGTGGGTGATTGCACTGACGTTGGTTTATATCGCTTGGAAGCTGCTTTGAGTGCAATGATAGCGGCGGCGTTGCTGTCATTGCATGCGCAGTCCTCCTCACTTATGTTGAGGGCCAAGGAGCACGGCCATGGGAACCCTTACCATACGCAGTCTCGACGACAGCGTGAAGCAAGCGTTGCGCGAGCGTGCCGCCGCAAGGGGCGTGTCGATGGAAGAGGAAGCGCGTAGCGTCCTTGCAAAGGGCGTTTCTGGCGGCTCAACCCAAAGCTTCCAAGACGAGACTCTTTACGCGGCGATCCGCCGCTCGGTCGAGCCTCATGGAGGATTCGATGTCGATCTGCCGGAACGTGGTCCCGCCCGCAGGCCTCCGCAATTCGCTGCGGGCCTTTCCGGCAAGCGCATCCTGCTCATCATCGGCGGTGGCATCGCCGCCTACAAGGCGCTCGATCTGATCCGCCGGCTGCGCGAGCGGGGCGCCGCGGTGCGGGTGGTGATGACATCAGCCGCGCAGGAGTTCGTCACCACGCTGTCGGTCGGAGCGCTGTCCGCCGACCATGTCTTCACCGATTTGTTCGACCGCAATGACGAGCACGATGTCGGCCATGTTAGGTTGTCGCGCGAGGCCGATCTTGTCGTCGTGGCACCGGCCACCGCCGACCTGATGGCGAAGCTTGCCAACGGCCATGCCAACGACCTTGCCTCTACCGTGCTCATCGCCACCGACAAGCCGGTATTGATGGCGCCCGCCATGAACCCGAAAATGTGGTTGCATCCGGCGACCCGCCGCAACCGCGCGACGTTGCAGAAGGACGGCATCGCATTCGTTGGCCCGGCGAAAGGCGAGATGGCGGAGAGCAACGAGGCCGGCGAAGGCCGCATGGCCGAGCCGCTGGAGATCGTCGCCGCGATCGAGGCGCTGCTCGATATCAGGCCGAAGCCGCTGGCGGGCAGAAAGATCATCGTCACCTCCGGGCCGACGCATGAGCCGATCGACCCGGTGCGCTACATCGCCAACCGTTCGTCCGGCAAGCAGGGCCATGCCATCGCGGCGGCGCTGGCAAGGCTGGGCGCCGACGTGCGCCTCGTCTCCGGTCCGGTCGGCATTGCCGATCCCGCATGCGTCACCACGCTCCACGTCGAAACCGCGAACGAGATGAAGGACGCGGTCGAACAGCTGCTGCCGGCGGACGCGGCCGTGTTCGTCGCCGCCGTCGCCGACTGGCGCAGCGAGACCTCGGCCGGCGAGAAGATCAAGAAAGTGGCGGGCGAGGGGCCGCCGGCACTGCAGATGGTCGAAAACCCGGACATTCTCGCCAGTGTCGGTCATCACGGGAAGCGGCCCGGCCTGGTCGTCGGCTTTGCCGCCGAGACGCAGGATCTTGTCAGGAATGCCGAGGCCAAACTCAGAAAGAAGGGAGCCGACTTCATCGTCGCCAACGACGTATCGCATGACAGCGGCATGGGGTCTTCGGGTGTAATGGGCGGCGACCGCAACAAGGTGCGGATCGTCTCGAAGGCCGGTGTCGACGAATGGCCGGAGATGAGCAAGGACGAGGTGGCGGCACGGCTTGCGGCACTGATCGCCGAACGGCTGAAGACGATCGTCGTCTAGTTGCTTCGCCTTCGGCCTGCTCTTGCTTCAGCATTGAAGATTGGCGAAGGCCGCGGCGACATCTAATCTCCCCACAAGTGGGGGAGATGGCCGGCAGGCCAGAGGGGGGCGCTGTCCCGCTGACGTTTCGAAAAGTTGTGTGCCGCCGCAGCGCTCAAAAGGGACAGGATTCTAAAGCGCGTCGCGTTTGAACGGATTCATGCGACGCGCTTTAAGTTCTTGTTTTTATGCATGTCGTTATCGCAAAACCGCTGCACACTTTTGCGCGACATGCATTAGTGCCCTGGGCCCTTCTATGGAAAGATCAAGCCAAAGGTTGGCAATCCTTCGCGCCCCCTCTGCCCTGCCGGGCATCTCCCCCACAAGGGGGGAGATTGGCAGCCTCGCCGGCCGGGCAGCCGGCCCCGATATTCTCAGAGCGGCGAGGCACCCGAGAATCCCGAGTGGCACGAAGGCGAGGAACAGCCAGCTGGCGACATTTGCCGCCGCCTCACGGTTCAGGCCTTCGGAAAAACCGCTGGCGTTGGCGACGA
Source organism: Mesorhizobium sp. M9A.F.Ca.ET.002.03.1.2 (assembly GCF_003952365.1). NCBI lineage: Bacteria > Pseudomonadati > Pseudomonadota > Alphaproteobacteria > Hyphomicrobiales > Phyllobacteriaceae > Mesorhizobium > Mesorhizobium sp. M9A.F.Ca.ET.002.03.1.2. The sequence continues at coordinate 491,097 of NZ_CP034443.1, read as the reverse complement.
TGCCGGTCAGTGCTGCACCCACCGCATAGCCGATGCGCTGCATCGTCGGTACGGCGGCGGACGCGATCGTCTGCTCGTCGTCCCTGGCCGATGCCACGATCACGCGCGTGACGAAGGGCCAGGCAATGCCGAAGCCGCCGCCTTGCAACAGCGCGCAAAACAGGATCAAAGGAATGGAACCCGCCGGTACCGCATAGGCGAAGCCGGTGATGCCCGTCGCGATCATCAGCGCGCCGCCGGTGATGATCAGTCGTTCGCGCTCCGGCGGGGCATTGGCGACGAGGATCGACAGGATCGACCAGGCGATCGATTCGGCGGCGATGATATAGCCGGTGGTCAGGATCGGAATGCCGTGCAGGCTGGTCAGCAGCAGCGGTCCGTAGACGGCGAAGGAGCAGGTCGCCACCGAAAAGGCGGCGACCATGGTCATGCCCGCGCCGACCGGCGAGCGCCATGAGAACAGCCGCGACGGGAATAGCCGCGAGCCCGGCTTCAGCGCGTCGATGCGGATGAACAGCGCGAGGCCCGCCAGGCCGAGGGTGAGCAGCAGGGACGAGCGCAGAAGGGCAATGTCGACACCGGCGGTGGCGATCAGCACGACGCTGACGGCAAGGCAGCCGAGCGCGGCAAAGGGGAAGGGCGGCGCCATCCCAATGACCGTGCGCGGTCTGGTCGCCTCGGGTGTGTTAAGCACGATGAAGCTGGCCAGCGCCATGGTCGTGCCGCCGAGCGTGAAGATGCCGAAAGCCCAGCGCCAGGAGAGCAGCTCGGTCATCAACGCACCCAGCACCGGCCCGCTGAAGGCGGCAACGCCCCAGATCGCCGACATGACGCCGAAAAGCTGCGGCCAGATGATGCGTGGAAACAGCCGCTCGACCGAGACGAAGGCCAGCGACACCAGCGCGCCGCCGCCAAGCCCCTCGATCAGGCGCCCGGCCAGGAACAGCGGCATCGACGGCGCGATGGCGCAGACCAGGGCGCCGGCCGCATAGAGCAGGGCGGCCACCACCATGTTGGTGCGCAGCGCGACATAGCTCACCAGCCGGCCGGCGGCGGCGCCGGCGACGATGGCGCCGAGCTCGTAGATCGCCAGCGACCAGCCGACCAGCTGCACGCCGGCGAGTTCGCCGACCATGGCCGGCATCACCGTCGCCACCATCGTCTCGTTGGTGGCGTGCAGCAGGATGCCAAGGCTGATGAAGCAGAAGCGCGCCAGATCGCCGCTCGCCCACAGCGCTCGCCAGTCGACCCTGTTTGTGCTGGTCTCGGTCATCCCGCCTCCCGAACTTTCTTATACGCCGATTCAAAACGATGGAATGCTGTTCGCGTCCAAATGAACACGCGGCGTTTCGGGGACGGCTTGTAAGACCTCAACCGCAGTTGAGCTCAAGCGGTTTTTTGCGAGTGGGCCGAGGATGCCCATCAAACGTGGGGTGGTCGAAGATTGGCGCCGGCGGCGATCGTGGCGGCAGCGATGATCGTCCCCGGCATGGGTTTTCAAAAAAATCAGGCGGCACGGAACGATCCTGTTCCGCGCCGCGCTCAGAGCCACGCTATGCCGCTTATTTGTACGAGTGGATCAGCTCCAGCGAAGTGACGGCGACCGCCAGGTTGACGCCGGTCTGCGCCTGTACGTTGAGAGGCTGCAGCGAGAAGGCGCTGTTCAATCCGCCGACCAGAAGGTTGGCGCCGCCGCCGGTCACCACGCTGGCCTCGGCGTTGACGCCATAATAGCTGCCGGCAAGGTCGCCGGAAGCACGGTTGCCGGTGGCCGCCAGAACCGCCCATATCAATTCGCCCTGATGCGTCTTGCCGACGTCGACGCCAAGCTTGGAAATGACCCCGGTATAGGCTTCGGAAGGGCCGCCATGATGGGGGCGGAAGGTGCAGGTCACGCCTTTGTTGGATGTGACGATATAGCCGGTGCCGCCGTCGATGGTGCAGTCGAGCACGCCGAGCTGAAGCCTGCCCGCGCTGGCAGGGGCGGCGAGAACCGTAGCGGCGAGGCCGGCGGCACAGGCGAGTTTCTTGATCATGGGAGGGTCCTTTCGCGAATTGCCTTGAACAACGGCTAAGCGTCGCGAGCGTTCCGCCGAAAACTTGGCGCGATCAAGGCGAGCGTCAATGCATGTCGCCCGAAAGCACGCCCTAGGACAAACTTGAAGCACACCATTCCATTACATGCGATGCGCTTTAGTGCGCAGTCTTCGAGCGTTTCGAAGGCATGCCAAGCGGCAGGCCCGCCATATCAGGCCGGACGCCGCCGGCGGTCAGGCGGCGCTGGTGCGCGCCAGGCCGTCCTTGGCCGGCTGGTAGGTGGGGTTGAGGCGCACGGCCTCGCGGTAGGATTTCGCCGCCTTGGCCTTGTCGCCGCGCCGCTCGTAGATCAGCGCCTGATTGGACCAGGCCTCGGCGTTCTTGCCGTCGAGCTTGATCGCCATGTTGATGTCGGCGAAGGCATTGTCCTCGTCGTTCGTGGCGAGGTAGGAAAGGCCGCGACCATTGTAGGGCTCGGCGGCGTCCGGTGCCAGCGAGATGGCGGTCGAGAAATCCTCGATGGCGAAGGCGTGCTGGCCCTGGCTCTGATAGATCAGGCCGCGATTGTGGTAGGCGCGGGCATCTGTCGTGTCGAGCTGGATCGCCTTCTGGAAATCGTTGAATGCTTCCTGGGTGCGGCCGGCCCTGCGGTAGAGATTGCCACGGCCGATATAGGCGGCGTCATAGTTGGAATTGATCTGGATCGAGTGGTTGTAGTCGGCAAGCGCGGCCGCCTGGTCGCCGAGGAAGCGATGGATTAGAGCGCGGTTCGAATAGGCCTGGTAGAAATTAGGATTGAGCTGGATGGCGGTGTCGAAGTCCTTGAGCGCCGCCTGATACTGGCCGCCGCGGCCATAGGCCGAGCCGCGCACGTTGTAGCCTTCCGGATCCTGGGGGCTGCGCTGGATCACGGCCGATAGCGAGGAAATGTTCTCGACCGATCCTTGTGCCTTGTCGATGTTGTTGAATCCGGCCGTCGGGGCTGTCTGGCAGCCGGCAAGCGCCAGGCCAGAAAGCAGGGCTGCCGTCAGGGCGAAGCCGCGCATTGCGGTTTTGCGCTCAAGGCTAGTTGCGTTCATGTCTGCTCTGTCCTCACTGCCGCCGCGCCGTCAGTTTCCCACTCCGAACCGGGTCTCCCCGAACCAGGTCGAATTCAAAACAAAAAGGTGGCGGCGATTACGCATCGCCCCACCCTGGATATCCTTCGAAAAGGACGAAAAATTGACGTCAGAACCGCGGCGGACGCGGAGCACCAGCAGCACCGGCGGCCACCGGGCGCGGCGTCATCGGCAACAAGCCTTCGCGCTGGGCGCGCTTGCGGGCCAGCTTGCGGGCGCGGCGAACGGCTTCCGCCTTCTCACGCGCGCGCTTCTCGGAAGGCTTCTCGTAATGTCCACGCATCTTCATTTCGCGGAAGATGCCTTCGCGCTGCATCTTTTTCTTGAGCGCGCGAAGCGCCTGGTCAACATTGTTGTCGCGGACGAGTACCTGCACGGGCAATCCTGTCTTTCGGGTTTGATATCAACAGGCAAGCGGCCATAGCCACCAGCCTCCGCAGTGGGCTACACCACGAATTGCGGCGGCTGATAGCAGAATCATGCCGCTTTGTCCACTGCCGAAACGAAAAACCCGCCTAACGGCGGGTCGTCAGCGCAAATCAGCACCATATCTAAATCAATAGCATAACTGCCGTCAGAAAGCAATTGATTGATCGCGAGCTCGGGCAGTGTGTCTGCCTCTTAGGTAAGGCGCCAGAACAATGTCCTGAGCTGTTCACGCGACAGCGCTGGTGCGGGCCGCTGCGTTCCGGACGACCCAGCCGCAGGTCCAGGTTCAAGCCGCGTCGGTTCTACCGCAGGCTTTCCAGCTCGCGGATGCGTTTGGCGCTGTCAGCCTCGAGCTGCCGGGTGACGGCGCCGATCAGGGTTTCGGCAACGACAAAAAGGGCCGCCGAGGAGTCCCAGGCCGAGGGCACGGCGGTGCGCCCGGCGATGACATGGCGGGCGAAGCGGGCGATCGGCGACAGCCACTGGTCGGTGAACAGCACGATCTGCACGCCGCGCTGATGCGCCGTTTCGGCAAAGCGAACCAGGCTTTCCTGGTAGCGCCTGATGTCGAAGATCACCAGCACGTCGTGCTTGCCCATGTCGATCAGCCGGTCGCGCCAGACGCTCTCCTGCCCGGCGAGGTGAAAGACGTTGGGCTGGACGATGGCGAGGTGGGCGGCCATGTAGCGTGCCAGCGGGTCGGTGAAGCGGCCGCCGATCAGGAACGTCTTGCCGCGCCGATCGGCAAGCTTCGCGACGATGTCGGCAAGCTGCTTGTCGGACAGGTGCCTAAACGTCTCACGCATATTGTCGAGCGTCGCCTCCAGCATCGGCGACACCGCGCCTCCGCCCAGCGACGACGGATTGAGCGTCCGCGATGCCGGCGACTGCAATTGCGCCGCCAACTCGTCCTGCAGTGTCGACTGGAATTCCGGGTAGTTCTGAAAGCCGAGCCGGGCGACGAAACGCAAGATCGTCGGCGAGGAGACGCCGGCGGCAGTCGAGAACTCGGCGACCGTCTTCAGGCCGATCAGCGGGTAGTTGGCGATCAGCGTCTGTGCGGCGCGCCGCTCGCCTGCCGGCATCGTGCCGATGCGGTCCGAGATCAGTTCGGCAATGCTGGATATCATCTTTTCCCCACCCTGGCTGTTTTGCCGAAATCGCATTTGACAAAGCCTGACAAACTGTATGAAATCATCCATAGGGACGCAATGAGGCAAAATACGTAACATACGGTACAGCGCTCCCCGGGGACAGCAGACAATGGAGACAGCACGGCCCGCCAGCCTTGCATCGCCTGAAGCCGTGAGGGTGACGAACCCGGGCGGATCAAGCCCATTCGTGCTGACCTGCGACCACGCCTCCAACTTCCTGCCGCCGGAATTCGGAACGCTCGGCCTTGCTGCCGAAGAGCTTTCCCGCCACATCGCCTGGGATCCCGGCGCGCTGCCGGTCGCCCGCCGCATGGCCGAGGCACTCGACGCGGTGCTGGTAGAGACCTGCATTTCGCGCCTTGTCATCGACTGCAACCGCCCGCTCGACGCGCCCGACCTGATATCGGCGATCAGCGAAACCACTGCCGTTCCCGGCAATGCCGGACTGACGGAAAAGCAGCGCGCCGCGCGCATCGCCTTGTCGTGGCGGCCCTTCCATGACGCGGTCGAGCAGATCGTCGACAAAAGGTTGGCGCGCGGAGCGGAGACCCGTCTGGTTTCAATCCATTCCTTCACCCCGGTCTACAAAGGCAAGAGCCGGCCCTGGCACATCGGCATCATCCACGACGAGGACCGCCGATTGGCGTCTCCGCTGATTGCCGCGCTGAAGCGGCTCGCCGGCGTCACGGTCGGCGTCAACGAACCCTATTCGCCGGCCGACCGCGTCTATTTCACGCTGGAACGCCATGCGCGCTCGCGCGGCCTTGCCTGCGCGATGATCGAAATCCGCAACGACGAAATATCCGACGAAGCCGGGCAGCGGAAATGGGCGGATCTGCTCACGGGCATTTTTTCCGATCTCGGACTGGAAGAGGACCAAAAGGAGATCCGACAGTCGGCGATTGGCCATCCGGTTCAGCCGGTCAACTGACAGAGGGAAAAACAATGGCAGACGAAGCAAAAAAGCATGAAGGGGGCGTGTCCTATCACATCCCCGGTTCTGAATATTTCGAAAAACGCGGGCTGAAACGTCACGCCGGCGTCTTCTCGCTTTGGGCACTCGGCGTCGGAGCCGTCATCTCGGGCGACTTTTCAGGTTGGAACCTCGGCTTCGCCGTCGGCGGCTGGGGCGGCATGTTCATCGGGACCGTGCTGATCGCCATCATGTATCTCGGCCTGACCTATTCCATTGCCGAGATGAGCCCGGCGCTGCCACATACCGGTGGTGCCTATTCCTTCGCGCGCACGGCGTTCGGTCCGTGGGGCGGCTTCATCACCGGCATAGCGGAAAATATCGAATATGTGCTCACGCCGGCGGTCGTCGTCTATTTCATTGGCACCTACATGACGGCCATCACCGGCACCCCGGATGCCTGGCAGCCGATCTGGTGGCTCGTCGGCTATCTGGTCTTCGTCGGGTTGAACGTGCGTGGCGTCGCGCTTTCATTCGGGGTCACCGTCATCGTCACGCTCATCGCTTTGGCGATCTTGGTGTTCTTTTTCGTCAGCGCCTTGGCGTCGGGACAATTCGACTTCGCCAAGAATGCGATGAATATCGGAATCGGACCGGACGGGGCGGCAATGGCGCTGCCGGACGGAGGCGGGCCATTCCTGCCATTCGGTCTGCGGGGCATTTTCGCGGCGATGCCGTTCGCGGTTTGGCTGTTCCTCGCCATCGAGCAATTGCCGCTTGCCTCCGAGGAATCGATGGATCCCAAGCGCGACATGCCAAAAGGCATCATGCTCGGCATGTTCACGCTGCTCGCCACCGGTTTCCTGATCCTGATCATCAACCCGGCGCTGCCCGACGGTGCGTTTGCCTACGGAACGTCCGGCGAGCCGATACTGGACGGCTTCAGGACTATCTACGGAGCGGGCTGGGCGAAAGTCCTCGCGCTGTTCGCCGTCGCTGGCCTGGTGGCGAGCTTCCACGCGATCATCTTCGCCTACGGGCGGCAGATCTATTCGCTCAGCCGCGCGGGCTATTTCCCGCATTTCCTCTCGGTAACCCATGGTGAGCACAAGACGCCCAACGTGGCGCTTGCCGCGGGATCGCTGGTCGGCTTTCTGGTGATGGTGGTGATCTGGTTCACCCAGGGCGGCGGGGCCGCCGGCACCTACATCGGCGGCACTCTTCTGAACATGGCCGTGTTTGGCGCCATGTTCTCGTATCTGCTGCAGGGGCTTACCTTCCTGCAACTGCGCCGCCGTTTCCCGCATATCGAGCGGCCCTACAAGAGCCCCTTCGGCGTGCTAGGCGCATGGCTGACCGTGATCATCGCCTTGATCACCATTGCCTTCCAGCTCACCGATCCGCTCTACCGGCAGGGCATCGTTGGGGTGGCGGTCTGGTACGCGCTGGCGATCATCTATTTCGGCGCCTATGGCCGCAAAACGCTGGTCTACTCGCCGGAGGAGGAATTCGCCGTCAAGCAACGCGAAGGCGCCGCCTCGATCTAGGGCTGCCGATAACTCGATACGACCCGGCCCGCTCTCCGCGGCCGGGTCCAGATTTGAACTCTCGAAGCGCCATAAGGCGACGGAGCGTGAAGGAATGGCCGGAAATTTCTCGTTCGATCAGTTGAAGAAGGCGGTCTCCAGCGGCGAGGTCGACACGGTGCTGGCCTGCATCGTCGACCTGCAGGGCCGGCTCGCGGGAAAGCGGTTCCTGGCCCAGTATTTTGTCGATTCCGCCCATGACGAGACGCATGGCTGCAATTATCTGCTGGCCGCCGACATCGATATGGAGCCGGTGCCGGGTTACAAGGCGGCGAGCTGGTCGAAGGGCTATGGCGACTTCGTCATGAAGCCTGATATGTCGACGCTGCGGCGCATCCCGTGGCTGGAGAAGACGGCGCTGGTGATCTGCGACGTGCTCGACCATCACACCCATGACGACCTGCCGCATTCGCCGCGCGCCATGCTGAAGAAGCAGGTCAAGCGGCTGAGCGAACGTGGCTATATCGGCTATTTCGCTTCCGAACTCGAATTCTACCTGTTCAGCGAAACTTACGATTCCGCCCGCAAGAAGCACTGGCAGGGCCTCGATACCGCTTCGCCCTATATCGGCGATTACCAGATCGGCATCACCACCAAGGAAGAAGGCGTCATGCGCCGGCTGCGCAACGAGATGGAGGCGGCCGGCATTCCGATCGAGAATTCCAAGGGCGAATGGGGCCCGGGCCAGGAAGAAATCAATGTGCGCTATGCCGAGGCGCTCGACATGGCCGACCGCCACGTCATCCTGAAGAACGGCGCCAAGGAAATCGCCGAGTCCGAAGGCAAGGCGATCTCGTTCATGGCCAAGTACAATTACGGGCTCGCCGGCAATTCCAGCCACATCCACAATTCGCTGTGGAGCGCCGACGGCAAGACGCCGCTTTTTTATGACAAGAACGCCGAATGGACGCTGTCGACGCTCGGCCAGCAATGGGCGGCGGGCCAGCTCAAATACGCCAAGGAATTCACCTGGTTCCTGGCGCCCTACGTCAACTCCTACAAGCGCTTCCAGGCCGGCACCTTCGCGCCAACCAAGATCATGTGGAGCGAGGACAACCGCACCGCCGGCTTCCGCCTGTGCGGCGAGGGCACCAAGGGCATTCGCATGGAATGCCGCATCGGCGGCGCCGACCTCAACCCCTATCTCGCATTCGCGGCGCTGATCGCGGCTGGGCTTGCCGGCATCGATGAAAAGCTCGAACTGCAAAAGCCCTTCGTCGGTGACGCCTATCAGGCCTCGCAGCTGCCGGAAATACCGAACACGCTGCGCGACGCGACAGAGACGCTGGCGAAATCGGAAATGCTGAGGCAGGCGCTTGGCGAGGATGTGCTCGAACACTACGTGCACACGGCACGGTGGGAGCAGTTCGAATACGATCGCCGGATTACGGATTGGGAACTGCACAGGGGGTTCGAGCGGTACTAAACTACGCCAGCGCTGCCGTTCAGCCTTGGTGCCGGAGGTTGGTGCCGGAGGGCGGGCGGCTCAAAGCCGAGATTGTCACAAACTGCGAGGACTCAACGAATGACCGATACGGTCAAGATAAAATCCCCCGTCGATGGCTCGATCTATGCCGAGCGGCCTGTCGCCACGGACCAGGCGATCAATGCCGCGGTCGAGCGCGCCAAAGCGGCGCAGGAGAAATGGGCTGAGACGCCGGTCGTCGAGCGCGGCAAGTACATGCTCGCCATGCTGGAAGCGCTGGTCGCGATGAGCGACGAGATCGTGCCGGAGATCGCCTGGCAGATGGGCCGTCCGGTGCGCTATGGCGGCGAGTTCGGTGGCGTCAGGGAACGCACCGGCTACATGGTCGAGATCGCCGAGGCGGCACTGAAGCCGGTGATGGCCTCCAATCCCAAGGACGGGTTTCGCCGCTATGTGAAGAAGGTGCCGCTCGGCGTGGTCATGGTGATCGCGCCGTGGAACTATCCCTATCTCACCGCCGTCAACACCATCGTGCCGGCGCTGATGGCCGGCAGCGCCGTCATCCTCAAGCATGCGGCGCAGACGCTGCTGGTCGGCGAACGCTTTCAACAGGCCTTCGACAAGGCCGGCCTGCCAAAGGGCCTGTTCCAGAACCTCGTCATGAACCATGCCCAGACCGAGAAGCTGCTCGGCTCGGGCAAGATCGATCATGTCAACTTCACCGGCTCTGTTGCCGGCGGCCGCGCCATCGAGAAGGCCGCGGCTGGCACCTTTATGACGCTCGGCCTCGAACTTGGCGGCAAGGATCCGGCCTATGTCCTGGCCGGTGCCAAGATGGATCATGCCGTCGCCAACCTGGTCGACGGCGCCTTCTACAATTCCGGCCAGTGCTGCTGCGGCATCGAGCGCGTCTATGTGCACGAGAAGGTCTATGACGAATTCGTCGAAGGCTTCATCGCCGAAACGAAGAACTATGTCGTCGGTAATCCGCTCGACCAGGCGACGACGATGGGGCCGATGGCGCAGGCGCGCTTTGCCGACCTGATCCGCGAGCAGAAGGCCGAGGCGCTGCGCAAGGGTGCCAAGGCGCACGTCAACATGAAGGTGGCCAACGACGAGCAAGGTTCGCCCTATCTGGCGCCGGAAGTGCTGACCGAGGTCGACCACCAGATGAGCGTCATGCGCGAGGAGAGTTTTGGGCCGATCGTTGGCATCATGAAGGTGCGCAACGACGAGGAGGCGATCGCCCTGATGAACGACAGCCCGTACGGGCTGACGGCCTCGATCTGGACTAGTGACACCGAGCATGCGGTGGCGATCGGTGATCGCGTCGAGACCGGCACCGTGTTCATGAACCGCTGCGACTACCTCGATCCGGCGCTGGTCTGGACCGGTGTCAAGGACACCGGCAAGGGCGCCGCCCTGTCGGCCATCGGCTACGACAATCTGACGAGGCCGAAATCATATCATCTGCGCGAAGCCATCTGATTTCTGAAAGAACAAGATGACAAAACTCATTTCCAAATGGAACTACCCGACGACCGTGCGCTTCGGCGCGGGGCGCATCAAGGAATTGCCTGATGTGCTTGATGCCACCGGCATCAAGAGGCCGCTCTTCGTCACCGATCCGGGGCTGGCGAAGCTGCCGGTCGTCGCCTCGACCCTGAAGATCCTCGACGACGCCAAGGTTCCCTATGGGGTGTTTTCGGAGGTGAAGCCGAACCCGGTGGACTCCAACCTGACCGCAGGCATCGCGGTGTTCAAGAAGGGCAAGCATGACGGCGTCATCGCCTTCGGCGGCGGCTCGGCGCTCGATCTCGGCAAGCTGATCGCCTTCCAGGCGGGCCAGACGCGGCCGGTCTGGGATTTCGAGGATATCGGCGACTGGTGGACGCGCGCCAACTCCGATGCGATCGCGCCGATCATCGCCGTGCCGACCACCGCCGGCACAGGCTCCGAGGTCGGCCGCGCCGGCGTCATCACCAATGAGGAGACCCATACCAAGAAGGTCATCTTTCACCCGAAACTTTTGCCGGCGATCGTCATCGCCGATCCGGAATTGTCGGTCGGCATGCCGGGCTTCATCACGGCCGGCACCGGCATGGACGCGCTTGCTCACTGCCTCGAGGCCTATTGCGCGCCGGGCTATCATCCGATGGCCGACGGCATCGCTGTCGAAGGCGTGCGGCTGGTCTTCGAGAACCTGCCGAAAGCCTATGCCAACGGCAAGGATCTCGTCGCTCGCGCCCACATGATGAGTGCCGCCGCAATGGGGGCGGCCGCCTTCCAGAAAGGGCTGGGCGCCATCCACTCGCTGTCGCATCCGATCGGCGCGCTCTACGACACCCATCACGGCATGACCAACGCCGTGTTCATGCCTTATGTTCTGGCCTTCAACCGCGACGCCATCGAGGAGCGCATAGCCCGGCTCGCCGCCTATTGCGGTATCAAGGGCGGCTTCGACGGTTTCGCCAGGGCGGTCATCAAGCTGCGCAAGGAGCTGAAGGTGCCGCACGCGCTACCGGGGCTGATCAAGGGGCTCGACATGGACAAGAAGCGCAAGGGCCTGATCGCCGACATGGCGGTGGTCGATCCGACCGCCGGCGGCAACCCGGTCAAGCTGACCAGGAAGGCGGCGCTGACGCTGCTCGAAAACGCCATCGCCGGCACCGTCTGAGACGGTTTTTCGCGCCGGAAATTGATCTGGGAAATGAGGGCAAAGAAAGGGGAAAGGATGGCAGGTAAGACAGAAATTCATTAGCCGGAAAAAGAATCGCGAAGCGATTGCTACAGCCGGTTAAAAAGAGTTACTTTTTCGTACTGCAGGGCGTCGCTTTCACAAAGCTTTCATCTGGCTGTCACACGAAAACGATACCGCATCGCAGGCGTCCAACGGCGTCAGTTCAACGGAGAGAACACATGTTCAAATTCACGGGAAAAGTGCTTTCCCTTTCGGCCGTCGCCTTGATGGCGACCTCTGCCATCTCGTCGGCCCAGTCCATGGATGAACTGGTTGCCGCCGCCAAGGCGGAAGGCCAGCTCACCACCATCGCGCTGCCGCATGACTGGTGCGGCTATGGCGCTGTCATCGACGGCTTCAAGGCGAAGTATCCGGAAATCACCGTCAACGAGCTCAACCCCGATGCCGGCTCCGGCGACGAGATCGAGGCGATCAAGGCCAACAAGGACAATAAGGGCCCGCAGGCGCCCGATGTCATCGACGTCGGCCTGTCCTTCGGCCCGACCGCCAAGGCCGACGGCCTGTTGATGCCCTACAAAGTGTCGACCTGGGATTCGATCCCCGACAGCGCCAAGGATGCCGAAGGCTACTGGACCGGCGACTATTACGGCGTGCTGGCAATGATGGTGAACAAGGATCTGGTCAAGGAAGCGCCGGCCGATTGGGCCGATCTGCTGAAGCCGGAATATGCCAATGCCGTCGCTCTCGCCGGCGATCCGCGCGCTTCGAACCAGGCCATCCAGGCGGTCTATGCCGCTGGCCTTTCAAGCGGTGCGGCGGCGGGCGAAGCCGCAGGTACTGCCGGCCTCGACTTCTTCAAGAAGCTCAATGCCGCCGGCAATTTCGTGCCGGTCATCGGCAAGCCGGCGACGCTTGCACAGGGTCAGACGCCAATCCTGATCAACTGGGACTACAATGCGCTTGCCGGCCGCGACACGCTGAACGGCAACCCGCCGGTCGATGTCGTCGTACCGAAGACCGGTGTCGTCGCCGGCGTCTACGTGCAGGCGATCAGCGCCTATGCGCCGCATCCGAATGCCGCCAAGCTGTGGCTGGAGTATCTCTATTCCGACGAAGGCCAGATCGGCTGGCTGAAGGGCTATTGCCATCCGATCCGCTTCAACGATCTCGCCAAGAACGGCAAGATTCCGGAGGACGTGATGGCCAAGTTGCCGCCGGCTGCATCCTATGAGGCCGCGGTGTTCCCGACGCTCGACGAGCAGGGCAAGGCCAAGGAAGCCATCACCAAGAACTGGGACGCCGTCGTCGGCGCCAACGTTCAGTAAGGTTGAAAGCCACCGGGCGGCCTCACGGCCGCCCGGTCTCCCTCGAACGGTAGCCGGCGCATGACCGATCTCTCGCTTTCCGATCACGCAATTGCCGGGAAGACGGCGCCGCCCAGCGAGGCGCGCGCGTTTCGGCTGCCGACGCAGTGGCTGGGCGTGGCGCCGTTCTTCATCTTCGCCATCATGTTCCTGATCCTGCCAACGCTCTATCTGGTGCTGGGCGCCTTCCAGAACGCTACCGGCACGTTCACCTTCGACAACATCGTCGGTATCTTCGACCCGCCCAATTTGTCGAACTATATCCAGTGCCAATATGATTCCTGGATCTCCTGGGCCGACGGAAACTGCAGGCTGCCCACTATCCTTGCCGCCTACTGGATATCGATCAAGATCAGCCTTGCCTCATCGCTCATCGGCGCATTTGCGGGTCTGGCCATTGCCATTGCCATCGTGCGCGGCGGCCTGCCGAACTGGATACGCTCGGCGACGCTGACCTTTTCGGGCGTGGCTTCCAATTTCGCCGGCGTGCCGCTGGCCTTTGCCTTCCTTGCCACGCTCGGCCGGCTCGGCCTCGTAACGGTGATCCTGAACACCGTGTTCGGCCTCAACATCTATGCCCACGGCTTCAACATCCTGTCCTTCTGGGGCCTGACGCTCACCTATGTCTATTTCCAGATCCCGCTGATGGTGGTCATCATCACGCCGGCAATCGACGGGCTGAAGAAGGAATGGGGCGAAGCCGCCGCCACGCTTGGCGCCACCACCGCGCAATACTGGCGCATGGTGGTCATCCCGGTGATCTGGCCGAGCTTTCTCGGCACTGTCATCCTTTTGTTCGCCAATGCGTTCGGCGCCATCGCCACCGCCTATGCGCTGACCGGCTCGTCGCTCAACATCATTCCCATCGTGCTCTACGCGCAGATCCGCGGCGACGTGCTGCACAACCCGCATCTCGGCTATGCCATTGCCTTCGGCATGATTGTCATCACCGGCCTCGCCAACGTCTTCTACATCTGGTTCAGGACGCGCAGCGAAAGGTGGCTCAAATGAAGAGCGGACGTTTCTGGGCTTGGGTCGTCTTCGCGCTGGGCGCGGCCTATTTCTTCATTCCGCTCATCGCGACCGTCGAATTCTCGATGCGCATGCGGCGCGGCGTTTATTCCCTCGACGCCTACAAGGTCGTGCTCGGCGACCCCCGCTTCCAGGCGACCTTCGGCTATTCCGTGCTGGCCGCCGTCTTCACCATCATCCTGGGCGTGCTGATCGTCGTGCCCACCGCCTACTGGATCAGGCTTCGGCTGCCGCAACTGAGGCCAATCGTCGAGTTCATCACCCTGCTGCCGCTGGTCATCCCGGCCATCGTCATCGTCTTCGGCTATATCAGAATGTATGGATCGAACTCGCCGCTGCCGTTCCTGGCGAGCGGTAGGGGTACCGACGCTTTGCTGGTCATCGGCTATGCGACGCTGGCGCTGCCTTATATGTACCGTGCGGTCGACACCGGGCTTCGCACCATCGACGTGCGCACGCTGACGGAGGCGGCGCAGATCCTCGGCGCCGGCTGGGGCACGATCATCACCCGGGTCATCCTGCCCAACGTGCTGATCGCAGTGCTGTCGGGCGCCTTCCTCACCTTCGCCATCGTCATCGGCGAATTCACCATGGCCAGCCTGCTCAACCGGCCGGCCTTCGGCCCCTATCTGCAGAACATCGGCGCCAATCGTGCCTATGAGCCGGCGGCACTGGCAATCATCGCCTTCGCCATCACCTGGGGCTGCATGTCGCTGATCCAGATCCTGTCGCGCTTTGCGCCGAGATCGGCGAACCGCCCAAACTGATCGAAAGAAAAAGACATGGCCGAGCCATTCCTCTCAATCCAGCAGGTGCGAAAATCCTTCGGCGCCACCACCGTGGTCCAGGACTTCAACCTCGATGTCGAGCCGGGCGAGTTCGTCTCCTTTCTAGGGCCATCGGGCTGCGGCAAGACGACGGTGCTGCGCATGGTCGCCGGCTTCGAGGAGCCGAGCGCCGGCAAGATCGTGGTGGCCAGCAAGGACATCACCCGGCTCAAGCCCAACCAGCGCAATGTCGGCATGGTGTTCCAGGCCTATGCGCTGTTTCCGAACCTGACCGTGGCGCAGAACATCGGCTTCGGGTTGAAGGTCGCGGGCATGCCCAAGGCCGATGCCGACAGGCGCGTGGCCGAGATGCTCGACCTCATCAAGCTGCCGCAGATGGGCGACCGCTATCCCTATCAGCTCTCCGGCGGCCAGCAGCAGCGTATCGCGCTGGCGCGGGCGATTGCGCCGAAGCCGAAGCTCCTGCTGCTCGACGAGCCGCTGTCGGCGCTCGATGCCAAGGTGCGCGTGTCGCTGCGCGAGGAAATCCGCTCGATCCAGAAGAAGCTCGGCATCACCACCATCTTCGTCACCCACGACCAGGAAGAGGCACTGTCGATCTCCGACCGCATCGCCGTCATGTATGGCGGCAAGGCCGAGCAGGTCGGCACGCCGTTCGAGATCTACAACCGGCCGGCGACCAAGTTCGTCGCCAATTTCGTCGGCACGCTGAACGTGCTCGAAGGCACCGTCACCGACGCGGCATCTGGCAAGGTGCGCGTCAACGCGCAAGAAGTCTCGCTCAAGGGCAAGCTCAACGGCTCCAAGTCCGGCGACACGCTGTCGCTGGCGTTGCGGCCCGAGGCGATTTCGCTTGGCCGCCATCCGGGTCGCGACTCCAGCCTTTCGGGCGAGATCGCCGAGGTGCATTTCCTCGGCTCGGTCATCCGGGTTCGCGTCGGCATCGGCGGCAGCACTGTGTCGCTCGACACGTTCAACAGCCCCGCCACCCCGCCGCCCGCCGTCGGTGAAAAGGCCGAGATTTCCTTCTCGTCGGGCGACATGCTGGTGCTGCATTAGGGGCAGAGACCCTGACGCCATTTCAGGCCTGCTTCACAAACCCCGTGGAAACAGATCGTGGCGGTATGAAACCGTCCGCTTTTTGCAGTGCCAATCGTCTTATTCCGCGGCTACGATAAGGCATGGCGCTTTTCGAGCTGACCCTCGTTCTCCTGCTGATAGCCGTCGCGCTGACGGCGCTGTCGCGGCGCCTCGAGGTTCCCTATCCTTCCTTGCTGGCGCTGGCGGGCGCCGGCATCGCCTTCCTGCCCTTCGCACCGACTATCGAGATCGACCCGGAACTGGCGCTTGCCTTGTTCGTCGCGCCGGTGCTTCTCGACGCGGCCTACGACACATCGCTGCGCGATCTCAATCGCTACAGGCTGCCGCTCTTCTTGCTGGCGCTTGGCGCCGTCGTTTTCACCACCGCGGTCGTGACGCTGTTCGGCTGGACAATGGCAGGCCTGCCTCTCGCCGCGGCCATCGCCCTTGGCGCCATCGTGGCGCCGCCCGATGCGGTCGCGGCGTCGGCCGTGCTTGGACAGTTCAAGGTGCCGCACCGCATCACCGCCATCCTGCAAGGCGAAAGCCTGCTCAACGACGCCACCGCTCTCCTGATCTACCGGATGGCGGTTTCGGCGGCTGCCGGCTCCGTCCTGCTGAGCAGCGCCGTTCCAACGATCCTGCTGTCGACGGTCGGTAGCCTTGCGGCCGGCTACGCACTCGGCCGGCTGTCTCTCATCACGCTCGATCGCATAAGAGATCCGGCAAGTGGCACGGTGGTGCAATTTGCGGGGACATTCGGCGTCTGGATCCTGGCCGACAGGATCGGGCTCTCCGCCATCATAACCATCGTCGTCTATGCCATGACCATCGCGCGCACCGCGCCGCGTCGCATGCCGGCCAGAAATCGCGTCAGCTCCTACTCGGTCTGGGAGACGGCGGTCTTCGTGCTCAACGTGCTGGCCTTCGTCCTGATGGGCCTTCAGGCACGATCGATCGTCGGCCGGCTCGCCGAGCAGGGGCAGGGCGAAGCCTTCGTCTTCGCCGCGGCCGTGCTGGCCGTCGTCATCGTTTCGCGTCTCGTGTGGGTGTTGGGATGCGGCGCGATCATCAGGTGGCTTGCCAGCTTTGGTGACGCGGACCGGCAGGCCGAAGCCCCGTCGTTTCGCGGCGGTGTGCTGATCGGTTGGTGCGGCATGCGCGGCCTAGTCACCCTTGCGACAGCATTCGCCTTGCCGGCCGACTTTCCGGGCCGCGACCCGATCGTGCTCGCCGCCTTTTCAGTCGTCCTCGGTACATTGGTGCTGCAAGGTATGAGCCTGAAGCTGATGCTGCGCCTGCTTCGGCTCGACCCTGACCAGACGGTCGACCTCGAGGTTGCGCAGGCACGCGTCGCCATCATGCAGGCCGCGCTGGACGTGCTGAGCGGCAAGACATCGAATGCCGCGGCCGCGGTGCGCGAGCAATTTACCGCGCAGCGTATGATCGCCGAAAACCCGGAGGACGCCCAGGCGGCGACCGAGTATGACAGGTTGCGGTTGTATGCCATCAAGAGCCAGCGTGATGCGCTGGAGCGGCTGCGCCGCGACGGTACGATCGGCGACGAAGCGTATCATCGCCTGGAAGAGGAAATCGACTGGTCGGAACTGGCCGCTTCTCCGCCTGGACGATTTCAGCCGCTGACGACCTAGGCTGGAATCTGAAAGATCGCGTCTGGCCCAAGTTCTCTCCATCCACCCGGCACATTGCAACCGATCCGCCAAACCGCTACTGCATCACGAAATTGAGCCGGTTAAGCAATGAAGCTGGTCAGCTACAACATCCAGTACGGGTTCGGCGGCGACGGCCGCTACGATCTCGCGCGCTGTGCCAAGGTTATCGCCGGCGCCGACATCATCGCGTTGCAGGAAGTGGAACGGCACTGGCAGCGGACCAACGAGGACGACCAGCCGGACATCCTTTCGCGGCTGCTGCCCGAATACTATTGCGTCTACGGCCCCGCCTTCGACATGGATGCCAGCGAGCGGCGCGACGGCCGCGTGATCAACCGGCGGCGGCAATTCGGCACCATGGTGCTGTCGAAGCTGCCGATCGTCTGGTCGCGGCTGCACACGCTGCCGCTGCGCCGCACGATGCGTCCGCTCAACACCCGTAACACGGCGCTCGAATGCATGATCCGCACCCCTGCCGGTCCGGTGCGGGTGCTGTCGCTGCATCTCGCGCATATCGCCGCCGAGGAGCGGCTGGAGCAAATCGACTACCTGCTCGCCGAACATCGCCGGGCACCAATCGACGGCGGCCCGTGGAGCGGCGCCGACGATGAACCGTCGCGCAACTGGAGCAATGGCGAGCCGGAGCCGGAAAACCCGCTGGCGGCGATCTGGATGGGCGATTTCAACATGGAGCCGGGCAGCACTGAGTACCGGCGCATCGTCGGCAGCACGCCCTATCATCGGGGCGCTGCCTATCTCGATGGTTTTGTCGATGCCGCCGCCGTCGCCAGCGAACCGACGTCGGATTTCCACACCCATGTGAAGACAATCGACGGCAGGCTGACAAAGCGACGGCTCGACCATTGCTTCGTCGGCGGCATGTTTGCCGGACGCGTGCGCTCGGTCAGCGCCGATATCGGCGAAATCGCCTCCGACCATTTTCCGCTGCGGGTCGACATCGACCTGGAAACACCGTTGGCGACAGGGACCGGAGGCGCATGAGCCGCCGATGACCTTGCTTGTCTTCTTCGCGGTTCTTGCTGCCGCGGCCATGCACGCGATCTGGAACGCGCTGGTCAAGGTCCATCTCGACCGCTTCCTGTCGATCACGCTGATGACGCTTGGCATGGGCGCCGTGGCGCTTCTGGCGCTGCCTTTCGTCGAGGTGCCGAAAGCGGAAGTGTGGCCATACATCATCGCCTCGGTGATCTTCCATATGGGCTACAGGACGTTCCTGATCGGCGCCTATAAGGCCGGCGATTTCGCCCAGACCTATCCGCTGGCGCGCGGCACCGCGCCGCTGCTTGCCGCGTTGGGCGGCATGGTGGTCGTTGCCGAAGTTCCGGCGCCGCTCGCCGTTCTCGGCATTGTTCTGTTGTCGGCCGGCACGCTGGTGCTGTCGTTTCGCGGCGGCGCGCATCTGGAGCGGCTGAACCTGCGTGCGGTCGGCTTCGCGCTGGGCACCTCGATCTTCATCGCCAGCTACACGCTGTCCGACGGCAGCGGCGCGCGGCTGGCAGCGACGGCCTCGAGCTATGCCGCATGGCTGTTCGTCTGCGATGCGCTGTGGGCGCTGGTGCTGTGCCTGATCTTCCGCGGGCCACAGGCGCTGCCGGTGCTGGCGCGCGACTGGAAGGCGGGCGTGTACACCGGCGTGCTCAGCGGCGCCGCCTACTGGATCGTGATGTGGGCGATGACCAAGGCGCCGATCGCCTCGGTCGCGGCGCTGCGCGAAACCTCGATCCTGTTCGCCATGATGATCTCGGTGTTTGCGCTTGGCGAGAGGATGACGGCCTGGCGGGGTGCCGCGGTGCTCAGCATCGTTGCCGGTGTCGTCGCGCTGAGGCTTGGATAGGCTAAGCGCTTATCTCCAGATCGAACACCATCAGCCCATCCGTGCCGCCTTCAAGCGCGGCGACCAGCCGGGCGCCAGCTCGGCTGTGATCGTCATGCACCAGATAGGCGTCGCGCGCGGCGGCGTCGTGGAAGTCGATGGTGAAGCCGTGCGTGAAGCCGCGGGCGAACGGTTCCGGGCTGGTGTTGGCGCTGAATTCGACCTTGCCCATGCCGTCGACCACCCGCCGCAGTGCCTCGAGGTCGGCATGGATCGCCGCACGCTCGGTGGCGTCGACATCGTCGCGGAATCTGCCAAAAACACAGTGCCTGATCATTTTTCTACTCCCTACGCTGCGCGATTGCCTGAGAAGACCGCCGGCGGCAGCGGCTCGCGG
This sequence comes from Mesorhizobium sp. M9A.F.Ca.ET.002.03.1.2, assembly GCF_003952365.1. Classification (NCBI taxonomy): domain Bacteria; kingdom Pseudomonadati; phylum Pseudomonadota; class Alphaproteobacteria; order Hyphomicrobiales; family Phyllobacteriaceae; genus Mesorhizobium; species Mesorhizobium sp. M9A.F.Ca.ET.002.03.1.2. The sequence continues at coordinate 471,565 of NZ_CP034443.1, read as the reverse complement.
CCAAGGATCAGATCGGCGCCTTTTTCGCCGACCATGATGGTCGGCGCATTGGTGTTGGAAGAGGGGATGCGCGGCATTACCGAGGCATCGCAGACGCGCAAGCCCTCGATGCCGCGCAGCCTGAGGTCGGGCGTCACCACGCTCATCGCGTCATGGCCCATGCGGCAGGTGCCGACAGGATGGTGGTCGGTCTTGGAACTGCGGCAGGCATAGTCGAACAGTTCGTCACCGCTCTGCAGGGCAGGGCCGGGCAGCACTTCGCGCAGGATATAGGGTTGAAGCGCCTTCTGCCTCATGATCTCGCGCGCCAGCTTTAGGCCCTTGATCGACATGTCGCGGTCATAGGGGTCGCACCAGTAATTCGGATCGATCAGCGGGTGGTCGGCCGGGTCGGCGCTGTTCAGCCGCACCGTGCCGCGCGAGCGCGGACGCAGGAAAGCCGAGTTCAGCGTCACGCCCGGATTCCTGAGCTTTTCGACCCCGGCCTCGATGCCGGAACCGAGCCCGAGATGGAACTGGATGTCGGGCGAGGCGGCGGTCGGGTCGGCGTACCAGAAGCCCCCGGTCTCGAACAGGCTGGAGGCAACCGGGCCCTTCTTCAGAAGCAAATATTGCAGGCCGGCCCAAGCCGTCCGGTGCAGCTTGGCATAGTTGTCGTAGGTATGGTCGCCGGTGCATTCGGCGATGACGAACAGGTCGAGATGGTCCTGCAGGTTGGAGCCGACGCCGGGCAGATCGTGCACCGGCGTCACGCCGACCGATTTCAGGTGGTCGGCCGGGCCGATGCCCGACTGCATCAAGAGTTTCGGCGAGCCGATGGAGCCGGACGAGACGATCACCTCGCGCTCGGCACGCAGCATCGTCGGCTGGCCGCCAGGCCTGTCGACGATCTCGACGCCGACGGCGCGGCCCTTGTCGATGACAATGCGCGTCACCAGCACGCCGGTCCTGACGGTCAGATTCTTACGCTCGCGGATCGGCCTGAGATAGGCGACCGAGGCGGAGGAGCGCCTCGCGTCCTTCTGCGTCAGCTGATAGTAGCCGACGCCTTCCTGGGCTATCCCGTTGAAGTCCGGATTGAAGGGAATGCCTATCTCCTGTCCGGCGCGGAAATAGGCTTCGCAGATCGGCAGCGGCGCAATTGGGTTCGAGACGCCGAGCGGGCCCTGGTCGCCGTGAAAATCGTTGGCGTAGCGCTGGTTGTTCTCGGCCCGCTTGAAATAGGGCAGCACGTCGCGGTAGCCCCAGCCGGCAAGGCCCTCTTCCTTCTCCCAGGCGTCGTAATCGCGGGCATTGCCGCGCGTGTAGATCTGAGCGTTGATGGAGGAGCCGCCGCCGATCACCTTGGCCTGCGTGTACCAGAAGACGCGGTCCTTCATGTGCTTCTGCGGTACGGTCGACCAGCCCCAGGAGGCGATGCCCTTGGTCATCTTGGCGAAGCCGGCCGGCATGTGGATCAGCGGGTGCCAGTCCTTGCCGCCGGCTTCGAGCAGCAGCACCCGATGCGACGGATATTCGCTCAGCCGGTTGGCCAGGACGCAGCCTGCCGGGCCGGCGCCAACGATGATGTAATCGGTCATGACGTCACCTGCTCACAGTCTCGGCACCGACAGCGCGCCGTCGACATTGATGATCGAGCCAGTCGAAAAGCCGAGCTTGCCGCCGGCGAGCGCGGCGACTGCGGCGCCGACATCGGCGGCTTCGCCCCAGCGTCTGGCCGGCACCAGCCCGCTATCGATCAGCGCATCGTATTTGGCTGCGACACCCGCTGTCATGTCGGTGCGAATGATGCCCGGCCGCAGTTCGAAGACGCCGATGTTTTCGGGGGCGAGCCTGAGCGCCAGGTTCTTCACCCACATCGACAGCCCGGCCTTGGAGATGCAGTAGTCAGAGCGTTCCGGAGAGGCCATTTCGGCACTGACCGAGGTGATGGTTATGATCGATTTTGCATGATCGCTTGGCGCTGCAAGCATCGCCCTGGCGACTGCCTGGCTGAGGAAGACGGTGCCACGCAGATTGATGCCAAGGATCCGGTCGAAATTCTCCGGTTTCAATTCCAGCAGGTCGCCGCGCACGACGGCGCCGATGCCGGCATTGTTGACCAGGCAGTCGATGCGGCCGAAGGCGCCGGTCGCGGCATCGACCAGCGCTGCATGGCTGTCGAGATCGGCGATGTTACTGCGGTGGTAGACGAATTTCGCGCCGCGCGCCGTGATGTTGGCGGCAAGCCCGTCGGCGGCTTTTTCGGCAAGATCAACGACAAGGATATCGAAGCCCGTATCGGCCAGCGCCTCGGCGCAGGCAAGGCCGATGCCGCGCGCGCCGCCGGTGACGATGGCTGCCGGGCGGGTCATTGGGGGTTAGCCTTGCGGAAATCGGCACCGCCCCTCATCGCCCTGCCGGGCACTTCTCCCCGTATAGTGACGGGGAGAAGGACGCTCTCGCCGCCGCTTTCGCTAATCGCTGGCATCGCAAGAAGGACGCCGGGGTTGCGGCCAGCAGTCTTCTCCCCGTTCACGGGGAGAAGGTGCCGGCAGGCGGATGAGGGGCAGCGCAACCCGATCATGTGACAAGCTCCGTCTTGCGGATGTGGTCGGCGACGCGCAGCGCTTGTGCTGCGATCGACAGCGCCGGGTTGACTGCGGCCGAATTCGGCAGGAAGCCGGCATCGACGACGAACAGGTTCTTGTGGTCGAATGACCGGCAGAAGGGATCAAGCGGCGAGGTCGCCGGATCGTCGCCCATCTTCACCGTGCCGCATTGGTGCGACGGTGTGCGCTTGTCGAAGGGTCGCGACAGGACGATCGGATAGCCGCAGGCGCGGAAATTCTCGCGCATCACCTTGGTCAGCCCGTCGAGCGACTGCATGTTGGAGCGCCGCCACTGCATGACGATATCCTTGCCGTCGACCATGATGCGGCTTTCGGGATCGGGCAGGTCCTCGCACATCAGGTACCAGTCGACGGCGTGGCCGGCCATGAAGTCCAGCGCGAATCCGGGTGCAAGCTTGACGTTGGCCCTCAGAATGTTGCCGTCGATCTTGCCCAGAAGCTGGACGTTGCCGAGCGGCTTGCCGCCCTTGCCGTCAGACAGATAGTAGTCGTTGAGCATCAGCGTCTTCTGGTAGACCGATGTGTTCCTGCGGCGCGGGTCGATCGCCAGCATGGCGCTGGAATTGTGGTTCATGAAGTTGCGGCCGACGTGGTCGGAGCGGTTGGCGAGGCCCTTGCCACCTCCCTTGCCATCGGGGGAGGGCGAACGCAGCAGGATGGCCGCTGAATTGACCGCGCCGGCCGAGAGGATGACCAGCTTCGGCGTGACTTTCTTTAACTCGCCGTTTTGGTTGTAGTGGACGGCCGCGATGGTTTTGCCGTCGCTCGCGGCTTCGAGATATTCGACATGAGCGCCGGTCTCGAGCCGGATGTTCTGGTCGGCAAGCGCCGCCGTCAGCGGTCCGGATTGCGCATCGACCTTGCCGGTGCCGGTGTTGGGAAAAGCGTCCCAGCCTGTCTTGCCGTCCTTCAGCCAGGCGTCGATATCGACGCCGAGCGGTAGCGATGCCGGGTGCAGGCCGAGGCCCTTGAGTTCGGCACGCGCACGCGCGATCGGCGGCTCGTCCGGCACCGGCCCGAAGGCGTAAGGGATCGAGTGGAACGGCTCGGTCGGGTCTTCGCCGAGTGCGCCGCGCACGCGAAAAAGCTGTTCGGCCTTGGAGTACCATGGCTCGAACTCCTCATAGGAAAACGGCCAGGCCGGCGAGACGCCGCCATAATGCTCCATGGCTGAAAAGTCTTGCCTGCGGTAGCGGATCAGCACCGCGCCGTAGAATTTCGAATTGCCGCCGACATAGTAGTAGTTGCCGGGATTGAAGGCTGCACCGCCGGCCTCGCGCCACATCTCCTTCGGCCGGTAGTGGCCATCGACGAAGATGGCGCGCGTGTCGCGCGTATGCGGCGTCGCCGGCAGCGGTTCGCCCCGCTCCAGCATCAGGATCGAGGCACCGCTGCCGGCAAGGCCGGAAGCGATCGTGGCGCCGCCGATGCCGGAGCCGATGATGACGATGTCGGGGTTTGCCATAGCCGTCAGAGGATACGGTTCTCGGTCGCGGGATCGAAGAACACCGCTTTGGTCAAGTTGAAGGCCAGCGGCGTGCTGGTGCCCGGCTGGATGTTGGCGTCGGCGCGCAGCCGCGCCACCACGGCCTTGCCGCCGAGATTGGTCACGGCGAAGGTGTCGGAGCCTGCCGGCTCGACGACCTCGATGTGGCAGTCGGCGGTGGCGATGTTCGACGCGTTGCGCTCGGCGCCTTCAGGATCGGTCAGCGCCTCGGGACGGACGCCGAATATGATCGGCTTGCCCTGGAATGCCGACAGGCCGGCAGGCGCATTGGCCAGAGGCAGCGAGATCGGATCGCGCGCCTCGCGCTGCAGCACCACAGAGAGTGCATTGCCATTGCCGCCGATCGTCGCCGGGACCAGGTTCATCGCCGGCGAGCCCATGAAGTCGGCAACGAACAGATTGGTCGGGTTGTTGTAGATCTCGGCCGGCGTGCCGAACTGCTGCACCTCGCCGTCACGCATCACCGCGATCTTGGTGGCCAGCGTCATTGCCTCGATCTGATCGTGGGTGACATAAACGATCGTGGTGCCGGTGGTCGCGTGCAGGCGCTTGATCTCGATGCGCATGTCGACGCGCAGCTTGGCGTCAAGATTGGAGAGCGGCTCGTCGAACAGGAACAGCTTGGGGTCGCGCACCAGCGCCCGGCCCATGGCGACGCGCTGGCGCTGGCCGCCGGAGAGCTGGCTCGGCTTGCGCTGCAAAAGATGGCCGATCTGCAGGACTTTCGCCACCTTGTCGATCGCCTTCTGGCGCTCCTGAGCCGGTACGCCGCGCATCTCCATGCCGAAGGCAATGTTTCCGGCTACTGTCATGTTGGGATAGAGCGCATAGCTCTGGAACACCATGGCGATGTCGCGCTTCGAAGGATGAAGATCGTTAATCGTGCGGCCGTCGACGCGGATTTCGCCTTCGGTGATGGTTTCGAGGCCGGCGATGGTGTTGAGCAGGGTGGACTTGCCGCAGCCGGACGGGCCGACCAGCACGAGGAAGCCGCCCTTTTCGAGATCGACGTCGATCCCCTTCAGGATCTCCACCGATCCGAACCGCTTCTTCAGCCCAGCAATTTCGAGAAAAGCCATCCGATTATCCTTTGACGGCGCCGGCCATCAGGCCACGCACGAAATAGCGGCCAGCGACCACGTAGACGAGAAGGGTAGGCAGTGCGGCGATCATAGCCGCCGCCATGTTGACGTTGTATTCGACGACGCCGGTCGAGGTGTTGACGACGTTGTTCAACGCCACGGTCATCGGCATCGCGTCGCCCGTGCCGGCATAGGCGGAGGCGAACAGGAAGTCGTTCCAGATGTTGGTGAACTGGTAGATGACGGTGACGACGAAGATCGGCATCGAATTCGGCAGCATGATGCGCCGGAAGATCTGGAAGAAGCTGGCCCCGTCGACCTGTGCCGCTTTGATAAGCTCGGTCGGGAAAGCCTCGTAGTAGTTGCGGAAGAACAAGGTGGTGAAGCCAAGGCCGTAGACGACGTGAACGAAGACGAGGTTGACGGTCGGATTGCCCAAGCCGAACGAAAACCCCGTTGCGTTGCGCAGCGTCACGCCGAAGCGGCCGAGGCTGCCGAGGATCGTCGCCATCGGCAACAGCACTGACTGGAACGGGATGAAGCAGGCAAACAGCATCAGGCCGAAGACCAGCGTGTGGCCGCGGAAGCGCCATTTGGTCAAGACATAGCCGTTGAGGGCGCCGAGCAGGGTCGAGATCAGCACTGCCGGAACCACCATCTTGATGGAATTCCAGAAATAGCCCTTGATGCCGGCGCAGGTGAGGCCGACGCAGGTCTCGCCCCAGGCTTTCGCCCAAGGCTCGAAGGTCGGCGCCTGCGGCAGCGCCAGCATGTTGCCGTTCTGGATCTCCTCCATGGTCTTGAACGAGGTCACCAGCATGACGAACAGAGGCATCAGGTAAAACAGTGCGAACAGCGCCAGCAGCCCGTAGATGACGATGCGGTTGATTGTCCTGGCGCTGGTGCCGCCAGTGCTCTGGCGAGCGGGCGAAGCAATGACGCTCATCGCGGCTTCTCCCTGAGCTCGGAATAGAGATAGGGTACGATGATCGCGGTGATGGTCATCAGCATGATCACGGCGCTGGCCGAGCCGACGGCCATTTCGTTACGCTTGAAGGTGTACTCATACATGAAGTTCGACGGCAGCCAGGCCGAGCCGCCCGGCCCGCCGCTGGTCAGCGCGACGACCAGATCGTAGGACTTGATGGCGAGGTGGGCGAGCACGATGAAGGCCGAGAGAAACACCGGCCGCAGCAGCGGGATGACGATGCGGCGATAGAGCTGGAAAGTGGTGGCGCCATCGATCTGCGCCGCCTTCATGATCTCGCCGTCAATGCCGCGCAGGCCGGCGAGGAACATCGCCATGATGAAGCCCGAGGCCTGCCAGACGCCGGCGATCACCACGGTGTAGATGACGAAATCCTTGTTCTTGATCCAGTCGAAATGGAAGCTCGTCCAGCCCCATTGATGCAGCGTCTGCTCAAGGCCGAGGCCGGGATCGAGGAACCATTTCCAGGCGACGCCGGTGACGATGAAGGACAGCGCCATCGGGTAGAGATAGATCGGCCGCAACATGCCTTCGCCGCGGATCTTCTGGTCGAGCAGGATCGCCAGCAACAGGCCGAGCGCCAGGCAGATGAAGACGTAGAGAAAGCCGAAAATGCCCATGTTGGTGATCGACGTGTACCAGCTCGACGGCGGGTCGCTCTCGAAGGTCCAGCGCCACAGCCGCTGATAGGCGCGTGACCCTGATATGGCATAGGACGGGAAGGTCTTGGAGTTGGTGAAGGACAGATAGACCGTCCACAGAATGAAGCCGTAAACGAAGACGACAGTGATCGCAAAGCTTGGCGCCAGCACGATTTTCGGCAGCGCGTCCTGCAGGCGCGAACGCATGGAGGCTCCCGGGCGCGCACCACGCTCCGGCGTCGGCTTGATATTGGTTTCGGCAACCGTGCTCATTGGCTCATCCAGTAACGGCTCATCCGGGATCGACTCATCGGGTATCTTGGAGCCCACCGGCACCCCGAAACGTGTCGATCAAAACGGCTCCAACCTTTGCCTCGGGAGAACCTCCCCCGCTTGCGCGGGGAAGGTGTTTCCAGCGGAGGAGGCCCTACTTGGCGTCTTCGATCGCGCTGACCAGCTGCGTCACGGCCTCGTCCGAGGTCTTGATCTGGCCGTGGACGAACTTCGAGACGACGTCCTTGTAAGCATTGGCGACGGCTGGCGGCGCGCCATAGCCTTGCGCCAGCGAACCGAACAGCGTGCCGCCATCGTTAGCGGCCTTCAGGTCGGCTATGCCCTTCTTGCCGCAAGCGTCGAAGTCGGTGTCGGGCACGTCGGTGCGGGCCGGGACCGAGCCCTTGACGACGTTGAAGGCCGACTGGAAGCTCTTCGACAAAGTGGCGGTGGCCAGGGCGGCCTGGGCGGCCTTGCGATCGTCCGGAACGTCGAACATGCCGAACATGTCGGAGTTGTAGACCACGCTGCCGTCGGTGCCCGGGAAGCGATAGCACAGGTAGTCGGTGTCCGGGGTCTTCTTGGCGGCGTTGAATTCGCCCTTGGCCCAGTCGCCCATGACCTGCACCAGGGCATCGCCCTTGATGACCATGGCGGTGGCGAGGTTCCAGTCGCGGCCCGAGAAGTTCGGATCGACATAGGTGACGAGCTTGGCGAGGTTGTCGAACGACTTCTTCATCGTGTCGGACTTCAGGGATTCCTCGTCGAGGTCGTTGAAGGCCTTCTTGTAGAACTCAGGCCCGCCAGTCGACAGCACGACCGAATCGAACATGGTGGCTTCCTGCCAGTTCTGGCCGCCGAGCGCGAGCGGGATGACGCCCGCCGCCTTGGCCTTGTCGAGCAGCGCGACGAAGTCGTCGAAGGTCTTGGGCTCGGTGCCGCCGATCTTGTCCATCACGGCCTTGTTGATCCACAGCCAGTTGACCGAATGGACGTTGACCGGAGCCGCGACCCACTTGCCGTCATAGACCGAGAACTTCTGCAGGGCGGCCGGAACGGACTTGTCCCAGCCTTCCTTTACCGCCGTCTCGGTCAGGTCGCCCATCACGCCGGCCTCGGCATAATCGAGCACGGTGTAGCCGAGCATCTGCGAGGCGGTCGGGTAGTTGCCGGCCGCGACCATCGCCTTCAGCGCGGTCATGGCAGCGTCGCCGCCGCCGCCGGCCACCGGCACGTCCTTCCAGGCAAAGCCTTGCTTGGCCAGATCCTCCTTGAGCACGTTCAAGGCAGCCGCTTCGCCGCCAGACGTCCACCAATGCAGCATCTCGACTTCCTTGACGTCCTGGGCATGGGCCGCGAACGCAAGACCCGACCCGAGAGCCGTTCCGATAAGCAATTTGCGCAACATGTACTTCCTCCCTTGTTGCAGTTACACGACCGGCGGATGTCCACCGGGTTCTTCCCAACTCAGCCGACCCACCATCCGGTGCGCTGGCCGCGATGAAACTGGATTGTCTTTTCCTCGGTATAATCCTCAACGGCGCGCTTGCCGAGTTCGCGTCCGAGACCGGACTGCTTGTAGCCTCCGAAAGGCAGCTCGGGATAACCTTCCATGAAAGTGTTCACCCAAACGGTTCCCGAACGCACATTCCGCGCCACCGACATGCAGGTGTCGATGCTCGCGCTCCACACGCCCGCCGACAAACCATAGGGCGTGTCGTTGGCGATGCGCAACGCCTTCTCAATCGATTCAAAGGTCAGCACCGAGAGCACCGGGCCGAACACTTCCTCGCGCGCAATGGCCATGTCTTCGGTCACGCCGCGGATGATGGTCGGGTCGAGATACTGACCGGCACTGGAGGCGATCCGATTGCCGCCGCTATAGACACTGCCGCCGTCGTTTGCCGCTGCCGCCACGTAGCCGGTCACCTTGGCCAAATGGTCGGAAGAGATCATCGCACCGACCTTGGTGCCGTCGTCGAGCGGATCGCCGACGGTAACCCTGGCGGTGAGCGCCTTCACCACGCCGAGGAAGTCGTCGGCGATCGCCTCATGGACGATCAGCCGGCTGCCGGCGTTGCAGCACTCGCCGGCATTGAAGAAGCCGCCGAAGACCGCCGCGTCGGCGGCGGCTTCGAGATCGGCATCTGGAAAGACGATCTGGCCGTTCTTGCCGCCAAGCTCCATCGAGACTTTCTTCAGCGAGTTCGCAGCCGACGCCATGGTCATCCTGCCGACCCGGGTGGAGCCGGTGAACGACACCATCTCGACCAGCGGATGGCTGACCATCGCTACGCCGACATCGGCGCCCAGGCCGGCGAGGATGTTGACGACGCCATCCGGCAAGCCGGCCTGCATCAGGATGTCGCCGAGCACGAAAGTTGAGGCCGAGGTCATCTCGCTCGGCTTGACCACCGCCGTGCAGCCTGCCGCGAGCGCGAACGGCAGTTTCTGGCTGACGATGAGGAACGGGAAATTCCACGGCGTGATGATCGAGACGACGCCAATCGGCTCGCGCAGCACGACGCCCAGCATGGCGTCGCCGAGATTGGCATAGGTTTCGCCATGGAGCATGCGGGCAAGGGATGCGGCATAGCGCCAGATGTCGACGGCGCCGCCGATCTCGCCGCGCGCCTGGGCGATCGGCTTGCCGGATTCCAGCGCGTCGAGCCGGGCGATCTCCTCGAGCCGCGCCTCAATCAGGTCCGCCGCCTTGAGCAGGATCGCGGCCCGCTCTGCTGCCTTCATGCGCGGCCAGGGGCCGGTCTCGAAGGCCTTGTGCGCGGCGGTCACCGCAGCCTCGACGTCCGCCGCGCCGGCTTGCGCATAGCGCGAAACGGTGAAGCCATGGCCGGGGCTCTGGCGCTCCAGCATCCGGCCGTCGCGGGCATCGACATGCTTGCCGTCGATCAGCAGCCGATAAGTCTTCGGTGCTGCGGATGCCTCAGCGGGCATGGTGATCTTGAGGGGCAAGTTCATATGTTTCTGGATTCCGCTTACGATCTTGAAAATGCTGGTTTCTGTTTGGCCTTGAAAGCGCCGACACCGGCCTTGAGGTCGCCGGTCAGCGCGATGAAGCCGCTGGCCAGCGCTTCGGTTGCGGCGGCACTTTCTTCGCCTTCCGCCACCGCCATCATCAGCTTGGCGGCCTCCGTCGCCAAAGGTCCGCGCTCGGCGATTTTTTCTCCCCAGGCCTTGGCCTCGGCGAGTGCGTTGCCGGTCTCTACCACCCGATCGACGATACCGAGAGCGAGTGCCTCGGAGGCGAGAAAAACCTCGCCGCCGAGCGCCATGCGCCGCACCGTCTGCGCGCCGAAGCGGCGCACCGCGCGCTGCGTGCCGGACCAGCCGGGCACCACGCCGATCGAGGTTTCGGGGAAGCCGAGCTTCACTTGCGTTTCCGCCATGCGGAAGTCGCAGGCGACCGCCAGTTCCAGACCGCCGCCCAGCGCATGGCCGGATAGCACGGCGATGGTCGGCTGCCGCAGCCGCGCCAGCCGGTCGAAGACACGATGGCCATAACGCACCCATTGCACCTGGAAATCGGCGGCGCTCATTTGCGACCACGCCTCGACGTCGCCGCCCGAGCAAAAACCCTTGCCTTCGCCACACAGCAGCACGGCGCGGATACCTTCCGCAGCCTCCGCTTGGTCGAGCGCGGCTTCCAGTGCGCGCAGCATCGGGATGTCGAGCGCGTTGAATTTCTCCGGCCGGCGCAGCGTGACGATGCCGATGGCGCCGTCAGCTTCAAAGGTGACGAGACGCTCAGCCATGCGTGCCTCCACGCGAGGCGCCGCCATTGAGCGACAGGCCGATCGGCCGATCCCGGTAGAGTGCGTCCGGTGTCACTTTCAGATCGTTGGCGACACCGAGCGGAATCTCGGCCTGCGCCAGCACGTCGCGCTGAAGGTCGATCCCGGGTGCCAGCTCGGTCACCATCAGCCCATCCGGCGTCAACTTCATCACGCAGCGCTCAGTGACATAGGTGATGTCCTGTCCTTGCGCGACCGCGCGCTTGCCCGAAAACGAGATGTGCTCGACCTCGCCGACCACCTTCTTGACCTTGCCTTCCCCGTCGATGCGGATGCCGCCATCGGCCAGCGACAGCTTGGCGCCGGCATTGAAGAAACCGGAAAAGACGATCTTCTTCGCCCGCGCGGTGATGTCGACGAAGCCGCCGGCGCCGGCGGTGACATGCGGGCGGGCCGAAAGCTTCGACACGTTGACCGAGCCATGGCGGTCGATCTGCAGGAAAGACAGCAGCGACGCGTCGAAGCCGCCGCCCTGGAAGTAGATGAACTGGTGCGGCGAGGGCATGAAGGCATCGGCATTCGACGAGCAGCCGAACTTGAAGTCGAGGAGCGGCACACCGCCGACCGCGCCCTGTTCGATCACCCAGATGACCTTGCCGTGCTGGCCTTCCTCGAGAAGGATGCGCGGCACGTTGGCCGAGATGCCGAAGCCGATGTTGACGGCCATGCCGTCGGCAAGCTCCATCGCGACGCGCCGCGCGATCACCTTCTGGACGCTCATCTCGGCGTTGCGGAAGGTCGACAGCGGCCGGAAGATCTCGCCCGAGATCGCCGGGTCGTAAGGCGTCAGCGTCGTCTGCAACTGGTCGGGCGCCACCACGATATGGTCGACCAGCACGCCGGGCACGCGCACGTCGTGCGGCTTCAGCGTGCCGTTCTCGACGACGCGCTTGACCTGCGCGATGACGATGCCGCCATTGTTTCGGGCGGCGAGCGCCTGTTCCAGCCCGCCGAGATAGGCGCCCTCGTGCTCATAGGTGAGGTTGCCGCGCTCGTCGGCCGTCGTTGCGCGGATGATCGAGACATCAGGCACGATCGAGCGGAAATAGAGCCATTCCTCACCGTCGAACTGCTGCACCGAAACGATCGGCTCGCTGGCGGCCGCATTCATGGCACAGCCCTGATGACGTGGATCGGCGAAGGTGTCGAGGCCGACCTTGGTCAGCACGCCCGGCCGCTTGGCGGCGGCCTCACGATGCATGTCGAACAGGATGCCGGAGGGCACATTGTAGGCAGCGACCGAATTGTCGCCGATCATCTTCCAGATCTGCGGCGGTTCCGAGGAGGAGGGGCCGGACGGATAGGAGCCGCACAGCGTGCGCTGCAACAGGCCGGGCTTGGCCAGATGGTCGATACCCCTGATGCCGTACATGTCGCCGGCGGCGATCGGGTGCAGCGTCGTGATGTTCCTCGGATGGCCCTCAGTCTCGAAGCGTTCGCCGATCGCGGCAAGCACCGCATCCGGGCAGCCGAGACCGCTCGACGACGAGACGGAAACGACCATGCCGTCCCTGATCAGGCTCGCGGCCCGCGCTGCGGAGACCAGCTTGCTCATCCTGCGCTCCCGAGTTTCGGATCGACCGCGACGGCCTTGCCGGATCTGGCTGATTGCAACGCCGCTTCGGCTGATGTCAGCGACCAGATGCCGTCTTCGCCGGTAGCCGACGGCTGGCCATCGCCGCGTATCGCCGCTTGGAACTGCCGCACCGACCTGACGTAGAGATCCTCGCGGTCGAAGCTCAATTCCTCCTCGCCCTTTGCCGTGCGCAGCAGCACGGAGCCGATCGGCTTCTGGGTCATCACATCTTTCGCGATTAGCGAGCCTTCGCTGCCATGCACCTCGAAGCCGGTGCCGGCGAATTTGGTGGTGAAGCCCTCATGCGACTGCGCGATGACGCCCGATCTGAAGCGCCAGATGCACATGGCGCCATCTTCCAGCCCGCCGGCGGCCATGCCTGCGGTCTGCGTGAAGGCCGAAACCTCGAGCGGATCATCGCCGAGCACGAAGCGCAGCGTGTCGGCATCGTGCACGGTGATGTCGAGCACGACACCACCACCCGCATCCGGCCTGGTGATGCGCCAACCCTGCAGGCTTTCCGGCAGATAGACGGAGTGGAAGACGCGCGCGGCAATCGGCTTGCCGATGCGGCCGGCGGCAATGGCTTCGCGCATCGCCCGGTGCGAGCCGGCATTGCGCAGGTGGTGATTGGTGCCGAGCACGACGGCCGCCGCCTTAGCGGCGGCGACCATCTTGCGCGCATCGTCGCTGGTCAGCGCCAGCGGCTTTTCGCACAACACATGTTTGCCCGCCTTGATGGCGGCTAAAGCCTGTTCGAGATGCAATTCGTTGGTGGTCGAGATGTAGACGGCGTCGATGTCGGAGCCGAGCAGTTCATCGAGCGTCGCGACGGCGAGCGGAATGCCATTCTCCTTCGCATAGGACGTGGCGCGCTCCGGGCTGGAGCTCATCACCGCCGCGATCCCGCTGTTCGGTTGCGCGCGGATGGCGCTGATCATGAATTGCCTTGCGATCGTGCTTGCGCCGATCAGTCCCCATTTCACGGTCATGCCGCGTCTCCCATTCCCGCACGACGATCGGGACCGCAACTGTCCCTGACCACGAGGTTGACGGCGCCGATATGATCCTCGGCGCGCGTGGTACGCGACTGGATCATCTTCAGCATGACATGGGCGGCGCGCTCGCCGAGGCCCGCCGAATCCACCGCGACGCTGGTCAGCGCCGGCATGTAATGCTGGGCTTCGACCACGTCGTCGAAGCCGACGACGGCGAAATCCGCGCCGGGCTCAAGGCCGCGCTTGCGCAGCGCCAGCATGACGCCGAAGGCGACCGCATCGTTGAAGCACAGCGCCGCGGTCGGCGGCTCGGCCATCGCGAGGGCCGTTTCCAGACAGGCAATGCCGCCCTTACGGCTGGTCTCGCCTTCGACGACGAGCGTATCGCGTGCGGCGATGCCGAGCGTCTCGCAGGCCTCGCGAAAACCGCCCAGGCGCTCATGATAGACCACCAGATCCGACGAGCCGCCGAAGAAGGCCAGCCGGCGATGCCCTTTGCCGATCAGATGGGCGGTGGCGAGCCAGGCGCCGCGATGATTGTCGGGCGCGATCACCGGGATGCGGCTCTCGGGAAGGCGGCGCATGGTGAAGACGACCGGAAGGCCCGCCGTCTCGATGCGGCGGAAAGCACCTGATGCCGTGCCGCGCGCCGGCGACACGATGAGCCCGGCGACACCTTGCTCCATAAGCGATTTCAGCACTTCTTCCTGGCGCACCGGGTTCTCCGCCGTGTTGGCGATGAACGGCACGATGCCCGCCGACTGGAAGACGCGCTCCATACCGACCGCCATTTCAGCGAAAAAGGGGTTGGTGAGGTCGTTGATGACCATGCCGATGACATTGGAATGGGCCTTGCGCAGATTGGCGGCGCCGCGGTTGTAGACATAGCCGACATCCTCGATCGCCTTGCGAACCTTCAGCGCCGTTTCAGGCCGGATCAGCCCGCTGCCCTGCAGCACGAGCGACACCGTCGACTTGGACACGCCCGCCTCGCGGGCAATGTCGAGTATCGTCGCCTTTGCCCTGCTGGCCATCCAGATCCGTCCTCCCGGTTATTTTTTGTCAGATTTTATTGGAACGTTCTAATCCCATTGTTGGATTTGAGTCAATCAGGATTTTTTCCCAATCGGAAAACGGGAGTTTAGCCGCGTAATGTTGGCCCTTTCCAAGGGATTTGTGCTGCGACGCAACATCTTGCGAGAGCGGGGCGCATAATCAGAAAGGCTCTTGATCTATTGGAACGTTCCATTTATAGGCTCGGCCAAGGGAGAGATCGATGGACATTGCCTTGCCCGAAGAGGGCGGTCGCAGCACGCGCTACCGCCTTGTCGGCCAGCCGGCGCAGCCGGTGATCGGTGCGCGGTTTTCGCGCATCGCCTATGCCGCCGCCCATGTCGTTGCCGATCCTCTGGCAATGACCGATCCATGGTCTCACCCCGCGGTCGACTGGGAGCGTACGATGGCGTTCCGCCATCATCTCTGGCGGCTCGGCTTCCGTGTCGCCGAGGCGATGGACACCGCGCAGCGCGGCATGGGTTTCGACTGGGCAAACGCCAGGGAATTGATCCGCCGCTCGATCGCCGAGGCGCGAACGGTTGAAGGCGCCGATCTCGCCTCGGGTGCCGGGACAGACCATCTGGCGCCAGATGCCGCTAAGGGGCTCGACGACGTGGTCGCGGCCTATGAAGAGCAGTTCGGTTTCATCGAGGGCCTGAGCGGCAAGGCGATCATGATGGCTAGCCGGGCGCTGGCTGCCGTGGCCAAGGGGCCAGATGACTACGCGCGCGTCTACGACCGCATCCTCTCACAGGCGTCCGGCAAGGTGATCCTGCACTGGCTGGGCGACATGTTCGATCCGGCGCTCAAGGGCTATTGGGGCAGCGGCAATTTCGACACCGCGCTCGACACGGTGGTCGCCGTCATCGAAAGACACGCCGAGAAGGTCGAGGGGATCAAGATATCGCTGCTCGACGTCGGCAAAGAGGTTGCCCTGCGGAACCGGCTGCCTGACGGGGTCGTTATGTTCACCGGCGACGACTTCAACTACCCCGAACTGATCGCCGGCGATGGCGAAAGACACTCGCACGCGTTGCTCGGCATTTTCGATGCCATCGCGCCGGTCGCCAATGCCGCGCTGGCGAAACTGGCTGACGGCGACCGCGCCGGTTATGACGCACTGATGGCGCCGACCGTGCCACTGTCGCGAAAAATCTTCGAGGCGCCGACCGAATACTACAAGGCCGGTATCGTCTTCATCGCATGGCTGAACGGCCATCAGGAGCATTTTTCGATGGTCGGCGGCATGCAATCGGCGCGCGGCATCCGCCACTATGCCGATGTCTTCCGCCTAGCCGACCAGGCAGGATTGCTGGCCGACCCGGAGCTTGCCGTCGCAAGAATGAAGAGCCTGTGCGCCGTCGCGGGTGTCTGACTGTTTACCGCAAGACTTCGCCCAAATCTTCGATTTGCCTTGTCCGGCCAAATCTGTATGCGGTATGCGTCCGACGCAGGCCCATCCGGCGCGCCGACGCCAGATGGTCATAGCGGCCGTTCTGCACAGGGATACGCCAATGGATTTCGAACTTCAGGGCAAGCGCGTTTTCGTGGCCGGGCATCGGGGCATGGTCGGCTCGGCCATATTGCGCAGGCTGGCGGACGAGGATTGCGAGGTCTTGACCGCGTCCCGCGATGAACTCGACCTGATGGACCAGGCCGGCGTGCGGCGCTGGATGGCCGACCACAGGCCGGACGCGGTGGTGATGGCGGCGGCCAAGGTTGGCGGCATCCTGGCAAACGACAGATTGCCGGTGGATTTCCTGCAGGACAATCTCGTCATGCAGACCAACGTCATCGAGAGCGCCTTTCGCAACGAGGTGCAGAAATTGCTGTTCCTCGGTTCGTCCTGCATCTATCCGAAGTTCGCGGCACAGCCGATCTCCGAGGACGCCTTGCTGACCGGGCCGCTCGAGCCGACCAACGAATGGTATGCGATCGCCAAGATCGCCGGGCTGAAACTGTGCCAAGCCTATCGGCGCCAATATGGTGTCGAGTACATCTCGGCGATGCCGACCAACCTCTACGGTCCGGGCGACAATTTCGACCTCTCCAGCAGCCATGTCGTACCGGCTCTCATGCGCAAGGCGCACCAGGCCAAGCGGGCCGGCGCCAAGACCCTGGAGGTCTGGGGATCGGGCACGCCGATGCGCGAATTCCTGCATGTCGACGACGCCGCCGATGCCCTGGTCTGGCTGCTGAAAAACTACGCCGGCGACAGCCACGTCAATGTCGGCTCGGGCGAAGACATCACCATTGCCGAGCTGGCCCGCACCATGCTCTCCGTCGTCGGCGCCGATGCCACGCTCACATTCGATGCGACGAAGCCGGACGGCACGCCGCGCAAGCTGATGGACGTGTCGCGCCTGTTTGCCACGGGCTGGCGCCCGCGGTACTCGCTCCACAGCGGACTGGAGGAGACCTATGCGTGGTTTCTCCAGCATATCGAGAAGGGCGATCTCCGCCTCGGCGCCGCCTGACTTTCAACGCGCTGATTGCCGCTGGAGATGACAGCCCCTGGGCGGCCTGAAGCAGGTCGCGAAGCTCATGCGGTGCCTTGAAGCGGACGGCTTCGCGCACGTTTCGGCATGTCCTTCAATTTTCTTGTGAACCAATCCTGCCTGAGAAGCGACCAAGCACTGCGTCTGCAAAAGCGCGGTCAATCATGGAGAACTTCTCATGTCTATTGCGATACGAAATATCTTTCTTGCCGCCGTTTCAGCTTCGGTGTTGGCGGGTTGTCAGACAACGGTGACGAGAGAGTGCGACAAACCAAATACAAAAACCGTCTACCACGGCAAATGCTGCGGCGTTGGCGACACCAACTGCCGGGAAGGCAATGGCGGCAGGCCGGGACATACGCCGGATCCAAGGCCACAATGATCCGGACCCCGCCCCGTCCTGGTTCAAGCCGGGGCGGGCGTCCCACGTTTTCAGGGCGGATTGTCTGGATGGTGGGCGTGACAGGGATTGAACCTGTGACCCCTGCAATGTCAATGCAGTGCTCTCCCGCTGAGCTACACGCCCATCCGAAGCCGCGCATACACCATTTTTGGCTCAGCGCGTCAATAGCAGGAAAAGGGAAAGAAAGGCTCGCCCTGTCGCACCGCTGAAGGCGGCCGAAGGCCTGCCAGAATCGGCTCAGGCTGCCTGCAGCATCTTTTCGACCTCGTTGACGAGATCGCGCAGATGGAACGGCTTCGACAGCACCTTGGCGTCTTTCGGCGCCTTGGAGTCTGGATTGAGCGCAACGGCGGCGAAGCCGGTGATGAACATGACCTTGAGGTCGGGATCGATCTCGGTGGCGCGGCGGGCGAGTTCTATGCCGTCCATCTCAGGCATGACGATATCGGTCAACAGCAGCGAGAAAGGCTCTTCGCGCAGCCGCTCGTAGGCGCTGGCGCCATTGTCGAAATCGCTGACCTGGTAGCCGGCACGCTCCAGCGCCTTGACGAGGAACCGGCGCATATCGTCGTCGTCTTCCGCCAGTAGAATGCGTGCCATCTTATCCCGTCCGAATCACCCACCCGAGACTGCCGTGGGGCAAACCCGTTAACCATCCTGTATATGAGGAGGTGACGGTAAACATCAAGTGAACGATGAAGAGCCCGATCCGTATTTAACGAAGCGATCCGGGCGCCGAAATGCTGGACATGCGGCCGGTGAGGTGGCACTTTCCAACCATGATGCATTGGTATTTCCGGGTTCGTTCAAATTGAAAACGGCAGCCGAGGATTTTTCGGTCGTTCCACCCTTCGAAATCCGGTCGGGCGCTGAACAGCGCGTCCCCTTCCTCTTCAACTCGCCGCATAGCGGCCGCCACTATCCGGACCGGTTCCTGGCCATGGCAAGGCTGGACCGAAACGCCATCCGACGGTCCGAGGATTGCTATGTCGACGAATTGTTCGGCGGCGCCGTCGCGCTCGGTGCGCCGATGCTGGCGGCAAACTTTCCGCGCGCCTATCTCGACGTCAACCGGGAGCCATGGGAACTCGATCCGCGCATGTTCGCCGAACCCGTGCCGTCCTTCTGCAATATCCGCTCGGCGCGCGTGGCCGGCGGGCTTGGCACCGTGCCCAAGCTGGTGGGAGAGGGGCTCGACATCTATTCCGGCCGCTTGCCGCTGGCGGAAGCCATCGCGCGTATCGAGGCTGTCTACAAGCCTTATCACGAGACGCTGAAACGGCTTTTGACCAGGACCCATGCGCGGTTCGGCTTTGCCGTGCTTATCGATTGCCACTCGATGCCGGCGAGCATCAGGGTCGGCGATAACGGTCTCAGGCCGGACTTCATCGTCGGCGACCGTTTCGGCATGTCCGCCTCGGCAGCGTTGACGGAGACGGCGATCGGCCTGCTCATCGGCATGGGCTATACCGTCGCCCATAACAAGCCCTATGCCGGCGGCTTCATCACCGAGCATTACGGCCGCCCGGTGCGCCATCTCCATGCACTGCAGATCGAGGTCAATCGCGGGCTTTACATGAACGAGCGGACGTTCCAGAAATCCGCCGGCTTCGATGCGCTCGCCGACGATCTGGCACAATTCTCGGCCGACCTGATGGCGATGCCCGATCACGATTTTATCGATCTGCCGCTTGCCGCCGAATGACGCCAAAAATCGGAATCGATTTGTAAGGGGCCTGCGCCGAAGGGATCCTGAGGCCAAGGGGATCCTGGGGCCAAGTCGCCAGACATGAACTCTTGCGCTGGATAAAGGCGTCAGCGTGCGGGTCGGGAGAGACGCACGGTCCGCTGGACGGCGCGCCGAAAAAAAGACCGCATCGTTTGCACGACACGGTCGAAGTCTAGGGAGGAAACGCCCAAGGAGGGCATGGACAGGAAAACCTGTCCGAGAACAAAACTATTGTGCGCTGCACAAATGTCAAGGCACCGTCAGACATTTTTAATTCACTGTGATGTGGAAATTGCATTTCGAGGGCGCCAGCGTTGCATTCGAGCAACAGTTGCCGCTGCGCAAAAGTTTCCGCACGCCCTTGTTTTAGCGGAAAACCACAGGCAAACGACTGTCTCGGCATGCTGCAAAGCGGGAGAATCAGTTGGACATCAGCATCGATTTCATGCGGCGCATTGCGCATGCCGCCGCGGCCGAAACCTTGCCGCGCTTCCGCAGCCAAGGCGCGGTCGCCAACAAGGAGCAAAGCAGCTTCGACCCGGTCACCGAGGCCGACCGCGAGGCCGAGCGGGTCATCCGGGCGCTTATATCAGCGGAGTATCCCGATCACGGTATTCTCGGCGAGGAGCATGGCAGCGAGAACATCTCCAGCAGGCATGTCTGGGTGATCGATCCGATCGACGGCACGCGCGCCTTCATTTCCGGCCTGCCGGTGTGGGGCACGCTGGTCGGGCTGACGGTCGACGGCGATGCCGTTGCCGGCATGATGTCGCAGCCCTTCACCGGCGAGCTTTTCTATGCCAACGCTTCCGGCGCCCACTACGAAGGTCCGGGCGGGCCGCGAAGGTTGACGACACGCAAGACGACGAGCCTGGCCGAGGCAACGCTGTTCACCACCACGCCGGCGCTGTTCAAGGGAGACGCTCGCCTGCGCTACGATCTGTTCGAGCAGCAGGTCCAGCTCGCCCGCTACGGCACCGACTGCTACGCTTTCGCCATGGTCGCGGCGGGAAGCGTCGACATCGTCGCCGACCCCGGATTGAAACCCTACGATATCGTCGCGCTGATCCCGATCATCGAGAAGGCTGGCGGCGTCGTCACCACCTTCGAAGGCGGACCGGCGGAAAAGGGCGGCGACATCCTGGCCGCGGCGACGCCGGAGCTTCATGCCGCTGCGATGGCCGCGCTGCGCGGCTAGGGTCAGGACTCATTGATCCAAAAGATGAATGCTGCGGCGAAGGCAATGGCTGACAGGAAGGTGTGAGCGCATCGGTCGTAGCGGGTGTGGATGCGACGCCAGTCCTTGAGCCGGGCGAACATGTTCTCGATCTTGTGGCGCTGTCGGTAGAGGATTGGATCGTATACGTGCTTTGTGCGGTGTTTGGCATGAGGAGGAATGCACGGCGTGATGCCTCGATCTGCCAGCGCCTGCCGGAAGGCAGCGGAACTGTAGGCCCTGTCGGCGAGCAGGAAGCTGGCGTGCGGTAGCTGCTCGAGAACTGCGGCAGCAGTCTTGTGATCGTTGGCCTGTCCCTCGCTCAGATAGAGTAGCAGCGGCCGCCCCTTGCCGTCGCAAACCACCTGCAGTTTGGTGGTCAGCCCGCCCCGGCTGCGTCCGATACATCGGGGTAGAGCCCCTTTTTGAGCAGGCTCGCCGCCGTTCGATGCGCCTTGAGATGAGTGGCATCGATCATCAGCCTCTCGGTACCGCCACCTTGCGCGGCTAGCTCGGCCAAGATGCGGTTGAACACGCCCAGCCGGCTCCAGCGGATGAAGCGGTTGTAGATGGTCTTGTGCGGACCGTAGCCGGCAGGGGCATCTCGCCAGCGCAATCCATTGCGGATCACAAACAGGATGCCGCTCAGCACCCGCCGGTCGTCCACGCGTGGAACCCCATGCGAAAGCGGGAAATAGGGCTCAATCCGGCGCATCTGCTCCGGGGTCAACATCAGCAAATCAGTCAAGGTGGCATCCTCCTGCCACCTTGAATCATCACCCAGCCGACAACTCAACCAATTAATGGGTCCTGAGCCTAGCTAAAGGACATCGCCGGGACGACCGCCGGGGTGCTCAATCAGGCCGTGTCGTCGCTTCCGGGGATGAAGGCGTCGAAGGCGGCAAGCAACTGCTCGCGATAGATGTCGGCTTCCTGCAGGATTTCATGGCGTGCGCCATCGATCGTTAGCAGCGAGCCGAGACGCAGACGCCTGGCGTAGGCTTCCACGGCCTTGGTCGAAACGACCTGATCGGCGCCGGCGGCGATCACCAGCAAGGGGACCTTGATCCTGGCCATAAAGTCCGGATCGCTGATGGTTACCGACGCCTCCGCCGCCGCTTTCAGCCAGCGGATCGTCGGGCCGCCGAGCGCCAGTTGCGGGTAGGTCTCGTAGATCAGCGTGTTGCGCCGATATCGCTCCGGATCTGATGTCACCTTGTTGGTGGCAAAGGGTGCCGGCTCCTTCGGCCGTGGTCCCCAGGCAGCATAAAGCCGGCCAAGGCCCAGCAAACAGAACAACGAACAGAGGCGGCGAACGGTCTTTATCGAGACCGGCAGGTCGGGCACGGTCAAGAACGGCGCAATCAGCACCATGCGCCGCACGCGGTTCACCATCGACGGCGCGGCAAGCAGCGTGATCACCGCCCCTGCCGAATGGGCCAATATGTAGTAGGGCCCCCGGCAGTCGGGCAGCACGATCTCCTCGAAGAACTGTTCCAGGTCGCTGGTGTAGTCGAAGAAGCTTCTGACATAGCCGCGCTGAGGGTCGCCGATCAGCCGGTCGGAACCGCCCTGGCCGCGCCAGTCGAAGGTCGCAACGCCGAAGCCGCGATCGGCAAGGTTGCGGATGGTCTCGAAATATTTCTCGATGCACTCGTTGCGGCCGGTGAGGACGATCACGGTGCCCTTCATCGGGCGGGCAACGGCGGGAAATAGGCCGTGGCGGATCTTCTTGCCGTCACGCGTGTTGAAGAAACCGCCGGCCGCTTTTTCCGGTGACGGATTGCCCGGAATTTCGTGGAAGAGGGAAACTTCGTGGAGGAGATCCGTCATTCGGCACTTCGTTCTTTGTATGTCATTGCCGGTATTGGGCCGGTATTGGGCCGGCATTGAGGCCTGCATTGGATGCAAGCCCCAGGGCATGGTGATAGACGCCCATGCGCCAAAAGCAAAGGAGTTCCGGGTGGGTGGAGCGCAGACAACGAGCAAGGCCGGAAGCAGCCTGCGGCGTGCCTCCGGCCCCTGTCGATCCGGGAGGAAGGGACGTTACACCCGGTCGGCCTCGTCGCGGCGCCTTACGCATGACCCCGAAAATCGGACCCGATTTTCGCTGGGGTTCATGCGCAATCAAAGTGTTACAGCGTCCTTTGCGCGTCCGGCGGACGCGCGGCGCCGTAACCGCCGCCTGTTGCTTGATCCTGGAAACAGTCTAGCGCCGCTTAGCTGAACGTCCGCCGAAGCCGCGGTTCATCTGCCGTTCATCGAGAAATCTTGAAATGCTTTCGGCTACTCCCCAAATGTTGAGTGCGGCCGCCAATGTCGGGGCCGCTGGCCCATCCGGAACGCCGTTACGGGTTTCGCAGCGGCCATACGCAAACCTTGTTGCTCAACAGGAGAACACATCATGCGTCACGTTGATTTTTCCCCGCTCTATCGTTCGACCGTCGGTTTCGACCGGCTGTTCACCATGCTCGATTCGCTTGCGCAGCCCGACGGCGCGCAGACCTACCCGCCCTACAACATCGAGCGCACCGGCGAGGATTCCTATCGCATCTCGATGGCGGTCGCCGGCTTCTCGGAAGACGAGATTTCGATCGAAGCCCATCGCAATGTGCTGACCGTCAAGGGTGAGCGCAAGGAAGCGGGCGATGGCGAAGGCTCCGAACTGCTCTATCGCGGTATCGCTTCGCGCGCCTTCGAGCGCCGCTTCCAGCTTGCCGACCATGTCGACGTCGTCGGCGCAACGCTGAAGAACGGCCTGCTCTTCGTCGACCTTAAGCGGAACATCCCCGAGGAACTGAAGCCCCGTAAAATCGCGATCACCGCGTCTTCGGCGAAGGCCAAGCAGATCGAGGCCAAGAACGCCGCGTAAGCTGCGTAACCAAAACGGTCTCGTCAGGGACTAAGGGCGGCGCCAAGCGTCGCCCTTTTCTATTGGTCGACGAGTGCCGCTACCCAGCGATCAGGTTGCCGAAACCGTCAACTTCTTCGGCTGTGGTGGCGAAGCTGGTGACGAAACGGTAGAGCGCCTCGTCCGCGCCGATATGGCCGTCAAAGCCATGCGGCTTGTGCCAGTCATAGAAGGCCGCACCGGCCACTTGCGCTCTTTCAGCCTCTGCCTTCTTCATCACCGCGAAGACCTCGTTGGCTTGCGGCAGCCAGGCCAGACGCGCCGACGGGGAATCCTCGATCACTGCTGCAAGGCGCGCCGCCATGGCGTTGGCGTGCCGGGCCGTGTCGAGCCATAAGCCGTCCTTGAAATAGGCTTCGAACTGCGCAGCGACGAAGCGTGATTTCGAGAACAATTGCGCTGCGCGCTTGCGCAGGAAGGCCAGTTCCTCGGCGCGGTCGAGATCGAACAGCACGATAGCCTCGGCGCACCAGCAGCCGTTCTTGGTGCCGCCGAAGGAGAGGATGTCGATGCCGCGCTTCCAGGTCATCTCCGCCGGCGTCGTGTCGAGCGCGACCAGCGCATTGGCGAAACGGGCGCCATCCATGTGCAGCGGCAGTTTGTGATGCTTGGCGATCTCCGAAATCCTGGCGATTTCGTTCAGCGTGTAGATGGTGCCGACCTCCGTCGACTGGGTGATCGTCACCGCCATCGGGCGTCCGGAATGGACGATTTCAGGCGCGAACCGGCCCACAGCCCTTTCCAGCTTGTTCGGATCGATCTTGCCCAGCGCACCGTCGACGGCGTAAAGCCGTGAGCCGCCGGTAAAGTATTCCGGCGCGCCGCATTCATCCTCGATGACGTGCGATTCTCGATGGCAGAAAGAAATGCCGCCGGGCTTGTTATAGGTGGTCAGCGACAGCGAATTGGCAGCAGTGCCGGTCGCCACGAAAAACACCGCGACCTCGCGCTCGAAGATTTCGTTGAAGCGGTGGTAGACGGCCTGGTCGAGGGCGCCGTCGCCATAGGCCGTGGAAAAGCCACCGGCATGGGCCGACAGGCCCGCGGCGATGTCGGGATGGGCGCCTGCCCAATTGTCGGAAGCGAAGATCATGCGTTTGCCTGTGCTGGGAAAATCGATGCAACCTTGGCCGCTTTCGCATGCCGCCCGCAAGTGCCAGGCGCCGGAAAAGCGGTAAAGCCAGTGAGAGGCGAGGATGGAGACAAACGACCGAAGGTTACGTTTTGACATGGTCGCGCGTAATTTTCTGTCGCTGAATGCCCAAGATTGTTGTGAATCGGTCTTGTGCGCATCTGAAATTTCTGTCATAAAAATTTAGGACAGTAGTACTGTCTTATTTTGTCGCGCAAAACGGGCTGGATTGGCGTATCATTGGGCCTCTCCGGCTGTTGCTGCGAGCGACAGGTAGACAGTCTGGCTCTGGCCTGTACGATTGCCGGATGCGAACCATGTGGAAAGCCACCTGGTTCGGCAAGGATTTCGCAAGACGTGCCGCAAGGATGAGAGGGAAGCCCATGCGCTTCCCGATGGAAGCCAGCGCCCTAAGGGGCGCGGAACGGAGGACAGGATGATGACGGAAGTGACGCCATCTGCGACGAACGGCCCGGCCGCGCAGACGAAAGCGCCAGCCGTCAAAAATCGGTCCATCACCACTGGCCTGACCAATATTGGGCGAACCGATACCGGTTTCGCCGCCCAAGGCCTTTACGATCCGCGCAACGAGCACGATGCCTGCGGCGTCGGCTTCATCGTCAACATGAAGGGCGTGAAGTCGCACCAGATCGTCCAGGACGGTCTTGCCGTGCTCGAAAACCTGACGCATCGTGGCGCCGTCGGCGCCGATCCGCTTGTCGGCGATGGCGCCGGCGTTCTGGTGCAGCTTCCAGACCGTTTCTTCCGCGAGGAAATGGCAGCCCAGGGCATCGAGCTGCCGCCGGCGGGTCAGTACGGCGTCGGACACTGGTTCATGCCGCAGGACGCAGCACTTCGCGCCCATATCGAGGACATCATCGCCGAATCGGCGCAGTCCGAGGGACTTCCGTTGATCGGTTTCCGTGACGTGCCCGTCGACAATTCGTCCCTGTCGAAGGCTCCGGATATCGTGGCATCCGAGCCGTTCCACCGGCAGGTCTTCATCGGCCGTACGTCAGACATTACCGACGACGAGGAGTACGAGGCCAGGCTCTATTTGCTGCGCAAGGTCATATCGGGCCGCATCTACGCCGAGAACGACAACAAGGACATCGGCTCTTACTGCGTGTCGCTGTCGGCGCGCACCATCGTCTACAAGGGCATGTTCCTGGCCTATCAGGTCGGGGCCTACTACAAGGACCTCATCGATCCGCGTTTTGAGACCGCGCTGATCCTGGTCCACCAGCGCTTCTCGACCAACACGTTCCCGTCGTGGAAGCTGGCGCATCCCTATCGCATGGTCGCCCACAATGGCGAGATCAACACCGTGCGCGGCAACAACAACTGGATGGCGGCGCGCCAGGCGTCCGTCGACTCCGAGCTGTTCGGTAACAATATCTCGAAGCTTTGGCCGATCTCCTACGACGGCCAGTCCGACACCGCATGCTTCGACAATGCGCTCGAATTCCTGTTTCAGGGCGGGTACAGCCTCAGCCACGCCATGATGATGCTGATCCCGGAAGCCTGGGCCGGCAACAAGCTCATGGATGCCGATCGCAAGGCCTTCTATGAATATCATGCCGCGCTGATGGAGCCTTGGGACGGGCCGGCGGCGGTCGTCTTCACCGATGGCCGCCAGATTGGGGCCACGCTCGACCGCAACGGGCTTCGCCCGGCGCGCTACATCGTCACCGACGACGACCGCGTCATCATGGCCTCCGAGGCCGGCGTGCTGCCGGTGCCGGAGGAGCGGATCGTCAAGAAGTGGCGGCTGCAGCCTGGCCGCATGCTTTTGATCGACCTGGAGAAGGGCCGCATCATCTCCGACGAGGAGATCAAGTCGGAGATCGCGACCAGGCACCCCTACAAGAACTGGCTCGCCAACACGCAGCTGATCCTGGAAGATTTGAAGCCGGTCGAGCCGCGCGCGCTGCGCAAGGATGTCAGCCTGCTCGATCGCCAGCAGGCTTTCGGCTACACCCAGGAAGATACCAAGCTGTTGATGTCGCCGATGGCGACCACCGGCCAGGAAGCAGTGGGATCGATGGGCACCGACACGCCGATTTCGGCGATGTCGGACAGATCGAAGCTGCTCTACACCTATTTCAAGCAGAATTTCGCCCAGGTCACCAACCCGCCGATCGATCCGATCCGCGAGGAGCTGGTGATGAGCCTGGTATCCTTCATCGGGCCGCGGCCCAACATTTTCGATCTCGTCGGCAATTCACGCCGCAAGCGGCTCGAAGTGCGCCAACCGATCCTGACCAATGGCGATCTCGAAAAGATACGCTCGATCGGCCACACCGAGGACCGTTTCGACACCAAGACGATCGACATCACCTATGGATCGAACGAGGGCGCCGCCGGCATGCAAGGCGCCATCGACCGGCTGTGCGAGCGCTCGGAAGCGGCGGTCGCCGGCGGCTACAACATCATCATCCTGTCCGACCGTCAGCTCGGGCCGGACCGTATCGCCATACCGGCGCTGCTGGCGACGGCGGCCGTTCACCACCATCTGATCCGCAAGGGACTGCGCACCTCCGTCGGTCTGGTCGTGGAGTCCGGCGAACCGCGCGAGGTGCATCATTTCTGCTGCCTTGCCGGCTACGGCGCCGAGGCGATCAATCCTTACCTGGCCTTCGACACATTGCTCGACATGCACAAGCGTGGTGAGCTGCCGGCGGAAGTCGACGCCTATGAAGTTGTCTCCCGCTACATCAAGTCGATCGGCAAGGGCATCCTCAAGGTGATGTCCAAGATGGGCATCTCAACCTACCAGTCCTATTGCGGCGCGCAGATCTTCGATGCGATCGGGCTGAAGTCGGATTTCGTGCAGAAGTATTTCACCGGCACCGCAACGCTGATCGAAGGCGTCGGGCTGGACGAGATCGCGGCCGAGACGGTCAGCCGCCACACCGACGGCTTCGGCGAGGACCCGGTACTGCGCAACAGCCTCGAGGTCGGCGGCGAATACATGTTCCGCATGCGCGGCGAGGCGCATATGTGGTCGCCCGATGCGGTCGCCACCCTGCAGCACGCCGTGCGCCAGGGCTCATGGGACACCTTCAAGGATTATTCCACTCAGATCGACAGCGAGACGGCCCGCGCCCAGACCATTCGCGGCCTGTTCAAGATCAGGCTCGCGGAAGAAACCGGGCGCAAGAAGGTCGCGCTCGACGACGTCATGCCGGCGGCCGATATCGTCAAGCGGTTCTCGACCGGAGCGATGTCCTTTGGCTCGATCTCCAGGGAAGCGCATACGACGCTGGCGCGCGCCATGAACGCCATCGGCGGTAAGTCGAACACCGGCGAGGGCGGCGAAGAGGCCGACCGCTACCTGCCGCTGCCGGGCGGCGGCAAGAACCCCGAGCGTTCGGCGATCAAGCAGGTCGCCTCCGGTCGGTTCGGCGTGACGGCGGAATATCTGGTCAACTCAGACGTGATGCAGATCAAGGTCGCGCAAGGCGCAAAGCCCGGCGAGGGCGGTCAGCTGCCCGGCCACAAGGTTGACGCCACCATCGCCAAGGTCAGGCACTCGACGCCGGGCGTCGGCCTGATCTCGCCGCCGCCGCATCACGACATCTATTCGATCGAGGATCTGGCGCAGCTCATCTACGATTTGAAGAACGTCAATCCGGCGGCAGATGTCTCGGTCAAGCTGGTCTCCGAGGTCGGTGTCGGCACGGTTGCGGCCGGCGTTGCCAAGGCGCGCGCCGACCACATCACCATATCAGGCTATGACGGCGGCACGGGGGCCTCGCCGCTGACCTCGCTCAAGCATGCCGGCAGCCCATGGGAAATGGGCCTTGCCGAGACGCATCAGACGCTGGTGCTCAACGGCCTCAGGTCGCGCGTGGCGCTGCAGGTCGATGGCGGCCTGCGCACCGGCCGCGACGTCGTCATCGGCGCGCTGCTCGGCGCCGACGAATTCGGCTTCTCGACCGCGCCGCTGATCGCGGCCGGCTGCATCATGATGCGCAAATGCCATCTCAACACCTGCCCGGTCGGCGTCGCGACGCAGGACCCGGTCTTGCGCAAGCGCTTCAAGGGCACGCCCGAACACGTCATCAACTTCTTCTTTTATGTGGCGGAAGAGGTGCGCGCCTTGCTCGCCGAGATGGGCTACACCCATCTCGACCAGATCATCGGCGACACCGATCTCCTGGAAAAGCGGGTGCTGATCCAGCACTGGAAGGCGCACGGGCTCGATTTCAGCAAGATGTTCTTCAAGCCGGATGCCCCGCACAAGGCGGTGCACTGGACCGAGCGGCAGAAGCATCCGATCGACGACGTGCTCGACCGCAAGCTGATCGAACTGGCCAAACCGGCCCTCGAAGCCAGGCAGCCGGTCAGCATCGAGCTGCCGATCCGCAATGTCGACCGTTCGACGGGCGCCATGCTGTCCGGCGAAGTGGCAAAGCGCTTCAGGCACAAGGGCCTGCGCGAGGACACGATCTCGGTGAAGCTCACCGGCACCGCCGGTCAGTCCTTCGGCGCCTTCCTGGCGCGCGGGATCTCGTTCGAACTCATCGGCGCTGGCAACGACTACGTTGGCAAGGGCCTGTCTGGTGGGCGCATCGTTATCCGTCCGCCGGAAGAGGCCAAGATCGTCGCGGCTGAGTCCATCATCGTCGGCAACACCGTGCTCTATGGCGCGACCGAGGGCGAGGCCTATTTCGCCGGCGTTGCCGGCGAGCGTTTCGCGGTGCGCAACTCCGGCGTGGCCGCCGTCGTCGAAGGCGTTGGCGACCATGGCTGCGAGTACATGACCGGCGGCATCGTCGTCGTCATTGGCCAGACCGGCCGCAACTTCGCCGCCGGCATGTCGGGCGGCGTCGCCTATGTGCTCGACGAGAAGGGCGATTTCGCAGAGCGCTGCAACATGGCGATGGTCGAACTGGAACCCGTTCCCGAAGAAGACGACCTGATGGAAAAACTGCTCCATCATGGCGGCGACCTCGACCACAAAGGCCGCGTCGACGTGTCCGGCGACATGACCAGCCATGACGAGGAGCGGCTCTATCAGTTGATCTCGAACCACGTCCACTACACGGGTTCGGTGCGGGGCCGCGAGATCCTCGACAATTGGGCGACTTTCCGGCCGAAATTCCGGAAGATCATGCCGGTCGAATACCGTCGCGCGCTGATCGAGATGGAACGCATGCGCATGGGCGTGGCGGCGGAATAGGCTTTGGGAGTTGCCGGGAAGCCAGGCTTCCCGGTCGACGCCTTCATCAACAATCCTGGCCTCGAACTGAAGGTTGCCATGGCTGCCTTATGAGGCTAACGGGTGCGTCGTTGAGCGCGCCACTGGACAGCAGGGACTGGACTATGGGCAAGGTAACAGGGTTTCTTGAGATCGACCGGCAGGTGCACAAGTACCAGCCGGCTTCCGACCGCATCCGGCATTTTCGCGAGTTCACGCTGCCGATGTCGGACAAGGAGGTCGAGAAACAGGCCGCGCGCTGCATGGATTGCGGTATTCCATACTGTCACGGGCCGACCGGCTGCCCGGTCCACAACCAGATCCCGGACTGGAACGATCTCGTCTACAATGGCGACTGGGACAACGCGATCCGCAACCTGCATTCGACCAACAATTTCCCGGAATTCACCGGCCGCATCTGTCCAGCGCCTTGCGAGGAAGCCTGCACGCTGAACCTCGAGGACATTCCGGTCGCCATCAAGACGATCGAGCAGGCGATCGCCGACAAGGCCTATGAAACCGGTCACATCCGGCCCTATCCGCCGGAAAAGAAGACCGGCAAGCGTGTCGCGGTCATCGGCTCGGGGCCGGCCGGCATGGCGGCCGCCCAGCAGCTTGGCCGGGCTGGCCACGACGTCCACGTCTATGAGCGCGAGAGCCGGCCGGGCGGGCTGATGCGCTACGGCATCCCCGACTTCAAGATCGAGAAGCACTATATCGACCGGCGTATCGAGCAGATGCAGGGCGAGGGCGTGAGCTTCCATTGCGGCGTCAATGTCGGCGTCGACAAGCCGGTGGCGGAGCTGCTCGCCGAATACGATGCGGTGCTGTATTGCGGCGGTTCGGAAACGCCGCGCCCGGCCAACATTCCCGGCGACGATCTCGACGGCGTGCATGACGCAATGCCCTATCTGGTGCAGCAGAACAAGCGCATCGGCGGCGAGCCGATCCAGTCGGTGGCGTGGCCCTCGCCGCCGATCGTCGCCGGCGGCCAGCATGTGGTCGTCGTCGGCGGTGGCGACACTGCCTCCGACTGCGTCGGCACCGCGTTCCGCCAGGGCGCCGTGCGTGTCACCCAGCTCGACATCCGGCCGCAGCCGCCGGAAAAGGAAGACAAGCTCACGGTCTGGCCTTACTGGGCAACGAAGATGCGCACCTCGTCCTCGCAAGCCGAAGGCGCCGAGCGCGAATTCCAGGTGGCGACGCTCGAATTCATCGGCGAGGATGGCCAGTTGACCGGCGTCAAATGCTGTGAGGTCGACGAAAAGCGCAAGCCGATCGCCGGCACGGAATTCGTCATCCGCGCGGATCTCGCCTTCATCGCCATCGGCTTTGCCGGGCCGGCCACCGTCGGACCGGTGTCGGAACTGGACGGCCAGATGAAGATCGCCATCGACAGCCGCCGCTCGAAGAACGTCGAGGCCAATGACCGCGACTACAGGACCAGCGTCGAAAAGCTCTATGCGGCAGGCGACGTGCGCCGCGGCCAGTCGCTGGTCGTCTGGGCGATCCGCGAGGGCCGGCAGGCGGCGCGTTCGATCGACGAGGCGTTGATGGGATCGAGCGTGCTACCACGCTGAATGTCTGTCTCGAACTCCATTCCCGCGGCGATCGAAAGACGCTTTCTGCCCTTCCGGTGCCGGGCCTGGGCCAGGTCTACGGACTGATCGCCGGGGTCGTTTTGGTTGCGGCTGACGCCGCAGGTTGCGGCCTGGGCGGCCAGGAAAAATCGTCGGCGCGGCCGGGCGATGCATCTGATGCCTTGCCTTCGACGATGAGCTTTTCGCCGGGCAAATTCTTGTCCGTTTTTGCCGGCGGGGCGGCGCCGAGAAGTTCAGAACCGCCATCGAGCGCCGGATCGCTGAGCAGCATCGGTACGGTGCGATCGACTGCAATGGGCGCGGCCGGCGCCTCGACGGGAGCGCCCGCTGGCGCATAGGCTGCCGGCGTACCCGTGGGCGCAGTTATTCCCAGGATTTTCAGCAAGGGTTTTTCGGCATAGAAGGCGAGCTTGCGTTTACCGGCCGTCGACACGTAGATGCCGTCGTCGGTGCGCAGCCGCACCGGCTGGCCATTGATATCAGGCCCGCTGGTGACGAAGGCACCGTCCTCGTCGACGAACCCGTCCCAGATGTCGACGAATTCGCCGCCATGCGTTTCGGCCGCCGAGCGGTAGATGTCGTTGAAGGCCAGCATGTCGGAGGTCATCTTCGGCGCTTTGAATGCCGGCATGCCGACCCACAGATACGGCACTTTGGCCGATGCAATGGCTTTGCCGAACGCCTCGGCCCGGCGTTCGTATTCCTTGGTCCAGGCTTCGGATCGCGGCTGTTCGCGCTCGTCGTTCACGCGCATTTGCTGCCGATCGTTGGAGCCCAGCATGACGATCACGGCCGCGGGTTTTTCGGCCTCGATCAGCGATGTGATCTCTTCGGGCCAGTTGTAGAAATCGTCACGCACGAAACCGGACGAACCGTTGCTGCGAGCAACGATCCTGACGCTGGTGCTTTCGGCAAAGGCGACATCCAGACCTTCGGCGAGGCCGCTCGCCATGAAATCGCCGACCACCAGGACGGTGTGGGCATCCGGCGCCTTCTCGACAATCGGGGTTGTCGGCTCAGCCGGCCGCCGCTGCGCAGCGCGGGGCTTTTTTGCCTTTGGCTTTCGCGGCCTGGCCCTCTGGATCTGCGGCGGCGGCTCCACCCGCTCGTATCGGCGCGGAAACAACAGGTCACGCAGCGACCAGCCACGCCTTTGTTCTTCCTGCGCCACGGCCGGCGTGTGAAAGGCGGCGGCAGTGCAGACGGCCAAAACGGCAACGGCCAGAATCAGGATCGGCACGCGGCGAAGGATCACCCGGATACGCGCAGCCGAAACCAATCTCCCTCTCCATCCCTTGAGCGGCTCTGGGCCAGCCCCTACGAGGGCTCTAATTCTGCCTGAGCCATTTGAGCACTTCCATGCTCGGATGTCCGTCCTGGGTCAAGCCGGCCTTCGCCTGGAAGGCCTTGATGGCGGCTTTCGATCCCTCGCCGATCTTGCCGTCGAACTTGCCGTCATAGTAACCGTACTGGGAAAGCCGCTGCTGAAGCTCCTGCCTCTCCTCGAAGGTGAGCTTCGTGAAAGGCCGCTTCCAGTCCTGCACAAGCCCACCATAGCCGGCGATTTGGTCGGCAAGAAGGCCAACGGCAACCGCGTATTTGTCGGCGTTGTTGTAGCGCTTGATGACCGAAAAATTCTTGATCATCAGGAAAGCCGGACCGTTGCGGCCGTCCGGCACCTTCAGCGTGGCCTTTTCCGCGCCATTCTTGAACGGCTTGCCGTTGACACGCGTGACACCCAGCGCTTGCCACTGCGACAGTGACTTCGATCCGGCCGGGAACTTCCTGCCCGCGGGAAGGCTGACTTCATAGCCCCAGGTCTTGCCGGCCTGCCAGCCGTTCTTCTTGAGCAGATTGGCGGCCGTTGCCAACGCATCGGGAATCGAATTCCAGATGTCGCGCCTGCCGTCGCCGTCCATGTCGACCGCATAGGCCTGGTAGCTGGTGGGAATGAATTGGGTATGGCCCATGGCGCCGGCCCATGAGCCGCTGAGGTGGCCTTTGTCGATGTCGCCCCTTTGCAGGATCTTCAGCGCCGCGATCAACTGGGTGCGGGCGAATTTCGATCGTCTGCGGTCGGCATAGCCAAGCGTTGCCAGCGAACGCACGACATTGCGCATGACGTCGTCGCGCTTGAGGATTTCGCCGTAGTTCGATTCCATCGACCAGATGGCCAGCAGGATGTAGCGGTCGACGCCGTATTTGGCCTCGATCCTGTCCAGCCACGGCTTCCACTTCCTCGCCATCTGCTGGCCGACAGCGACCGACTGATCATGGACGCGGTTGTCGAAATAGTCCCAGGCGGGCGCGGTGAATTCGGGCTGATAACGCGCCTTTTCCAACACCACCGGGTCGGCATCGCTGATCCCCTGGAATGCCCGGTCGTAAACGGCGCCGGACACGCCGTTCTGCACCGCGGTGGCGCGGAAGCTCGCCACCCATTGCCGGAAACCGGCATCGGCAAAAGCAGGTCCGGCGGGCATCAGCAAGGCGAGCGAAAGGCTGGCGGCCGCAACGACGCTTGTGAAGCGCTTTGCGGCATTGCGGACGGACATCTTTTCCTCCTTCTTGATCACAGGAAGATCATTCATCGCCGAACCCGGTTAGCATTTGGTTTACCATAGGTGCCGTTGGGAACGAAAAGATGCGTTGGCGCTTTACGCACTACGGAATTTCTGACTTGCCGTTCCATAATCCTCGATTCCGGCGCGAAAATGTCTCGTAACGGGATTGCCGAACAGTCTTACAAGCGGATAATTGACAGCATGAAGAGAGTTCGCAAGGCAGTTTTCCCGGTTGCCGGTCTTGGTACGCGGTTTCTCCCGGCCACCAAGGCCATACCCAAGGAAATGTTGACCGTCGTCGACAGGCCAGTCATCCAATACGTGGTCGACGAGGCACGCGAAGCCGGCATCGAGCACTTCATCTTCGTGACCGGCCGCAACAAGGCGGTCATTGAGGACCATTTCGACGTCCAGTTCGAGCTCTATGACACGCTTGCCCAGCGCGGCAAGGACGACGAGCTCGCCCGCTTGCAACGGCTGCAACCCTCGCCGGGGCAGACCAGCTTCACGCGTCAGCAGGTGCCGCTTGGCCTTGGTCATGCCGTCTGGTGCGCCCGCGAGCTCGTCGGCGACGAGCCATTTGCGCTGCTTTTGCCCGACATGATCATGCAATCGGAGAAAAGCTGCATGAAGGGTATGGTCGAGCTTTATGCCGAGACCGGCAACAACATCATCTCGGTCCAGGAATGCGATCCCGCCGAGGCCCATAAATACGGCATCGTCGGCCGCGGCGAAGATACGCATCATGGCTTCCGCATCACCGGCATGGTGGAGAAGCCGAAGACCGGCACAGCACCCTCCAATCTCTACATCAACGGACGCTACATCCTGCAGCCGGAGATATTCAAAATCCTCGAAGACCAGGAAAAGGGCGCCGGCAACGAGATCCAGCTCACCGATGCGATGCTGAAGCTGAAGCAGCAGCAGCCATTCTATGGCTACCATTACAAGGGACGAACGTTCGATTGCGGCTCTCCGGAAGGCTTTGTCGAGGCCAATGTCGCTTTCGCACTGTGGCGCAAAGACGTGAACGGGAACATGGCGGGCGTCATCCGCAAGCTTCTCGACGAGCTCCAGCCCTCGGAGCAGCGGGACGCGGCGGTGTAGGATTTACTGTATTCAGGGGATTCCGGCCTGACTTCAGTCACACAGCCCGACAACAGGGCGAGGGCCGTATACAATCTGAAGCGATTGTCCTGCACCCAAGCCTTGAGCGGCCTGCTTTACCGCTGCAGCGTCACCCCGACGAAGATGCTGTGGGCCGTGTAGTCGCGGCCCTCCAGGTTGCTGGTCTGTTTTTCAGTTCTGGCGCGGGTGGTCAGCCCGGTATACCGGTTCAGCCACCATGTCAGCCCGGCCTCGGCGCTCAGCGTCAGATCATGGCCGTCGGACCCGATGTAATCGCGCCAGTCCACGCCCAAAGCCGCGTTCCCGGTCAGGTTGGCGCGGATTTCCCGCTCGCCGGTGAGGCGGCCGGAATAAAGGATGTCGCCGCTTTGTCCAGCGGTCGTCGTGCCCTCGACGATCGTCTGTCCGGTAAGGCCGATCGTGGTGCCGCGTTCCGGCGACCATTTGAGGTCGGCGTTCACCGTGGCACCTGAAATCGCCGGCAGCTGATCGTCGTCGATCGCCTCCCGCAGCCAGCCGGCCGAGAATTCGCCGGCAAGCTTCTCGCCGAGGTCGAGTTCGGCGCCGGCCCGAACGCCAAGCCGCGTCGAGGATCGTTCGAAACCATTAGGGTCGACGCGCAAATCATAGAGCCGGCGGCCGATTTCGACCTCGGTGAAGGGGGTGATGGCGGGAGAAATCTCATAGCCGGTGCGCAAGGTGGCGGTATAAAGCGTCGAGTCGCGCTCCTTCTGCGACAGCGATCCGCCCATCGAAAGCTCGGCGTCGCCATAGATGTCGCGTGCGACCGCGCCGGTCAGGGCGAAGCGCATCTTGCCGGCATCCTTCTCGACGGCGAGGCTGCCGTTGATGGTCTGGCGCACCGGCTGCTCGACGGTGCCTTCGATGACGACCGGCGACGAAGCCGATTCCGGCGCCGCCTCGTAACCGAGCTTGGCGATGGCGCGCAGATCGTTGTCGAGGTCGACATTGAGTGTGCCCTCGACACGGCCCCGCGCCTCCTGAATCTCGTCGCCCGATATGGTCTTGAGAAAGGTGCCGTAGCCGTCGATGACAGCTGAGTTTTCTCGCCAGTCGGAGATGGCATTGAAGCGCAGCGTCGTTTCC
Organism: Mesorhizobium sp. M9A.F.Ca.ET.002.03.1.2; assembly: GCF_003952365.1. Classification (NCBI taxonomy): domain Bacteria; kingdom Pseudomonadati; phylum Pseudomonadota; class Alphaproteobacteria; order Hyphomicrobiales; family Phyllobacteriaceae; genus Mesorhizobium; species Mesorhizobium sp. M9A.F.Ca.ET.002.03.1.2. The sequence continues at coordinate 435,525 of NZ_CP034443.1, read as the reverse complement.
GACAGCAGGGCCGGTTTGCCCTCGCTGCTCGAATCGGCATTCGACGACGCCGTCAGACCTTGCTCGAGCGTCGGCCTGATCACGAAGGAGCCGAGTTTGATGCCGGTGGCGGCGAACGGGTCGTCCTCGGCCCTCTTGTCCCGACCTTCGATGGCTTCGGCGCGCTCGGCGCCCGGATCGAGCTTCTGCCTGTCGGCGGAATCGATGGTCACGGCACGACGATTGATGGCGTCCTGGTCCGTCTCGGCGGTGTCATCCGTCGTGGCTAAAGTCCTGGCGGCGGTTTTTTTCTCGGCGGCGTCGACCTCGTCTTGATCGGCCGCGCGTTGCCTTGCGCTCGATGGCCGGCGCCGCGGGACGGGAGCGGGGGTGTCGGCGAACGGATCGTCGGTGGTTTCCGGCGAATCGAAAATGCTGCCGGTCGCGGGCGATGTGTCTTCATCCAGTCCGGCGCCCGGGCTGGCCGGCTGATAGGTGGGCGCCGGCGCATTGCTCTGAGTGATTGCGCCTGCCTGTGCCGTCTGATCCTGGGCGCTGGCCATGCTCAATTGCCTGGTCTTGCGCTGCTGGTCGTCCAGAATTGCCGATTCCGAAACCTCACGGCGCAGCTCGGTTACCTGAGCATAGGGCTGTGCTGGCCGCAGCAGGGCGAAGACGCTGGTCGCCAGCAGCAAGGCGCAGACCGCCTTGCCGCTTCGTCTTCTGTTCTTTTCAGGCTGGGCACCGGACATCGCCACCACTGCTTGCGCGGCGCACGCGCGCCATACTTACCGAACCGTAAATGGGGATGGTTAACGGAGGGTTGAGGCGGTCGCTCATCGGCCCTTGCCGGGTGGCAATTCCGTTGGACAGGCGCGCGCCAAAGCGCTAATCGCATCAGCCATGCATGCGGAATCCCCAGACAGGAAGCGGCCCGACGGGCAAGCTTCGATCGCCTCGGCGCTCAGAACGGTAGCGACCGAGCAAGCCGGTATCGCGGCGCTGGCGGCCGCGCTCGAAGACGGATTGACCGAGCCTTTCGCGCGCGCCGTTGACATGGTGTCGCAAATCGAGGGCCGCGTCATTGTCACCGGTGTCGGCAAGAGCGGCCATATCGGCTCGAAGCTCGCAGCAACGCTCGCCTCGACCGGCACGCCGGCTTTCTTCGTCCATCCTGCCGAAGCCAATCATGGCGACCTCGGCATGATCGCCAGGGACGATGCCATCATCGCCATGTCGTGGTCGGGCGAGAGCCTGGAGCTCAAGGGCATCATCGCCTATTCCAGGCGCTTCTCGATTCCGCTGATCGCGGTCACCGCCGGAGAGAGATCGGCGTTGGCGCGCGAGGCCGATGTGGTGCTTTTGCTGCCGCGCGCGCCTGAAGCCTGTCCGCATGGCCTTGCGCCGACGACATCGACGCTGCTGCAACTGGTGGTCGGCGATGCGCTGGCCATCGCGCTGCTCGAAGCGCGCGGCTTCACGCCGGATCATTTCCGCACCTTCCATCCGGGCGGGCAGCTTGGCGCCAATCTGACGCAGATCCGCGATATCATGCATGTCGGCGACAGGCTGCCGCTGGTGCCTTCCGGCACTGGAATGCGCGAGGCGATCCTCGAATTGTCGCGCAAGGGGTTTGGCTGCGTGGCAATCACCGCCGCGGACGGTGCGCTGATCGGCATCATCACCGACGGCGATATCAGGCGCCACATCGGCAGCAATCTTTTGGCGATGAGCGTCGATCAGGTCATGACCAAGGAGCCGAAGACGGCCGGGCCGGACACGCTGGTGGCGACGGCGCTGCAGACGATTAACACTTCAGCCATCACCAGCCTGATGGTGGTCGAGGGCAGACGGCCGATCGGACTTGTCCATCTGCATGACCTGCTGCGCATCGGCGCGGCCTAGGGTGCGTCGATATTCAGGTGATGCCGGCCTGCGAACGCCGGTTTCCTGCGCTTCCGGTGCTCACGTACTTGGGAGTACGCTCCGCTCCGGCCTACGCCGGCCGTAGCCCTCATAAGCGCCTCCGCCCTATGAAGGCTACGGCCGGCGTAGGCCGGTTCTCGGAAACTATCGTTTTCGACTCGGCCTGACCTGAATCTCAACACACCCTGGATTCAGCTCAAAACCGCCTCGACCGTCAGCTCCAGATCGGTATCGGCCGCGCCCGTCACGCGCACCTGCGTGCCGGCCGGCAGATCAGGGCCGGAGACGCGCCATATCGTGTCGCCGAGCTTTATGCGGCCGCGCCCGTCCTTGATCGGCTCGGCAAGCGTCGCCATCCTGCCGATCATTTGTGCGCCGCGGCGGTTGAGCAGCGGCTGGTCGGTTGGGTCATGGCGCCCGCCCGCCAATCTCTTGCCGACATAAGTTGAAACCAGCGACATCGCGAGGAAGGCGAGAACCTGAACCTGCCAGGTCCAGAAACCTGCGTCCCAGATGAGCAGGGAGACTGCACCGATCAGCAGCGCGGCGATGCCGATCCATAGCATGAAGATGCCCGGCGCGATGACCTCCATGACGAGGAGAATGAAGCCGAGAACCATCCAAGTCCAAGGGCCGAGTTCGGAAACGATGCGGTCGAACATGGGATCGGCCTCAGGTCTGGCTGGGGCGAACCACGGGCGGGCGTGAGGCTTGCCGTGCGGCAGTGCCTTCGCTCCCGAAGACTTCCTTGGCGATCTCGCCGATGCCGCCGAGCGTGCCGATCAGTGATGAAGCTTCCATCGGCATCAGCACGACCTTGCTGTTCGTGGCGGAGCCGATCCTGGTCAGCGCTTCGGTGTATTTCAGCGCGACGAAGTAGTTGAGCGCCTGCACGTCGCCCTTGGAGATCGCCTCCGACACCACCTGCGTGGCGCGGGCCTCGGCCTCGGCCGAGCGTTCTCGCGCCTCGGCGTCGCGGAAGGCGGCTTCCTTGCGGCCCTCGGCTTCCAGGATCTGCGACTGCTTGAGGCCTTCGGCGTCGAGGATCTGCGCGCGCTTGTTGCGTTCGGCCATCATCTGGCGACCCATCGATTCGACAAGATTGGCCGGCGGGTTGATGTCCTTGATCTCGACGCGGGTGATCTTGATGCCCCAGGGATGCGCCGCCTCGTCGACGACGCGCAGCAGGCGCTCGTTGATGGCGTCGCGGTTCGACAAAAGCTCGTCGAGGTCCATCGAGCCCATCACGGTGCGGATGTTGGTCATCGTCAAATTGAGGATGGCGTTCTCGAGGCCGGCAACCTGGTAGGCGGCCTGTGCGGCGTTGAGCACCTGGTAGAAGGCGACGCCGTCGACGCCAACGGTGGCGTTGTCGCGGGTGATGATCTCCTGGGTCGGAACGTCGAGCACCTGCTCCATCATGTTCAGCTTGGCGCCGATGCGGTCGACGAACGGCACGATGAGGTTGAGGCCGGGGCTCAATGTCCTGGTGTAACGCCCAAAGCGTTCGACGGTATAATTGTAGCCTTGCGGGATTGTTCGGATGCCCTTGAAAAGCACGAGCACGACAAGAGCGACAAGAACAAGAAGCGCGATATCGAAACCACTGAAATCCATTTGGCTCTCCCTCAGATGCCGGCCACTTTAGAGTGACGTGCGTATACTGGACGCACAAAGTACGCACTTACTCTTTATAGCTGCGCACCGCTCCTCCCGAAAATCGATTCCGAATTTCAGGCCGATGCGGTAGACGTTCGACGCAACCGACTTCACCAAACACTTAAGTGTGTTTCAGAAATGTTACAATCAGGTGATTGTGGATTGCCGGTGCGTAGACAGCTGCAACGGCGCGATCGAAGGTGGCTGCTCCGTCCTTCAGATCCAGCCCGAGAGTTCGCGCCGCACCATGGCCTCGATCACCGCCATGCCCTCGGCGCTGTCGTTGAGGCAAGGGATGTGCGCGAACTTCTCGCCGCCAGCATGATGGAAGGTCTCGGCCGCCTCCCTGCCGATCTCGTCCAACGTCTCGATGCAGTCGACAGAAAAGCCCGGATTGACGATGGCGATCGATCTCACGCCTTCTCCGGCCAATTTCTCGACCGTCTTGTCGGTGTAGGGCTGAAGCCACTCCTGCGCCCCGAAACGCGATTGGAACGTTGTGATCAGCTTCTTCTCGTCCCAGCCGAGCTTTTCGCGCAGCAGCCGGGTCGTCTCCAGGCAATGGGCCTGATAGGGGTCGCCCCTGTCGGAATAGGGTTTCGGAATGCCGTGATAGGAGGCGATGACCACCTGCGGTTCGAAATCGAGGGTCGCCAGGTGGCGCTCGATCGAACGTGCAAGCGCCTCGATATAAACCGGTTCGGCATAATAGGGCGGCACGCTGCGGATCGCCGGTGCGCGGCGCATCTTCATCAGCGCGCGAAATAACTGGTCGTTGGCGGTCGCGGTCGTGGTCGCGGAATATTGCGGATAGAGCGGAAAAGAAAGAATGCGGTCGCAGCCTTGCGCGACCAGCCCTTTGGCCACGCTCTCGGTCGACGGATTGCCGTAACGCATCGCCCAGTCGACGACGACATCGGGCAGGTCGCGCAGCGCCTCGGCGAGTTTTTCGCCCTGGGTGCGGGTGTAGGTGCGCAGCGGCGACTCGTTGCGCTGCCGGTTCCATATCCTGGCATAGTTGGCGCCCGACTTCTTGGGACGCGTGGTGAGAACCAGCCCATAGAGGATTGGATACCAGATCGCCTTGTTGAGCTCGATGACGCGCGGATCGGACAGGAATTCCCTGAGATAGCGCCACATCGGCTTGAACTCGATGCCGTCGGGCGTGCCGAGATTGATCAGCATGACGCCGATCCTGCCCGCGCCCACCGGCGGCTGTCCTGCCGGCAGCGGGCCGAGGGCCTTCGCGGCTTTGGGATCAAGCGTCATAGCGGTTCTCCGGACACCGCGCGAAACTAGCGATGCCGCGCCTGTTTTCAATGCAGCGTCTGGCCGCACCTTGAAAAAGCCGCACCCGTCCGTTTCTCGGGCGGGTGCTCTCGAATTCCGGCTGCCGGGCTATTTCGCGGCGGGCGGTATGGTCAAGGTTGCGCCGATGGGCAGCCGGCGCGGCTTGTAGCCCTCGTTGGCGTCGGAGATCATTTTCCACTTGGCGCCATCGCCGTAGGCTTTTGCCGCCAGATCCCAATAGGTATCGCCGGCAACGATCACGTGGCTGCTTTCAGCCGGCGTCATCGCCTCGGCCGGTTCGGCAGGCGCGGGCGCAGCCTCTGCGGGCTTGGCCGTTTCCGTGGCCGCAGGCGCCGTCTCGGCTGGTTTTGCGGGCTCGGCAGGTGCCGGCGTTGCCGGGGCGGGTTCCGCCGGGACGGCCGGCGGCGTCGTGGCGATGTCGCCCGAACCCATCGGCAGTTCGGGCATCGCCGGCTCCGCAGTTGCGGCTGGAGCCGTCTCGGCCGGTTTTGCCGGCTCGGTCGGCTTTGCCGGTTCCTGGGCCGGTTCCGCAGCCGGAGCTGCCGGTTCCGCCGCGGCGATCTCGGTTATGCGGCCCTCGAGCTTCGGCGTGTAGGGCCGATGCGCGCCGAGATAATCGGCGACCACCTGTTCGAGACCCGGACCATAGTCATAGGCGTTCTTGGCCTTCTCAGCGAAGATATTGTAGCCGTCGCCGCCCTGGCGCACATAGTTATTGGTGGCGACCAGGTAATCCTTGTCCGGATTGATGGGGGTCCACGCGCCACCTTCCATGACCTCGACCGACTTGACGCGCCCGGCATTCGGGGCAACCGATTTGTCGAATGAATATTTCAGGCCGGCAACCTGCGGAAAGCGCCCGGCGCCGTCCTCGATCTGACTGAGACCGCTTTCGAGCGCGGCAACCAGATCCTTGCCGGAAATCTGGAAGGTGGCCAGCGTGTTCTGGAACGGCAGTACGGTCAGCACCTCGCCCATGGTGATGGTTCCCTGGTCGATCGAGGCGCGCAGCCCGCCGCCATTCGAGATGACGATCTCGACACCCTGATCCTTGACGCGATCGAGGACGGCGTCAGAGACGAGATTGCCCATCTCGCACTCGCGGGTGCGGCAACTCTCGCGGCTGCCGTCGATCGTCTTGGTGGCTTCTGCGACCTCCTTGTTCTTCAAAGCCTCGATCGGCGCGCCGAGTTCCTTGATGCGGGCAAGCACCGCGGGATCTGGCGTGATCGACTTGTCGAGATGGATCGGGTCGCCGCTGGCTTGCTTGACGACGCCGTCGTCGTCGAACACGACCTTGAACTCGCCGAGATATTTCGAATAGGACGCCGCCTGGACGACCGGCACCTTGTAGCCGTCCGGATTGTCGACCATCGTCGGGTAGGGGCCTTCCGCCTTGGGGTCGGTGTTGGACAGCAGCGAATGGCTGTGGCCGCCGACCACCACGTCGACACCCGGGATCTTGGCGATGACGTCGCGCTCGCGCTTATAGCCGATATGGGTGACCGCGATGATCTTGTTGACGCCTTCTCCCTTCAGCCTCTCGACCTCGGCTGTAATCGACTTGACGTCGTCCTCGATCTTGACATTGGGGCCTGGCGAGGCGAGCTCCGGCGTGTCGTTGGTGACCGCGCCGACGATGCCGATCTTCTGGCCCCCGACCTCGACAACGATCGACGGTTTCACGCGGTCGCCGAGCTTGGATTGCGCGTCGGCCTTCACATTGGCGCCGAGCACCGGAAACTGGATCATGTCCAGGAACGGCGCCAACGCCGCCTCGCCATCGTCGAACTCGTGATTGCCGAGCTCCATGGCATCGAATTTCATCTGGTTGAGGAATTCGCCTTCGGTCTTGCCCTTGTAGGTCGTGTAGAAGAGCGAACCCTGGAAATTGTCGCCGGCGCTGAGCAGCAGCACGTTCTGGCCTTCCAGCTTCTTGCGCTCCTGGGCGATCGCCGTGATCAGTCGCGCCGCGCCGCCGATGCACTCGCCCTTGGTCTCCTCTTCGGCCGAGCAGGTCGATTCATATTTGTTGTTGCTTTCGATGCGGCTGTGCCAGTCGTTGATGTGCAATATGTTCAGCGTGTAGTCGGCAAAGGACACGCCGGCCGACAGGCCAAGCGCGGACGCCGACAGGGCGGCAATGGCGGCGATCTTTTTCATCTTCGTCTCCCCGATGACCTGAGTACAGCGCCGCGCATCATTTGGGACGCGCAGGGACGCTGTGCCAATTTGATTTTGCGCATGATCCCCAGCGAAAATCGATTCCGATCTTCGGGGTCATGCGCAGAGGTGTTTAACCCCTCTGCTTGACTGGAGCATAACAGCCAGCTTTTTGTCCATGCTCACATCGCGTGTCGGCTCATGCAAGCAGAATCGGGTCAGCTTTGCCGGCGCAAAAAAACACGGCGGCCCTCCAGCCGCCGTGCTTTGCGAAAGCGGTTCCGTATGGGCTCAGGTGCGTCGCGTCAGCACGAAGTTCTGCCCGCTCGCGCTGGTGCAATTAAGCTGGGAAGTGGAGATCAGCAGGCAGTTGAAGCTGATCGGTGTCTGGCGGATCAGTGAGGTGCCATGGATCTCGACCGAGGTAGCGCCGGTCATGGTATAGCTGCCGTCGGAAAGTTTCTGGCCGGTGTCGGTGGCGACGGTGTTGAAGCTGCCGGCAGCGAAGGTCGACAGGCCCGTGCCTTGCGCGTCGATCCACGAGCCTTCGACCGCGCTCCGCGTGGCCACTGGCGGCCCGCCCGGGGCGGCGGTGGTGCACGCTGCCAGGACGACGGCAGTGGTCGCGGCAAAGCCAGCTGAAAGCAATTTGCGCGCAATCGTCATCATCAAAATCCTCTTATCGGTCCGCCCCTCTTCAATCGCCCGATTTCCGGGTGATTGCAAGACAGCGAGATATAACGATCGAGCGGGGATGTTGCACTATCGGACGAGGATGTTGCGGAATTGCCATGGGTCGTTTTTGTCGAGGTCTTCCGGGAACAGACCAGGGCGGTTATCGAGGGGCGTCCAGTCGGTGTAGTGGCCCTTGACCGGCCCGAGATAGGGAGACTGCACTTCCAGGCAGCGCCTGTAGTCCATCTCGTCGGCCTCTACGATGCCGGCCTCGGGATTTTCCAGCGCCCAGACCATGCCCGCCAGCACTGCAGACGTGACCTGCATGCCGGTCGCGTTCTGATACGGCGCCAGCTTGCGCGCCTCCGCCAGCGATAGCTGCGAGCCGTACCAATAGGCGTTCTTGTCATGGCCGTAGAGCAGCACGCCGAGCTCGTCGACACCGTCGACCAGCTCGTTCTCATCGAGCACGTGATGCACGGATTGCGCCTTGCCGGCGGCACCGAACATCTCGTGCAGCGACAGCACGGCGTCGTTGCAAGGGTGGTAGGCGTAGTGGCAGGTCGGGCGATATTGAACCTTGCCCTTCTTGCCGCGCAGGGTGAAGAAGTCGGCGATCGAAATCGACTCGTTGTGCGTCACCAGGAAGCCGTATTGCGGTCCGGGCGTCGGGCACCAGCTGCGCACACGTGTGTTGGCGCCCGGCTGCTCCAGAAAGATCGCGGCCTTCGAGCCATGCTGGTGCTTCTTGGCGTTCTTCGGCATCCAGGTCTCATGCGTGCCCCAGCCGAGCTCGGCCGGCTGCAGGCCTTCCGAGATGAAGCCTTCGACCGACCAGGTGTTCCAGAACACGTCCATCGGCTTGGGCTTCTTGGTGCGCTGTGTGTCGCGCTCGGCGATGTGGATACCCTTGACGCCGGCCTTCTTCATCAGCTTGGCCCAGCCTTCGCGATCGTGCTGGGCCGGTTCGGAAAATTCCAGCCCGAGGTCGGTGGCGAGATTGACCAGCGCCTGTTTGACGAACCAGGAGACCATGCCCGGATTGGCGCCGCAGGTGGAGATTGCGGTCGCCCCACCGGGGCGCGTGTGCTTTTCTTCGATCATGGATTCGCGCAGCGCATAATTGGTGCGGCTGGCATTGTCGGCCTTTGCGTCGAAATAGAAGCCGAGCCATGGCTCGACGACGGTGTCGATGTAAAGCACACCCAGCTTGCGACAGAGCCGCATCAAATCCACTGAGCCGGTGTCGACGGACAGGTTGACGCAAAAGCCCTGGCCGCCACCTTTGGTCAGCAGCGGCGTCAAAAGTTTCTTGTAGTTCTTCCGGGTCACAGCATCCTGCATGAAGGTGATGCCGCGCTCGTCGAGCAGCTTGCGGTCGGTATCGCGTGGATCGACGACGGTCATGCGCGACTTGTCGAATTTGAAATGGCGCTCGATCAGCGGCAGCGTTCCCCGTCCGATCGAACCGAAGCCGATCATCACGACAGGGCCGGTGATCTCACCGTAAACGGGCCAGTTTTCATTCGCCATTTTATCGATTACTCCCTCAAACAGGCTGAAAAGCCGGGCCGTCTCGCCGGACGGCCAAGCGCTACAACCACAGATCATTGTCATAAACCAGCGAAAAGCGCCAACCGCGGCTACGCTGCGTTGGCTACGTGGTTAAGGCCGAAACCGTGGATGAGCGAAGCTCACGATCGGTTTTTTCGCTTTCCGCGGCATCCGGCGTGGCCTCCCATCGTCGGCTGCAATTGCGGGGAGGCGCTTCAGACAGGCACCATCGTTTCCGTCGGCGGCTCCGGTCAGACCCACGAAGGCGAATAGTCGTTCCTCCCAAGCGGCCGCCGCGCGTCCGGCCCATTCTTTCTCGCGCCGGACGCATCTTCTCCAACTGCAAAACCATGCTTGAGACACAGGCCTCGGCGTGTCGTCCGGCGCCTTTTCGGTCGCGCATCAGCCCAGCCGCGCCGGGATCAATCCACGCAGCGAATTGCCGACGAACAGCGCCTTGGCCGACTTCAGATCGTCCAAGGTGTAGATTGCTTCGCGGGCGCGGCCTTCATCCAGCAATTCGCCGCGCAATACGCCAGGCAGCAGGCCGCAATCGAGCCGCGGCGTCGCCAGCGCGCCGTCGCCGAAATCGGCGAAGAGATTGGTGATCGTGCCCTCACAGATTTCGCCACGCTCGTTGGCCAGCAGCACCTCGTCGGCCCGGCTGATCAGATATTCGGCGCGCGCCCGCTGATAGATGTCCCGGCGGCTCGTCTTGTGGCGCAACAGCGTGTCGCTCGAATCGAGCCGCACCCGCGCCAGTTGCAGCCGCCACACTTTGTCGGCTGCGTGCGGCTCATAGGGCAGCCCCGTGGCCGTCACCTTGCCGCTGCGCGACAGGACGAGGCGTGTGCGCAAGGCGATATCAGGCCGGTCGACGGCGTTTCTGAGCGCCTCGCCGACCTTCTGCGGATCGCAGGCAAAACCCAGTTCTGCTGCCGAGCCATAAAGGCGTGCAAGATGGCGGTCGAAACGAAGGAAGCCCTGGCCCGGCTGCCAGCGCATGGTTTCGATCAGCTCGAAATCGGCGGTGTTCCCGTCGCGTAGCGCGCTTTCAGCAGGCACTCCTGATACTCCTCCTCGGCCGTCGAATCGAAGACAACGCCGCCACCGATATTGTAGACCGCCTCGCCATTGGAAAAGAGCGAGATGGTGCGGATCGCCACCGAAAAGCGCATCGTACCGCCGGGCGCGATCCAGCCGATGGCGCCGCAATAGACGTCGCGCGGCGTGGCTTCCAGATCGTGCAGGATTTCCATGGCGCGGATTTTCGGGGCGCCGGTGATCGACCCGCATGGAAACAGCGCAGCGAAGATCTGGCGGATGGTGAGGTCGGGCAAGAGCCTGGCCCGCACACGGCTCACCATCTGGTGGACGGTCGGGTAGCTCTCGATGCGGAAAAGCTCCGGCACCTCCAGCGTGCCGACCTCGGTGATCAGCGAGATGTCATTGCGCAGGAGATCGACGATCATCCGGTTCTCGGCCTGGTTCTTCTCGTCGTTCAACAAAAAAACCTTCAGCCGCTCGTCCTCAGCCTTGGTCGCGCCGCGCGGGGCGGTGCCCTTCATCGGGTGGGTTTCGATCATGCCTTCGGCATCGATCTCGAAGAACAGTTCCGGCGAACGCGACAAAACGACCGGATCGCCGAGCGCGATCAGCGCACCGTATTTCACCGGCTGGCGCTCGGTCAGCGCGTCGAAGGCGGCCAGCGGATCGCCCGACCATCGCGCATGAACCGGAAAGGTCAGATTGCCCTGATAGCAATCACCCTTGCGAATGTGATTGTGGAGCCGCGCAAAGCGTTTTGCGTAATCTTCCGAAGACCAGGCGGCCCTTGCGTCGAAGATCGGGCCATTGGTCGCCGGCGCGTTGCCGCGCACGACCGCCTGTTCGACAGGCGCGTCGAAGATGCCCAGGCAGACAAGCGGGGCGCGGCGTCCGCCCGGCAGCAGCGGAACGAGCTTCGGCTCGAGCAGGTAGCCGGCTTCGTAGGAGAAATATCCGGCCAGCCATTTGCCGGCGTCATGCGCGGCCTGCGCGATTTCCAGCGCCGGGAGGAAATCCTGCGCCTCATGCGCCACGATGGTGCCGGCCGGATGGTCGAAGACGAGCTGATGCGCGCGCTCATCATTCCGGAAGATTGCAGAGGGCAGGGACATGGGACTCGGATGCTGCGATCGATGGCGCCAGCTATCGCTCTATATGGGGGCTTGATCGCGCGCAATCGAGAGAGCGGCGCCTCAAGACGCAAAGACAGCCTAGCGCATGACCCCGAAAATCGGAATCGATTTTCGGAAAGGATCATGCGCAGCTTCAAAAGTGCTACAGCGTCCTTCGCGCGTCCAAAAGGACGCGCGGCGCTGTAGGTCCAAAAGCAAACTGGCGGCACCTCGAGGGCGCCGCCAGCCTGTCATGTGCTCGATGCCGGCAGCAATTCAGGTGTTGCTCGCGGTCCCTGCGGTCGGGAAGCGGCGCGCGAACTCCTTCTCGTCGCCGGCGGCAAGCAGTTTCGCCTGCTCGATCCAGCGTTCACGCTCGATGCGGCCGTCGAACTCGAGAACGTCTTCGATCCGCTTGATATCCGTCGCCGTCCAGGCGGCGATCTGCGCGTAGGTCCTGACGCCAAGGCCGTGCAGCTTCCGCTCGTTGACCGGGCCGATGCCGATCAAGCGACGCAGACTGTCGGCTTTATCAGCTGCTGCCGCTGTTGCCTTGCCCGCGGCCGCTTTCTTTGCCGCCGGCGCGGCCTTCTTGGCTGTGGCGCTCGTTTTCGACGCAGCCGCTTTCGATGCACTTGCCTTTGGCGCGGCTGCCGCCGTGGCGGCCGCCGGTTTCTTGGACGTGGTCCCGGCCGGCGTGGACTTGCCCGACCCAGTCTTGGCGGACCCAGTCTTGGCGGACCCAGTTTTGGCAGGCCCAGTCTTGGCAGGCGCGGATGTCGACATCAATGCCGACGGTGCCGGGATTGCTGCCTTTGTCGCGCCGGCCTTGGCGCCTTGCGCCTCGCCCAGCTGTCGCTCCAGGTCGGCGCGGGCGCCGCGGCATACGTCCAGCTCACCGGTCAGGCGGCCGGCGTCGGCGCGCAGCCTGTCGCGCTCGCTGCGCGTGCGGTCCAAGTCACCGCGCAGGCTGTCGAGCTCGCCACGCAGGCGTCCCCAGATGAACCAGCCAACCAACACACCTACAAGGAACGCCAGGAGCATGTAGAAAAAAGTGCCCATTGTCTTTCTCTCCAGTCCGATCCATCCGCCGTGGCCTGGAGGAGGTGACCTTGGCACAAGGACCATTCAATGGTGGCTCCGCTGTTCGCGGAACAGCCGGCTTAAATCGAGCTGTCGGCGACCGGCTTTTCCTGCCATGGCCAACGGCCGCTGTCGCATTCGCCGAAACGCCGTGACCGGCCTGAGATTTTTCCCCTGGCCTGAGCCGCATGCCCCGACTGAGCTTGAGGCGGACGCTACCATACAGCTTCCGGAAAGCTAACGGAAAAATTCCATGGAGAGTTATTCAAGAACAATATTTGGGTGAGGACAGAATGGCCCCAATATGCATTGCGGCTAAACTGTCCTGCCGGCCCGGATGTTCAGCACTGCACGTCAATTGTCCAATGCTTCGAGCTCATCGATCAGACCGCCGATCACGCCAAGCCCGATCTGCCAGAAGGCAGGGTCGGTGGCATCAAGGCCAAAGGGCGCCAGGAGCTCGGAATGATGCTTGGTGCCGCCGGCGCGCAGCATGGCAAAATATTTCTCCTGAAAGCCACGCTCGGCATTCTGATAGACCGCATAGAGCGAATTCACCAGGCAGTCGCCGAAAGCATAGGCGTAGACGTAGAAGGGCGAATGGATGAAGTGTGGAATATAGGTCCAGAAGACCTCGTAACCCTCGCGCAGCTTGATCGCCGGCCCAAGTTTCCGCCTGCACCTCCAGCCAGAACTGGCCAAGCTTGTCTGATGTCAACTCGCCGTTCTTGCGCTCGGCATGCACCTTGCGTTCGAATTCGTAGAAGGCGATCTGGCGCACGACCGTGTTGATCATGTCCTCGACCTTCTGGGCGAGCATGGCCTTGCGCTCGCGCTTGTCAGTGGTCTGGTCCAGCAGCGAGCGGAAGGTCAGCATCTCACCGAAGACGGATGCCGTTTCGGCCAGCGTCAGCGGTGTCGAGGCCATCAGCGCGCCCTGGCCCGCGGCCAGGACCTGATGCACGCCATGGCCAAGCTCATGCGCCAGCGTCATCACGTCGCGCGGCTTGCCCATGTAGTTGAGCAGCACATAGGGATGCGCCGACGGCACGGTCGGATGGGCGAAGGCGCCCGGCGACTTGCCGGGCCTGACCGGCGCGTCGATCCAGTTGCGGTCGAAGAAAACCCGGGCGATCTCCGCCATGTCAGGTGAAAAGCGCCGATAGGCGGAAAGCACCGTGTTCTTGGCCTCGTCCCAACCGATGATCGCTTGCGGGGTCTCTGGCAACGGCGCATTGCGGTCCCAGTGGTTCATCACCTCCATGCCGAGCCAGCGCGCTTTCATCTGGTAGTAGCGGTGCGACAGGCGCGGATAGGCGTCACGAACGGCCGTGGCCAGCGCATCCACCACGCTACGCTCGACGCGATTGGCGAGATGGCGCGAATCGGCGATGTCCTCGAAGCCGCGCCAGCGGTCGGAAATCTCCTTGTCCTTGGCCAGCGTGTTGGTGATCAGGGTGAAGGTGCGCAGATTCTTGCGGAAGGTTGCAGCCAGCGCTTCGGAGGCCCGGCGGCGGACCTCGCCATCGGCGTGCTGGAGGCGGTTCAGCGCCGGCTCCAGGGTCAGCTCCTCGCCATCGATGTCGAAGCGCAGATCGGTCATCGTCTCGTCGAACAGGCGGTTCCAGGCGCCGCGTCCGGTAATAGACTTCTCGTGGAAAAGCTGCTCGACCCGGTCCTCGAGCTGGTACGGTTTGTCCTTGCGCAGATCGAGCACCCAGGGCCGGTAGTGGGCGAAGGCGGGATCGGCAGCAAGCGCGGTCTCGATCGCGGCATCGTCGATGAGGTTCAGTTCCAGCGCGAAGAAAAGAAGATGCGCGCTGGCGTCGGTCATCTTCTCCTGAATGTCACCATAGAGCTTGGCGCGCTGTGGATCCGTCGTGTTGCCGGCATAGACCAGCCCGGCATAGGAGACGATCCGGCCGATCAGTTCTTCCAGCGCCTCATAGGCGGCAAGCGCCTCGCCCAGCCTGCCGCCGTCGCCGCGCGCCGCCTCGGCGGCGAGCGTGCCTTTCCAGCGGCTCTCGAAGCTGGTGGCATCGGTCGCCGCCTTGGCGATGTCGCGCTTCAGCTCGGGGGCGTCCATGCCGACATAGAGATCGGCGAGGTTCCATTCCGGAAGGTTGCCAAGCTCCGCCGCGCCCTGACCGGACGATGACGCCGCCGCAAGCTGCCGACCAAAAACCATGCGCATCGCCATATCTTCCAGAACCAAAATTCGAGGGGCCAAATTCGGGAGAATGAGAGGCCGGTCAAATGCTAAGGAATTCGTTCACCGGGTTTTTTGAAACCTTATTTAGAACCCTGTGCCAAGATGATCCATAGAGCGGGTTTCCCAAGGCGGCCAAATGGGCGGGCATCGTTGAACCAGTCATGACAGGTTCCATACTCATAGTCGATGACGATCCCGTGCAGCGCAGGCTGCTAGAGGCGGCGGTGACGAAATTCGGCCACAGCGCGATCGTCACGGATGGCGGCGAGGCCGGTCTTGACGCTCTCGACGGGCCCAATGCGAGCGACGTCTCGGTGATCATCCTCGACCTCGTCATGCCGGGCCTCGACGGCATCGGCGTGCTGAAGGCGATGCGCGAGCGCGGCATCCATATTCCGGTGATCGTGCAGACCGCGCAGGGTGGTATCGAGACCGTCGTTTCGGCCATGCGTCACGGCGCCTTCGATTTCGTCGTCAAGCCGGCCTCTCCCGACAGGCTGCAGGCATCGATCGTCAATGCGCTCAAGGTCGAGGCGGTCGAGGGCGAAGTGAAGCGCACGTCGCGGCGTCGCGGCGGTAATCTGACGTTCAAGGACATGATCACGCACAGCCCGGCGATGGACCGGGTGATCCGCCTCGGTCAGAAGGCGGCCGCGTCCAACATCCCAATCCTCATCGAGGGCGAATCCGGTGTCGGCAAGGAGCTGGTGGCGCGCGCCATCCAAGGCAGCGGCGACCGCCGCTCAAAACCCTTCGTCACCGTCAATTGCGGCGCCATCCCCGACAATCTGGTCGAATCGATCCTGTTCGGCCACGAGAAGGGCTCGTTCACCGGCGCCACCGAAAAGCACATGGGCAAGTTCGTCGAGGCGCATTCGGGCACGCTCTTCCTCGACGAGATCGGCGACCTGCCGCTCGACGTTCAGGTCAAGCTGTTGCGCGCCGTGCAGGACGGTGAAGTCGATCCGGTCGGCGGGCGTTCGACCATCAGGGTCGATATCAGGCTGATCTCGGCGACACACCGCAACCTTCTGCAGCAGGTCAAGGACGGCAAGTTCCGCGAGGATCTGTTCTACCGGCTGAACGTCTATCCGATCTTCGTGCCGCCGCTGCGCGATCGTCGCGACGATATCCCATATCTGGTCGAGCACTTCATGGAGAAGGTCGCGCCCACCGATCCGCGTCACCGTCTGCACGGCATTTCGGCCGCGGCGCTCGCCATGCTGCAGGCCTATGACTGGCCGGGAAACATCCGGCAGCTGGAAAATGCCGTTTTCCGGGCCTCGGTGCTTTGCGACGGCGACGTGCTGACTGAGGAGGAGTTTCCGCAGATCCGGGCGCAGGTCGAGGGCACCGTCAACCTCGATGCGCATGGCGCGTTGCCCGCCTCGCCTTTGGCCATCGAGCCGCCCGGCGAGGACGCGCCGGCCGACAACGGCACCGCTGCGACCGAGCTCGATCCGGCGGTCAGGCCGCAGCCCCGCTTCGGTACGCTGCGGGCGCTCGACGAACGCGGCAATGTACGCGCTCTGGCCGATGTCGAACTCGAAATGATCGAGCTCGCCATCAACCATTACAACGGCCAGATGAGCGAAGTCGCCCGCCGCCTCGGCATCGGCCGCTCCACGCTCTACAGGAAGCTCAAGGAGTATGGCATCGACCCGGAAACAGGCCGTGTCGACCGGCTCGCTTCCTGACTATGCAAGGTCCGACAGCTTGCCAGTCTGGCATTAGGACAAGATTGACAGTTATCGACGGGACGTGACGCATGCCGGGGCGAGGCGCTTGCGGCATTGTTCACGCATTGAGGCGTCCGGTAACAGATCGTGTTGCGGGCAAAGGCCGAAACATGATCTAAACCAGCAGTTTACCAAGAAACCCTGCGCAATATTTTTGACGGGATATCGCCACGGTGTTACCGCATTTCGGCTTCAATAAGCGATGATTAACCATTAGGATCGATATTCGGGTGTGAACTCCACCGCATCCGTTTGGTCAAATCCGGGGACAAACGGCAGCCTGCAAGGCCTTTTGATTTGAACAAAGTCGAACGACACACAAACGGGCGGCACTATCACATGAGCGTCTGGCCGAGATGGCTGGCAGCGGTGGTTCTCGCCTTTGGCTTCCTTGCAGCGGCTGCGACCGGCGCCAGCGCCCAGTCACGCTCGCTGAAACTCTACAACCTCCATACGAAGGAGAAGGCGGAGATCGTCTTCAAGCGCGGCGGCCGCTACGACCAGGCGGGTCTGAAAAAGATCAATGTCTTGCTGCGCGACTGGCGCCGCAACGAGCCGACCAAGATGGACCCGCGCCTGCTGGACCTGGTCTGGGAGGCTTACCGGCAGAGCGGCTCTAGAGACTATATCCAGGTCGTGTGCGGTTATCGCTCGCCGTCAACGAACTCGATGCTGCGCGGCCGCAGCAGGGGCGTCGCCAAGAAAAGCCAGCATATGCTTGGCAAAGCCATGGACTTCTACATTCCCGGCGTGCCGCTGAAGAAACTGCGTGACATCGGTTTGCGGATGCAGGGCGGTGGCGTCGGTTACTATCCTTCGTCCGGCTCGCCCTTTGTCCACATGGATGTCGGCAATGTGCGCCACTGGCCGGGCATCAGCCGCCAGGAACTGGCGCGCGTGTTCCCCAATGGCAAGACGCTGCATGTGCCGAGCGACGGCAAGCCGCTGCCCGGCTATTCGCAGGCGCTCGCCTCCTACAAGGCGCGCAAGGGCGCCGGCACTCCCGCCATCGAACTGGCCAGCGCAGGTGGCGGGTCCAAGAAATCCGGCGGTCTGTTGGCGGCTTTCTTCGGCGGCGGTGAAGACGAGGCGGACGACAGCGCCGATGTGGCAGCCGCGCCGGCGCCGAAGCCAAAGAACGTGAAGATGGCGAGCGCGAAACCGACGCCGGCCGCCAAGAGCAGCCAGCTCCCAGGCATTGCCATCGTGTCGCCTCAGGATGCGAAGCGCGCCGAGATTCCGCAGGTCGCCGATGCACCTGCTGCGCAACCGGAGGAGGATACGCCCGAAACGATCATCGCCGCGCTGCCGGCGCGTAGCGTTCCGTTGCCCGATTTCGC
This sequence comes from Mesorhizobium sp. M9A.F.Ca.ET.002.03.1.2, assembly GCF_003952365.1. Lineage (NCBI taxonomy): Bacteria > Pseudomonadati > Pseudomonadota > Alphaproteobacteria > Hyphomicrobiales > Phyllobacteriaceae > Mesorhizobium > Mesorhizobium sp. M9A.F.Ca.ET.002.03.1.2. The sequence continues at coordinate 417,725 of NZ_CP034443.1, read as the reverse complement.
CCCGCGCCCGAAGACCGATGTCGGCGCCCAGCCGCCCGAAAACGTTCCGTTCGGCGTGGCGGATGCCGCGGCAACGGCCGGGCTGGCCACCGCCACCACCGAACAGGCTGTGGCGACCGCGCAAGCGCCGGCAGGCGTTCCCTTCGGCATGGCTGACCCGTCCGCTGCCGCCGGTCCGACGCAGGTTGCCGCCACCAACATCCCGTTGCCGACCTGGCGTCCCGATCACTCGCTGCCGGCCGACATTGCAGCGGCCGACCTTGCGCCGCAGGACAAGGATGTGCTTTTGGCGCTGGCTGATACGGGCGGGCATGGCAAGACCGCTACCGATGCATTCTCGGTGCTGCCGTCGGCGCGGCCTGACTTGACGCCGACTGACCAGGTCAAGCCCGACGAGGTCAAGGCCGTCCTCGAGCGGGTCAGCGCAACCGACGGATACCAGGTCGCTTCGCTCTCCCAGCCGAGCTCGGTCTCCATCGACCTGGCGAACGTCGATGCTGCATCGCCGCGCAAGGCTGTCTTTGCCCGCCCGGCCGGCTCCGATCCGGCCGCAGTGATCGGGGCGGGTGTGAAGACCACCCGCAAGGAAGCCAGGGCAACCGCCCGTGATCTGAAGCCTGGCCCCAAATCCGTGGTGATCCCCGCCGAGCCGCAGGCTGCACGCTGGGCGCTGAACAGCGGCGAGAAGGTCGCCACCGTCTCCAGCGCAACGACAGCGCCGCGCTATGCCTACAACATCGTGCACACGCCGCCGAGCGAGGTCTACACCGCGGGCTTCCAGCCGGACGATCAGTCGGCCGACGCCAACCGGTTCACCGGCAATGCCGTCAAATTCCTGTCGGTCGCCCGCTTCCAGACCAAATAGCGGATCAACCGAGCAGCACAACGCCGCGCCGGGCAACCCGCGCGGCCTTTTATCGTTCGCGGAAAGACGCCGGCGATACCGCCGATCTCCCCCAAGTGAGGGAGGATTGGCTCTACCGCCCGAGCTTGCTCGCCGCGCGCGCCAGGGCCTCGATTTCGTCCCACTTGCCGGCCTTGACCAACTCGTCCGGGGCTACCCAGGAGCCGCCGACGCAGATGACGTTTGGCAGGCTCAGATAATCGGCCGCGTTCTTGCCGGTGATGCCGCCGGTCGGGCAGAATTGCACATCGGCAAGCGGCGAGGCGAATGCCTTGAGCGAGGCGATGCCGCCCGACTGTTCGGCCGGGAAGAACTTCAGGAAACGCAAGCCTGCCTCGCGGGCGGCCATGATCTCGCCGGGCGTGATGGCGCCGGGCAGCAACGGAACTGGGCTGTCCTTCGCCGCTGCCAGAAGCTCGCGGGTGATGCCGGGGCTGACGATGAACTTCGAGCCGGCCGCTGCCGCCTCGCCGAACTGGCGGGCGTCCAGAATGGTGCCGGCGCCGACGATGGCGTCCTCGACTTCGCTTGCCACAAACCGGATTGCCTCCAGGGCGTCGGTGGTTCGCAGCGTGATCTCGATTGCCGGCAGGCCGCCGCGCGTCAGCGCGCGGGCCAGCGGCACTGCATCGGCGACGTTGGCGATCTTCAGCACCGGGATGACCGGTTGGCCGTTGAGGAGCGACAGGAGCTTTTCGGTCTTGCTGGGCATGTGTCGTCTCTCCGGTATTGATCCGTTCAACCGGTTAGCAGAAGGCCGTTTTTCTGTCCACGAAACGAACCGTGTCGCGATGTCACGCACTGCCGACAATTCCGCTAAGCCCGGCCTTCGAAGCCACCGAGGAGAGGCTGATCCACGCGCCAGCCTTGAATCGGCTTTCATGAGCGTTTAGTGGCTTCGGCGATGACACTGCCCAATCAACCCTTCCGCGTCGCAGCGCTCTACAGGTTTGCCCGGCTCGACGACTTCGAGGCGTTGCGTGCGCCGCTCGCTGCCTTCTGCAGCGGACGCGGTATCAAAGGCACGCTGCTGCTGGCGCGTGAGGGCATCAACGGCACGGTCGCCGGCAGCGAAGCGGCGGTCGCCGCGCTTGTCGACCATCTCAAATCCATCGACGGTCTCGCCGGCCTCGAGGTCAAATACAGCAGCGCCGCGCAGATGCCCTTCCATCGCATGAAGGTGCGGCTGAAGCGCGAGATCGTCACCATGGGCGTCAAGGATATCGATCCGATGGCAAGCGCCGGCACCTATGTCGCGCCGGCCGACTGGAACGCGCTGATCTCGGATGCGGACACAATCGTCATCGACACGCGCAACGCCTATGAGGTGTCGATCGGCACCTTCAAGGGCGCGGTCGATCCCGCCACGACGAGCTTTCGCGAATTCCCGGCCTGGGTCGAGCAGCACCGGGCCGATCTGGTCGGCCGGAAGGTGGCCATGTTCTGCACCGGCGGCATACGCTGCGAGAAGGCGACGGCCTATGTGAAGTCGCTCGGCTTCGAGGATGTGTTCCATCTCAAGGGCGGCATCCTGAAATATCTCGAAGAGGTGCCTGCCGAACAGAGCCTTTGGCAAGGCGAATGCTTCGTCTTCGACGAGCGTGTCTCGGTGTCGCACGGCCTGGTCGAGGGGGAGGCCGAACTCTGCCGCGCCTGCCGGCATCCGCTGACCGGGCAGGATCTGAAGTCGCCGAAATATGCCGCCGGCGTCTCGTGCCCGCACTGCTTCGAAACTCGTTCAGACGAGGATCGTGCGCGCTATGCCGAGCGCCAGCGCCAGGTCGAGCTTGCGCGAGCGCAAGGCAGGGGGCCGCATATCGGCGGCTAGGACACGGCCGATCCTGACATCACCTCGTTGGACCGAGCGGAACTGCGGCAAGCACCGAAACATGCCCAGCAAACGCGTGCGAACTGAATACCACCGCCATCGCTGCAGACTGCGGATAGCCAGCAGATTACTCAAGGTGATAATCGGAACAAATGTAAACATCGCCCGCTTTTTTCTAACCTATAACCGATGTCATAATGTTTTACTAAAATATTAAGAGTATCGTTAATTGAATCTGAACTATCTCTTGAGGAGGAAATAGTCGTTAAGAAACTAAATTCTTTGAAGCGCGTAATTTATTTGCAGTCAGCAGTGGTTGGCTGCCTCAGCGAGCTCAAGCAGGGAGGGTGTTATGGCTACAACCACAACGTTCACCAGCATGTTGGCAGGCAGTGCAGTCATTTTCATGCTTTCGATGCCGGCAAATGCCGCCGGCATTGGTGTCGGCGCAGGCGCATCAATCGGCGGTGCCAGTGGAGTCAATGCTGGCGCAGGAGCCTCGGTTGGCGGCACTAGCGGCGTCACGGCTGGCGCGGGTGCAAGCATTGGGGGTACTGGCGGCGTGATCGCTGGTCTGGGCGCATCCGTGGGCGGCGCCAGTGGAGTCGATGCTGGCGCAGGGGCCTCGGTTGGCGGCACGAGCGGCATCGGTGTTGGCGCGGGCCTGGGCGTAGCTGATGGTATCAACGCCGGCGTTGGGGTCGGTGGTACTGTCCCCGGCACGCTTGGCACAGCAGGTACGCCAACAACACTGGGCGTCCCGGGAAGTGTTCCAAACGTCATCGCCGACATGTCGAGCGCTCAGTTGGCCAGGATGAAAAAACGCTGTGTCGACGTGCTGAGCAGCGAAGACACCTATGATCGCGATCTGCGCCAGCTTTGCTTGATGATCTCGCGCCGCTAAGGCCTTTCACCGGAAGGGAAGTGTGAACGCAGGAGGCCCGTTGTGACACTTTCCAGCCTCCGACCAGTCGAAAAGCCCGCCGCCTCAGGTGGCGGGTTTTTTGCCGATCGTCTTCCCGCATTCGAGAGGCCGTAGTGTTTCAGTTTGAGATCTGACGCCTCGCTTGTCGCGATCCGGGCCGAACTCCCATATGCTTAGCGGGAAGCAAGGGGAGATGTCTCATGAGCTTGATGATCAGCAAATCTGAGGATGCCGCGAGTGCCTTTGCCGATGCCTGGAACAGGCACGATATGGGTGACTTCGCAGCGTTGTTCGCTGACGATGCTAATTTTGTCAATGTCGTGGGCATGTGGTGGAAGAGCCGCACCGAGATCGAAAGGGCGCACCGCGCAACTCATGAAACCATGTTTCGTGACAGCCGGTTGGAGGGCGTTGTCTCGTCAGTTGTCGAATTAGCTCCCGGTCTTGCATCTGTGCACTATACATGGACCCTGACCGGCGCATCCGCTCCGGACGGCTCACCGGCAGGAACACGAGAGGGGATTCTGCTTCTGATTGTGAAGGAAGAACAGTCGGGCTGGCGGATAAAAGTGGCGCAAAACACTGACATTGTGCCGAGGGCGATTGCTCCCCCATCCCGCCGCTGACGCGATCGGCAATGCCGTGAAAGTCGGACGCGGCTGCGCCTAGGCCGGGTCCGCGCGGTCCTTGCAGCCGGCCGTTCAAATTTCAAACTGAGACAACTACCCGTTGTGCCGTCACTGGCAAAGCGCTCATCCGTCATTGTAATGTCAACATGCCGCGCCTACGTCTTCGACGTCCGAAACCTGCCCGTCCCCCGGCCGGGCCAATTCTGGAGGCATTGATGTTCGATCCCAAGAAGCTCCTCGACGATCTGCTCGGCTCGCAAATTCCCGGAACAGGGTCGACCGTTCGCGAAAAAGGGGGTCAGGCGGTGCAGATGGCCAAGGACAATCCGCTGGCGGCCGGCGCGCTGGCCGCGGTGCTGCTTGGAACCGGCGCCGGCCGTCAGGTCACCGGCACTGCGGTGAAGCTCGGCGGCCTGGCCGTGATCGGCGGTCTCGCCTACAAGGCCTACCAGAACTACAAGAACGGCAACGCGCCTGCGGAGACGCCCGCGACCGGCGAGCCGGATTTGCTGCCGCCGCCCCCCGACACCAGCTTCCACCCCTCGCAGGCGCCGCAAGGTGAGGATGAATTCACGCTGACGCTGGTGCGGGCGATGATTTCGGCGGCGAAGGCCGATGGCCATATCGACGACGACGAGCGGCAAAAGATCGCCGGCAAGCTCTCTCTCGCGGGCATCGGCACCGATGCCGAGAAATTCCTGATGTCGGAGCTGGAGACGCCGCTCGACCTGGATACGCTGGTTGCCGGCGCCCAAACCGACGCGCAGAAGCTCGAACTCTATACCGCCTCGCGCCTCACCATCGATCCGGATACGCGTGCCGAACGCGGCTATCTCGATCTGCTTGCCGGCCGGCTCGGCTTGCCGGATGCGCTTGTCGACCATGTCGAGGCTACGGTGTCGGCGGCAAAGGTGCCGGCGTCGGGGGTGCCGGCGTCGGGGGTGCCGGAGTCGGGCAAGGCAACCGGCAACGCCACCGCCAATTCGCGCTGGTAGGCTTCAGTTTGGAGATCCGGCGTCTTCTTGCATTAACGTCTCATTTACCCAGGAAGCGCATGATTCTAGACAGTCGGATCGGCTTTCCTCCTCCCAAGCCTGGTTCGGATCAGGGCGGCCGCCAATGGCCGCCCTTTTTGTCGGAACTGGCTAGCGCATGACCCGAAATCGGAATCGATTTTTGGAAGGGATCATGCGCAAAATCAAACTGCTCAAAATCGAGGTGAACCAGCGTCCTTTGCGCATTTAAAAAGGGCACGCGGCGCTGTAAGAGGACAGTCATGACAGATTACAGAACCGCCATCGTCACCGGCGCTGGCACGGGCATCGGCAAAAGCGTCGCCACGGCGCTGCTCAAGGCCGGCTGGAACACGGTGTTCTGCGGGCGCCGCAAGCCGGTGCTGAACAAGGCGATCGCCGAGGCCGGATCGACACAAGCCAAGGCGCTGGCGGTCGCCTGCGACATCAGCAAGGCTGACCAGGTCGACGATCTGTTCGAGACGGTGGCGGCGGCTTTCGGCCGTGTCGACCTGCTCTTCAACAATGCCGGCATGGGCTACAAGTCGACACTGATCGATGAAATCCCGGTCGAGGTGTGGAACGACGTTGTCGGGGTCAATCTCACCGGCTCGTTCCTGTGCGCCCGAGCCGCCTTCGGCGCCATGCGCAGGCAGCGGCCGATGGGCGGCCGCATCATCAACAACGGCTCGGTGTCGGCCTACGCGCCGCGGCCGGGCTCGGTGCCCTATACCGCGACGAAGCACGCCATTACCGGGCTGACCAAGACGCTGGCGCTGGACGGCCGGCCCTATGACATCGCCTGCGGCCAGATCGACATCGGCAATGCCTTGACCGACATGGCACAGGCGATGACGGTAGGAGTGCCGCAGGCCAATGGCTCCATCGCCGCCGAAGCGGTGATGGACGTTCAGCGCGTCGCCGATGCCGTCGTCCATATGGCCAGCCTGCCGCTCGACGCCAATGTGCTGTTCATGACCGTGATGGCGACAAAGATGCCGTTCGTCGGGCGCGGCTAGCCGGAAAGCGGCACGCCTGGAAGATAGAGCGAAATCGGGCGGATCTCGTAAACAGCGGTCGGATTGACGCGGCGAAGGTCGCGTGCAATCGCGATCGCGGCATCACGCGTGGCGCAGTCGACGACATAGAGACCCAGCAATTGCTCCTTGGTCTCGGCGAAGGGTCCGTCAATCACCATTCCGGCGCCCGGCCCGCGCAAGGTACACGCGTCTTGTGTCGCCCCGAGCCGCGCCGCCGGCCCAAGGGTGCGTTCCCGGTAGAGCCGATCGTTGATCTGTAGCAGGTCGGTCATCAGCGCCGCATCCTGCTCCGGCGTCAGCGCCTCAATCGCTTCTTCCACGTGATAGGCAAGGATGGCATAAAACATCAGACGTCACCTTTCTTCGGTCGTGAATTCTGTCGCCGTCGACAGCGAGTTGTCTCACTTACCCAGAAACGCCTCGATCCGCTCCAGCGCGCGCAGGATGTTCTCTTCGGAATTGGCGTAGGACAGCCTGATGTAACCTTCGCCAAGAATGCCAAAATCAGGTCCGCCGATCAGCGCCACGCCGGCGTCCTCGAGCAGGGCGGACGCCAGTTTCTTGGCCTTCCAGCCAGTTTTTGAGACGTTGGGGAAGGCATAGAACGCGCCCTTCGGCGTGACGCAGGAAACGCCTGATAAGGCGTTCAGCCCCTCGACCACGACCTTCCTGCGGCGGTCGAAGGCGCGCATCATCTTGTCGACGTCGTCCTGCGGGCCGTCGATGGCAGCGATACCGGCATACTGGCTCGGCGCGTTGACGCAGGACCAGCAATTGACCGCCAGCTTGCGCACCTTGTCGTAGAGGTGGGCGCCCTTGTCGCCGTTCGGCCAGATCGACCAGCCCATGCGCCAGCCGGTCATCGCCCAGGTCTTCGACCAGCCGTTGAGGATGATCAACCGGTCGCGGATTTCGGGGAAATTCAGCAGCGAGCAATGCGTCTCGCCGTCATAGGTCATCACGTCGTAGATCTCATCCGAGAGGATGGCGACGTCCGGGTGCGCTTCCAGCCCCTTGACCAGCTTCTCGATCTCGGCGCGGGGGGTGACCCCGCCGGTCGGGTTGGCCGGCGAGTTGAGGATGAGCAGCCTGGTCTTCGGCGTGATCAGCGCCAGCGTCTCCTCAGCCGAGAAGGCAAAGCCGTTCTCCTCGCGCATCGGCACCGGCACCGGAGCAGCGCCGGTGAACTCGATCATCGAGCGATAGATGGGAAAGCCGGGATCGGGATAAAGGATCTCAGCGCCCGGTTCGCCGAACATCAGGATCGCGGCGAACATGGTCGGCTTGCCGCCGGGCAGGATCATCACCGCCTCGGGCGAGACCTCGACGCCGGTGGTGGTCAGCGTGCGGCGCACCACCGCCTCGCGTGTCGCCAGCAGGCCGTTGGCCGGCGTATAGCCATGATGGCCGTCGCGCAGCGCCTTGATCGCCGCCTCGACGATGTGCTGCGGCGTCTTGAAGTCGGGCTGGCCGATGCCGAGATTGACGATATCGCGGCCCTGATGGGCAAGTGCAGTGGCACGAGCCAGCACTGCGAAGGCGTTTTCCTCGCCGAGACGATCGAAGGCCGAAATCGTGTGGAGCATTTTTCCCGTCCCTGTGGTCCTTATTCTGAGGGTGCGTTTTTGTGAACGTCCTTTCGTAAAAGTCAAACGGATTGGAGCTTTGGGTGTCGGAAAATCTCGAGAATTGGCAACCGCGCCCGCGGCCGGAGCGCAAGGTCCTGGAGGGCCGCCATGTCAGGCTCGAGCCGCTGAGCGCCGAAAAGCACGGCGACGGCTTGTTTGGAGCATCCTCGGTGCCTGACATCGATGGCCGCTTCGCCTGGCTGCCTGACTATCCGCCGGAAAGCCGCGCTGCCTTCCAGCCATGGCTGGACAAGGCCGAAGCCAGCGAAGACCCGCTGTTCTTCGCAGTCATCGACAAGGCCGGCGGCAAGGTCGCCGGACGCCAGACGCTGATGCGCATCGATCCGGCCCATGGCGTCATCGAGATCGGCAACATCTATTGGGGTCCGCTGATCTCGCGCAGGCCAGCGGCGACGGAAGCCCAGTTCCTGTTCATGAAATACATCTTCGACGAGCTCGGCTATCGCCGCTACGAATGGAAATGCAACAACCGCAACGAGCCGTCGAAGCGCGCGGCGGAGCGTTTCGGCTTCAAGTTCGAGGGCATTTTCCGCCAGCATCTTGTGGTCAAGGGCGAAAACCGCGATACGGCGTGGTATTCGATCATCGACAAGGAGTGGCCGGCACTGCGCAGAGCCTATGAGGCATGGCTCGATCCGGCAAATTTCGACGGCGACGGGCGGCAGAAGCGACGGCTCGAGGATTTCCGCGCCGAGTTCGACGCCTGACCATGATCCCGAACCGAAGGACCGCGTCGGCGAAAAGTGGACGCCGGTTTTCGGGTAAGATCATGGTCAAACGAGAAGATAGAGTCTTCGTCTCGATTCCGCCGGGATGGACAGGGCTCTAACAGGAGTTCGCAGATGGCGCATAGCCACGATCATGGTTCGCAGGGGCATGACCACAGCCACGGCGCGGGTCATGTGCACGGCTCGACCGACAAGAAACGCGTTCTGATCGCGGCTTGCCTGACCGCCGGCTTCATGGTCGCGGAAGCGCTCGGCGGTCTCCTCACCGGATCTCTGGCACTGCTGGCGGACGCCGGCCACATGCTCGCCGATTCGATCGCGCTCGGTCTTGCCTGGTATGCCTTTCATCTTGCCGGCCGGCCGGCGACCGTTCGCCTCACCTACGGCTTCGGCCGGGTCAAGACGCTGGTCGCCTATACTAACGGCATCGCCATCTTCGCCATTGCGCTGTGGATCATCTATGAGGCTTGGCAACGCCTGCTGACGCCTGCGCCCGTGCTCGGCGGGCCGATGCTGGTCGTTGCGATCGCCGGCCTGCTGGTCAACATCGCTGCCTTCTTCGTGCTGCATGGCGGCGACCGTGAAAGCCTGAACATGCGTGGCGCCATCCTGCACGTGCTCGGTGATCTGCTCGGTTCGGTGGCGGCGATCACAGCTGCGCTGATCATCCTGGCGACCGGCTGGACGCCTATCGATCCGATCCTGTCCGTCCTCGTCTCGCTGCTGATCCTGTCCACGGCCTGGTCGCTGATGCGCGAAGCGGCCCATGTCCTGCTCGAAGGCGTGCCGGCGAGCCTCGATCGCGACCTGATCGCCAAGGATATCGAGGGCACGGTCAAGGGCGTGCGCGAGGTGCATCACATGCATGTCTGGTCGCTCGACGGGTCAAGCAACATGGCGACATTGCATGCCTGCCTCAATGATGGCGTCGACGCCCATAAAGCGGTCAGCGCCATCAAGAAGCGGCTTGCCGCCGAGCATGGCATCGCCCACGCCACCGTAGAGCCGGAATTCGGCCAATGCGCCGACAGCCATCATGAGCACGATGGCGAGCACGACCATGCGCACGATGCGCCGCCGCATCATGGCCGCTATCACTGACACCGGGAGTCCCATGGCATTGGCAATAAACTTGATGAATCCCCGCCGTGTCGGGGTCGCGTGATGGATCGCGATACGCGCAATGCGGCGATCGGCGCCCTCTGGATCCTTCTCTTGTTCGGCATCGCCGCCTACTATTTGCCGACCGTGATGCTGGCGATCGGCAGCGTCTCGACCATCCTTGCCGGCGTCGTCGCCGCTGTCTTCATGGTGGCCATCTTCATCGTGTTCTGGCTGCGTGGCCGCAGCCAACGCAAAAAGGATCATTGATATGCGTGTTTTGATCACCGGCGCGGCAGGCATGGTCGGCCGCAAGCTCATCGCCCGGCTGGCGAAGGACGGAACGCTCCGCGGCCGCAAGATCGCCGCGCTCGACCTTCACGATATCGTGCCGCCACAGGCGCCGGTCATCGAAGGCGTCGATGTCGCCATCCATACCGGCGATCTTGCCGCGGCGGGCGCGACGGAAAGGCTGGTCGCGTCGCGCCCGGACGTGATCTTCCATCTCGCCGGCGTCGTGTCGGGCGAGGCGGAAGCCAATTTCGATCTCGGCTACCGCGTCAATCTCGACGGCACACGGGCGCTGTTCGACGCCGTCCGGTTGGCGTCCTATGCGCCGCGCGTCGTGTTCACCTCGTCGATCGCCGTGTTTGGCGCACCGTTCCCGGATGTCATCCCGGACGAATTCCATCCGACGCCATTGACCTCCTACGGCACACAGAAGCTGATCGGCGAAGCGCTGCTCGCCGACTATACGCGGCGCGGCTTCTTCGACGGCATCGGCATCAGGTTGCCGACCATCTGCGTCAGGCCCGGAACACCGAACAAGGCGGCCTCGGGCTTCTTCTCCGGCATTATCCGCGAGCCGTTGAAGGGTGAGGAGGCGATCCTGCCGGTGCCGCGTTCGGTGGTGCACACCCATGCCAGCCCGCGCTCGGCGGTGAATTTTTTGATCCATGCCGCAGGGATCGACGGCAGCGCCGTCGGCCCGCGCCGCAATCTGACGATGCCCGGCGTCGGCGTCTCGGTCGGCGAGCAGATCGAGGCGCTCGAGCGCGTCGCCGGCTCCAGGGCGGTGAACCTGATCCGCGAGGTGCCCGACGACACGATCTGGGCGATCGTCAAGGGCTGGCCGACGCGGTTCGAGGCGCGGCGGTCGAGGGAGCTCGGCTTTGCCGCCGAAAAAAGCTTCGATGAAATCATCCGCGCCCATATCGAGGATGAGCTCGGCGGCAAACTCGCAAACTAAAGCGCGTCGCGTTTGAACGGATTCATGCGACGCGCTTTAACTTCTTGTTTTTATGCATGTCGTTATCGCAAAACCGCTGCACACTTTTGCGCGACATGCATTAGAGCGCTGCGCGTCCAATCGGACGCGCAAAGGCGTCACCCGCCAGCCGTCAGGCTTGCCGACAACAACAGCAGCCCGAACAGGAAGACGAAGGCTGCGCCGCCGATCTCGACGATCGAGTGGATGCGGTTGCCCAAGCGGCCGTCGCCGGCGAAATAGACCGCCCAATTCTTGGCCGTCACCGCCAGCGTCGCCAGGGCCGCGACCGTGATCGCGGTGCCGAGCGCCATGGCCAGCACCGACAGAATGCCGCCGAACCATAGCCCGTTGAGCAAGGCAAAGCTCAGCACGATCAGAGCACCCGAGCAGGGGCGGATGCCGACCGCTGCCACCGCCGACCAGGCCGTGCGCCAGTCGAAGCGGTCGCCCGAAAGCAGCGCCGGGTCGGGTGCGTGTGAATGTCCGCACGTCTCGCAGACTTCGCCCGCCGCATGGTGATGATGATCGTGCCCGCCATGACCACGATGGTGGTCGTGCGCGCCATGATCGTGGTTATGGTCGTGAAGCGCGTGGGAATGCGCCGAATGCGCATGCGCGGGATGCGAGGGCCCTGCGTGCGAATGGCCGGCATTGGCGGCCGACAGGCTGTAGGCGGGGTTTGCACCGAACAGGCGAAGGACGGCGGGGCCGGCCTTGCGCCACAAAAGCCAGGCGCCGAACAGGGTGATCAAGGCAAAGCTCATAACTTCGAGGAACCATGCCGCGTCGGTCATCGAGATGGCAGTGCCGCGCAGGACGAAATAGGCGAGCATCATCACGACGATCGCCGTCAGCGCCTGCAACAGGGCCGAGACGAAGGACAGCATGATGCCGCGCCTGAGCGCGACTTCGTTCGCCACCATGTAGGACGAGATCACCGCCTTGCCGTGGCCGGGGCCGGCGGCATGGAAAATGCCGTAGGCGAAAGACAGGCCGATGAGCAGCCACAGCTTGCTGCCGTCCTCGCGCATCGCCTTCATCGCCATTGCCAGCGCCCGGTAGAATTCCTGCTGGCGCAGATTGATCCACATCAGGATATGGGCGAACGGGCCGGTGCTGGGAGCGATCCCGTCATTGGTGCCGATGCCGAGCGAGCTCTGGGCGTGGGCGGAGCCGAGGAAGTGCGTCATCACAAGGGCGATGGCCAAAAAGCCGAACGCCAAACGCAGGGACGGTTTCGTCACCGGATTATCCTTCTGGCTGACAGCTCAGTTCGAGCTTGGTCGCAAAGATCTTGCTCATGTCGGTGCCTGTGGGATCGTTGAAGAAGGCGTCCGTCAGGGTCTTCTGATTCTGGGCGAGCGCCTCGTCGGGGTTAGGACGGATGACCTTGCTCGTGCATGTTGACGGCAACCCATCGACCTGCAGATTGGCATCCTCGGTGAAATCGATCGCTGTGTAGAAGGTCGGGTCGTAGACGCCGATATCGATCTTGCCGGCCAGTTTGGTCGGCGCCTTCGGTTCGGATTCGAACAGGATGATGAGCTGGTCGTTTTCGAAATTTGCCATCAGCTGCGGGGGCGGGTTCATCGCCTCGTCCTTGCCGTCGACGGTGACGAGCTGGAAGTAATTGAACTCCGCCAGCGAAGCATGAACGGTGTCGGCGACATCCTTCAGCTCCTTGTCGTCGAGCTTCAGGTCGGAATTCTTGTCGAATTCCATCATCACCGTGCTCGAAAACAAATCATCGAAGCGCCAGAGATGGCGCAAGGCTTTCACAGTTTGGTGATCCGGGCTGAGAACCACTTCGAGGCGGGCCTCGGCGAAGACGTGGGGATGCACCTCGGCTGGTCCGACAGTGGCAAATGTCGCCGCCATGGCCGAAGCCATCATGATTGCCTGCCGTTTCAGGTGCATTCTCGGTCGCGATTCCATCGGCTTCGGGGAATATCGAGAAGTTACCAGAAAGGGGGCGAAAATGGGACCGATAGTCGACTGAATGCTCATGCGCTGTCGGTCGTCTTGAACCACTGCACCAGGAAATCGACAAAGACGCGAACTTTCGCCGGCAGATAGCGCCGGTGCGGATAGACGGCGAAGATGCCGCCACCCGACAGGATGCGGTCATCCAGCGCGGTCACCAGCCGGCCGGTTTCGATGTCGGGCGCAGCGATGAAATCCGGCAGGATGGCAAATCCCAGCCCCGCCACTGCGGCGGCCCTCGCCGTCATCGGGCTGTTGACCTCGATCGGGCCGGAGACCGAAACGCTTACCGTGTCGCCGCTGTCGCCCTTGAACGGCCAATTGGTCAGCCAGCGGCCGTTGGTGTCGATGATGCAGGGGGTGCGGCCAAGGTCCTGCGGCCGCACCGGCATGCCGTGTTTCGCGATCAGTTCGGGAGACGCGCAGAGCCGAACCGAAAACGGCGCCAGACGCCTGGCGATCAGCGAGGAGTTTTCCAGCCGCGAAATGCGCACGGCGAGGTCGAACCCTTCCTCGACCAGATCGACGAAGCGGTCATCGAGCTGGATATCGAGCACGATGTCGGGATGCTGCTTGGCGAAATCGATCAGCGACTGGCCGATCGGCGCATCGGCGAAGGTGCGCGGCGCCGAAAGCTTGATCTTGCCGCGCACGTCGCCGGAGGATTCGCGCACGGCATCGGCCAGGCTGTCGACCTCGCGCACGATTTCGGAGGCGCGCCGGTAATAGGTGTGGCCGGCCTCTGTCATCGAAAACTGCCGCGTGGTGCGGTTGAGCAGCAGCGCGCCAAGCTCGTCTTCGAGCTCGCGCACATATTTCGACAGCAGTGCCTTGGAGCGGCCGATTTTGCGCGCCGCTGCCGAAAAACCCTCGGCCTCGACCACGTCGATGAAGGCGCGCATGCGGGTCAAGGTGTCCATGTCATGCGCCTCTTTCGTGGTCTGAGAGGATGCGTGCGCCAAGCGCAATCAGTTGCCGGTCGCTGTTCTTCGGCCCGAGCAGTGAAAGACCGAAAGGGGCGCCGCCGACCTGGCCCAGCGGCAGCGTGATCTGCGGAAAGCCGGAAAGGCCGGAAAGACACAACAGTCTCAATGCGCGTTCGCGGTATGTCTGCAAATCGTCGAACGAATCGGCCTTGAGCGGGGCGGCGCCAGGGACAGTCGGAAACACGAGGACGCCGTCCTCGCCAAGACGCTCGGCAAGTTCGCGACGGAACGAAACGCGCCGTTCCGTTTCGTTCCGCGCCGTCGCGGCGTCGATGGTCGCGCCATGTTCGAAGCGCTCCTTGACGCCGGGTCCCAGCATCCGGTCGCTCTGCGAGATCCAGGCGCCATGGCTTTGCCAGGCCTCGTACCCCTGCAGCTTGCGGAAGCACCAGTAGAGATCGTCGGTGGAATGCGAGAGCGGCGCGATGGTCCGTGGTGTGCCCATCACCGAAGAGATATTGCGGATCATGTCGCGATACTCGTCAGCCTCCTGCGGACCGAGCACGAGCCCGTCCAGCGCATCCAAGGCGATAGGACGCTGCAATTCGTGGCGATGGAGATCGTCACCGAGCAGCACCGCGCCGACCTTGTCATAGGTGACCATGTCCTTGGCGAACCACCCAAACGTATCGAGGGACGGGGCCAGCGGCATGGCGCCGTCGAGCGAAATGCGCCCGTGCGTGACCCGGAGGCCGATCAGGCCACAGAAACTTGCCGGGGCGCGGATGGAGCCGCCGGTATCGGATCCGGTGGCGATGTCGGCAAACCCACCGGCGACCGCGGCGGCGGAGCCGGAGGACGAGCCGCCGGTGATGCGGTCGGGTGCCGCCGGATTGACCGGCGACGGAAAATGCGCGTTCAGCCCCATCAGGGAGAAGGCCAGCTCGTCGGTTTGCGTCTTGCCGACGAAGCGCGCGCCCGAATCAAGCAGCGCCTGGATCGCCGGCGCGGTCGCCGCAGCGGGCGAAGCCTCCCGGTATTTCTGCGGATTGCCGCAGCCGGTGCGGTAGCCGGCCACGTCGTAAATGTCCTTGACGGCCAAGCGCAGACCGGCAAGCGGGCCGGATTGCGTGTGGGCAACAGGGATTTGAGCAAGGTCGAGAAAAGCGTTCAGAGGGCCGCAAGTGCCTGTCATGCGTTCGATATCCGGATACAGTCTGTCCAACATTGTGCGACGGGGTAAATTTTACAACCTTGCCGCACGATTTTTATTGATTGTGAAATCCTTCGCTCTTATATCGCGCTTGCCCAAAGTCGCACGTGCCTGTGGGTGTCCGCCGATCCTCGAATGGTGAGGGCAATCGGTAAGGTAACTGGAGCCAACCCCTCCAGTCGGTTTAGCGGCCAACCGCCAGACCGAGGACACCTTGAAGCAACGACGGTGCGGGCCTTTCTGGTGTTCTGCCGGTCGTCCAAAGACCGGGGTTACTGAAGAGGCACACCTTCATTGCCGGCAGTGCGGACGGGTCTCCCATCCAAGCCAAGGCAGACAAAGCGAACCGAGGCCGGGCAAGGCCAAGGTTCACCGCCGCGAGACGGCGCTTCATGGTTCCGGGGTCTCCACCGGCTGGTTCCATGGATATCCGTCCCGCCTTTGTCCACCGCGTGTTCGCGAGGCCGACAGCCCGCGTCCCGCAGCCTTTGTGCGCGCCGAAAGGCGCTGATGGAGAGACCCCGATGGCTACCCAGCGTATCCTTGACTTCCTCGCCACCCGACGCCCGAACGGCCCTTGCCTCGTCGTCGACCTCGACGTCGTGCGCGACAATTTCCGCGCCTTCGAGAAGGCGCTCCCCGATTCGAAGATCTACTATGCGGTGAAAGCAAACCCGGCGCCGGAAATCCTGCGCCTCCTTGCTGCGATGGGCTCGTCCTTCGACACCGCTTCCGTTGCCGAAGTCGAGATGGCGATGGACGCTGGTGCGCCGGCGGACCGCATCTCCTTCGGCAACACCATCAAGAAGGAGCGTGACATCGCACGCGCCTACCAACTCGGCATCCGGCTGTTCGCGGTCGACTGCGTCGAGGAAGTCGAGAAGATCGCCCGCGTCGCTCCCGGCGCGCGTGTGTTTTGCCGCGTGCTGACCGACGGCGAGGGCGCCGAATGGCCGCTGTCGCGCAAGTTCGGCTGCGTGCCGGCGATGGCGGTCGACGTGCTGCGCCACGCTAGGATGCTCGGCCTCGACGCCTATGGCGTGTCGTTCCATGTCGGCTCGCAGCAGACCGACCTGACCGCCTGGGATCGCGCGCTCGGCGACGCCAAGAAGGTGTTTTCGACGCTCGCCGAGGAAGGCATCGTGCTCAAGATGGTCAATATGGGCGGCGGCTTCCCGACCCGTTACCTCAGGGATGTGCCGGTGGCGCAGGCCTATGGCCAGGCGATCTTCTCGGCGCTGCGCAAGCATTTCGGCAACGCGCTTCCCGAGACCATCATCGAGCCGGGCCGCGGCATGGTCGGCAATGCCGGCGTCATCAAGTCGGAAGTCGTGCTGATCTCGAAGAAGGCCGACAATGACAATGTGCGTTGGGTATTCCTCGACATCGGCAAGTTCGGCGGTCTCGCCGAAACGATGGACGAGGCGATCCGCTACCCGCTCGTGACCGCGCATGACGGCACCGAGACCGCGCCTTGCGTGCTCGCCGGCCCGACCTGCGATTCGGCCGACGTGATGTACGAGAAGACGCCGTATCCGCTGCCCTTGTCGCTGACCATCGGCGACGAGGTGCTGATCGAGGGCACCGGCGCCTACACGACGACCTACGCCTCGGTCGCTTTCAATGGCTTCGAGCCTCTCCGATCCTACGTGATCTGACGGCTCGCAAGAGTTGCTCAGATCACCCGAGGCGGGCGAACGGATCGCCCGCTCCGGCTCGCCTGTGGAACAGATCTCCGCTCGCCAGGGATTGCGGACATGGAAATTGCAGATTTCATTGCTGAGGGCGCCGCGGCCATCTCCCCCCTTGAGGGGGAGATTGCTGGCGCTTTTGTCATCACCGCCGAAACCGCCGCCGACATCGTCGCGCGCGAAGCCCTGCTCGATCGCGCCATGGGCTTGAGCCGGCGGAAAAAAACGTCGGAAAAGCTGCGGCGCGGCCGCCGGCCTTCGGAAGGCCTGACCTTTGTCGCGCGCGACGCGTCGGGCGCTGTCACGGGCACCGTGCGGCTATGGGATGTCGTGCTGGGCGAGGGCGGTCGGGCAGCCCTTCTGCTCGGCCCGCTCGCCGTCGACCCCACAATCAAGAATGCCGGCATCGGCTCGGCGCTGATGCGCCATGCGGTCACCGAGGCCGCGCGTCTTGGCCACGCCGCGATCCTGCTGGTCGGCGACGCGCCTTACTATGAGCGCTTCGGGTTCTCGGCGGAGAAGACCGGCTCGCTGGCCATGCCAGGCCCCTATGAGCGGCACCGCTTGCTGGCACTGGAACTGGTGGAAGGCGCGCTCGCCGGCGCGCAGGGCACGCTGAAGGCGGCAGGGCGCAAGCTGAAGACGCAGAGACTGCCGCTCGCTGCCTGACGGTTCGAAAACAAAAACGCCGCCCATCGGGCGGCGTTCTGTCCATCTTCAAGTAGGTCAGCCAATCAACTGGCTGAGCGCCATGGCGACCGTCATGTCGCCTTCGACCTTTATCTTGCCGGACATGAATGCCATGGTCGGGTTGAGGTCGCCCGATATCAGCGAGTCCAGATCGTCGAGCGAGAGCTTGATGGTGCAGTCGGCCGGTGCGTCGGTGGTCGAGACATCAGCGCCGTCGATGACGATGACGCCATCGCTGCCGGTATCAAATTTCACGGAACGATCGAACCCGGCACTTGCCACGCGCGAGCTGATCTTGTCGGCAATCTCCTGAACGCCCATGGCCGTTCTCCTCGTCTCGTTGCGTTTGTCGATATTGGCACTTCGATCTGGCCGAAGTTGCCGTCTTGCGCATTTCGCGACACGGTCGCTGGCGCATATAGCTTCGGGTTGACGTTTACGTCAACGCGGTTGCGCGTGACGAAGATGGTCGTATCGCCGCAGCGAAGCTGTGCTGTCCACACTACCTGTGGCGACCGGCATCGTGGTTGCCATGCGATGTAATCGGCCGTGCAAACTACCGTCTAATGCTCGATCGGCCCTTTCGGCATGACGATCGCCGTGCCGGCGGTCGTCGGGCGCTCGATCATGCGGCGGACGCGCGGCGGCTCGTCGCCGCTGTGCAGCGCCCGTATACGCTCGCCGATGACGGCGTCGGCATGGGTGGCCCGCTTGTTGTGGCGGATGTATTCGAGCCATGTCGGCGTGTGATAGTGCTCGATCCAGACGGATGGGTTCTCAAGGTCCCGCGCGAGCGTCCAGTTGCGGGCGCCGTCGCGGCGACGGATGCGGCCGCGTTCGGCCATGGTGGCGAGGAATTCCGGCACGTCCTCCTCACGGATGATGTACTCGATCATGATGGCGATGGGGCCGCTGCGCAGCTTGAGGTCGAGGCCGAGATGGGGCTCCTTGAAGCGGTTCAGCGGATCGAGGTTGAGCACCGCCTGCTGCGGCAAGGGCAGCAAGAGGCCGATCGCGCCGCCCGCCAGCATCGCGACACTGGCCGCGATCAGCGCGAATTCGGCGCCATGCGCATCGGCGACGACACCCCAGATCCAGCTGCCGAGCGCGATGCCGCCGAAGGTCGCCGTCTGATAGACCGAGAGCACCCGGCCGACGACCCAGCGCGGCGTCGACATCTGCACCGTGACGTTGAAATGCGACAGCGCGATCACCCAGCAGGCGCCGCCGATGAGCAGCCCGAGCGACGTCTGCCAGGCGTGGTCGCTGACGGCGGCATTGAAGGCGCAGAGCGCGAAGCCGGCGAAGGCCATGCGCACCATCGTTTCGCTGGACAGCATCTGCCTCAGCCGGACGCTGATCAGCGCGCCGCCGACGGCGCCGATGCCGAAAGCGCCGAGCATGATGCCATAGGTCAAGGCATCGCCCTTGACGACGTCGCGCGCCACCAGCGGCAGCAGCGCCAGAACCGCACCGGCGCTGAAGCCGAAAGCCGCGCCCCTGGCCAGCACCTTGCCGATGTTGGGCGACATGGCGACGTAGCGCAGGCCGGCGCCCATCGCCGCGCCCAGCGTCTCGCGCGGCAGCGTCGAGGCCGGCAAGTCCGGCTTCCAGCGAGCCAGCACGATGATGAGCCCGACATAGCTCAGCGCGTTGGCGGCAAAGGCCGCTGCGGCACCCGCGGCGGCAACGATGATGCCGCCGATCGCCGGGCCGACGCTGCGCGTCAGGTTGAAGCCCAACGAGTTGAGCGCGACGGCAGCCGGCAGCTTGGCGCGCGGCACCATGTCGCCGACTGAAGCCTGCCATGACGGGTTGTTGAGCGCCGTGCCGCTGTCGATCAGGAAGGTGAAGGCGAGCAACGTCCACGGCGTCATCAGGCCAAGGTAGGTGAAGACGGTCAGCAGAACCGAGACGACCAGCATGAAGGTCTGGGCAATCAGCATGACCTTGCGCCGGTTGAAGCTGTCGGCGATGGCGCCGGCAACGAGCGCAAACAGCATGATCGGCAAGGTGGTCGAAGCCTGGACCAGCGCGACCTGATAGGACGAGGTGGCGATGGTGGTCATCATCCAGGCGGCGCCGACGCCCTGGATCAGGCCGCCGAAATTCGAAACCAGACTGGCGGACCATACGGCGCGGAAAATGCTGTGCCGGAACGGCGCCAGCGCCGAGACGCGTTCGCTGTCCGGCTCGTCGTCGATCATGGATGCTTCCCCGCCTTCAATGCTGTCTTATTCCAGTGAATCGGTCCCTCATACCGTTCCTTCAAAGTAGAACATCGCATCGCAAAGGGCGAACGCATTCTCGAAAAAGATCATGGTCCAACAACGAGATAGCAGGGGCCGGAACAGGTCAGCGGCGTCCTTGCAGGCGGCGTGAGGCGCATCGGTGAGATGGTCGATTTTCTGCCCGCCGACGCGAAGGCGGGGAAAAGCTCCATGCCGACAAGCCGCAACCTGGACGGTTGCGCCGCCTGTTGCCTGCTAGTTTCTTCTACACATGCCGCTATCCCAAAACCGCCGCGCACCCTTGGGTCAAACGCCCAAGGGCCAGACTTCTGGGCGACATGCGTTACCGATCCTCGAAGCCTGTCAGCACACCGACGGCGTTGATGCCGATCTCCTCGACGGCATAGCCGCCTTCCATGACGAACAGCGTCGGCAGGCCGAGCCTGGCGACGCGGCGGCCGATCTTGGGATAGTCGGGGCTTTTCAGCTTGAACTGGCTGATCGGGTCCTTCTCGAACGTGTCGACGCCGAGCGAGACGACAACGACATCGGGAGCGTAAGCTGCAAGTTTCGTGCAGGCGTCTTCCAGCGAGGCGTTCCAGGCGTCCCATGTGGTGCCGAATGGCATGGGGTAGTTGAGATTGAAGCCTTCGCCGGGCCCGGCGCCGCGCTCGTCGGCATGGCCGAGGAAAAACGGATACTCGGTCATCGGGTCGCCGTGCAGGTTCAGCACCTGCACGTCGTCGCGGCTGTAGAAGATCTCCTGCGTGCCGTTGCCGTGATGGTAGTCGACATCGAGGATCGAGACGCGTTTGGCGCCCTGGTCGCGGAACCATTGCGCGGCAACGGCGGCGTTGTTGATGTAGCAATAGCCGCCCATGAAGGCGGCGCCGGCGTGATGGCCGGGCGGGCGGCAGAGCGCGAAGGCGGACATCTCGCCGTCCTTGACCAGGGCGGCCGCGGTCAGTGCCACGTCATAAGACGACTTGATCGCCTCCCAGGTGCCTTTGACGAAGGTGGCGCCGCCGTCGAAGGAGTAAAAGCCAAGCAGCGCATCGATGGTCCTGGGGCGCACATCGCCGCGCAGTCCGCGCGTCGGCCAGGTGAAGGGGAGGGCCGAACCCGTCCGGCCGGACGCTTCCCAGAGCGGCCACACGGTCGGCAGGAAATCGATGTAGTCGCTGACATGCACTTTCCTGGCAGCAGCGAGATCGTGGCTGTCGGGCGGCAGGATCGGGCCGAGCTTTTCGCTCTCCACCCTCGCCTTGATGAACTCGGCGCGCGAGGGCTTCTCGAAGGCCGGCACTATGGCGCCTGAAATGAGCTCGACGTTTCCGGCATGACCGGCGTGGAGAGGAGAGAAAACAGTCTTCATTTTTGGGGCCGGCCCGCTCTTCGAGTTGCGCATCTGTCATTGACAGACTGCTTTGTGGCAGAGAGTTTCAGCGCCGCCAAGAGGCATTCCAGAGTGTTGTTCCAGGTGGCGGCAGACGGCTTGCCAGACGCCAATACTCTGCTAGCCTAAGCTCAAACGGGAGAAAATTATGCCGCTATCGGCCGATCTGATCGTCGAGAACGCCAGCATATTGACGATGGATCCCGATACGCCCCGCGCCGAAGCCATAGCCGTCAAGGGTGGTGAGATCATTGCGATCGCAGATCGCGCAACTGTGCTGGAGCACAAAGGCCCCGGCACGCGTGTCATCGATGCCGGGCGCAGTTCCGTCGTGCCCGGCTTCATCGAGGCGCATATGCATCTTTTCGCCGGCGCGGCCGAGCTCGATCATCTCCAACTGACGGGCGTCCACGGTTTCGAGGCGCTTTGCGACGCTGTGCGCCATTATGCCGCAAAGCGGCCGGACCTGCCCATTCTGCAGGCGCAAGGCGCCGACTACACCATCCTGTCGGCGGCCGAGCGGGTCAGCCGCCATCACTTGGACCGCATCCTGCCGGACCGGCCCTTCGTCATGGCGGCACCCGACCACCACACGATGTGGGCCAACACCAGGGCGCTGCAAATGGCCGGCCTGCTTGGCGGCAGGCAGCTTGGCCCTGGCAATGAGATCGTCATGGGCGACGACGGGCTGGCCAGCGGCGAATTGCGCGAGGGCGAGGCTTTTGGGCCGCTGATCGCGCTGGCCGGCGAGGGTCGCGTGCGACTCGGCCTGGCCACCGGCGGCGAGCCCGACCCGAAGCCGACGCCGGCGCAGCAGGCCTCCGACCGGGCGATCATGCGCCGCGGGCTGGAATGGTGTGCCAGGCACGGCATCACATCGATCCAGAACATGGACGGCAATTTGCACCAGCTCGAACTCCTGTCCGAGATCGAGGCCGAAGGTGGGTTGCTCTGCCGGGTGCAGGTGCCGTTCCATTATAAGAATTTCATGACGCTCGACATGCTCGACAAGGCGTCGACGATGGCTGAGCGCTACAATGGCGAATGGCTGTCGTCGGGCATGGTCAAGGTGTTCTACGACGGCGTGCTCGATTCATGGACGGCGGTGATGGTCGAGCCTTACGCGGATCGTCCGGATTGGGTGGGCGAGCCGCTTTTCACGCCGCAGCAGTTCATCGACCTTGCCGTGGCCGTCGACAGACGCGGGCTGCAGATGGCGGTGCACTCGATCGGCGACGGCGCCGTGCGCGCTGTGCTCGACGGCTACGAGGCGGCACAGAAACAAAACGGCAAGCGTGACAGCCGGCATCGGGTCGAGCATATCGAGGTGGTCACCGCTGCCGACGTGCCGCGCTTCGCGAAGCTTGGGGTCATTGCCTCGATGCAGCCGCCGCATCCGCCGGGCAGCATGGGCTTGCCGCTGGAACCAACGGTGTCACGCATCGGACGCGCCCGCTGGCCGCTGAGCTATGCGTGGCGGACGCTGAAGAATGCCGGCGCGCGCGTCGTCTTCGCCTCCGACTGGCCGGTGTCGCCGATCGATCCGATCCTGGGCATTCAGGCGGCAGTGCTGCGCAAACCATGGGCAGACAGCGATCCCGACCAGCGCTTCTCGCTGCATGAAGCGCTCGGCGGCTACACGGTGGAAGGCGCCTATGCCGAGTTCATGGAACATCGCAAAGGCCGCCTGAAATCAGGCTTCATGGCCGATCTCGTGGTGCTCTCTGCCGATATCGAGGCGACCGCGCCGGAAGCGCTGCATACGGTGCGGCCGGTGACGACGATCTGCGGCGGCAAGGTCACTTATCAGGCATGACGGTGGCATGGGAATTGCGTTCTGAATCGGGATTCGGATGTATGCTTGCCAAGCCACACGCCGTGTGCTGACAATCGAGTGGGAACTGGATCCGCCATGAAGAGCGGGCACAAGAAATGGGGTAATCGTGCCGGAACAGCCGGGTAGAAATGCGATTGAGGTTCGTGGCGTCCGCAAGGTATTCGGTACCGGGGAGTCGCAGGTCGCCGCTCTCGACACTGTCTCGGTGTCGATCCGCGAAAATGAGTTCTTCACGCTGCTTGGTCCGTCCGGCTGCGGAAAGACGACGCTTCTGCGGCTGATCGCCGGCTTCGACTTTCCGAGCACCGGCGAGATCCTGCTGCACGGCCAGGACATCGCACCGCTGCCGCCGTTCAAGCGGCCGGTCAACACCGTGTTCCAGAACTATGCTCTGTTCCCGCATATGACGGTGGCCGAGAACATCGGTTTCGGCCTCGAAATGCTCGGCAAGCCGAAGACCGAAGTGAAGGCGCGGGTTGCCGAGATGCTGAAGCTGGTCAAGATGGAGGCGCTCAGCAACCGCCGCACCAGCCAGATTTCCGGCGGCCAGCAACAGCGCGTGGCACTGGCGCGGGCACTGGCGCCGCAGCCGAAAGTGCTGTTGCTCGACGAGCCGCTGTCGGCGCTCGACTTCAAGCTGCGCAAGGAGATGCAGATCGAGCTGAAGCGGCTGCAGCACGAGACCGGCATCACCTTCATCTTCGTCACCCACGACCAGGAAGAAGCGCTGACCATGTCGGACCGCATCGCGGTGATGTCGTCGGGCAAGATCCTGCAGGTCGGCTCGCCCTGGGATATCTATGACAAGCCGGCGGAGCGCTTCGTCGCCGACTTCATCGGCGAAACCAATTTCCTGACCGCAGCCATCACCAGCATGGGCAACGGCAAGGCACGAGCAACGCTCAAATCCGGCGCAACGATCGACGCGACCGTGGCTGAGGGCTTCCAGCCGAAGGACAACGCCACCGTGGTGGTCAGACCGGAGCATGCCAAGCTGACCAACGGCAAGGGCGACCTGTCGGGAACGGTCGAGAACATCGTCTATTTCGGCACCGACACGCACATCCATGTTCGTCTGGACAGCAGCGAGGCCTTCACCGTGCGCCAGCAGAACACGCGCAGCGCAGGCTGCGGTTTCGAGCTGGGAGACAAAGTCGGCATTTCGATCGGCAACGACGCCGCACAAATACTGAGGGACTGATGGCGAGCGCGGAAGAAGTCGCCGAGCAAGCCGAACGGCGTGAGATACGTGGTCGCTGGCTTCTGTCGGCGCCGGCACTGATCATCATCTTGCTGGCGGCCACCGGCCCGCTGCTGATCGTGGTGATCTACTCGTTCCTGACGCCGGGGCCCTATGGCGACGTGGTGTGGAAATTCTCCACGGACGGCTGGCTGTCGGTGGTCATGCAGCGCGACATCTTCGACGACACGCTGGCCTTTGCGGACGCGCATCTGTCGATCTTCTGGCGCTCGGCCAAACTATCGTTTCTGACGACGATCTTCACGCTGCTCTTTGGCTTCCCGACCGCCTATTTCATCGCCACCCGGCCCGCGCGGCAGCGCGACATCTGGCTGTTCCTGATCACCATCCCCTTCTGGACCAATCTTTTGATCCGCACCTTCGCCATCCAGGAGGTGATCCGCAACGAGGGCATCGTCAACACGGTGCTCATCAAGCTCGGCATCATCAGCCAGCCGATCCAGATGATGTTCACCGATTTCGCGCTGATGGTCGGCATGACGTATGTCTATCTGCCGCTGATGGTGCTGCCGCTCTATGCCAGCATGGAGAAGATCGACTTCCGGCTGGTCGAGGCGGGTTACGACCTCTACGCCAACCGGTTCCAGGTGCTGAGGCGAGTCATCATTCCGTTGGTCAAGCCTGGCATCGTTGCCGGCTCGATCCTCGTCTTCATCCCGGCGCTGGGCGCCTATGTCACCCCGCGCGTGCTCGGCGGGACGAAGAATATGATGCTCGGCAATCTCATCGAACTGCAGTTCGGGCAAGGCCGTAACTGGCCGCTCGGCTCGGCGCTGTCGATCTCGCTGATGGCGATCGTGATGGTCGCGCTGCTCGTCTATGTCCGCGCCGCCGGGCGTCAGGGCGGCACGCATGGCTAGCCGCTTCGACATCCGCCGGCAGACCGGCTTCGCGACGATCGCGATGATCTGCTTTTTCGCGCTGTATCTGCCGATCATCACGCTTGTCGTCTATGCATTTAACGCCGGCAGTTCGATCGCGATCTGGGAAGGTGTGTCGCTGCGCTGGTTCTACCAGGCCTGGAACAACAACCAGGTCGTCGACGCCTCTATCCGATCGCTGCAGATCAGTTCCGTCGCGGCGGTCGTTTCGACGATCGTCGCCACCATGGCCGCGCTTGCCACGACCCGGACGAAGCCATATCCCGGCCTCGGTTTCAAATACGCCTTCATCAACCAGCCGCTGATGGTGCCGGAAATCGTCACCGCGGTGGCGCTGCTGATCTTCTTCTCGCGCATCAAGATCTGGACCGGCTATTCGGGGCTGGGCTACCTGATGGTCGCGCATACGGCCTTTTGCATTCCCTTTGCCTATCTGCCGATCCGGGCGCGGCTCGAGAACATGGATCTGACGTTGGAGATCGCTGCGGCCGACCTCTACGCGACACCCTGGAAGGCTTTTCGGCGCGTCACCTTTCCGCTGCTCTGGCCAGGCATCCTTGCCGGGCTGATGCTGGCCTTCGTCATCTCGCTGGACGACGTCGTCATCACGGAGTTCGTCAAGTCCGGCGGCCAGGACACGTTGCCGACTTACATGCTCGGCCAGTTCCGGCGCTTTATCACGCCGGAAATCAACGCGATTTCGACGGTGTTCCTGCTGATCTCGATATTGATCGTCACCGTCTTCTTTTTCATCAGCAGGAAAAAAGATCAGGAGTGACAGGAGAGAAACGATGAATTGGAAACTGACTGCCACGGCGCTCAGCGCCGCGCTGTTCGCCTCGGCGGGTCTCGCCCGCGCCGACGGCGAACTCAACATCTACAATTGGGGCAACTACACCAGCCCCGACCTCATCAAGAAATTCGAGGAAAAATACAAGGTCAAGGTGACAGTCACCGACTACGATTCCAACGACACGGCGCTCGCCAAGATCAGGCAGGGCGGCAGCGGCTTCGACATCGTGGTGCCTTCGGCGAGCTTCGTGCCGATCTGGATCCAGGAAGGTCTGCTCTTGGAGACAGAGCCCAGCAAGATGGAGAACTTCAAGAACATGGACCCGAAATGGGTCGACGTTCCCTTCGACCCAGGCCGCAAATACACCGTGCCGTGGCAGTGGGGCACGACGGGCGTGACGGTCAATACCTCGGTCTACAAGGGCGATCCCAACACTTCCGCCATCTTCATGGATCCGCCGCCGGAACTGGTCGGCAAGGTCAATGTCGTGCCCGAAATGGCCGACGTCATGCATCTTGCCATCAGATATGTCGGCGGCGAGCCCTGCACCGGCGACAAGGAAGTGCTGAAGAAGGCGCGCGATGCGCTGGTGGCGGCAAAGCCGAAATGGATCTCCATGGACTACGGCACGGTCGAGAAGTTCGCCAAGGGCGACTTCGCAGCCAGCGTCGACTGGAACGGCGCGTCCTTCCGCGCCCGCCTGCAGAACAAGGACATGGTCTATGGCTATCCGAAGGAAGGCTATCCGATCTGGATGGACAATCTCGCGGTGCTGAAGGACGCCAAGAACGTCGAAAATGCCAAGCTGTTCCAGAACTTCATCATGGAGCCCGAAAACGCGGCGCTGATCTCGTCTTTCGCGCGCTACGCCAACGGCATCAAGGGATCGGAAGCCTTCATGCCCGAGGACATGAAGACGGCGCCGGAGGTCAATATCCCCGCCGAGTTCGCCGACAAGGGTGAGTTCATGTTGAGCTGTGCGCCCGACGTGCTGGCGCTTTACACCAGGATCTGGACCGAACTGCAGAAGTGATCGCGGCACCACGGACCCGGCAGCCAAGGCTGCCGGGTCTTGCTTGAATCCATCGACGGAATGCCTTCGACAAGAATCGACGTCGGGCCGGCGCCTGGCGCGCCTGGAGTCCGCCTGCCATGTCCGATCTCGATCTTTGCTATATGCCGGCAAGCGAGGCGCTGAAGCGCTTCCGGGCAAAAAAGCTCTCACCGGTCGAGCTGATGGAAGCGGTCATCGCACGCGCCGAGGCGACGAAGGACAAGGTCAACGCCTTCACCAACACCCATTTCGACGAGGCGCTGGCGCTGGCCAGACAAGCCGAGGCGAAATACGCCAAGGGCAGGAAGACAGGCGCGCTCGAAGGCCTGCCGGTCGGCATCAAGGATGAAAGCTATATCAAGGGCAAGCCGACCACCGGCGGATCGCTGATCACCAGGGATTTCGTCGCCGACGCCAGTTCGACCATGAACGAACGCATCATCGAGGCCGGCGGCATCGTCCATGCACGCACCGCGACGCCGGAATTCTCCTGCGCGGCCTACACCTGGTCGAGGCTGTGGGGCGTCACCCGCAATCCGTGGAACACCAGGTTCACGCCCGGCGGCTCTTCGGGCGGCTCGGGCGCCTCGCTCGCCTCCGGCACATCCTCGATCGCCACCGGTTCCGATATCGGCGGTTCGATCCGCATCCCGGCATCGGCCTGCGGCGTCGTCGGCTACAAGCCGCCCTATGGCCGCAATCCGGACGACCCTCCCTTCAACCTCGACTTCTACTGCCACACCGGGCCGCTGGCACGTACGGTGGCGGACGCGATCCTGTTGCAGAACGTCATGACCGGACCCAGTCCGCTGGACATAGTTTCGCTCCGGCCGAAGCTGACGCTGCCGACCAGATTCAAGCCGATCAAGGGCTGGAAGATCGGCTATTCGATGGATCTCGGCGGCTTCGAGGTCGATCCGGAAGTGGTCAAGAACACGAAGAAAGCACTTGATGTGTTTCGTTCATTGGGCGCCGAGGTCGAGGAAGTCGATCTCGGCTGGGGACCGGAGGTCCTGGAGGCCGGGCTCGCTTATCTCAATCATTTGTTCGGTGCGTTCCTGTCGAAACTGCTGCCCGACCATGCCGACGAGATGACGACCTACGCCCGCAAATTCGCCGAGGAGGGAGCGGGTTCCAAGGCGACCGATTTCGTCGGCAGCCTGGAAGTGGCCGGACGCATGTACATGACGCTTGGGCCGCTGCTCGAGAAATACAATGTGCTGATCTGCCCGACCACGGCGTTGCCGTCGGTGCCGGCCGACCATGACCAGTCGAAGGACGAGGTCAGGATCAACGGCAAGATTGTCGATCCCTCGCTGGGCTGGGTGATGACGACGCCGTTCAACACGATGAGCCGCTGTCCGGTGCTGTCGGTTCCATCCGGCCGTGCGAAAAACGGTGTGCCGACCGGCATCCAGATCGTCGGCCGCACCTACAGCGACGAAGACGTGTTCCGCGCCGGCATGGCCTATGAAAAAGCACTCGGTGGCTGGTACGGAGACAAGGCGCGCCGGCCGAAACTATGACGGAAAGCAAAAGCCGTCGGGACACCACGGGACGACACTTCCCGGAGCATAAAATGACTTCCTACCGCAACAGCGAACCGGCTCCGCCAATCATGCAAGGCTCTCCGCCGCTGATGGTGCAACCGAAGCTCGATTGGGACAGGGGACCCTGGAACCGATGGGCGTTCCAGCACATCCGCGAATTTCTGCCGACCATCGAAGTCTGGCGCGGCAATGGCCATCGCCGCCGGTTCGAGCGCGCCGAGGTCGATCTCGATGCGCTGCCGGTGAGCAACAGCATGGGCCAGCCGACGACGCTGGCCGGGCTGCTCGACGAAACCTATACGGACGGATTGCTCGTGCTCAAGGACGGCAAGATCGCCGTCGAGCGCTATTTCAACGGCATGACCGACCGCACGCTGCATTTGTCGCAGTCGATGGCGAAATCCGTCACCGCTTCAGTGTTTGGCATACTGGTCAGGCGCGGCCTGATCGATCCGACGCTGCCGGTGACGACCTATCTGCCGGAGCTCGAGGCCACCGGCTGGGCGGGCGCCAGCGTGCAGCACGTGCTGGACATGACGACGGGCGTGCGTTTTTCCGAGGAATACACCGACCCTTATTCGGACATCGGCCAGGTCGATGTCGCCTCAGGCTGGAAACCGGTGCCGCCGGGCAGCGATCCGGCCTTCGAGTGGCCGTCGCATATGTTCGAGCTGATCGTGGGCCTCAAGGAGACAAGCCGGCCGCATGGTGCCGCGTTCGAATACCGCTCGATCGAGACCGACGTGCTCGCCTTCATCATGGAGCGGGTCACCGGCAAGCGGCTGGCGCAACTGGTTTCGGAAGAACTCTGGCAAAAGCTCGGAGCCGATGAAAGCGCCTGCTTCACCGTCGACGGCGCCGGCTATGCGCTCGCCGATGGCGGCTTCAACGCCACGTTGCGCGACTATGGCCGTTTCGGCCAGCTGATCCTCGACAATGGCGGCGGCGTGGTGCCGGCCGACTGGATCGAAGCAACGCGCAACGGCAGGCATGGACCGGATTTCAATCCCAGCCTGCCGGAGGGCAGCTACCGCAACCAGTTCTGGATCGAGGATCCGCGTTCACGCGCGCTGATGTGCCGGGGCGTGTTCGGGCAGCTGATCCATATCGACTGGGACACGGGAATGGTCGTGGTGAAGCTTTCGAGCTACCCGGATTTCACCAATATCGCCTATTCGATGGCGACGATGAAAGCCGTGCACGCCATCGCCGCCGCGCTAGCCTAAATTCCAAAAAGTTCGGAAGGAGACGCCATGACCGGCAAGACCGTGTTCGAGACCAGATACGGCTTTGCCCGCAACCAGGTGCTGCTCGGCAACTGGCGCGAAAGCCCGTTCAGCCGGTGGTCGTTCCAGAACGTCGGCGAGCTGGTACCGAGCGCACGCGTCGCCGCAGCGCCAGCCAGCGGTGAGGCGCTGGCGCGGGCTCTTGACGGGCTGCTCGGCGAGAGAGTCACTCTGGCGGGCGGCCCGGAGACCGTTGCGGCCTTTCTCACACGATCCGATACCGACGGGCTGACGATCATGAAGGCCGGCAAGCTCGTCGGCGACTGGCTCGCACCGCATATGGATTTCGGCGCACGCCACATCATCTTCTCGATCAGCAAGTCGCTGACCGCCATTCTTGCCGGCATATTGGAAGGCGAGGGGATTTTCGATCCGCAGGCTCCGGTGACCCGCTATCTGCCGGAAGCCGCCGGCTCGGCCTATGGCGATGCCAGCGTGCGGCATGTGCTCGACATGACCGTCAGCCTCGACTTCGAAGAAGCCTATCTCGACCCCGAAAGCGCCTTCGCGCGCTATCGTCGCGCGACGCTGTGGAATCCGGGTGGCGGCAGCGAAAGCCTGTCCGGCTTCCTCCTGACGCTGCAGCGCTTGGCCGAACCGCATGGCCGGACGTTCTGCTACCGCTCGCCCAATTCCGACCTGCTCGGCATCCTGCTCGAACGCGCGTCCGGACAGCGCTTTGCCGAGCTGATGCGCGAGAAATTGTGGCTGCCGCTCGGCGCTGCCGGCGAGGCATCCGTGACCGTCGACATGGCAGGCACGGCGCGCACGGCCGGCGGCATTTCGGTGACGCCGCGCGATCTGGCGCGTGTCGGCGAGATGATGCGGCAGGGCGGCATGGCCAACGGCCGCCGTATCGTGCCGGAAGCCTGGGCGCGCGACACGACCGGCACGGGCGGAGACACCGAGGCCTGGCAGCGCGGCACGATGGCGTTCCTCTTTCCGCAAGGCCGCTATCGCAACAAATGGTATCAGACGGGGGCCGAAAGCGGCGCCTTTTGTGGCATCGGCATCCACGGCCAGTGGCTCTATGTCAATCCGAAGGCGGAGGTCGTCATCGCGAAGATGTCGTCGCAGCCGGAGCCAGTCGATGAGCCCCTCGATGTCGATATGGTCGCTTTCTTCGAGGCGCTGAGCCGGATGGTCTGAGCCGACCCGGAGCCGCAGTGCCGCAGCTTTCCTGTGGACCTGTCAGGATGATCGAAAACGCCGCGGTTGGCGGGGCGACGCTCTGCGCCTATGGTCGCCGCTCTTTTCGACAGGACAGCAGGAACGACATGGCATCCGACATCAAGCGCATCGCAGCAATCATAGCAGCCGAGATCACTGCCCGGCCCGAACAGGCCGTTGCGGCGATCGGGCTGCTGGATGAAGGCGCGACGGTGCCGTTCGTTGCGCGCTACCGCAAGGAGGTCACCGGCGGTCTCGACGACACGCAGCTGCGCCTGCTTGCCGAGCGGCTCGCCTATCTGCGCGAGCTCGACGCGCGCCGCGACACCATCCTTGGTTCGATCCGCGAGCAGGGCAAGCTGACCGAAGAGCTTGAGACCAAGATCGCCGAGGCTGCCACGAAGGCGGAACTCGAAGACATCTATCTCCCCTATAAACCCAAGCGGCGGACCAAGGCCGAGATCGCGCGCGAGCGCGGGCTGGGACCGCTGGCGGAGGCCATCCTTGCCGACCGGGCGGCGGTGCCCGGTGAACTGGCGCTGGCCTATGTCGGCGAAGAGGTTGCCGACGCCAAGGCGGCGCTGGAAGGCGCGCGCGACATCCTGTCCGAACAGTTCGCCGAGAATGCCGACCTGGTCGGCAAGCTGCGGACCTACATGAAGGAACGCGCCTACATGCGGTCACGCGTTGTCGACGGCAAGCAGGAGGCCGGCGCGAAATTCTCCGACTATTTCGACCATGTCGAGCGCTGGGCCAATGTGCCGAGCCATCGCGCCCTGGCGATGCTGCGCGGCCGCAACGAGGAGGTGCTGTCGCTCGACATCGAAGTCGATGCCGACGATGCCTCGCCGGTGAAGCCGGTCGAACGGATGATCGCCGACGCCTACGCCATCGGCCACCAGTTGCCGGGCGACCGCTGGCTGATGGAGGTGGCGGGCTGGACCTGGCGCATCAAGCTGTCGCTGCATCTGACGCTCGATTTGATGCGGGATCTGCGCGAGCGGGCCGAGGAAGAAGCGATCCACGTCTTCGCCCGCAATCTGAAGGATTTGCTGCTCGCAGCACCCGCCGGCTCGCGCGCCACGATGGGTCTCGACCCAGGCATCCGCACCGGCGTCAAGGTGGCGGTGGTGGACGGCACCGGCAAGCTGGTGGCGACGACGACGGTCTATCCGTTCCCGCCCAGGAACGATGTGCGCGGCACGCAAGCCGAACTGGCGAAGCTCATCCGCCTGCACAAGGTCGAGCTGATTTCCATCGGCAACGGCACCGGCAGCCGCGAGACGGAAAGGCTGGTGGCCGACATGCTGTCCGACATGCCTGCCGAGTCCGGGCTGAAGCCGCTCAAGGTTATCGTCAGCGAGGCGGGCGCCTCGGTCTATTCCGCCTCGGCAACGGCGGCGGCCGAATTTCCCGGCCTCGACGTGTCGCTGCGTGGCGCGGTGTCGATCGCGCGGCGGCTGCAGGATCCGCTCGCCGAACTGGTCAAGATCGAGCCGAAGTCCATCGGCGTCGGCCAGTACCAGCACGACGTCGACCAGTACCGGCTCGGCCGCTCGCTGGAAGCGGTGGTCGAGGACGCGGTCAATGCCGTCGGCGTCGACCTCAACACGGCATCGGCGCCGCTGCTGGCACGGGTGTCAGGTCTCGGCGCATCGTTGGCCGAGGCTGTTGTCGCGCATCGCGACGCGACCGGCCCCTTCGCCAGCCGCCGCGATCTGTTAAAGGTGGCGCGGCTCGGACCCCGCGCGTTCGAGCAATGCGCCGGCTTCCTGCGCATTGCCAACGGCACCGAACCGCTCGATGCCTCGGCTGTGCATCCGGAAGCCTATGGCGTGGCGAAGAAGATCGTCGCCGCCTGCGGGCGCGACGTCCGCTCGCTGATGGGCGACAGTGCCGCGCTCAAGGCGCTCGATCCGCGTCTCTTTGTCGACGAGCGGTTCGGCCTGCCGACGGTGCGCGACATCCTGGCGGAGCTGGAAAAGCCCGGCCGCGATCCGCGTCCCGGCTTCAAGACGGCGACCTTCGCCGACGGCGTCGACGACATCAAGGATTTGAAGCCTGGGATGCTCTTGGAAGGCACCGTCACCAATGTCGCGGCGTTCGGCGCCTTCGTCGATATCGGCGTGCACCAGGATGGGCTGGTGCATGTCTCGCAACTCGCCGACCGCTTCGTCAAGGACGCGCATGAAGTGGTGAAAGCCGGCGACGTGGTTAAGGTGCGCGTCGTCGACATCGACATCAAACGCAAGCGCGTCGGCCTGTCGATGCGCAAGGATGGTGACGGCGGTGCTTTGAAGCCGCGCGACAATGGCGGCAGACCGGTGCCGCGCGCGCCGGCGCCGCAGCGCCAGTCGGAAAGGCCGGCGCAACAGGGCGCGTTCGGCGCCGCGTTGGCGGAGGCCTTGAAGCGCAAGTAGCTGGACGGCGTCGTGACGCGACGTGGTATTGATCCTTGCAATCGGTAGTAAGGTTGCCTACCGTATGTACGTAAGGAGACCGCGCGGTATGGCGAATGTCGAGAAAGTGAGTGTTGCCCTCACCCCTGAAATGGCAACGATGATGCGCGAGGTCGTCGCGGCGGGCGAATACGCCTCGGCGAGTGAAGTGATGCGTGAGGCGTTGCGCGACTGGAAGGTTCGCCGGACGCAGCGTGATCAGGCTATCAACGAGTTGGGCCGTCTTTGGGACGAAGGCATGGCAAGTGGCAACGCGGTCGATGGCAACCAAGCGTTCGCCCGGATCAAAAGCAAGCTCGATGCGAGAATCGCCGAACGCAAGTCGTGATGACGCTGCGCTTACGACCGGAAGCTGAGGCGGATATCGAGGCCATTGCGCTCTACATCGCCGAGGACAGCCCGTCAGCAGCACTACGTTGGTACGGCGAAATGTACACCCATTGCCAGCGCATCGCCGACATGCCGGGAATGGGTGTTGCGCGGCCGGAAGTGCGAGCGGACTTGCGCACGTTCCCTGTAGGAAATTACCTCATCCTCTATCGCCAGATCGAGGACGGCGCGGAGATTGTGCGCGTCGTTCGTGGCGCGCGGAAGTGGCAAGAATTGCTGTAGCGGTTTGCACGGAGGCGGGTCGATTTCTTAGTCGCCAATCTCTTCGATATCTTGCGCGGCGGCTGGCGCAAATGGCAAATTTGTTCTTGCTTTGTGCCGGCAGTTATGCTAGAAATTTTGGCATGGTGCCGATTGGCGCCAGCGACCCGCCCCCGAGGCGGGTTTTGTGTTTGGACCCTTAGTCGCTTGCCTCGGGTCCGATGCTCTGAAGCGGAAACACCTTTTAAACGCGACCGAGCAGCCAGTCGCGAAACGAGGCGACGGGCGGATGGCCGCGCTTGTCGTGCGGCACGACAAGGTAATAGGCGCTGCGGCTTTGCATCGGCCGGCCCGGCGCCGGCACGAGCTGGCCGCGCTGCAATTCGCCGGATATGAGGACCTGCGGCAGCAGCGCCACGCCGAGCCCGGCCATGCAGGCCTGGGCGGCGGTGCCGAATTGCTCAAACTGCATGCCCGGCCCGGTCGGCGCGCTCAAACCCTGATGCTCGAACCACTCGGTCCATGCGCCGGGCCGCGTCGCCATATGCAGCAGCGGCAGGCGACCGATATCGGCAGGCGTGGCAATGGCGCGGCCGGCCAGAAATTCGGGCGAGACGACAGGCGCCACCTCTTCGCGGACCAGCAGCGTCGAGTCGGCGTCCGGCCAGTCGGGCAAGCCAAAATGGATGGCGGCGTCGAGCCTTTCGCGAGCGAAGTCGAAGCGGCCGATGCGGGTGACGAAATTGATGGTGATGTCCGGGTTGTTTTCGACGAAATCGGGGATCATCGGCATCAGCCAGCGCGTGCCGAAGGTCGGCAGAATGGCGAGGTTCAAGATGCCACTATGCCGATTGCTCATCAATCCAAGAGCTGCGTCGCGCAATTGACCCAGCGCGGCGCGCACCGCTTCGGCATAGATCTCTCCTGCCGACGACAGCCTGACATTGCGGCTGTCGCGATCGAACAGCCGGCGGCCGAACTGGTCCTCCAAATGCCTTATCTGGCGGCTGACGGCGCCCTGGGTCAGATCGAGTTCCTGCGCGGCGGCGGTGAAACTGCCCAGCCGGGCCACCGCCTCGAAGGCGGCAAGGGCGCTGATACCAGGCAAAAGGCGGCGCTGAACGTTCATGATCCATTACTAACGATCATTGATCGGTGAAGCAATTTCGTTTGATTTTTTCGAGCTGGAAGCCGATAAGCCCCGGCATCCGAGATTTTTTGTTTTGTGCATGTCGTTATCCCAAAACCGCTGAACACTTTTGGGCGACATGCATAGATTCTGGAGACCGAGGCCATGGCCGCCGACAAGAACGCATTCGTCTGGGAAGATCCCTTCCTGATCGAGGACCAGCTTTCGGAAGACGAGCGGATGGTGCGCGATGGCGCGGCGGCATTCGCCGCCGACAAGCTCGCTCCCAGGATCGAGGAAGCCTATCTCGAGGAAAAGACGGATGCCGGGATCTTTCGCGAGATGGGCGAGGCCGGGCTGCTCGGCATAACCATTCCGGAAGAATATGGTGGGCTCGGCGCCAACTACGTCACCTACGGGCTGGTGGCGCGGGAGGTCGAGCGCATCGACTCGGGCTATCGCTCGATGATGAGCGTGCAGTCGTCGCTGGTGATGTATCCGATCCATGCCTATGGCTCGGAGGCGCAGCGCAAGAAATACCTGCCGAAGCTCGCCAGCGGCGAGTGGATCGGCTGCTTCGGCCTGACCGAGCCGGATGCCGGTTCAGACCCGGGCGGCATGAAGACGCGAGCCGAGAAGACGGCAAACGGCTACAAGGTCTCCGGCTCAAAAATGTGGATATCCAACGCACCGATCGCCGACGTCTTCGTCGTCTGGGCGAAATCGGCGGCGCATGACAACCAGATTCGCGGCTTCGTGCTGGAAAAGGGCATGAAGGGGCTGTCGGCGCCGAAGATCGGCGGCAAGCTGTCGCTGCGCGCGTCGATCACCGGCGAGGTGGTGATGGAGGGCGTCGAGGTCGGCGAAGACGCGCTGCTGCCCAACGTCTCCGGCTTGAAAGGTCCGTTCGGCTGCCTCAACCGGGCGCGCTACGGCATCTCCTGGGGCGCGATGGGCGCGGCGGAAGATTGCTGGCACCGGGCGCGCCAATATGGCCTCGACCGCAAGCAGTTCGGCAAGCCGCTGGCCGGCACGCAGCTTTTCCAGAAGAAGCTCGCCGACATGCAGACCGAGATCGCGCTCGGCCTGCAGGGCAGCCTGCGCGTCGGGCGGCTGATGGACGAAGGCAAGATGGCGCCGGAGATGATCTCGATCGTCAAGCGCAACAATTGCGGCAAGGCGCTCGACATTGCCCGGCAGGCCCGCGACATGCATGGCGGCAACGGCATCCAGATCGGCTATCACGTCATGCGCCACGCGCAGAACCTTGAAACCGTCAACACCTATGAAGGCACGCACGACGTGCATGCGCTGATCCTTGGGCGGGCGCAGACCGGGTTGCAGGCGTTCTTTTAGTAGTTGGCCAAGCCCTCCGCTTCGTCATCCTCGGGCGGAGCGAACGCGAAGCGGAGCGCAGACCCGAGGATCCATGCCGTGACGTCGAGGCGCCGCATCGGCGCAGAACCTGCAGTGCGGAAGTCAGGCAGAAGGGATCGCAACCTTTGCGCCGCTGCGTTCTTCGGCCGAACTCACGGCATGGCAACTGTGTTCATGCGAATGCGGTTTTATCGCGGATGATGGCGTTGAGGACGACCAGGAGCTTCCTTGCGACGGCGATGATGGCCAGTTTCTTGGAGCCTGAGCGGGCTGCAAGGTCGGTGTAGAAAGCTCTGAAGCGGTCACAGGCTCGGATGGCGCTCAGCGCCGCCATATAGAGAGCCCGACGCACACGCGATCGACCGCCCTGGATCTGGCTCCTGCGTTGGAGCTTACCGCTCTTATTATCGAACGGGGCAAGGCCGGCGAGTGCCGCGATCGACTTAGGCGAGCGCTGGCCGAGCTCTGGCAGGTGCGCTAGGAGCGAGAGCGCGCTGATCTTGGAGACACCGGGCACGGAGATCATCAGCGTATAATCGCGGGCGGTGTCCTCGGATTGACGAATGACTTTGGCGATCCGGCTCTCGAGCGCTTTGATGCGTGTGTCGAAGCCGGCAATCATGTCTTCCAGCTCGGCAACGACAGTCTCCTCGAAGGCCTCACCGAGGAGCTTCTTCAGCCTTGCCCGCATATCGACCAGTTGGTCACGGTGACGGGCAAGCGATTGAAGTCGCTCGTTTTCTTCGCACGGCCCCGGCTCGGGTGCAGGCTGATAGCGGCGGCCATAGCCGCTCAGCATCCTGGCATCGAGACGATCCGTCTTGGCTCGCCGTCTCGTCGACTTGGCATAGGGGTGAGTGTGCGCCGGGTTGTGCCGGGAGAATGGAACGCCTGCCTTGGCCAGCGCGTGGCGCAGCAGCCGGTCATGGACGCCTGTCGCCTCCATGACGATGAAGTCTCGACTGGGGTCGAGGCCCGCCACATAGGCAGCGATCGCATCGGCCTGGTTGGCGATGCGCTGATATCGGTTGCTTGTCTCATCAAAAAAATCGAGCCACTGCTTGGAGATGTCGCAGCCGACATAGTTCTGCACTATCATGTCCATGCCTCTTCCTGTGGTGCGGGGTCTGCTTGGAACAGCCCCGTGCAACTGTTCAGGTTGATGGTTCACCGGTGGGAAGGGACCGGGCCATGCCACGGCCTGTCCGAAAGGACGACCAGGATCCACTCGGCCTCCTTCCCACTTCAAACCATACACCTGAACCAACACACAGGATCCTGGGGTCTGCGCCGCGTCGCTGCGCTTCTTGCTCCGCCCCAGGATGACGAAGACGCGAGGGTCTTCGCCAAGCGCAGACGCTCGCTGGAAGCCGGCAGTGATCAATCATGCCAGGCAG
The DNA here is from genome assembly GCF_003952365.1 of Mesorhizobium sp. M9A.F.Ca.ET.002.03.1.2. NCBI lineage: Bacteria > Pseudomonadati > Pseudomonadota > Alphaproteobacteria > Hyphomicrobiales > Phyllobacteriaceae > Mesorhizobium > Mesorhizobium sp. M9A.F.Ca.ET.002.03.1.2. Next base: position 379,723 of record NZ_CP034443.1, on the reverse strand, counting down.
CGTTCAATAGCCGCGTAAATTAGGTGCACCGCAACATCTCTGCTTGGAGAATGGCCAGCATTTGTGTCAGGGTTCGGCGAATTCGTTTGAAACGCCGACTTACGGGGCACCATGGCAATTCTGGCAGCCGTCTACCACCTGACCCATTACAAATATGACCGGCCGGTCGTGCTCGGCCCTCAGGTCATCAGGCTGCAGCCGGCGCCGCATTCCCGAACCAAGGTGCTCAGCCATTCGCTGAAGGTCGAGCCGGCGAACCACTTCGTCAATCTGCAGCAGGACCCCTATGGCAATTTCCTCGCCCGCTTCGTCTTTCCTGAGCCGGTGAGCGAACTGAAGATCGAGGTCGACCTCGTCGCCGACATGACGGTCTACAATCCGTTTGACTTCTTCGTCGAGCCGTCGGCCGAGACGTTTCCGTTCGAATACCCGGAAGAGATCAGCGACGATCTTGCCATCTACCGGACGCCGGAGCCGGCCGGGCCGCTGCTGTCGGCGTTCCTGAAAACCATCGGCCGCAGTCCGACCAACACCGTCAATTTCCTCGTCGATCTCAATGCGCGGCTGCAACGCGAGATCGCCTATATCGTGCGCATGGAAACCGGCGTCTTTTCGCCGGAGGAAACGCTGGCCGCCAAGAAAGGTTCGTGCCGCGATACGAGCTGGCTGTTGGTGCAGATCCTGAGGAATCTCGGCATTGCCGCGCGTTTCGTCTCCGGCTACCTGATCCAGTTGAAACCTGACCTCGTCGCGCTCGACGGGCCGCCCGGCACGGCGATCGACTTCACAGATCTGCATGCCTGGTGCGAAGTCTATCTGCCGGGGGCCGGCTGGATCGGCTTCGACCCGACCTCCGGCCTGCTCACCGGCGAAAGCCATGTACCGCTGGCGGCAACGCCGCATTTCCGCAACGCCGCGCCCATTTCCGGCATGGCGAGCTTCGCCAATGTCGAGTTCGGCTTTGACATGCGGGTCGACCGCATCGCCGAGCACCCGCGCATCACCAAGCCGTTCTCGGATGAAAGCTGGCAGGCGCTTGATGGGTTGGGCAATCAGGTCGATGCCGCGCTCGAGGCCGGGGACGTGCGGCTGACCATGGGTGGCGAACCGACCTTCGTGTCGATCGACGATTTCGAGGCGGAGGAGTGGAACACCGCCGCCGTCGGCCCGACCAAACGCGAAAAGGCCGATGCTTTGATCCGCCGGCTGCGTGAGCGTTTCGCGCCCGGCGGCTTCCTGCATTACGGGCAGGGCAAGTGGTATCCAGGCGAGAGCCTGCCGCGCTGGACCTTCTCGCTCTACTGGCGCACCGACGGCGAGCCGGTGTGGAGCGACCCGTCGCTGATCGCACGGGAAAACAGCGAAGCAGATATCGGGCCGAAGCAGGCTGAAAGCCTGTTGACGACGATTGCCGATGAACTCGGCATCGACAAGGCCATGGTCAGCGAAGCCTATGAGGACCCGGCCGAGTGGCTGCTCAAGGAAGGCAAGCTGCCGGACAATGTCGATCCGTCCAATTCGAAGCTCGAGGACCCCGAGGAGCGCAGCCGCATGGCGCGGGTGTTCGAACGCGGCCTGACCAAGCCGTCTGGCTATGTCCTGCCTGTGCAGCGCTGGAACAGTCAGGCGTCGGGTCCGCGCTGGCGTTCGGAGAAGTGGAAGACGCGGCGCGGCAAGCTGTTCCTGGTGCCGGGCGATTCACCGGTCGGCTACCGCCTGCCGCTTGGCACGCTTCCCTATGTGCCGCCGGCGCAATTCCCCTACATCGTGCCGGTCGATCCTTCCCTGCCGCGCGGGCCATTGCCGGCGCGCGAGGCCATTGTGCCCGAGGCCGCTCCCTTGCCTGTGGCCGCTCCTTTGCCCGAGGCCAGTCCGGCCGAATTGGAAGGCGCCGACGAAATGGTGCGCCGCCAGCAGGCGGTGTCCTTCACCGCCGCGACCGGCCAGCAGGACCGGGTCGAGCAGGAGATCACCGAGATCGGCGGCGCGGTGCGCACGGCGCTGTCGGTCGAGCCGCGCGACGGACGGCTTTGCGTGTTCATGCCGCCGGTCGAGGCGCTGGAAGATTATCTCGAACTGGTCGCGGCGGCCGAGAACGCGGCAAAGGCCATCGGCCTGCCAGTGCATATCGAGGGTTATGGCCCGCCGCACGATCCGCGCCTCAACGTCATCCGTGTGGCTCCGGATCCCGGTGTCATCGAGGTGAACATCCATCCGGCCGCGAACTGGCAGGACTGCGTGGCGACGACCATGGCGATCTACGAGGAGGCGCGGCAGACGCGGCTTGGCGCCGACAAGTTCATGATCGACGGCCGCCATACCGGCACCGGCGGCGGCAACCATGTCGTCGTCGGCGGCGCGACACCCAATGACAGCCCGTTCCTGCGCCGCCCCGACCTCTTGAAGAGCCTGGTGCTGCAATGGCAGCGGCACCCGTCTTTGTCCTACCTGTTCTCAGGCCTGTTCATCGGTCCGACCAGCCAGGCGCCGCGCTTCGACGAGGCGCGCCACGATTCGCTCTACGAGCTCGAGATCGCGATGGCGCAGGTGCCGCACCCGGACAAGGACAATGCGCCATTGCCGTGGCTGGTCGACCGGCTGTTCCGCAACCTGTTGACCGATGTTACCGGCAACACGCATCGCTCGGAAATCTGCATCGACAAGCTGTTTTCGCCGGACGGCCCGACCGGCCGGCTGGGGCTGGTCGAGTTCCGCGGCTTTGAGATGCCGCCCAATGCGCGCATGAGCCTGGCGCAGCAATTGCTGGTGCGTGCCATCATCGCCCGCGCCTGGAAAAACCCGCTCGATGGCCGCTTCGTGCGCTGGGGCACGTCATTGCATGACCGTTTCATGCTGCCGCACCATGTCTGGGCTGACTTTCTCGACGTGCTCGATGATCTCAAGCTGAACGGCTTCGAGTTTCGCCCCGAATGGTTCGACGCGCAGCTCGAATTCCGCTTCCCGTTCTGCGGCGAGGTTAGCCAAGCCGGCATCAAGCTGGAGCTGCGGCAAGCGCTGGAGCCGTGGCATGTCATGGGCGAGCAGGGCGCGATCGGCGGCACCGTGCGCTTCGTCGATTCCTCGGTCGAGCGGCTGCAGGTGAAGACCGAAGGGCTCAACCCGGAGCGTCACGCCGTCGTCTGTAACGGCCGCATCGTGCCGATGAAGGTGACCGACGTCAGAGAAATCGCGGTGGCCGGCGTCCGCTTCAAGGCCTGGCAGCCGGCATCGGGCCTGCATCCGGCGCTGCCGGTCAACACGCCGCTGGTCTTCGACATCTACGACCGCTGGTCGGGCCGGGCGGTCGGCGGCTGCGTCTATCATGTGGCGCATCCCGGCGGGCGCAGCTACGACACCTTCCCGGTCAACGGCAACGAAGCGGAGGCGCGACGCCTCGCCCGCTTCGAGCCGCGCGGCCATACGCCGTCCGGTTACGTGCTGCGCGACGAAGAAGCTTCTGAGGATTTTCCGATGACCCTTGACCTGCGGCGGCCCGCAAGACTCTGATCAGCCATGGCAAAGGGGAATCACGAGAAAATCCACGGCAGGCCGCATAACCTGCTGGAGCATTACCAGCCGATCGACGGCGTCGTCGACGAGATGGTCGATGCATCGGGCAATCCCCGCCCGGTCTGGAAGGACTTCATCGAGGCACTGGAAGAGCTGGGGCCAGAAAAGCTCGCCCAACGCTTCGCCCGCGCCGACCAGTATCTGCGCGACGCCGGTGTTTACTACCGCGTCTACGACAAGGCCGGCGCCAATGAGCGCGAATGGCCGCTGGCGCATGTTCCCTTGCTGATCGAGGAGCAGGAATGGGCTGACATCAGCGCCGGCCTCGTCCAGCGGGCCGAGCTGTTCGAGGAAACGATCGCCGATATCTACGGGCCGAACCGTCTGGTCGAGAAAGGCATCCTGCCGGCGGGACTGATCGCGGCCAGCCCGGAATATTTGCGGCCCGTCGTCGGTATCAGGCCGGCCAGCGGCCATTTCCTGCATTTCTGCGCCTTCGAGCTCGGCCGTGGACCGGATGGCCGCTGGTGGGTTCTGGGCGACCGCACGCAGGCGCCGTCGGGTGCCGGCTTCGCGCTGGAAAACCGCGTCGCCACCACGCGTGCGCTGTCCGACATCTATGGCGAGATGCATGTGCACCGCCTTGCCGGCTTCTTCCGTCGCTTTCGCGACGCGCTGAACGGCATGGCCAAGGTATCAGGCGGCCGGGTTGCCATCCTGACGCCGGGGCCGCTCAACGAAACCTACTACGAACATGCCTATATCGCCCGCTATCTCGGCATCATGCTGCTCGAAGGCGAGGATCTGACCGTCTCCGGCGGCCGGCTCATGGTACGCACCGTTTCAGGGCTGATGCCGGTCAGCGTGCTGTGGCGACGGCTCGACGCCGCCTTCGCCGATCCGCTCGAGTTGCGGCCGGATTCGCAGATCGGCACGCCAGGGCTGGTCGAGGCGGTCCGCCGGGGAGCCGTTTCGGCCGTCAACGCGCTCGGTTCCGGCCTGATGGAAACGCGGGCGCTGTTCGCCTTCCTGCCGAAGATTTCGCGCGAATTGCGCAATGAGGAACTTCTCTTGCCGAGCGTCGCGACATGGTGGTGCGGGCGGGAGACGGAGCGCGCGCATGTGCTCGCCAATCTCGACCGCATGGTGATCGGTCCGGCGCTGTCGACGCGGCTTGCCTTCGAGGATGACGATTGCACCAGGCTGGGCTCGGCGCTGGTTGCCGGGGAGCGGGCCGAACTGATAGCCCGGATCGAACGGGACGGCGGCGACTTCGTCGGACAGGAAGCGGTGACGCTTTCGACCACGCCGGTCTATGTCGGCGGCTGGCTGGAGCCGCGGCCGGCAAGCCTGCGCGTCTATCTGGCGCGAACGCCGGAAGGCTGGACGGTGATGCCAGGCGGTTTTGCCCGTGTCGGCTTCTCGCTCGACCCGACCGCCATCGCCATGCAGCGTGGCGGCCAGGCGGCGGATGTGTGGGTGGTCAGCGACAGACCGGTGGAGCGCGAGACGCTGCTGCCGCAGGAGCATGACAGCTTCACCCGCACCTTGCCGGGCAGCCTGCCCAGCCGCGCGGCGGAAAACCTGACATGGCTCGGCCGCTATATCGAGCGATCGGAAGACACGGTGCGCATCCTGCGCGCCTATCACGTGCGGCTGGCCGAGGCGTCCGATCCGGACATGCCGCTGCTTGCCGATATCAGAGACCATCTCGAACCGTTCGGCATCGACGTCACGACGGCGATCCCGCCGGGGCTGATCGGCACGCTGGACAGCGCCGTCTACAGCGCTGGGCAGATCCGCGACCGTTTCTCGCCCGATGGCTGGCTGGCGCTGAAGGATCTGTCGAAGACCATCCATCAATTCGCGACAACGGTGGCGCCGGGCGATGACGCGACGCGGGCGATGACGGTCATCCTGCGCAAGCTCGCCGGGTTTTCCGGCCTGCTGCATGAGAATATGTACCGCTTCACCGGCTGGCGCTTCCTGGAGATCGGCCGGCGCCTGGAACGCGGCATCCAGATAGCTCGCACGCTCGCCCGGCTGACCAGGGCTGCGGCGCCGGACGGCGCGCTCGACATGATGCTGGAGATCGGCGACAGCGTCATGACCCATCGGCGGCAGTACCCGGTGCAGGCCGGCCGGCGCACGGTGATCGACCTCCTGGTGCTCGATCCGCTCAACCCGCGCTCCATCCTGTTCCAGCTCGAGCGGCTGAAGGCCGAAATCGCACTGTTGCCTTCCGTCGGCGGCGAGGGGCATATGTCGCCGGCAGCGAAGGAGATACTGCAGCTCAACACGGCGATTGCCATCATGGAGCCCTCGGACATGACGGCGAAGGCCCTGGACGATCTCGCCGACGAGATCGGCGGCCTCTACAACAGCCTCGCCAAAGCCTATTTCGGGTAAGGGCGGGTTCGGATAAAGGCGGGCATGCTCTACGACATCAGGCTCAATCTGCGTTACGATTATGATGCTGCCGCCGGCGGCGGCCGTCATCAGGTGCACGTATTGCCGCCGACGATATCAGGCGTGCAGCGCGTGATCGCCGCTTCGCTGTCCTTCGCGCCGGCACCGAGCGAACGCTCGGACTTTTCCGATTTCTTTGGCAACAGCGTCACGTCGATCGCCTTTCGCGACGTTCACGATGCACTCGACATCAGGATGAGCGCGCGCGTTGCGGTCTCGCGGCCGGAACCCGGGCTCGACGTGTCGCCCGACATTCGCCAGCTGCGCGAGGAACTCGACGCGGTGCGGTCGCTGTCGCCTGATACACCGCATCACTTCCTGGCAGCCAGCGACCATGCAGGCGTCGACGCGGCGATCACGGATTACGCGCGGGGCAGTGTCGGCAGTTCCGTCGCCGGCATCGCCATGGACCTGTGCGACCGCATTCATCGCGATTTCACCTATGACGGCAAGGCGACCACCGTCCGGACCCGAGCCAGCGACGCTTTCAGGCTGAAACGAGGTGTCTGCCAGGATTTTTCACACATCATGATCGCCGGCCTGCGCGGCCTGGGTATCCCCGCCGGCTATGTCAGCGGGTTCCTGCGCACCATTCCGCCGCGCGGAAAACCGCGACTGGAAGGGGCCGACGCCATGCATGCCTGGGTGAAGGTGTGGTGCGGGCGCGACACCGGATGGCAGGAATTCGATCCGACCAACGGCATGCGGGCAAGCAACGACCACATCACCGTCGGCCACGGCCGCGACTATTCGGATGTAGCGCCGATCGTCGGCGTCCTGAAGACGACCGGAGGGCAGGTCGGCGAGCAAGCGGTCGACGTCATTCCGGTCGTGCTCGAAAAGGCATGACGGCAAGCAAGGCCGCAATCGTATGCGCCGAACATCGACGGAAGACCGGTTCCCAAACGCGCATGCGGCAAACCTGACATCTTTGTGTAGCCATGGCGGAACCAGCGGCCGATCCGTCGCTTATCTACGGGAAAATTCCGTGGAGAGGATATGCTGGACAAATCCGGGTCGTCGACTGGCCGATTGGCTGCCAGGAAGGTTGCACCAAAGAACGGGGTGTCGAAAAATGGGTCGCAAGCCTCTGCCGATCGCGCCTCGCTTTCCTACATCACCGACGCCGAGCCCGGTATCCGCCGGTTCAGGGCTGGCAGGGGATTTTCATACAAAGGGCCTGACGGGCAGGGCGTCGACGAGGTCTCGATGTCCCGCATCAAGGCGCTCGCAATTCCACCGGCGTGGACGGACGTGTGGATCTCGCCGGATGCCGACGGTCATATCCAGGCGACGGGCCGGGATCAGCGCGGGCGCAAGCAGTATCGCTACCATGCGCTGTGGGCGGAGGAGCGCGACGGCGTCAAATATTCGAGCCTCGTCGCCTTTGCGGAAAGCCTGCCTGAACTGCGACGCCAGATCGATGCCGATCTGCGCCGTCGCGGCCTGCCGCTGGAACGGGTTGTCGCCGCTGTGGTCTGGCTGCTCGACAACACGATGATCCGCGTTGGCAATGCCGCCTACGCTCGTGACAACAACAGCTTTGGACTGACCACGCTGCGCGACCGCCATGTCGACATCAATGGCTCGAGCCTGCGTTTCGCCTTTAAAGGCAAGTCCGGCAAGGAATGGAAACTGAAGCTCGTCGATCGCCGGATCGCCAGGATCGTGCGCGGGGCGCAGGATCTGCCGGGCCAGAAGCTGTTCCAGTATCTCGACGAGGACGGAAGCAGGCGACCGATCCGCTCCGACGACGTCAACCGCTACATCAGGGAGACGGCCGGGGCCGATTTCAGCTCCAAGCATTTCCGAACCTGGGGCGGCACCATTCATGCTACGTCGCTGCTTGCGCAAACCGAACGGCCCGAAAGCCAGGCACAGCAGAGGCGGGTTATGAACGGCGTCGTCGACAAGGTGGCCGAGCGGCTGGGCAACACGCGCGCCGTCTGCCGCAAATGCTACATCCACCCGCAGGTTTTCGAAGCCTGGTCCGAAGGACGGCTGCGCCTCGAAATGGCGGATGCGAACAAGCGGAAGCGGTCGATCCCCGGCCTCGATGACGAGGAACTGCTCGTCCTGAGATGGCTGAAGGCACGGGAGGGCTGATGCCAGGTACGTGCCGTCGCCGGCTTGCATGTCCATCGCGGGGTGATTTTTTTATCGACGCACTGTCGGGATCGGTCCTAGTGTTTCGTCCTTTGACGGAGAAAAGGACATCCCATGCTCTACGCTATCCTCTGCTACGCCTCTGAAGACGTCGTCTGCTCCTGGAGCAAGGAACAGGATGACGAGGTCATGACGAAACTTCTGGGTGTGCAGGAAAAATACGCCAAAGCCGGCCGGCTTGGGCCAGTGGCGCGGCTGCTGCCGACGACCGCCGCGACAACGCTGAGGAAGGTCAAGGGCGAAGCGGTCGTCATCGACGGTCCGTTTGCCGAAACCAAGGAACAGTTCCTCGGTTTCTACACGCTCGAATGCGGCGACCTCGGCGAGGCCGTCGACTTCGCCCGCGAGCTTTCCGAGGTCAACCCGAGCGGCGGCTCCTACGAAATACGGCCGGTTTCGCTCTTCAATCCCGCTAAGGTTTCCGCATGACCGACCTTGCCTGGATCAGCTCGGCGATCAGCACCGCCCGCCCGCAGGCGATGGGCGCGTTGCTGCGCTACTTCCGCGATCTCGATGCGGCGGAGGAAGCCTTCCAGGACGCCTGCCTGAGAGCGCTGAAGAACTGGCCGGCAAACGGCCCGCCGCGCGATCCGGCAGCCTGGCTGATCTTTGTCGGCCGCAACAGCGGCATCGACGCGGTGCGCAAGCGTGCCAAGCAGGCGCCGCTGCCGGAAGAGGACCAGATCTCCGATCTGGAGGATGCCGAGACCGATATCGCCGAGCGGCTGGACGGCGCGCATTACCGCGACGACATCCTGCGGCTGCTGTTCATCTGCTGCCATCCCGACCTGCCGGCGACGCAGCAGATCGCCGTGGCGTTGCGCATCGTCTCCGGCCTGTCCGTCAAGCAGATCGCCCGCGCCTTTCTCGTCGGTGAAAGCGCCATGGAGCAGCGTATCACACGCGCCAAGGCGCGCATCGCCGATGCCGGCGTGCCGTTCGAGACGCCCGGTGCGGTCGAGCGGTCCGAACGGCTCGCCGCCGTCGCCGCCATGGTCTACCTGATCTTCAACGAAGGTTATTCGACCAACAGCGGCGAGGCGCCGGCCCGTGCGCCGCTCTGCGAAGAGGCGATCCGGCTGGCCAGGCTGCTGCTCAGGCTGTTCCAGACCGAGCCGGAGATCATGGGCCTGACGGCGCTTTTGCTTCTCCAGCATGCGCGTGCGCCGGCGCGTTTCGACGAGAACGGCGAGATCGTCCTGCTCGAAGACCAGGACCGCGGCCTGTGGAGCCGCAAGATGATCGACGAGGGGCTGGCGCTGGTCGACAAGGCGCTGCGCCACCAGAAGCCCGGTCCCTACCAGGTGCAAGCGGCGATCGCCGCCCTGCATGCGCGGGCGGAAAAGCCCGAAGACACGGACTGGACCGAGATCGACCTGCTCTACGGCCTGCTCGAGCAGATGCAGCCGTCGCCGGTGGTGACGCTCAATCGCGCCGTCGCGGTCGCCAAGGTGCGCGGGCCGGAAGCGGCACTTGCGATGATCGAGCCGCTGGAGCAGAGGCTTTCCGGCTATTTCCACTTCTTTGGCCTCAAGGGCGGACTGCTGATGCAGCTTGGTCGTGGCGAGGAGGCGCGAATCGCCTTCGACCGCGCCATCGCACTTGCCAACACGGCAGCCGAGGCCGCCCATATCCGCATGCATATCGACCGGCTGATGAAGGAAGGCGCCGCGCGGGGAACCGCGCAGACGGCGCGCTGAATCGCTCACCTCACTGGTTCAACGGTCCGACCTTGGCTTAGACCATGCCGGGGTGGCGATTTTTCCCTGAAACGAGTAATGCCACGCCATGACAGTGCCTGATGTGCCGATCGGCACAGGGACGGCATGGCACAAGACTTTGACCGACGCCATATAAGCGACGGGATCTGAAAGGGACAAAAATGACGATTGCGAAGGAAACAGCCGGGCTGCTGGCGAAACTGGGCGTCGCCGAGGGCGCGCTTTCGGGCGGCGATCTTATCGTGCGCAGCCCGGTGACTGGCGAGCAGATCGCAGCGCTGAAGACGATCTCGCCGGCCGATGCGGCCAAGACCATCGATAATGCCCATAAAGCCTTCCAGGCGTGGCGGCTGGTGCCGGGGCCGAAGCGCGGCGAACTGGTACGGCTGCTTGGCGAGGAACTGCGCGCGCACAAGGCCGAGCTTGGCCGGTTAGTGTCGATCGAAGTCGGCAAGATCCCGTCCGAAGGGCTCGGCGAAGTGCAGGAGATGATCGACATCTGCGATTTCGCCGTCGGCCTCTCTCGGCAATTATACGGCTTGACCATCGCCACCGAGCGCCCCGGCCATCGCATGATGGAAACCTGGCATCCGCTGGGTGTCGTCGGCGTCATCTCGGCCTTCAATTTCCCGGTCGCGGTGTGGTCGTGGAATGCAGCGCTTGCGCTGGTCTGCGGCGACGCGGTGGTGTGGAAGCCGTCGGAGAAGACGCCGCTGACGGCGCTCGCCTGCGAAGCAATCTTCAAGCGCGCTGCAAAGCGTTTCGGCGATGACGCGCCGCAAGGCCTGGCGCCGGTGCTGATCGGCGATCGCGCCGTCGGCGAAATCCTGGTCGATCATCCGAAGGTTCCGCTGGTCTCGGCCACCGGCTCGACCCGTATGGGCCGGGATGTCGGTCCGCGGCTGGCGAAGCGCTTTGCGCGCGCCGTGCTGGAGCTCGGCGGCAACAATGCCGGTATCGTCTGCCCGACGGCCGATCTCGACATGGCGCTGCGCGCCATCGCCTTCGGCGCCATGGGCACGGCCGGACAGCGCTGCACGACGCTGAGGCGTCTGTTCGTGCACGACAGCGTCTATGACGCTCTGCTGCCGCGCCTGAAGAAGGCCTATGAGAGTGTTTCGGTCGGCAATCCGCTGGAGACATCAGCGCTGGTCGGTCCGCTTATCGACAAGGCAGCCTTCGACAACATGCAGAAGGCTTTGAAGGAAGCCACAGCTCATGGCGGCAAGGTGACCGGTGGCGGCCGGGTCGAGAACGGCCATCCCGACGCCTATTATGTGCATCCTGCACTGGTCGAAATGCAAAGCCAAGTCTCGCCGGTGACCGAAGAGACCTTCGCGCCGATCCTCTACGTGATGAAATACTCGGATTTCGACGCCGTGCTCGACGAGCACAATGCGGTCGGCGCGGGACTGTCGTCGTCGATCTTCACCCGCGACCTGCAGGAATCCGAACGCTTTCTCGGCGTCGACGGTTCGGACTGCGGCATCGCCAATGTCAATATCGGCACGTCAGGGGCCGAGATCGGCGGTGCCTTCGGTGGCGAGAAGGAGACCGGCGGCGGCCGCGAATCCGGCTCGGACGCCTGGAAGGCCTATATGCGGCGTGCCACCAACACGGTGAACTATTCGAAGGCGCTGCCGCTGGCGCAGGGCGTCTCCTTCGACATCGACTGAGGACGCTTGGGCATCTCCAGAACCGTGGCGGCCACAACGGCCGCCACGACGAATCCAAAATCTCGTCCTGATCTCCTGTCGGGCTTGTGAGGCTACAACCGGTTACAAGATCGACAGTTGGTCCACAATCGCGTGCGATCTCGACGCTGCCGATCCTTCTTGTCGCAGCCGCAGGCCGCCACCGCTTTCGCTGCTCCTCTTGCTCACAGCGAAACCTGGAGCGTCTTCATCCAGCGCAATCCCTCGTCGGTGCCGGCGCGCGGCCTGTACTCGCAGCCGACCCAGCCGGCATAGCCGAGCCGGTCGAGCGCGGCGAATATGGCGCCATAGGCGATCTCGCCTTCGTCCGGCTCGGCGCGACTGGGAACGGCGGCGATCTGCACATGGCCGATCATCGGCAAATTACGTTCGAGGCGTGTGAGGATGTCGCCTTCGCTGACGCCGACATGGTAGACGTCGAACATGATCCGGATGTTGGGCGCGCGGACGCGTTCGATCAACGCCGCCGCCTCGGCGATCGTCGAATAGAAATATCCCGGTTTGTCGCGCTGGTTGATCGGTTCCAGAAGCAGCGTCAGATCCGGGGCGGCAGCTGCCGCGAAGGCGAGATTGCGCGCGAAGACTTCCGTGGCTTCCGGCTTGGCTTCAGGCTCGACGACACCGGCCATGACATGGACCGACGACGCGCCGCTCTGGCGCGCATAGGCCGCGGCCTGATGGAAGCTCTTGGCGAAATCCGACTGCCGGCCCGGCAGCGCGCCAAGGCCGAAATCGCCCTTGGCGGCATCGCCGACAGGCGTGTTGATGCCGAGCAATTCCACGCCGTGCTTTTCACAAGCCTGCTTCACAAGCCCGGCCGGGACGTCATAGGGCCAATGCAGTTCGACCGCTTTGAAACCCGCCGATGCGGCTGCGGCGATGCGGTCCAGCAAGGGCCGGTCGGTCCACAGAAAACCGAGGTTCGCGGAAAATCTCGGCATGGTCACTTCAGCTTGAAATGCTGGTTGAGCTCGGCGATGGCGCCGGCATCGAGATGGCGGACGCTCATGCCTCGCATGATGATGGCAAGCTTTGCCGCTTCCTCGAGTTCCTCGATGGCGAAGACTGCCGCATCGAGCGAGGCGCCGGCCACCACAGGCCCATGGTTCTGCAGGAGGACGGCGGGATGGCGCGCGGCAAGCGCGTCGATCAGCGGCTTGACCGCCTCCGAACCGGGGCGGGTGTAGGGCACCACCGGCACCTGTCCGACACGCATCACGACATAGGGGGTGATCGGCGGAATGGCGTCGGCCGGATCGACGTCTAAGAGACAGGACAGCGCGGTCGCATAGGTCGAATGAAGATGAACCACGGCGCGCGCCGCGGGCCGCTGGTCGTAAAAGCCGAAATGCAGCGGCAATTCCTTGGTCGGCGCGTCGCCCGAGACATGCTTGCCCGAGGCGTCGAGTTTCGACAGCCTGTCGGCGTCGAGGAAACCGAGGCAGGAATTGGTCGGCGTGAACAGAAACCCGTCGTCCAATCTCGCCGACATGTTGCCCGACGAGCCGGCGGTGAGGCCGCGCTCGAACAGCGATTTGCCCCATTTGACCAGATTGTCGCGGATTGCCTGTTCGCTCATAGCGTACCGATCCTTTGCACTGCTTTCTCGAAGAAATCATTCGCGCCGAAATTGCCGCTCTTCAGCGCGAGGCCAAGCGGCCCGCCGCGATCGGCCAGCAACGCCGGCACACCGGGGTCTATCTCCTCGCCAATTCGCAGGCTGCTGACGCCGAGCGCCTCGACCACGGCGCCGGATGTCTCGCCGCCGCCGACCACCACGCGGCGCACCCCGCCGTCGACGAGCCGGCGCACGAGCGTCGCGAAGAAACGCTCTATGGTCTCCGCCACCTCGGCGCGCCCGTAGCGCGCCTGGGCGCCGGAAACAGCGGTGGCGTCGGCTGTCGAATAGATGATCGGCACCTGCTTTTGCCGCCAGAACCAATCGACCGCGTGGTCGATCGTCATGGTTTTGTCCATCAGCGCGGCCGGATCGAGAGCTAAGCCGGGATGGGCGGCGAGATAGGCGGCGACCTGCGCCTGCGAAGCCTTCGAACAGGAGCCACACAGCACGACGGCTGGCCCCGCGGCGCTTGCGGCGGCGTGCGTTCTCTGGGAAAGCCGGCCGGCCTTGCGGAAATTCTCCGGCAGTCCCATCGCGATGCCGGAGCCGCCGGTTACAAGCCGGTGGCCGGCAAGCGCCTGACCGAGCAGCCGAAGATCGTCCTCCGCGACCGCATCGGCGACGACAAGCCGCCGTCCTTGTGCCTGCTGCTCGGCGAAGGCCTGCCCGATGGCCGACACACCGCCACGGACCGTATGCAGCGGCACCAACCCCACTTCGCCACGGGTCTGGAGCCGAAGCCAGCGGCGGATATCGGGGTCGGTCATCGGCGTCAGCGGATGGTTCTCCATGCCGGATTCGTTCAACAGCCGGTCGCCGACGAACAGATGGCCCATGAACAGTCGGCGTCCGGTCGCGGGAAAGGCCGGGCAGACGACCGCCACGTCCGCTCCGAGAAGGTCGAGCAGGGCTTCGACGACGGGACCGATATTGCCTTTCGGCGTGGAATCGAATGTCGAGCAGTATTTGAAGACGATCTGTTCGCAGCCTTGCGCGAGCAGCCAGCGCGCGGCCTCAAGCGACTGGCGCACCGCCTGTTCGGCGGCGATGGACCGTGTCTTCAAGGCGACAACGCCTGCCTCACAACCGGACGGCGCCGGATCGGCGCTGGTGCCGATGAATTGCGTCGTCGCCATGCCGCCCTTGGCAAGCGTATTGGCGAGATCGCTCGCACCGGTGAAATCGTCGGCGATGGCTCCCAGAAGCATGGTGGATCCCTAGCGCAAGGGTCTGCCAAGTGCAGCCAGCATTTCGGTCGCGCCGACAACGATGACGTACATGCTATGGGGAGGCGGCATCATATCACCGACAACTGGACTGTTAAGCAGTCCAGTAAAACCGTTCTCACATGGCTGTCACGCTAAAACTGAAACACGGCCCGTGACGATTGAATCCGCGCGTGGCTCTACGGAGCGGCTGATGTGGCCCACCACATGTCGTTGAAACGTCACCTGGGCTGACCCATATGTGCCTTGCGTCGGATGTTTCCTCCCATTGCGTCCGGCGCGTTCCCCTCTGGAGGTTTTGAACCTTCATGCTTGGCCGGACTTTAACAGTCCGGCCTTTTTTCTATTGGCCCTGTGTCGCTATCGAAGCTGATTCCCACCCACACGCTCCCCTCTTGCATCTGATTCAGATAGTCGGCTGAATCGACAACTTCAGCCTTATGGCGCATGGACCGGCATAACCAGCCCAATGAGCGAGAAATGTCGGGTCATTTGATTTAAATCAAATGCAGGCGGTCGCGATCATAGGATGGCTTGGGAATCAGCAGCTTATCGAAGAGGTCGCGCCGATGGCGAACATCGTCTCCAAGCTTGTCAAGGAGTGTAATTCGACGCGAAGCAAGGGCGCGGACTTCCCTACGATCTGGCAGACCATGCTAAAGGGACACGCATACGTCGCAGGCCCGCCGATGCAGGACCGAAATCAGGAAGGCCCCATCCTCAAGGTTCCCCTGATTACGGGGCGCTATCTCATATTTGATGCTTCAGGCTTTCGGCTTGACTGAATACGGACGAGATTTCCCTTCCGCATCTGTCTTGACCACGGCCAAGCGCTGTTTGCGCGGCAGACGACGCGACTCATCGAAAGAGGCATAGCTCAGCACAGCCATAAAAAATGCAAAGACGACCAAGACGGCGATAGTAACCAGCAAGCTGTCCGTTGGCACGTTTGTTCTCCCTTCAAAGACTGATCGAGGAGACTGCGCGAAAGGCGGAAAGGCTTTGATCTGGATCAATCGAAAACAACGATCGAGTGGCTGGTAGATGCCTGGCGACCAGATTTGGCGATTGCGGATTCCTACTCAGGGAACGGATGTCGCCGGAACGCCGGGCCGAAACGCCGGTTCAGCGAAAGCATGGCGTGCTGCTTCTTTCGCAGAACTGGTCGATTTGAGCCACGTCAAAGCTTGGCGGCCGGTATGCATCAATTATACCCTCGGCGTCGCCCCACCCAGCCGGTGTCTGGCGATGTCGTTTCAACGAGGGGTATCGACCCGTGAAATTGCAGGCATTTCTCCCTCTTACCACCTATCCAGACAGCAACTCGGATGCGATCGCATCCAATGCGACGGCGATTGCAGCATATCTGGACGCCGAACTTCATGCCGAAGTTATCAACGCCCATATTCCGGACGTTTCGAACGTCATGTCGCGGCTGCTGCTCAAATTGCCGGAACTCATTCGTGAAGCCGAAGCGGCGGGTCGCCAGCGCGGCGAGCACCTGCTCGAGAGGATTCGTGAGGAAGCCACAAGGAAATCGGTGAGCCTGACGACCGGCGTGTCGTCGGCCGCGCTGGCGCTGATTGGCGAAGCCGCGGCAATCGAGGCACGTTATTTCGATATCTCGCTGCTCGGATGGGAGGCCGACAATCCGACGTCGCGGGCCACTGCGGAAGCCGTCATGTTCGGAGCCGGCCGGCCGGCCATCCTGCTGCCGGAGACCCCGGCCTTCGAGCCGATCGACCATGTTGCGATCGCCTGGGATGGGAGCCGGGTCGCAGCGCGCGCCGTCGCGGACGCCAAGCCATTCCTCGAACGAGCATCCAAGATCACCGTGCTCACCATCGTCGGTGAGAAGCCCATCATGGAAGGCAATGGCGCCGAGCGCCTGGCAGCGGGGCTTGGGAAGAGTGGGCTGACCGCGGAAGCCGCCTCTATCGACGCTGACGAGCGCCCGGTTGGGATCGGCCTGCAGTCGCATGCCATCGAGCGGGGAGCCAATTTGTTGGTGATGGGCGGTTACGGCCACTCTGTCGTTCGCGATTTCGTGCTGGGCGGGGCAACCGAGGATGTGCTCGATGAGCTTAGGTTGCCGGTGTTGTTCTCACACTGAACCGCGTGTCCCGATATGGAAATTGCCGGCGAACCCGTTGACGTGCTTGCGCGTCCGGGCCGACAGCGCCTTCACCCTAAGGGCACGGCAACGGTAGCTGCCCTTTTTTAAGGGAACCGATTAGGCTTGCCTGGCTTGTGGAACGACGACAGATGCCTGACCTGAAACAGATGCCCGACCTGAAACAACTGAGATTTCTTGGCGTCCTGGCGGCGACAGCGCTCGGTCTGTATGTCTGCTATCTGCTGGCGCTGCCGTTTCTACCGGCTTTGACCTGGGCCCTCGTGCTGGCAATCATCCTTTATCCGGCTCATCGGCGGCTCGAGGGAAGGCTCGGAAATCGAAATCTGGCAGCCCTGATATCGGTTGGCGTCGCGGCGATCGCCGTCGGCCTGCCGCTGGTATTCGTTGCACAGCAGCTCGTTCGCGAAGCGGTAAACGGAGCCACCTATCTGGAGGGAGTCATCCGGGGTTGGGACGCGGATGGCTTCATGTCGAACTATCCCACACTTTCGGCCGTTGCCCTGTGGATCGAGGACCAACTCGATCCGGCGGGCTCGGTCGCCGCACTCGTACAATGGCTGACGGGACAAAGCACGTCGCTGTTGCGCGTCTCGATCAATCAGGCCGTGATGTTCGTGCTGACATTCTACCTGCTGTTCTATTTCCTGCGGGACCGCGAAGCCGCCTTGCAGGGGATCGAGGGTCTCTCGCCCCTGCGTGCTCCGGAGACGGCATACATCCTGTCCCGCTTTGCGGAGACGGTGCATGCGATCCTGATGGGTACCGTGTTCGTTGCCGCTGTGCAGGGAGCGCTGGGCGGCCTGATGTTCTGGTGGCTCGGCCTGCCCACTCCGGTCTTCTGGGGCCTGGTGATGGGACTTCTGGCCATCGTGCCAGTGCTCGGCGCCTTCGTGATCTGGGTGCCGGCAGCGATCTACCTCGCGTTGGAAGGAGCGTGGGCGAGCGCGGCGATACTGACGGTCTGGGGCGGCGTCGTTGTCGCCGGCATCGACAATCTGCTCTATCCGATGCTTGTCGGGAGCCGGCTGCGGCTCCACACGTTGGTGGCCTTCATCGGCGCGGTCGGTGGCATCGTCCTCTTTGGAGCATCAGGGCTCGTCCTCGGCCCTGCGGTGATCGCGGTCACCATCAGCCTCATCGATATCCTCAAGAACCGATTGAACGATCAACCCGAGGCGGCGCGTTCGCCTGTTTGGCGCGCAACCTAGATCATCGGCGCGAGAATGCGATTGGCGCGGTGCCTGTGAAACGGAAATGTCCTCGGGAGCCTCAGAACGCTTTGAAGGTCAGCGTCGTCAGCGAGCGGACGATGCCCGGCACATTGGCAACATTCTCGTTGATGAATTTGCCGATATCGACGTCATCTTCGATATAGACCTTCATCAGCAGGTCATAATCGCCGCTGGTCGAATAGAGTTCGGACGCAACCTCACGCTCGAACAACTCGTCGGCAACTTCGTAGGTCTTGCCAGGCGAACATTGAAGCTGCACGAAAACCGGTCTCATCGTATTCCTCGCATTGCAGTCCGGCCCTTCGGGCCGCTGCCTCAGCAAATCCCCGGCCAGAGTCAGGCGTCGCCTTCAGCCTGTCAACAAAGTTCTCGTCAGGGCGTGGTCAGGATCGGCAAGCCCGTCGATGACGTTGAAATGGTGCCGGTCTGGCTCCTCGATAGCTGACGTCCATGCACAGAGGCCGGTCCAGATGTTGGCGAGCAGGGCGTTCTGCCGGATGAACTCGGCGCGCTCGCCCGCGCCGACCCAGCAGGCCAATCGCGCTCCCGCCATGGGCTCGAGCAGGGCAGGGCTTTCCGCCATTGCTTCTTCCCGGTCGATCTTGAGATCGGCATTGGCAGCGATGTTCATCAGCGGCCGCAGATCGTGGAGCCCGGAAATCGACACCGTGGATACAATCCGCCGCTGCACGTCCCGCGAAATCGGCGCGGACGTCGTAATCATCCGCGAGGCGAGATGCCCGCCCGCGGAATGACCGGCGAGGCGGATCGGCCCTCCTATCATTCTCGCGGTAGCCTCGATCGCCGCCGCGACTTCCGTCACTATGCCGGAGATGCGGATATCGGGACAGAGCGTGTAGGAGGGCATCGCGACCGCATGGCCGCGTGCGAGGCTGCCTTGCGCCAGATGCGACCAGAGGCTTTTGTCGAAACGTACCCAATAGCCGCCATGAACGAACACGACGAGCCCTTTCGGCTCGCCTTCGGGCAAGAACAGATCGAAGCGGTTGCGCGGCCGGTCGCCATAGGAAAGATCGAGCTTCATCCTTCCCGTGGCTGAGAGCTTGTCGCGAAATGCCTTGGCCTGCTCCACCCACAGGCCGGGCCAGCGGTCGCCGCCCGGGATGTTGGGACCGTTCGCATAGGCGTCGTCCCAGTCTTCAACGCGACGGTAGATCATTACCCTCTCCCGCTCGATACAGGCTTCAATTGCCCGGCTGTGCCAATCTGTCCAGATGCAGCGAATATTTCAACCATGAAAGTTCATGCTTGAATAAATCCGGTTCGATGTCATCCTGCCGTCGAAACGCGCTGTCTGGACCAGGGGATTCCGGTATTGTGCGGGTTACGAGAGACGCTGCGATGGCAGGCTTTACGCCACCGACCGGGCGCAGGCGGTGTCGACAGAGGGCGTAGCTCATAGGGGCGGCGGCATGCGCAAGGGGGCGCGTCGTCGAGGGCCTCTATCGCGATCCGCGTACTGCGCATTTACGAGGGCGCGTTGGACGTCCAGAAGGCGATCGCGCGCCAGACGATGGGAGCATGAAGAACATGGATTGTCGCTTGTCGATTCAGCACCCTCACATCAGGATGGTTTGCGCAATCGTGGGAGTGGCGGCATGAAACTCGGACCAACCGCCCATACCGACACCTTCTGCCGTGACCACCTGCCGCCGCAGGACGAGTGGCCGGACCTGCCACAGGACGGCTTCGACTATCCCGACCAGCTGAATTGCGCGGTCGAGCTGACCGACCGCATGGTGGAGAGGGGCTTCGGCGACCACACCGCGCTGATCGGCAATGGCCGCCGACGCACCTACAAGGAACTGACGGACTGGACCAACCGGCTTGCCCGCACGCTGGTCGAGAACTACGGCGTCAAGCCCGGCAATCGCATCCTGATCCGCTCGCCCAACAACCCGGCGATGGTCGCATGCTGGCTGGCCGCAACCAAGGCTGGCGCGGTGGTGGTCAACACCATGCCGATGCTGCGCGCCGGTGAGTTGGCAAAGATCGTCGACAAGGCGAAGATCACGCTTGCACTTTGCGACACGCGCATCAAGGACGAGATCGTCGCCTGCGCAAAGGATAGCCGCTTCCTGAAGCAGGTGGTCGGCTTCGACGGCACCGCCAACCATGACGCCGAACTCGACCGCGTTGCGCTCGACAAGCAGGTCAGGTTCGAGGCGGTGAAGACCGGCCGGGACGATGTTGCGCTGCTTGGCTTCACCTCGGGCACCACCGGCGTTCCCAAGGCAACGATGCATTTCCATCGCGACATCCTGATCATCGCCGACGGCTATGCGAAGGAAATTCTGGGCGTGACGCCGGACGACGTCTTCGTCGGCTCGCCGCCGCTCGCCTTCACTTTCGGGCTCGGTGGGCTCGCGGTCTTTCCGCTGCGCTTCGGCGCCGCAGCGACGCTTCTGGAAAACGCGACGCCACCCAACATGGTCGAGATCATCGAGACGTATCACGCGACGATCTCGTTCACCGCACCGAGCGCCTATCGCGCCATGATGAAGGCAATGGACGAGGGCGCCAATCTCTCTTCGCTGCGCATCGCCGTCTCTGCCGGCGAGACCTTGCCCGCGCCTGTCTACGACGAGTGGACGCATAAGACCGGCAAGCCGATCCTCGACGGTATCGGCGCCACCGAAATGCTGCACATCTTCATCACCAATCGGCTCGACGATCGCATGCCGGGCGTGACTGGAAGGCCGGTAACCGGTTACGAGGCGAAGATCGTCGACGACCAGATGAACGAGATGCCGCGCGGTACGATCGGCAAGCTCGCCGTGCGCGGTCCGACAGGTTGCCGCTACCTCTCCGACGAGCGCCAGCGGGAATATGTCCGAAACGGCTGGAACCTGACCGGCGACGCCTTCATCCAGGACGAGGACGGACGCTTCCGCTTCGCCGCCCGCGCTGACGACATGATCCTGTCTTCCGGCTACAATATCGCCGGTCCGGAGGTGGAAGCCGCGCTGCTGGCTCACGAGCTTGTGCTCGAATGCGCCGTCATCGGCGCGGCGGACGAGGAGCGCGGCCAGATCGTCGAAGCGCATGTCGTGCTCGTCGAAGGCGCTTCGGCAGACAGAGAGACGGCACGGCTCCTGCAGGAGCACGTCAAGGCGGTCATCGCGCCGTACAAATATCCGCGCTCGGTCAAGTTCGTCGCCACACTGCCGAAAACGCAGACGGGAAAGATCCAGCGCTTTCGCCTGCGCGACGAGCAAGGCTGATGGCAAGAACAGCGCAGGACAACGGCATCGATCACATGATCGCCGTCGAACGGATCACAGCGAGGATGGAGTTCTGAACCATCGGCCGCGCTGCGGTTCAACAACAAAATATTTCGTCCGGGCTGGCAAAGCCACGGGGATTCTTTCATCGTGAGGACCCCAGAGGGTCCAGACAACGATACAGATAACAACGGGAGTAACACTATGAAGAACCTGATTGCAGCAAGCCTCGTGGCGCTTTTAATGGGCGTATCCGGTCTCGCTTCGGCCGAGCCGATCAAGGTCGGCATGATCACGACGCTTTCGGGCGGCGGCGCGGGCCTTGGCATTGATGTGCGCGACGGCTTCATGCTGGCGCTCAAAAAGGCCGGCAACAGCGAGATCGAGGTCGTGATCGAGGATGACGGCCAGAAGCCGGAACTCGCGGTGCAGATCGCCGACAAGATGATCCAGTCCGACCAGGTCGACATCCTGACCGGGATCATCTGGTCGAATCTAGCCATGGCCGTTGTTCCGAGCGCGGTTGCGCAGGGCAAGTTCTACCTGTCGCCGAATGCCGGACCCTCGGCGCTGGCCGGCGCGCAGTGCCACGAGAATTACTTCAACGTCGCCTGGCAGAACGACAATCTGCACGAGGCCATGGGCCAGTACGCCAACCAGGATTACAAGAAAACTTTCATCATGGCGCCGAACTATCCCGCCGGGACGGACGCCCTGACCGGCTTCAAGCGCTTCTACAAGGGCGAGCTTGCCGGCGAAATCTACACCCAGGTCGGCCAGACGGACTATGCCGCCGAAATCGCGCAGATCCGCGCCTCCGGCGCCGACTCCGTGTTCTTCTTCCTGCCAGGCGGCATGGGCATCGCCTTCATGAAGCAGTATGCCCAGTCCGACGTCGGCATCCCGATCATGGGTCCCGGCTTCTCGCTCAGCCAGGACATACTCGCCGCGGTTGGTGACGCCGCCCTGGGCGTCAAAAACTCCTCGCAGTGGAGCAAGGACATCGACAATGAGGCCAACAAGACCTTCGTCGCGGCCTTTCAGGCCGAATATGGGCGTCTGCCCTCGCTCTATGCCAGCCAGGGCTACGACACGGCGAACCTGATCCTCTCGGCCGCGGCCAAGGCGAGCGTCAAGGACGCCGACGCCTTCCGCGCCGCGCTGAAGGAAGCCGATTTCGAATCCGTGCGCGGGGACTTCGAGTTCGGCAACAACAACCATCCGATCCAGACCATCTATGTGCGCGAGGTGATCAAGGAGAACGGCGGCCTCACCAACAAAATTATCGGCACCGCCTTCGAGAAGCACCAGGACGCCTACGCGGCCGACTGCGCGATGAAATGATCATGCCTTCTCTCCGCTTGTGGGGAGATGGTACCGGCAGGGGATGATGAGCCGTATCTCCTGCCGGCTTCCCTGTGGCCTCCACCCCTCTCCCGCTGCTGCACGGCAGCGATCTGGTGTGCCTCCTGCAATTTGACCAGAAGAGCCTGACTGACCTTGCAAACCGCTCTTTTCATCGAACAGGTGCTCAACGGGCTGCAGCTCGGCGTGATGCTGTTCCTCATGGCCGCCGGCCTGACGCTCATCTTCGGCGTCATGGGGCTGATCAACCTTACCCATGGATCGCTCTACATGGTCGGCGCCTTCGCGTGCGCCACGGTCGCGGCGGCCACCGGCTCGTTCTGGCTCGGGCTCGCCGCCAGCCTCGCGGCGGCAGCTGCCGCCGGCGCGATCATCGAGATCCTTGTCATTCGCCGTCTCTACGAGCGCGACCATCTCGACCAGGTGTTGGCGACCTTCGCATTGATCCTGATCTTTTCCGAAGGCACGCGCTGGCTGTTCGGTTCTTTTCCGCTCTACCTCGACATTCCGCCACTGCTTCGGGGGACCGTGCCAATCCCCGGCGGCTCGCGGTATCAGCTCTACCGCCTCGCGATCATCGGCGTCGGCGTCGCGGTGGCGGTTGGGCTTTTCCTGCTGATCTCCAAGACGCGGCTCGGCATGCGAATCCGCGCCGGCGAATCTGATCGCGAAATGATCGGCGCGCTCGGCGTCGACATCCGCACGCTCTATACCGTCGTCTTTGCGCTCGGAGCAGGGCTGGCCGGGCTCGCCGGCGCGCTGGTCGGCGCGCTGCAATCGGTGCAGGTCGGCATGGGCGAGCCGGTGCTCATCCTTGCCTTCGTCGTCATAGTGATCGGCGGCATCGGTTCGATCAAGGGCGCGCTCGTGGGCGCACTCGTCGTCGGCCTCGTCGACACGATGGGGCGCTTCCTGCTGCCACAACTCTTCGGCCTCCTCATGAACCCGTCGCAGGCCGGCCTCGTCGGCGGCGCGTTGGCCTCGATGCTGATCTACATCGTTATGGCGGCCATCCTCGCGGTGCGGCCACAGGGCCTGTTCGCGGCGAGGGGATGAACCGATGACGATCTCCCGCGAAACCGCGATCAACGTCACGCTGGCCCTGATCCTGCTGGCGATGCCCTTTTTGGCGCTCCAGCTCGGCAAGCCTTTCTATGTAACGCTGGCCACCCGCATGGCGATCCTGGGTCTCGCCGCGGTTGGGCTCAACCTGGCGCTTGGCCTGGGCGGGCTGGTCTCGTTCGGCCATGCCGCCTTCTTCGGCGCCGGCGGCTACGCGGCAGGCATTCTCGCCAGCCACGCCTTTGCCGGCCAGCCACTCAATCTTGGCCTGTTCACCCTGCCGGGCACCAACCAGATGCTGGTGGTCTGGTCGGTGGCGGTTCTCGCGGGCGGGCTGCTGGCGGCCGCCATCGGCGTGATCAGCCTGCGCACCTCCGGCGTCTACTTCATCATGATCACGCTGGCCTTCGCACAGATGACCTACTATTTCGCGATCTCCTGGCCCGCCTATGGCGGCGAGGATGGATTGTCGATCACGATCCGCAACGTGGCACCGGGCATAAACACGCTCATACCGATCAACTATTTCCTCGTCTGCTACGCTTTGCTTCTGACGGCGCTCCTGATCTTCGCGCTGATCAGGGGGTCGCGCTTCGGCGCCGCGCTCCAGGCATCCCGTCAGAACGAACTGCGCGTTGCGTCGATCGGCATCGCGCCGTTTCGGATAAGGCTCGTCGCCTTCATCATCTCCGGCATGATCACAGCGCTCTCCGGTGCGCTTTATGCCGACCTCAATCGCTTCGTGAGCCCGTCGATGCTGTCCTGGCACATGTCGGGCGAACTCATCATCATCGTCGTTCTCGGGGGCGTCGGCCGGCTGTGGGGACCGGTGGCGGGCGCGATGCTGTTCGTGGTGTTCGAATTCGTCCTCGGCGGGCTGACCGAACGCTGGCAGTTCTTCCTCGGCCTCGCTCTCCTGGCTGTCGTGCTGTTCGCCCGTGGCGGACTCATCGGGTTTCTCGCGGGGAGAATGCGTCATGGCTGATGCCGTCCTTGCTGTCCGCAACCTTTGCAAGAGCTTCGGCGCGTTGAAGGCCACCGAGAATGTAAGCCTCGACCTGAAGCCGGGCGAGATCCATGCATTGATCGGCCCGAACGGGGCGGGCAAGTCGACCCTTATCCATCAGATCGCAGGCACGCTGGCGCCCGACAGCGGCGATATCGACTTTCTCGGCCGGCCGGTCGGCCATCTCGGCGTTGTCGAACGCGCCCGGATGGGATTAGGACGATCCTTCCAGGTCTCGTCGCTGGCGCCGGAATTCTCCGCTCTGCGCAACGTCATGCTCGCCGTGCAGTCGCGACAGGGCTCGTCCTTCCGTTTCTTCCGGCCGGTGATGGGCGATGCGTCGCTCATCGAGCCCGCAATGGCGTCGCTCGAGCGGGTTGGGCTGGCGACGCGCGCACGCGTCCCGGCCGCCGAGCTTTCGCACGGCGAGCGGCGCCAGCTCGAGATCGCCATCGCGCTGGCGCTCGGCTCGCAAGCCTTCCTGCTCGATGAGCCGATGGCGGGCATGGGGCCGGAAGGCTCGCGTTCGCTGACGGGCTTCCTCGACAGGCTGCGCGAGGAAGCGCCGATCCTCCTGGTCGAGCACGACATGTATGCGGTCTTCGCGCTTGCCGACCGGGTCTCCGTTCTCGTCTACGGGCGCATCATCGCTTCCGGCACGGTCGACCAGGTCCGTATCGATCCGGAAGTGCGGCGCGCCTATCTGGGAGATCCGGCATGAGCCTCCTCGAAATCGCCGGACTGGAAACCTTCTACGGTGCTAGCCAGGCTCTATTCGGCGTCGAGCTCGACGTCGCCGAAGGCGAGGTCGTGGCGCTGATGGGCCGCAACGGCATGGGCAAGACGACCACGATCCGTTCCATCCTGGCGCTCAATCCGGCTCGATCCGGAACAATCCATTTCGCCGGAAGCGAAATCCAGGTGATGCGTCCGCACCGCATTGCGCGGCTCGGCATCGGGCTGGTGCCGGAGGGGCGGCGCTGCTTTCAAAACCTCACCGTTGCGGAAAATCTCTCCGCGGCCGCGCGCCCCGGCCGCTGGTCGCTTGCGGAGATCAACGGACTGTTTCCGCGGCTCGCCGAACGGCGTGACCAGATGGCACGGACGCTTTCCGGCGGTGAACAGCAGATGCTGGCGATCGGCCGCGCACTGATGACCAATCCGCGCCTGCTTATCCTCGATGAGGCGACCGAAGGATTGGCGCCGGTGATCCGTCACGACATCTGGACGGTCATCCGTATGCTCAAGGCGGAAGGGCAATCGATCCTGATCGTCGACAAGACGCTTGCCGAATTGCTGCCATCCGCCGACCGCTGTTTCGTGCTCGAAAAGGGAACGACGGTTTGGACCGGCCGTCCCGTCGATCTCACGCCTGAACTGCAGGATCGTTATCTCGGCGTCTGATTGCGCACGGATGCGCCGCCGCCACGGGACGACTCTCATGGTGGCATCGAACAAGAAATTGCGTCGTGTATGTCACACTGGCAGACCCTGCCTCGTCATGATGTCGGAACCAACATAAGGAGACGAACCATGACTGCCAAACTTGATCTCTTCGCTGCCGCCCCTTCACTCATGAAGAGCTGGGCCGGCACATCGATGGCCATCGCTTCCAGCCTCGAGCCCAGCCTTATCGAACTCGTGAAGATCCGTGCCTCCCAGATCAATGGCTGCGCCAACTGCATCAATATGCATACGGCGGAAGCGCGCGCCAAGGGAGAGACCGAACAGCGCATCTATCTGCTGTCGGCTTGGCGCGAGGCCCCTTGCTACACGGACCGCGAACGCGCCGCGCTCGGCTGGACCGAGGCTCTGACGCGTCTTTCCGAAGGACATAGGCAGGAAAGTGCCTATGAAGCCGTGAAGGCTCAGTTCACCGACGAGGAACAAGTCAAACTCACATTGATGATCAATGTCATCAATGGGTGGAACCGCCTTGCGGTCGGCTTCGGCTTGTGGGTCGATCCCGCGGCCGCAAAGTCCGCTGTCAAGGCGGCCGCCTGATGGCTGGCGTCAGAGACGAGGATGCAGCGGCGAGTTTCGCCCCGCTGCGCCCAAAGCTCATGCGTGTCGCCTACCGCATGCTGGGCTCCGTGGCTGACGCCGAGGACGCTGTACAGGAGGCCTTCATCCGCTGGATGAGGGCCGACCGCAGCGAGGTGCGCGAGCCCGAGGCATTCCTGCGCCGTACTGTCACGCGGCTCTGCCTCGATCAGCTCAAATCAGCGCGACGCCAGCGTGAGACTTATGTTGGCCCCTGGCTCCCCGATCCTGTCTTGGAAGAGGAGGAAGAGGAAGACGTGACCTTGCCGTTGATGCTTGCATTGGAGCGCCTTTCTCCGCTCGAGCGGGCGGCCTTCCTGCTGCACGATGTGTTCGGGTTGGGATTCGAGGAAGTCGCAGCAACCATCCAGCGTGATCCGGCAGCCTGCCGCCAGCTTGCCGCGCGTGCACGCACCCACGTCCGCGAGGCGAGGCCTCGCTTCCAGGTGGAAAAACAACGTAGCCTCGAGCTTGCCGAGGCCTTCTTCAACGCCTCTCGCAGCGGTGACATGAGGGCGCTTGGTGCGCTGTTGGCGGCCGATGTTAGCGTCCATGCCGACGGCGGCGGCAAGCGTTCCGCAGCCATGCAGCCGATCTTCGGCTTTGATGCCGTCATGAAGTTGCACGAAAATCTGGCGGCTCAGTTCCAGAACTATGGCTCGAAACTCGTTCGTGCCGGATTCGTCAACGGATTGCCCGGTTTCATCACGCTGGAGGCTGATGGGGAACTCCAGACAACCGCGCTCGAAATCGAGGACGGAAAGGTTGCAGCGATCTATGTCGTTCGGAACCCTGACAAGCTGAGGCATCTGCATTAAAGCGCGTTTGAACGGATGCGACGCGCTTTAAGATATTGCTTTTAAGGAGGCAACGGCTTGGCGGTGAAGACGATCACGAGGACGGTCTTAGGAGGGCTCCTTACCCGTCCATTGTGACGATTAAGATAAGGCAGATGGTCCGTCGTCGCCTGGAGCGATGCGCACCGTTACGGCGTTCCGCGACGTTTTCGGGTTCGGTGGCGTCGCGGTCGATATCGGGACGCCTACCCGCGCTTTTTGCCCGCCAAGGCATGCTATCATTTTGGCCTTAGCTGACTCGATACTAAGCAAACCGGACGCGGGGATGAACGATCACCAGGAGGCAAGGAAGTCCTATGGTTCCGATCGTGCGCAGCTTGTTTATGGGCTGAGGCCGGACGGCACCTTGGCGCATATTAGCGAGGTTCAGCGCGGCATTGCTTGCGGCTGCAATTGCCCTGCCTGTGGCGGTCGGTTGGTGGCTCGAAAGGGTGATGAAAACGTGCCGCACTTCGGGCACGGCGATGGCGAAGCGTGCGGCAGCGGTCCTGAAACCGTTCTGCATCTTCTTGCCAAGGAGGTGTTCCGAACCAATCCGCCGCTACTTCTGCCGAAACGTCTTGGGCTTGATAAGGGCAACGTCGTGATGAAGCCGGGTCAGCAGGTCACGACCCAATTCCTTCGAACCGAGTTCACCGACCCGAAGAAGATCATCCCAGACCTCTATGTTCAGGCGCTAGATTATGACCTCTTTGTTGAAGTCGCGGTCACCCATGCGAGCGACGAAACCAAGATTCAACGCCTTCGGGAACACGGCATTATGGCCGTCGAAATCGACCTGTCAAAGTTGCCCCGAGACTCGACACGCGAGCAGATCGCGGATGCGGTGCTTCAATCTGCGCTACGGTGTTGGCTCTATCATCCCGATATCGATAGAGCGCTGGCGAAGAGCCGCGCTGACGAAGAGAAATGGCAGGCTGCACAGGCAAAGCGGTTCGCCGACTATCAGGCAAGGCATGAGAAGCGGGTTAACGAAACGACACGCGCCTATGTCGACGGGCTGAAACAACTGGCCGGAAAGAAGATTGTCGTCCCGCGTGATGCCGAACTTCAAGCGATCGGACTCGCCGAACAGGTTGGTATCGAGGTTGCCGGCTATGCATGTTTCACCGTCCCGCCTGCGGTATGGCAGGCCACAATCTTGGGGGAGGTCTTTCACGACAAGTGCCTTGGTAGCGGAGTTGCCAAGGCGGTGCCGATTGCCAAGCATTTGGAAAAGAGCGGGCTGATACGACCGCAATTTCAACGTGTCACTACCGAAGTCGCGAATAGCGCCGCTGTCGCCGAACCTCGCTTCGCGCCGGCCTGGAAGGCGATCGACAACTATTTGCAACACCTGCTCGGAAAGGGTGTTCTGGTTCAGCAAGGTTACGGCGTGACGCTGGAAAGGGCTCTTGCGGACAAGTGGACCGCGCGCACGCTGGCAAAGAATCGAAGAACCGCTGTGATGCATGCAGCGGTGCAGGCAGTTGATTGGATATTGGCAGAGCTTCCCGACGAAGAGCGAGGGGACATGACCTGCGAGTCGTGGCTGGATTCCATCCACGCGGAATCGGGCATGACATATCGGGCCGCGATTGAGTCTGATACCGAAGCCCCGAAGATCGCTGCCGACATAGACGCCGTTGTCGCCATGTTCGGAAAGAGCGGCGCGATTCCATATGCGACCTTGGGTTTACCTATTCGAGGCGCAATCGAGCGCTGTAAGACTCAGCGAGCAAAGCAAGCCGAATTGCTACGGCAGAAGCAGGTTCAGAAAGCCAACCGACTTCGGCAGTCACGCCGGGACCGGCTCTGCGTTGACGCTGAAACGGAACTGACTGGCCCTGATCTTGGCGCGTTCCTGAACACGAAACGCGACGATCTAAACGGCATGACGCCGTTGGAGGCGGCGGAGGATAGTGAGTCCGGGCTGACCAAGGCCCGCGATCAACTTTCCGCGTTGGTCAGGCAGCGCCGGGAGCAGGTGGAGGCCGATGCCGAGCGCAAGCTATATCAGGAGAAAATCATTGCTGACGCCAAGCAATCTTTGTCAGCGAAGGATGTCGAAACTTTCCTGAACGGCCGGGATGACGACTTAGGCCGGACAACGCCACTCTTGTACGTCCGGGATGACGCCACCTATCGGAAGGCACAAGGCAAGCTTGCTGAATGGCAGAGGGGGTTCGGCGGGCCGTTTTGACCATACGCAAAATCATGGTCGGCAGCAGTCCCGGACTTTTTTCTGCGCCTGTGGTCATTGACCGGCGCTAGGATTGAGCCGTCTTTCCGTGCTCACTTTTGTGCTCACTTAATCGTCGTAAACTGCCGTAAAACGGCGTAAATCAGCGTCAGCGGCGTGACCAATCTAACGCAGCTTTTCAGGACATAACGCACTGATTTCATTGTAGTGACCGACCCGAGACATAGGTGACGTTTTGTACCGGACACATGGGTAACACTTTTGGCTTTTGGCCGGAGGTGTTGATGCCGTGGAGAGAGTGTTCGGTGATGGAGGAACGTCTTCGTTTCGTGGCTCGCCTTCTCGATGGGGAAGGCATGAGCGATGTGTGCCGGGAGTTCGGGATTTCGCGTAAGACCGGCTACAAGATCTTCAACCGCTACAGGCGAGAAGGGGTAGAGGCGCTGTGCGATCGTTCGCGCCGGCCTGTGCGCTACGCCAACCAGCTGCCCGAGCCGATCGAGCGTCTGATCGTCGATTGCAAGCGCGACAAGCCGCACTGGGGCGCGCGCAAGATCAGGGAACTGCTGGTCAGGCGGCTGGCCGGCGACGTGCGTATTCCAGCCAAAAGCACCGTCCATGCGGTGCTCGACCGCCACGGCCTTGTGAGCCAGGCCCACAAGAGGAACCGGGCGAACAAGGCCATGGGCACGACGCTCTCGCAGGCGGTGCGGCCCAACGATCTGTGGTGCGCCGACTTCAAGGGCGAGTTCAGACTCGGCAACCGCCAATACTGTTACCCGCTGACGGTCACCGACCAGGCCTCGCGCTACCTGCTTGCCTGCGAAGCTCTTGAATCAACGAAGGAAGCCCCGGTCATCGAGGCTTTCGTCCGGCTCTTCAAGGAACGCGGCCTGCCCGTCGCCATCAGAAGCGACAATGGCGTGCCCTTCGCCAGTCCCAACGGCCTCTACAACCTGTCCAGGCTCTCCGTCTGGTGGCTCAGGCTGGGAATCGCCATCGAGCGCATCAAGCCCGGCCGCCCGCAACAGAACGGCCGCCACGAGCGCATGCACCTGACGCTGAAGAAGGAGGCCACACGCCCGCCGGGCATGAACGCCCTGCAGCAGCAGGCCGCCTTCGATGACTTCATGAGCGAATTCAATGCCGAAAGGCCGCACGAGGCGCTCGCCATGAAGACCCCGGCCGAACTCTATACGCCGTCCTCAAGACCCTACGGCGGGCTGCCGGACCTGACCTACCCCTTCCATGACAAGGACATCATCGTCACCACATGCGGACGTATCTGCATGATGAGGAAGAAGATCAACATCTCCCATGTGCTCGCCGGCAAGAGGCTCGGCATCAAGGAAGTCGACGACGGCATTTGGCTCGTCTCCTTCATGCACTATGATTTGGGATATATCGACTTGGAACAGAGGACCTTGCAAACAATCGACAACCCGTTCGGCACGAGGTTGTCACCCATGTCTTAGGTACAAGCTGTTACCTATGTCTCCGGGCCGGACATAGAATTTAGTGGTAGCGGGAGAGCGCTACCGCCTTTCCCCCCACTCAGAGACCATGCGATATTTTCTCCAGTGTCGAGCATGACGGGCCTATCTCGGTGTCGCAAAGACCCGTGGGTAACGTGAGAGCCTGACCCGAAGGCTATCCATAATGCAAACGGCGGCTTTGCGCCCAATGTCGGCCGTAGGGAATGCATTTGCCACTACACAAAAGCGGACGTCGCCGATGGCGACGCTGTAGGCGATCTAGCGGACGAAGCGGCCATTTGATCGTCCCGGTCAGAGTTCGACGGCGGTCGCAGCTTGGTCCGGACCGGGTGGACAACCTGTTGAAACCTCCAAGCTAGCCAAGCGGAAACACGCGAGCTCGCCTACGAAGTCTGCCCAAATCACCGCAGACACTTGGTGATGGCTATGAGATGGTCAATGACCACACGAATGCGGGCGGAACGGCCGATGTCGGGATGATAGATGAGCCACATTTCGCGCGTGGCTTCCTCGCTCTCGGCCACACAACGCAGATCTTTTGCCTCCTCAACCAGCACATGGGGCAGCGCCGCCAACCCCATCCCCGCCCGGGTGGCCGAAATCAACGACACCAGATCGTTGGCAAGCATTGCAATCGGGCGCCCTCGCGTGATCTGGCGCAGCCAGCGCTGCTGCGGCGAGGCTTCAAGCGCTTCATCATAGGCGAGGAAGACCCGATCCTCCTCAACGACCTCGTCCAGATAGGTGCACGAACCATAGAGTCCATAACGCAGACGCCCCAATTTTCGTGTCTTTAGGCCTCCGCCCGTTGGCCGTGAGAGCCGCAACGCGATGTCGGCCTCACGCCGCACTAGGCTTGCGGCGGCGGTGGCACCGATCACGTCGAGTACAAGACCTGGATAATCCCTTCCCAAGGCGGCAAGCCGCGGGACCAGCCAAAGGCTGGCGAAGGCAGGCGGTGCACTGATCCTCACCCGACCTTCGATCGTTGCCTCGCCACCATTTAGGCGCTGAATTGAGAAAACCGCCTCTTCGAGCACGCCCACGCGCTCGGCAATACGCTCGCCTTCCACGGTGAGCACATAACCGCGTGGCAGGCGATCGAACAGCTTCATGTTGAGCGCCCGCTCAAGGTTGTCGATCCGCCTTGCAACCGTCGAGTGGTCGATGCGAAGCCGGCGGGCGGTCGCCGAAAGATTGCCCTGGCGCACCAACTCGGCAAAGACGCGAAGGTCATCCCAATCCATGTGCGAATTTTTGCACAGAACCTGCGCGCGGATAAGGAATTTTCGCGGTTAGAGACTGCGCGCCTAATTGGTCACCTTACCCAGGAGATCAATCATGACCCTCAAGATTGCCATGACTGCCGTCGGCGGCGTCGAGGTTCTCAAGCCGGTTCGCGCGGATCTTCCGCCACCGTCTGCGGACGAGGTTCGGCTGCACCACACCGCGATCGGCGTAAACTTCGTCGACATCTACCAACGCATGGGCCTCTACCCAGTGCCTGCCATGCCCGCCGTTCTCGGTGTGGAAGGCGCCGGCGTCGTGGAAGCAGTCGGGGCCAATGTGAAAATGCTTCGCCCCGGCGACCGTGTCGCTTATGCAGGTTTGCCGCTGGGTAGCTATGCGGAGGCCCGCAACCTGCCAGCGAACAGGCTTGTGCGCATTCCCGATGGCGTCGACGACCATATCGCGGCGGCCGCCATGTTGCGCGGCGTGACCGCACACATGTTGCTCTATCGCGTTTACCCGGTGCGGCCGGGTATGGTGGTGCTGGTGCACGCCGCCGCTGGTGGATTGGGATTGATTCTAACCCAATGGGCAAAGCGTCTCGGCGCAACAGTGATCGGCACGGTCGGCTCGCACGAAAAGGCCGACCTCGCGATGAGCCATGGTCTCGATCACGCGCTCCTTTATCGCGAAACCGATTTCGTCGCCCAGGTGCGGCGTCTGACCGACGGCGGCGGCGTCGATGTGGCTTACGATGGCGTGGGCGGCGAAACGCTGACACGCACGCTCGATGCCGTGAAACCTTTCGGAATGATCGCGAGCGTCGGCCAGGCTAGCGGAACGCTGCCCGCGATCGCACTTGGCGAGTTGGGACCCCGACGGTCATTGTCGATTGCACGGCCCAGTTCTTTTGCCTATGCCAACGACACTGTATCCTACGCTCTCGCGACAGCCAGCTTGTTCGAGGAGCTTGGGCGAGGCCTGAAGATCAACGTCGGCCTCGAGCTTCCGCTCGTCGACGCGGCCCAGGCCCAAGCGCAGCTCGAGATAGGCGCGACCGTCGGCTCGATCCTGCTGAGACCGTGAACGGGTGATGGCTCGGTACTTACTCGAGGGCGCAGTGTTGGGTTACCGTGCCCGATCCGGTCATTTCGGGGGGAACTATCGAGCGCTTGCAACGGGTCACCTCACGACGAAAATCGTACCGACCTGAAGGTCCGCTAATTGAAGATCTGAGGTCTGAAGCTGCTAGTCAGCTAACGGTGCCAAGACGACATGGCGGCTTGCGCTGACGCAAGCCGCGGAGTTTGCCGTTCCTGCTGCCCAATAGAAGAAATCGCCGACATCGACGTTGTCGGTCGCGCACACATGAGTCCATATTTACTACCGCGTTCCCAAACGGTCGTTCGCACCAGTACATTGCTTGCGACCGATCAGCATTTGTCAGCCGACCGGCGTCGGGATGCGGGCGACAACCTTGATCTCGAAATCAAAGCCGGCAAGCCAGTTGACGCCAACTGCCGTCCAGTTCGGATAGGGAGGTTGGCCAATCTCTTCGGCCCGGACGGCCAGCACCGTTTCGATCTGTTCGTCCGGTTTGGTGTGAAAGGTGGTGACGTCGACGACGTCATCGAAGCTACATCCGGCGGCGGCCAAGACCTCGCGCAGATTGGCAAAGGCTTGCCTGACTTGTTCCTCGAACAATGGCTCGGGCGAGCCGTCGTTGCGGCTCCCGACCTGACCGGATACAAAGAGAAGGTCGCCCGAGCGGATGGCGGCGGAATATCTATGAATATCGTATAACGCGTGGCGTTTGGCCGGATAAATGGCGTTACGTGCAGGCATTTCGGTTTCCTTTCAGTCTGGTGCGGTGCGACAGCGGGTCGTCTGAGCCACGTCGGTTTTGATACGAGTGAGAGATAAGGCAATCGGATTGCGTGCGTTAGCCGTTGAAATCGACATGGGATGATGCAGAATCCCCATCAATGGCTCGCCCTTCGCTCAATGACCTTACCGCCTTCGTGGCCGTTGCCACGCACCGCAACTTCCGACGCGCAGCTGACGAGATCGGCACGGCGCCTTCGACGTTGAGCCATGCGATGCGAGCGCTCGAGGAGCGTATGGGCGTGCGCCTGCTGAATCGCACCACACGCAGTGTTTCGCCGACAGAAGCCGGTTTCCAGTTGCTCGGCCGCCTTCAGCCGGCGCTCGCCTCACTGGACGAGGCGCTCGACAGCGTTGCGGGGTTCCGGGGCAATGTTGCGGGAACGGTCCGCATCAACGCACCGCGACTTGTGGCTGGCCTTCTCGTTCGCGGCGTTCTTCCACGGATAGCGGAGCTCCATCCTGAAGTGACTGTGGATATTGTCGTCGATGGGCGACTCATAGACATCGTGTCCAGCGGCTTCGATGCCGGCGTGCGCCCCCTTGGATCAGTCCCCAAGGACATGATCACCGTGTTGCTTGCGCGCCCGCTGACGTTCATCTGTGTCGCCTCGCCCGCCTATCTCGATCGCTTCGGCGAGCCGGGAACCCCCGAGGAATTGCGGCGCCACCATTGCATCGGTCACCGCATGCCCAGCGGCAAGCTCTATCGATGGGAGTTCGAGCGCGCGGGTCAGGAACTCGCACTCGAGGCAAACGGCAGCATCGTACTCGACGACGAAGAGCTGATGGTCGAAGCTGCAATAGAGGGTCTAGGTGTCGCCTACGTGGCTGATTGGGCCGTCGAGGCGGCCTTGTCCGAGGGCAGTTTGCGCAAAATTCTGACCGCGTGGGTGCCGGCTCCAGAAGAAGTTGCGGTCTACTACCCTGGACATCGAGCCGTACCGCCCGCATTGCGGGCCTTTCTCGATGTTGTCAAAGAACTGCGGAAGAAAGCACCTTGACGAAGCGACGAGCGGCCGCACCGTGACTGGTCGTTGAGCTAGCGGTTTCACCTCCTACACCAGCCGACATGTGGTCTGCCTCTAATCGTTATGCGAACGGGTCTCTGTATTTATGATGACCGGTTTGGGGCGGTATTGCGCGGGTCCGGCGCTTCGAGAGCCCCCGGCCCGCGCTAACTGGTCCTCATCGCTCCGGAACGTAGGTCAGCAGGACGGAGCCGTTGCCGAACACCTTCTGCGCCTCGAGCCTGAGCTTGAGGCTTGCAGGGTCGATTGCGTCGTAGAGGCGCTGCCCCTTCCCGACGATGACCGGGATGATCCAGACCTCGATCTCTTCGCTCCCGTGGAGCGTTTTGAAAGGAAGCGGCGAAGCCGTTCTTTTTCTGTCGGTCAAGCAGTGAATCGGCGCCGATCGGCAAGGCCGAAAGGCCGTTTAGGGGCCTTACTCCTTCGCCTGCGATGAGGCTGTGGCGGCGTCAGCCGCCTTCTGCTGTGCGACCATGCGCTTAACCAGGGCGAGGAGATCGCGCGTGGTGTCGTGGGGCAAGTCCACCATAAGTTTTGCCAGTTCAAGACGATCCTCGGCTTCCTCCGGCGTCCGGCCCCAAAGATGAGGAGCAGCCTCAAAAAGCAATTCGATCGGCATGAAGCCGAGGATTTCACAGAGATGGATCATACGAGTGACATGCATTTTGGAGAAAGCACGTTCGTATCGCCCGTAGACAGGCATTGATAGGCCAAGCAAAGGCGCGAGGGCGGCGAGACGGATGTGTGCGTGTTAGCCACGGTGCTGAGCGCTATCGATCACGGCTATCGCGTCGTTCTTGTCACCGATG
Organism: Mesorhizobium sp. M9A.F.Ca.ET.002.03.1.2; assembly: GCF_003952365.1. NCBI lineage: Bacteria > Pseudomonadati > Pseudomonadota > Alphaproteobacteria > Hyphomicrobiales > Phyllobacteriaceae > Mesorhizobium > Mesorhizobium sp. M9A.F.Ca.ET.002.03.1.2. The sequence goes on along the minus strand of NZ_CP034443.1, from coordinate 343,716 downwards.
CATTGTGCAGTTCTTCGGACACAACCCACGACGCCCTGCTAACGGTTTATCATCAACGATTCGCCCAACAGGTCGAAACCGTCGAAATGGAGTCGATCCTTTCATGTTGGACGTAGGAATGGTCGTCGGCTGGCAATTGAAAGCTGAGTTCGAGTGCCGGTATGGTCGAGAACGAACCTCGGTTAGGTCGGTGACGATTCTCTCTGTCGTTCGACGTCTTGAGGCTGCAGTTGCGAGTGAAGGCGGTAAACGGCATCGGAAACTCCTGCATGGTTCGTGCAGGCCAATGCATCCAACCAGGTTGGTTGCCTTCACGGTCGGTTGAAAAGTCGTGCTGTAGGGATTTTCATTCGCCGGACATTGCCTCTCGCTTTATCGCGACAGGGACGCCCTTTTTGGCAATGGGAACTAGCGGAAAAGATGAAAAATCATAACCGCCGCTGCAAGCGCCATGATGCATGTCGCCGCCCAGCCCACCCAACGCATACCCACAGGTATAACGGCACGGCCCATCACATCGCGTCGCGCCGTCATCAGCATCATCACGGTCATCACTGGCACCGCGACCACGCCATTCATCACAGCGCTCCAGTAAAGGGCTCTTATCGGATTGATTGGCGTGAAGTTGAGACACCCACCAATGAGGGTTGCCAGAGCAATCGTCGCATAGAAGGCTTTTGCTTCGAGCGGCTTGCGCGCCAGTCCGATCGGCCATTTGCGCGCTTCGCCGAGAGCATAGCCAGCAGAGCCGGCGAGAACGGGGATCGCTAAGAGCCCTGTTCCAATGACGCCGAGGGCAAAAATCGCAAAGGCGAACTGGCCGGCAGTACACGACGCAAGCCCCTGAAAAAGGCCCCACAGCAGTCCCCTCGCGCCATAAAGCGCATTCGTCTAGATACTTATCTCGGGATGGCGTTCTCAAATCTGGTCCAGGCCAGACCGTAGCCGGCCTGCGCGCCTGCCTGCGAATAGGTCGCGATACCGCTAGGGTCATCATCGGAAGCCCCGGTTATCAGGCCCGGCCCAAGCACGCTCAGCAGCCGCGATTTCGGTGGATCCCGCATCTGACCGGAAACGTCTGCGTTCAAGGCTTTCCTCCCCGCGGACTCAAAAGGCGCGCCTGAGACACGCCATCTGGTTCTCGATCCCCGGTCGACTGCCCAGTTCGAACATTCAGCGAAACCGAATGTTCCAACCGGCAGGCAAAAATCCGCAGCGCCTTTCCCAGCTCAACTGTTGCCAGGCGGCGCTGGCCGGACGGCAGCCGACGAAAAACAGCTCAACGCTTGAATGCAAACAGCCTGGCATCAGTATCGTCGCGGCCAGCAATCGAGGCAGAGACAATCTCCGACGCGATCTGCGAGAATGTTATGCCATTACCGCCATAGCCCATCACGGCATGAATGCGCGGATGCCGGGGTAGCGCTCCTATATAGGGCAGACCGGTGGTCGTAGTGCCGAAGGAGCCGGCCCAAGCAAATTCGGGCAGGGTATTGAGTTTGGGGAACAAGCGGCCCAGTTTTTCGGAAATCCGCGCCGACTTGTCAGCAGTCAGCGCATCGCGACGTATCTCGTCGGTAAAATCCTCATCCTCGCCGCCGCAGATGACGCGGCCGTCCACTGTTGTCCGTATGTAGAGATAGGGCTCCGATGCTTCCCAGATGAGAGCGGCGCCCGGCCAGAGTTTGTGCGGCTGCCGGCTTGTGGCGATCGCCCAAGTCGAGGCGATCCGGTGGGCCGCTGCCGGCACGATGTCGGCCAGCTCGTATCCAGTTGCCAGCACCAGATGCCTTGCCGCGATGGTCGGTCCGCGACTCGTACTGGCAACGATCGCTTCGTTGTTGTCCTCGATCGCCGTTGCCTCGACTGGCGCGTAACAGCGCGCCTTACGCGCCAACGCCTTCAGCAGCAGTCCGGCGGTGAGCCTGCGCGGGTCGAGCGCGATGTTGTCGTGGCTTAGGATTGCAGCGGCACGCTCGATGCTGAACTTTTCAATCAGCTGCCGCCGTGACAGGTACGTTGCACTGATGCCGGCCCGCCTGCGAGCTTCGACCTCATCGTGCAGTTCCGAAGGCCCGAGCGCGTTGCCGGCCAGATAGAGCGACTGAGCGCTGGCTTGGTTACAGTGGATATCCAGTTCGGCAATCCGTCCGCAAAGGTTGAGGACGGCGAGGCGCGCGCGCCGCCAAGCCTGCTCGGCCGCAGCCCGTCCGATCATGGCCGAAAGTAATGTCAACGGCTGATCGATCTCGAACAGGACCAACGCGGTAGTCGCCGCGGTCGAGCCCCTCAGGGGACCTCGTCGGTCGATGCAGATCACCGAATGGCCATTACGCGTCAGAGCCTCGGCTACCATAGCGCCGCTGATGCCCATGCCGACGATCAGCACGTCCGTCTTTACATCGCGCGTCAGCTTTCCGACCGGCACAGAAGGCGAAGGATAGGAAAACCACACAGGCCGTCCGTAGCGAAGGTCGAGTTTGCGAGGCATTGAAAACTCCGAAAACCGCCATCGGTGCGGTTTCTCACCCCGACGAATAAGCCCGCCGCTCAGAGAGAGGCGGGCCGCTTATTCGTGCGGGAGGCGCTAGAGTCGCCCGAGAAGGACAAGAATAATAACGATGACCAGCACAAGGCCGAGGCCGCCGCCGCCATAATAGCCGGTGCCATAGAACGGCCCACCACCTAGGCCGCTGAAACCGCCAAGCAAGGCAAGGATGAGAATGATGATGAGAATGGTTCCAAGGCCCATGGTCTCCGCTCTCCGTGTTTGCACCGCCGCGATAGTTGCAATAGCGCGTCGATGCGCGTGTCGATGGATATGAACTCGCAAAAGGCTTTCCTGTTCCGCCAAGGCGCGTGCCGTACAGATTCATCTTGCGAAAAAGCCGGCTTGCTCAGGAAAAAAAGCCCCGCCGGCCAGGAGCCAGCGGACGAAGGGCGTCTTCACCTCTTGTCCAACCGGAGGGAGTCAGTGGACTTGGCAGGAATGCTTGACACAACCCGAAGCTGCGAGGGGTGGTCAAAAGTACTCGAAGAGGAAGATCTAGCGGGCCGCCCGCCGGCAAGCCGCCCCGCGGTGGCAGTGGCGTGTGCCTGACCGTGCCTGTCGACAAATCCGGGCTCTGGCTCCTGCTTCACAAAGGCGATTAAGTGCTTCAAACGCTTCAAAATACCCGCGTTTGCGGACGGAAGCCAGACTAGCGGTCCTGGTGATCGCCAATCACCGATGCGTTCGAGGACCCGGTACTTCGCGCGCTGGGCCTTAAAGACGATACTTATGGGGAGGCAAAGCGCTTCTTTGAACTGACTGACTGGCAATTGCAAACATCGTCTGCAGTTGCCATGTAGGTGCTATGGGCCGCCGCCAGAGTCCGTCGGACAATTGGCGGAATAGACTTCTTACTTGGCTGAGAGAGAAAATAGTGCATTGAGGTCGCAGACCAGTGACAACAACTCTGTTAGTCGATTGACCACTATAGAATAGAGCTTGTGACGGGAGGCCGGGAGAGCAAAATTTCCGGGTGGTTGCCCCGGGGTCCTAGATGCAGTTCTCCCGCTTTGCCGCGATCATGGAGGATCATCCACGAGTGAGCGGAAACTCAAGGCAGGGGCGTGCACTTGCCCCTAGGTTCCCGGATAGTCACCCCAACAGATTGCCCCGATGATGGCCCAGAACGATCATGTCGAAATTACACCTGGCTGGCATGCATCGTCGATCGACAAGTCTACGGAACAGAACTCCCCCAACGACATTATTAGATCGTCGTTGATAACGCACGGGAGGTTTCCATGGGTCGCGGTATCTTGCTCTGGCTGCTCGGTGTTCCCATTCCGATAATCATTCTCATCATGCTTTTCGCGCGGTAGGAGGCTATGATGCAGTCAACCCTCTTGGCCGCCGATGTTTCCGCGTCGACGGAACCCTCGGCCCCTGCTGTGAGTTGGGGTCCGATAATCGCCGGCGCCTTCGCCGCGTCGACCCTCACTTTCATCCTGATGCTGCTCGGCTCGGGACTCGGCCTCACGATGGTATCGCCATGGTCAGGCGCGGGTGTCTCGGTCACCACGTTCGCGGCGTCCACTGCCGTGTGGCTGGTGGTCGTGCAGTGGCTGTCGTCGGGGGTTGGCGGCTATCTTGCCGGCCGGCTTCGCACCAAATGGGTGGGTATCCACACAGATGAAGTTTTTTTCCGCGACACCGCCCACGGCTTCCTGGCTTGGGCGCTGGCCACGCTGCTTGTCGCCGGTGTGTTGGGCTCGGTACTTTCTGCGGTATTGGGCTCAGGCGTTCAAGCCGCTTCGACCGTCGCCTCGGGTGCCGCGATGGGTGCTTCGGCCGGCGCCTCCGCCAATGCCAGCGGAGCGGTCGACAACACGACATCCTACTTCGTGGATTTGCTTTTTCGGCCGGCCGACCCCAGCAAGCTTGCGGCTGCCAATCCGCAAAACGACGTCGCAGTGGCCGCGCAGGCCTCGCGCATCCTGGTCGCCAGTGCGGCTGCAAGCGAGGTCTCGGCAGACGATAATGCCTATTTGACGAAACTTGTGGCCGCGCGGACCGGGCTCTCGGAAGCTGATGCGAAGGCGCGTGTCGATGGGATGATCGCCAAGGTAAAGGACGAAAAGGTCAAGGCCCAGCAGGCCGCCGACACAGCTAGGAAAGCCAGCGCGACGTTCGCACTTCTTGGCGCACTGTCGCTGATCGTCGGTGCCTTCATCGCAAGCACCGCAGCAGCGCTTGGCGGCCGACAGCGCGACGATGAAGAAGCACTCTATCTTTCGAACCGATAACTAGCCCGGCCTGATCGGCCCGCGTCTCCGAGAGGCACGGGCCTTTTGCCGATGGGCGCGAACCAAAGGCATCTACCCCCTTGCGCTGATCGTCATCTATTTTTGCCGTGGGTCATGCAAGCCGATGCCGATCTGCCGGTAGCGGCCAGCACGACGTTCCAAGACGGCTTCGGCGAGCGAACGGGCAACGTTGCGAGCCTCCTCCTGAATTGCTTCGTTGGCGTCGAGTTCCTCATGACTCGTGGCATACGGCTTCCAGTAACCGATATAGCGGTCGAGTTCCGCATTAGGCCCTGCCGGCGACAACTTCATAAAGCGTAGCCAGTCAGCAATGGACCGCCGCACATTCTCTGCACCGTCTACATCACCGTGCACAATCACAGAAAACAGCCGGCCGGCCAAATGGCGCGGATAGTCCCACCCGGCTAGCTCCACCTCTTTTGCCTTTGTCGCGTCCTTGCCTCGTGTCAGTGAGGGGTCGGGGTTTCCTCCATCGGCGCAGACAAGCCTGTCCATCATGAGTTTGACGTGGGAGGAAACCTGATACCAATTCACCGGCGTGATTATCATTATCCCATCGGCGGCAACCCACATTGGGTAGATTTCGCTCATCCAATCCTGAACCTGGCCGAGCGAATGGTTAGGATAGCAAGAACAAGGCCAGTGGCAGAGTGCGGCGGCCGTCGAAAAGCACGCGTTGCAGGGATGAATGTTCCTCCCGTATTCGCGATAGATCAAGGATTTCGACGGCAAGCTTCGCTTCGGTTTCGATGGTTTCACGAGCGATTTCGGCGAGACGGAAGCTCTTCGACATTTCGCCGGGACAAGTATGCTCGCTGCGCGATGAGCCATTGATGATCAACAGACGTGGCGGGACCGTCAGACTCGTATCGCCGCTGGGCCTGTAGCACCGCTTCGTGCGCCGCAATCCAATCGACGGAGAGATCGTAGTCGGGGTCGGTGAACGCAGAGCCGGCTTTTCTAGTGATCGGGCTCTTGCGGGATTCCGCATAGGCCTCCCAAGCGATTGATGCGATGCGCTCGATTGAAGCGGTTAGTGGTTGGAATGCCGGGTCGACGAATTGCTGTTTGTACCGCGCCTTGAACTCCTCCTCACTCAATTTGGCACTAGGCATGCCTTTGCGAGGCGTCGGGGTCCTCCCGACGAACTTATCGACGAGACGAGGCATTTGCGTATTCCTTCGACAATTTCGTCCAGGAACGCGCGCAACGTCCTAACCGTTGCAACGTTATGACCCTATGCAGTCATTCCTCGCTAGGTTTCCGCTGACACATAGTACCTGTTGAGGAGGAACTGAGCATGTCATCCGGCTGGCCAGTTGGTTCGCGTTCTCACTGGATTTATTCCGCGTTCGGCCGGTCTGTACCTATACTTTCCGAAGCATGCCCAAAGACAGCCGAAATTGCGCGCATTCATAGATATCTCAAAGCGCGTGCTGCCTCCTGCCCGATAGCATGCCGGACCCTGGGAATGATCGTCATCGATTGATCAATGACTGCGGAACCGGGAAGGAAGAACAACACGACCCAGGGCAGGTTCGGGAGCAGCGAAGATCGGCAGTGACAAAAAATGGAGGCTCGACATCCGCCTCCCGGGCCCGAAAACCCATGGTCCTGTATATGTCCTCAGCAATGGCCTATCTCCACGCCATGGATATGAAGCTGGCTGGTCGGGCCAACAAAGACAAAAGTATCCAGTTTGCCATGGCAATAGATCCTGCGCCGGTGGACGTGTTTCAGCCCAGCACATTTTCGGAGATTTCTATTCCTGTCGAGATCGTGAACCTTGGACGGCCAGGACAGATTCCCCGGACAGCGCTCGCTTCCGAGACAGCAACGGCTATTCCGGAGGGTAGGTATTCCACCATTGAGGATGCAAGCCATTACAGCATGTTTGGCGAATGCAAACCCGGCGCGACCGAGATCACCGATTCCGAACAGATTGGCGATCCCATCTGCTCCGACGGAGGCGGACAGTTCCGCCTCGAGATCCATAAACGGCTAATCGCCATGGCCACTGAAGCATTCAGTCGAGCATTGAAACCCGCGCATTGATGGCCGGCAAAGCTTCGGCTGCTATCGCTTAGCGTAGGATTCCGCCCCCTCCCGCAAACGACCCCATTATGCCCAGACGGGTGAGCCAGGCACCAAATCTCGCAAAATAGGTCAGCAACGCTGTCTCAAAGGTACGATAGTGACCAAAAAGGCAAGATAGCGTGGCAATCGATATCTGTATGTCGATTGCCACGCTATTTTGCCTTTTGCGGCAAGCTAAGTATTTGAAATTAAAGAGGGTGAGAATTTCTTGCTGTCAGCGACCTTGCCCTTTTTGTCAACGTAAATTGCCTCCGCCGAAAAACGCTCAAATCGTCGACATCCCCTCTACTTCAAGAAGATCATCATGCACGGTCTCTGCCCTTCCATCACCCGTCGGGGATGCCGAGCGCGAGCAGGTCGCGTCGAAGATTGTCAAGGATTTTCGGATTGCGATAGGGGTCAATCAAAATCGCGCTGACAGTCGCGTCGGGTCTGGCCGCCATGCACTGCCTCACGGCCGCGGTGGCGAGCGCTCGATCCCCTTGCCGCCAATGGCAGACGGCGAGAAATGCATGTGCCCAAAACGAGTAGGAATTGAGATTGCGGTAGGACTCTATCGCCTCGGAATATCGCTCAAGGGCGAGCAAGATTTGCCCTCGGACATCCCAGAACCAGTCGTGGCTGAGCGGATCGTGGGCAATACAGATGTCGAGGTCGGCCAATCCTTCTTCATGCCGTCCCAGATAGCTGCGGCACATTCCGCGAAACGCTCTCGCCCGGCCTTCATTCGGATTGATGCCCATTGCTTGGTCGAGATGGCTTAACGCTTCCTCGGGTTGTCCAAGAAAGATCAGCGGATGCGACACCGCCATGTGGCTCCACACGTCCCGCGGCCCCAGCTTGATGGCGCGGCGGCCATGCACGAGAGCGGTCTCCAGTAACTCCCTATGGTCCGCTGTGCCCTCAAGCAGCCATTTGGCCGTAAGCGTAATCGCCATCATCGCATGGACCGACGCGACGTTCGGATCGAGTTCGATCGCCCGGACCAGATAGGGCTCCGCATCTCGGGTCGTGTCATAGCGTATGGCGAGAGCACGCGCCCGCAGGTAAAGCTGATCGGCATCGAGCTGGGCAATCGGAACGCGGCGTATCTTCTCCACATCCGATGTCCGGACAGCGCCGGCTACAATGGTCGCTACAGCCCTTGCGATCTCGTCCTGAAGCTCGAAAATGTCAGTAAGGTCCCGATCGAACCGGTCGGCCCAGATCAGGTTGCCCGACCTGGCGTCGATGAGTTGCGACGAGATGCGAACCCGGTTGCCCGCCCGGCGGATGCTGCCCTCCAACAGGTAGTCGGCCGACAACTGCTTGGCGATGGTCTGTGTGTCGAAGACCCTTCCCTTGAAGGCGAAGGACGAATTGCGGGCGATGAGGTGAAGTTCGCCGAAACGGCCGAGTTCGGTGATGATGTCCTCGGTTATGCCGTCGCTGAAATACTCCTGGCCGGGATCGTCGCCCATGTTCTCGAAGGGCAGGACCGCGATCACCGGCCTGCGGCTCGGCGCGCCGCCGGATGACGGCTTGGCTTGCGGCTCGTTAACGGCGCAGCGCAAGCGCCGAAGCTCATCGCCCGGCTCGACCTTCAATTCGCGCTTCAGCAGCAGTGCGCAGGTCTCATACTGCCTGATGGCAAGAGCGGTCTGGCCCATGGTCATATGCGCCTGCATCAAGGCGATGTGCGAGGCCTCCCGCAGCGGATCGAGCGCCACCAGCCGTTCCGCGACCGCGATGCGCTCGGCTCCGCTCACCGCCGCCGCCAACGCCTCGAAAACGCGGATCGGCCGCGTCGTGAAATCGTCGCGCGCCTCGCGCAACCAGTCCTCGAAAGCATTGTCGCTCGTCCCCAGACCCTCGAGGAACGGCCCGGCATAGAGGGCGGCCGCTTGGCGGAGGTCGGCCACGTCATGGCTCGACGAGGCCGCGATAAATTCGGCAACATCGATGGTGACATGCTTTGGATTGAGCCCGACACGGTCGCCGACCAGCATCAGCGCATCAGCATCCAGATCGGCAAAATCCTTGCGGATCGCGGCCAGCGCCTGCCGCAGGCTGTTTTTGGCCTGCTCCTCGCCATGACCGCCCCACAGAAGTGCCGCCAGCCGGTTGCGCGTCGCCTCCTGCTTCGGCGCCATCGCCAGGACGGCGAGCAGCGCCCGGTTCTTCCTCGCCAGCACGTCCAGCGCTCGCCCGTCCCCGGCCGTCAGGCGAAACCCGCCCAGGAGATCGAGACGCGCCGGGTTCATCGCGATTTGCTCTGAATTCCGGCATTTTTCGCGGTTTTCACGGCGCTTTTCACGGCCGCCTCACGCCCTCAATTGGAAGTTACCTGTCGCGACTAAACACCATCCGAGGAGAAACTCCAATGTCCGTGGTGTCAGAGGTTCTGGGAAAGACTGGCCGGGCACTCGCAGCCGGGCTGCCGAAATGGCCGCAGATCCGGCTTGGCCGGTTCTTGTGTCGCCTGTCGGCGGCCTATGCCTCGGCGACGTCGATGGCCTACAGGGCGGCAACCGGGTTCGGCCCGCAGGTTCGGAACCGCCATCCCAGTGATGACCCCGGCAGATACTGACGGATGCTGGGCCGGGGGGCCATGATGACCCAAGAGAGCCTGATTACGGATCAACTCGTCGACCTGACAATAAAGCTTAACGCACAGCCGATCCATTTCGATGCCCAGACGCGGTTCGAAGCCATCCAGGCACCGGATGACAGTTGGTTGATCTTCGAAATCAAGGACCCGCGCACATGAATGACTGCGTGCTTTGGGGGCTGAAACGCGAGCCTGCTATTGCACTGGCGTACCTGTTAAATAACGAAGGAAAATGTGCGTCGTGAAGCGATGATCGCACTGAGATGAGGATGCCGCCCGGCTCGGCGTTGGTTTCCAGGCGCGAAGCGATGTTGACTCCATCGCCATAAAGATCGCTGCCCTCGACCATCACATCACCTAAATTGACGCCGATGCGCAGCACGATATGAAGCTTTTCAGGCAGCGCGGCATTGGCGGCAGCCATCGCATGCTGCACGTCTATCGCGCATTGCAAAGCGTTGACGGCGCTAGTGAACTCCACCATCACGCCATCGCCAGTCACCTTAAAAATCCGGCCATCGTGCCTGGCGACCAACGGCTGCAGCACTTGCTTGCGTCGGGACTTGAGTGCGGCCAGCGTCCCGGCCTCATCCGTTTCCATGAGGCGGCTGTAGCCAACCACATCTGCCGCGATTACGGCGGCGAGTCGACGCTGGATACGTTCCTCGGTCATATGCGCGATTGCTCTCGTCTGAAAGCAGTTCGGCAGTGTACCGACGCTTCGTGAACGAGTCTATCAGGCCGGCCTCCTCCTACCTCGGGGAAAGTCAGGAAGGGTGATGAGCACTGCTCGCGGCTAATATCCGGTTTCTGGCAAGCGTCCCCGGCTCACGGGTCAGCAAGGGGTCAACTGGCGACCTCGGTCCCACCGACTTGAATGTCTGGTATCGCTTTTCGATCACCTAAAGCTGCCTGTCCGCCACCGGCCCCGCTCAAGACGTTCGACGCGTCGTCACCAAGCGTCTCCAATTGGCGCTTCCTGCTCCTTCCCGGCAGCCGCTCAAACGGCAAAACCTCCACCCCTCCACGACCTCCGACTGTGGCCTCCTTGATAGGCAAAAAGCCCGCGCTTATGCAGTGGAGGCTATAAGTTCGGTCGCGGTCTGCACGACATTGTCTGCAAATCGACCGTTATCCTGACACGAAATTGTGTTCGGAAACTATGTTCGGTTTGTTGTCACGAGCGGTCGTTAAAAGCGATCAAGGCCGAGCGGCCGGTGTCGACCCCTTTGTGGAAATTTGTTTGGGCCTAGTCGAATTCGCGCCCATGACCCGAATGAGGCGTTCCTGCAAAATAACAAATGTCCGCGTCAAACATTGTGGGCACTCATGGCGCCGCGGTCGTTCCGCAAATGGGAAGGCCGAGGCGTCACGTGCTGATCGAGAGCGACGACGTTAGGAACGGAGGGAGCAGCGGCTAAGATAACGACGTCAGGCGGTTCTGCCCAAAGACGCTTCCGTCGCAACCGCTACCTGCTGCTGACCTGACAGGTCCAGCGCTTGCCGAACCATTCCACTTTCGATGGCCTGGGCGAGGAACCGGTCAAGCGCGGGTATCGAGTCTTCATCGGACTTCGGTACCGCGATGCACTGTTCGATCAGCGCGAAACGGTCTTCAAGGACTTTTAGTTCGGGATGCGACTGGGCGTAATTCTCCAGCGGCTGGCGAATGCCCGCCGCGGCGTTATGGCCCCCTTGGAGAAACAGGGCGAGCGTGTCCGTCGGCGTCGCCGCCCTGACGATCTCCGCGTGTTCTAGCTGCCGGGAGAGAATATGGTCGTAGGCAGCATTGTGGGTCACGCAGACGCGCTGCCCTGGACGGTCGATATCGGCGGCCCCGCGGAAACCGGAATCCTTGCGGACGATGTAAGTCCCCTCGATGGCGACATAGGGTATCGAGAATGCAAGCCTGTCCGCACGGCCCGGATCCCTGGCCAGAAACGCGATCTCCCATTCGCCGCGCTCGGCGGCTTCCGAGACTTTCCCTGCCGACGGATAGATGACCAGGTCGAGTTCGCAGCCGATGCGGCGGGAAAGCTCCCTGGCGATCGCGGGGCTTACCCCGGTGAGGGCGCCGGATCGTTCGTCCCGCTGCGCGAGCGCCGCGTTGCCGATGTTGATGGCCGCACGCAGCCGACGTGACTTCGCAAGGGCGGCGAGCCCATTCCTGTCATCTGCCTCGCTCGTTACGGGTGCCTCCACGCGGTTCATCGGAACCTCGTCGCGAGGGCTTCGGAGCCGCGCGCCAACAATCCGGCGTCGATGCCGACCGCCGTGAACATCGTACCAAGTTCGATGCACCGACGGGCGAAACTCTCGTTCGGCGTCAGGATTCCGGAGGGCTTTCCGATCGCCCGCAACCTAGCGATCGCATCCTCGACCGCCGCGGTCACTTGCGGGTGGTCTGGTTGGCCGACCAAGCCCAGGCTCGCGGCGAGATCGGCCGGGCCAATGAAGACACCATCCACCCCTTCGACCGAGGCAATGTCTTCCAGGCGGTCGAGCGCGACCCTGGTTTCAATCTGCACCAGGAGGCAAAGCTGCGCGTGGGCGGTGCGGCCGTAGTCGGGGACGCGGCCAAATCGCGTGGCCCGTGTGAGGCCGGAGACTCCACGAATCCCTTCCGGCGGATATCGCATCGCCGCTACGGCGGCCTTAGCTTCCTCGCGCGACTGCACATAGGGGATCAGAAGCGTCTGCGCACCGAAGTCGAGGAAGCGCTTGATGAGCACCGCGTCGTTGCTAGCCGGACGGACGACCGCCGAGACATCGTAGGGGGCGACGGCTTGGAGCTGCGGCAGAACCGTCAGCGGATCGCCCGGAGAATGCTCGGTGTCGAACAGCAGCCAGTCGTAGCCAGACCCCGCGACTGCTTCCGCCACATAGCTTCCCGGCAGGCTGCACCACAGGCCGATCTGCTGCCGACCCTCCAGGATGGCGCTCTTGAAGCGGTTTTGCGGAAGGCTCATTGGAACGACACGCCGATCGCGCCGAGTGGGCCGTAATCCGCATGGATCACATCGCCAGCCGCGATGTCGACAGGGCGGGTGAAGGAACCTGCCAAAACGATCTGTCCCTTCGACAGCTTGCCGCCGACAGCATGCAGTTTGTTGACCAGCCAGGCGACCCCAGCAGCCGGATGTCCCATGATAGCTGCGGAGACACCCGATTCTTCGATGATGCCGTTCTTGGAAAGCGTCGCGCCGACCCAGCGAATGTCGACGTCCATGGGCCGGATGGTGCGCCCCCCGATAACGATTGCGCCAAAGGCGGCGTTGTCGGCGATCGTGTCAGTGATGGCGCGCGGCACTTCCGTGCGGTAGTCGATGATCTCCAGCGCAGGCACGACGAATTCTGTCGCCCGCATGACGTCATGGATGCGCGTGCCAGGACCTTCGAGATCCTCGCCCATGACGAAGGCGAGTTCGACTTCCAGCCGCGGCTTGATGAACCTGGCAGCATCGATCCGCGCTCCATCATTGTAGAGGGCGTCATCGAGGATGCGGCCATAGTCCGGCTCAGTCATCTTGGACGCCATTTGCATTGCGCGCGATGTCAGCCCGATCTTGTGACCGGCGACGCGCGCGCCCTTGGCGATGCGTCCCTCCGCCCAGAGATCCTGGATGCGATAGGCATCCTTGATCTCGATATGCGGATAGGTGCGGCTGAGCTGCGGGATCGGTTTGCGGACCTGTTCTGCGTTGAGGAGTGCTTCGGCGGCGCGGCGGTGTTCTTCGTCGGTGAGCATTTCTTTGTACTTTCGGCAGTATTGGAAGGCAGAGGAAGCCGGACGGCCCGGCTTGAATTATTTGATCGGCGGCTTCGGCAGCACAGCTTCGCCAGGCTCCATCACATAGGTGTAATCGAGCGAATACCACGGTGCGTCGATGGCCGGTTCGCTGGGATGCGGTTCGTCATGCCGAATGAAATCTCCCGTCAGTGCACGGGTGACGCCGAACTGGACGTCGTCGCCGATATGCGGATCACGCGGGTCGAAGACCTGTGAAATCAGGACCTTGTAGCCTGTCTTGAATATCAGTGCATGGAGATGCGCGGGGCGGTAAGGGTGCCGGTTCTGGGCACGCAAAAGCCGCCCTACCACTCCATCGGTCGGAATGGGATAACCGACCATCTTGACGGTCCTGAACCAAAAGCGGCCCTCGGCGTCCGTCGTGAATTTGCCGCGCAAATTCATGTCGGCCTGCTCTGGATCCTGGTTCTCGTAAAGGCCGACCGGAGAGGCGTGCCAGACATCGACGTCTGCGCCGACGATGGGCTGGCGGTTCCTGTCCTGCACGCGAGCGGTCACGAACAGCGGTACGCCCGGCGTGTCGGAGCGGACAATGGTTCCGCCATTTTCCACGCGCGGCGAGTTCAGTCGCCAGAAGGGGCCAAGCAGGGATTGGGACGTCTCCGTCTGGCCTTGGTCGCCGTTGTTGAGGAGGCAAACCAGGGTGGAGACGCCGAGCGATCCAGCCATGAGAATCATCTCGTTGTGGTGGTCGGTTTGCAGCTTGCCGATCTCGTTGAGAATGCCGGCTGCTTCCCGGAACTCGGCTTCGGTCAACCGCGCTTCGCGAACGAAGGCATGAAGGTGGGTGATGAGAGAAGTCATGATTTCGCGCAGACGCCGATCACCTGTCTGCTGCATGACCCTGAGTGCGGCTTCGGTCACGTCCTGCTGGTTCTCGATGACCATGGGGCCTCCTAGTCACCCTTTCTGTGCAAAATCATCGATTATTTGTCAAGAGCTATTTACCTCTCACCTCCTCAAAGCTGGGAGAAACTGGCAGCAGATTACGAATATCATATTGAAAATAATGAGTTTTGTGACCTATCATGGATGCAGTGCCGAGCACTCGGTCATTCTAAGCACTTGTGATTGACACAGATAATCGTTTATCTTAGGGACAATCCACCGAGTGTTCGGTTGTCGATGGCGGGAGGTAATGGTGAAGGACGTCGCGGTACCGAAGCTAGGAGAAGAGGCTGAGATGGCCGCTGGTTCGGTTGGGCGTTCTTCCGAGTTGTTCGTAGACGACGGCAAGAACACCATTGCCAGCCAACTCGCTTCGCGACTTCGCGAGGCCGTTGTCTCTGGGCAACTCGAAGCCGGCAGCAAGATCAATCTCGATCGAGCGAGGCAACAGTTTCATGTCAGCCTCAGCCCGTTGCGTGAGGCGCTGGCAAGGCTGATTTCGGACGGTCTTGTCGAATTCGAGGACAATCGCGGCTACCGCGTCGCGTCGGTGTCGCTCTCCAATCTCGAAGAGATCACCAGCTTGCGAGAAGAGCTTGAAACATACGCGCTCCGCGAAGCGATGAGGGTCGGCGACTTCAATTGGGAAGGTGATGTCATGCGTGCTCTGCACCGACTTAACCGTACCGAGCGCGATGCGTCGCGGCCTGAGACGCTTGAGAAATGGGAGGCTTTGCACCGCGAATTCCATTTGACGCTGATTGCGGGTTGCAACAAGCCGCTGCTGCTGAGCTTTTGCAAAGTCCTTCTGAACCTCAATGACCGCTACCGCCGAACTTTTCTGCGCGCGACCTCGGGCGACCGCAACGTCAGCGTCGAGCACAGTGAAATCGCCCAGGGCACCGTTGCGCGCGACGTGGATTACGCCTGCGCCAAGTTGCGCGATCACATCCACCGCACGGGAACAAATCTGCGCAAGCATCTCGCCGACAACGGGATCAGGTGAATGCTGGCGCTCAGGAAAGCATTTCGATGAGTTCCGCTTTTGCGATGCCGCATCTCGGCCTGGCTCATTTCTCGGCGATCGGCGTGCCGCCAGTTGAGCTGGTCGGATTGGCGGCCGGCGCCGGCTTCTCGGCGGTTGGTCTGCGGCTCTATCCGGCGTTTCCCGGCGCACCTTTCTACGAATTGCCCGCTGGAAGCGCCGCATCTCGCGACCTGCGCAACCAGCTCGATGACACCGGGATTTCTGTCTACGACATTGAGTTCGTGACGATATCGCCGGAGTTCACTTCGTCCGCAATTGCCCCGATTCTCGAAGCCGCCAGAGTGCTCGGCGCGCAAAGGGTCAGTGTCTGCGGAGACGATCCGCAACGGTCACGGCTCGTCTCGAACTTCGCCGCCTTATGTGATCTGGCGTCGGAATTTGAGATGAGCGTCGATCTCGAGAACATGGGCTGGCGTTCCATCGCCACCTTTTCGGACAGCATTTCCGTCGTCGAGGAAGCCGGCAAGGCAAACGGCGGCGTCCTGGTCGACGCACTGCATTTCTCGCGAAATGGCGGGGCACCCGGCGATCTGCGAGCCGTGCCGACCGCGCTGATTAGAAGCGTCCAGTTGTGCGATGCGGCCGCGCGGCCGCCCCGGTCCCATGAGGAGATGACCCGCGAAGCGCGTACGGGACGGCTTGCTCCGGGTTTTGGAAGTCTTCCGCTGGTCGAACTTCTTCGGGAGTTGCCTGCAGGCGCAGCGCTGTCGGTCGAGGTGCCGATCGGCGCGTCCGACAGCCCGCCTGACCATATCCGGCGGCTGTTCAATGCGACGCGGGAAATTCTGAAGGTTGCAGCGCGAACCAGACGGGAAGGCTGAACGGCAAGCGGAATATCCACTGGCCGAAGGCGACTTCGAGCCTGTGGTACGGGAGGAGGAAATAAGTGGGCTATGCGTTGGACTTCGGCGTCGTGTTCGACAAGATGCCTGAGCTGCTGCTCGGCGCCTTGGCTACGATGGGTCTGGCGCTTGCCGGGATGGCGCTGGCGATCGTGATCGGCGTTCTTGGCGTCGTGGCCCGCAAGTCTCAGTTCAAACCACTTCGCACCCTCGTCATCGCCTTCGTCGAGGTGGTTCGCAACACACCGTTTCTGGTGCAGATCTTCTTCATATTCTTCGCCCTGCCACTCCTCGGGCTGCGCCTGAACCCGACCGTGACGGCAATCATCGCCCTCGGAATCAATGGTGGCGCCTATGCCATCGAGATCATTCGCGGAGGCGTAGAGAGTATTCACAAAGGCCAGATCGAGGCTGGGTTGGCGCTTGGGTTGCACCGCGCTCAGGTGTTCCGGCTGATCGTCCTCAAGCCGGCGCTGCGCGCAATTTATCCATCACTTACAAGCCAGTTCATCATGTTGACCCTGACGACGTCAGTCTGCACGTCAATTGCTGCTTATGAATTGACTTCGGTGGCGCAGATCATCGAGTCAGATACTTTCAAGAGTTTTGAAGTATATTTCACAATTACACTAATGTATCTCGTGATTTCGTGGATTATGATGGGAATATTCGGATTCATCTCGCGCTATTACTTCAGCTATCCAGTGCGTTGAGGAGGTAACGATGGGACCCTTGGGCCTGAACGAACTGCTCTTCCTTCTTCAGGGGCTTAAATGGACGCTGCTCTTGTCGGCGATCGGCTTTATCGGCGGCGGCGTCTTCGGCCTTCTGATCGCGCTGGCGCGGACCGCGGAGATCAAGGTTCTGCGGCAAGCGGCCGGGGGATATATCTCGGTCTTTCAGGGCACGCCGCTTCTGATGCAGTTGTTCGTCGTCTATTACGGCATCGCGCTGTTCGGCTTCAATGTCGAGGCGTGGGTGGCGGTCGCCATTGCGTTCACATTGCATGCGAGCGCCTTTCTCGGCGAGGTTTGGCGCGGCGCGATCCAGGCAATCCCGAAGGGCCAAAGCGAAGCCGCGAATGCACTTGGACTGCATTACGCGTCGCGCATGAAGGACATCGTTCTTCCGCAGGCGCTTCGGATCTCTCTGCCGGCGACCGTCGGCTTTCTCGTTCAGCTCATCAAGGGCACGTCGCTTGCGGCCATTGTCGGCTTCATAGAACTCGCCCGCGCGGGTCAGATCATATCGAACCAGACGTACCGGCCGCTGATCGTCTTCGGAATCGTCGGCGCAATCTACTTTGTCATTTGTTGGCCGCTGTCTCTTTACGGCACCCGACTCGAAAATCGGCTTGCGATGGCAGCTCGATAAGCGGGCTTCGAAAGCCGGTGAATACCGGAAATGCAACCCAGGGAGTGACTAGTATGTTTGACACATTCGTACTGCGCGTGAAGCGGCGCAGCATTCTTGCCGGAGCAATCGCGCTCCTCTCAGTGCCCATCGTCGGCGCCTCAATGGCACAGGCTGCGTCGGTTGAGGAAATCAAGGCCAAAGGCAAAATCATCGTCGGTATCCAGGGCGACAATGCGCCATGGGGGTTCGTCAATTCCAGTGGCATGCAGGACGGCTATGACGCCGACATCGCCAAGCTGTTCGCCAAGGAATTGGGAGTCGAGGTTGAGTTTGCCCCCTTGGCAGTCGCGAACCGTATCCCGGCGCTGGTGACCGGCAAGGTCGACATCCTGTTCGCGACGATGGCGATGACCGAGGAGCGCGCAAAATCGATTCAATACAGCAAGCCCTATGCCGGCAACATCGTCGGAGTGGTCGCGGAGAAGACGGTTGCCATAAAGGGGCCGGAAGACTTGGCTGGGAAGGAAGTCGGCGTGCCGCGTTCCAGCACGATGGACAAAGCCATAACCGAGAAGGCCCCGCCGACTGCGACGATCCGTCGGTTCGACGACGACGCGGCGACGATTCAGGCTCTACTGTCGGGTCAGGTCCAGGCCGTCGGCGGAAACCAATTCTATCCGCAACGCCTCAACGATGCCAAGCCGGATACTTTTGAAATGAAGTTTCCTCTGCTGACCTCCTACAACGGCGTTGGCACGCGACTGGGTGAACGCGACTGGAATGAAGCCGTCAATGCCTTCCTCGACAAGATCAAGGCGAGTGGCGAACACGCGGACGTGTACAAGAAGTGGATGGCGCTTCCGCTTCCCGAATTTCCCGAGTCGATGCCGAACATCCCCTACACGGTCAACTGACGGGCAACCAGAGGGATCCCTGCCGTGCCAAACACCTCAAACTCCGAAACACCCCTCATCGTCATGGAGGGCGTCGGGAAGTGGTACGGCAGGTTCCATGCCTTGAAATCCATCGATCTCACGGTTCGCAGAGGCGAGAAAATCGTGCTCTGCGGACCGTCGGGGTCGGGCAAGTCGACGCTGATCCGGTGCATCAACCATCTCGAAGCCTTCGAGATGGGGCGGATTGAGGTCGATGGGACAGCTCTTGACGGCACGGCCAAGACGATCGACGCGGTGCGCCGCGAAGTCGGCATGGTGTTCCAGAGCTTTAACCTCTTTCCTCACATGACCGTGCTGCAGAACTGCACGCTTGCGCCGATGCGGGTGCGCGGCACCGCGAAGGCCGAGGCCGAAGCGATTGCGAGAAAGTATCTCGACCGCGTCCGCATTCTCGATCAGGCGGACAAATACCCTTCTCAACTAAGCGGCGGACAGCAACAGCGCGTGGCCATAGCGCGCGCGCTCTGCATGGAACCGAAGGCGATGCTCTTCGACGAGCCGACCAGCGCGCTTGATCCCGAAATGGTGAAGGAGGTGCTGGACACCATGATCGGCCTGGCAAGGGAGGGAATGACCATGGTCTGCGTCACGCACGAAATGGGCTTTGCCCGCCAGGTCGCCGACCGTGTCATCTTCATGGCATCCGGCGAAATCATCGAGGAAGACAAGCCGGAAGACTTCTTCCGAAATCCGACGCATCCGCGCACGCGCGCATTTCTCGGAGAGATACTCGCTCATCAATAAAGCAAAGGGTCCCGCGCTTCCTTCATGTCATTTGGGAACATCATGCCATCAGAATCCAACAAGTTCGCCCTCCGACACAAAGTCCGCGTCGGGCTGATTGGGGCCGACATCCAGATGTCGAAGTCGCCGGCACTCCATATGCGGGAGGCCTCCCTGCACGGGCTCGACTATTCCTACGAGTTGATTGACCTGACCCTGCGGGGCGTGGCGGTGGATCACCTGCCGGACCTCCTGTCGGAAGTTGAGGATCGCGGCTTTGCGGGCGTGAACATCACCCACCCCTGCAAGCAGATCGTGCTTCCCCTCCTTACGCGTCTGGCGGACGACGCACGCTCGCTCGGCGCGGTGAACACCGTGGTATTCCACGACGGGGAGCGCGTCGGACACAACACGGACTGCTCGGGATTCTATGAGAATTTCCGGCAGGGTCTTCCAGACGTGACGAGAGATCGCGCTCTGCTTCTGGGAGCAGGAGGCGCCGGCGCGGCGGTCGCCCATGCGGCGCTGTCCCTTGGAATGGGTCATCTGCTCATTTCGGATCAGGACGCCAGTCGGGCTGAAAGCCTTGCGCGATCGTTGAACGAACAGTTCGCCCCCGGCCGGGCATCGGCAACGGGAGACATCGAAGCCGCGATGCAGGCGGCGGACGGGCTTATTCATGCGACGCCTACCGGGATGCGAAATCATCCTGGGCTTCCGCTCGACGGTGCGCTGATCGAAAGCCGCCACTGGGTGGCCGACATCGTCTACATGCCCCTCGTGACGCCGTTGCTGGCCCTTGCGCGCGACCGCGGCTGCCGGACGCTCGATGGTGGCGGAATGGTCGTCTACCAGGCGGCGGGAGCGCTCCGATTGTTCGCCGGCATCGAACCAGATGCGGCACGGATGCGGCGGCATTTCAGCGAACTGGTCGGCGCCGACGCCGCGCCCGCCTGAGCTCCGCCCATGCCGCACATCACGATCGAATACAGTGCAGGATCATCGCGACGCATCGATATCGACGCGCTTGCAAGGGCCGTCCACAGCGCGGCGCAGAGCAGCGGCCATTTCGCTCCGAACGTCGTGCGCACCTTCGCGCAGGAAGCGAATTTTTCCTGCGTCGCCGACGAAGCCGACGACAACTGCTTCGTGCAGATCATCATGCGGATGGCGCCCGGTCGAACCCGCGAAGTACGCAAGGAGATCTCCCAACTTGTCTTCGCTGCTGCTGCGTACGCAGTGGCCAAGGAACTCGAAAGGGGACGCCTCGGCCTTCGCATCGATATCACCGAATCCGATCCAGAACTCTCGGTAAGCCGTAACACTCTGCCCCTCTGAATACGGGGCTGGGCGGAATCCGCCTGTCAAGAATTTGTGGGAGCGAGAATGAATGGCACCTGAAATCTACATCATCAACGGGCCGAACCTGAACCTGCTCGGCAAGCGTCAGCCGCACATCTACGGGCATGAAACCTTGGCGGACGTGGAGGTCGAGTGTGTTCGGGTGGCGGGAGAGCACGGACTTCGTGTCCGCTTTCTTCAGAGCAACGCCGAGTTCGAGATCATCAACTGGATCCACGAGGCGCGAGAAGCGGCTGCCGGGATTGTGATCAATCCCGCCGCTTTCACCCACACGTCCGTCGCCATTCTAGATGCGCTCAACACCTTCGACCACCCGATCATCGAGGTGCACATCTCCAACGTGCACAAGCGCGAGGCTTTCCGCCATCACTCCTATGTCTCTGCGATCGCTTCCGGTGTCATCGCGGGTTTCGGCACGCAAGGTTACGTTTTTGCCGTGCAGCGACTGGCCTTCTTGATCAAAGCCCAACAAGCATAGGAACGATCACGCGAGTGAACACGCGCGACAAGAACTTTACGCCCGGCGCAATCCGCCGTCGGGTGGAGCAGATCGAGGCAAGCATCGAGCGCTACTTGTCGATGCTCGACACGGCCGATCGTCAGGAGGACGAGGTGGCGGAGATGCGCAAGGATCGCCTGACGGAGCGCCTCGAACGCCTGCGCCAGCAGATGCGCGATCTGAAAGCGATGGAGAGAGCCGTCGAGGCAGCCCCGACGGCCAGGTCTCGCTGACCGATCCGGATGCCCGCGCCATGGCCACCAACGGCAAGGGCACGGGACTTGTCGGCTACAACGTTCAGGCGGCGGTGGACACGAAGCATCACCTGTCGTGGCCCACGAGGTCACCAATGTCGGTCACGATCGCACCCAGCTCACCAACATGGGCCAGCAAGCGAGGGAGGCCACCGGCGCGGATGAACTGATCGTGCTAGCCGATCGCGGCTACTTCTCGGGGAGGAAGTGCTGGCCTGCGACGATGCGGGCATCAAAGCCATCGTGCCGAAGTCGCTCACCTCAAGCGGCCTGAAACGCGGCTTCTTCGGCAAGCAGGACTTCGTCTTTGATGCCGGCCGGGATCTGTATGCCTGTCCAGCCGGACAGGAACTGACCAGATACCGATCGGACCGCGAAGGCGACGTCATCTTCTATCGTCATCTGACCGCCTGCTCGACCTGCGAACTCAAGCCTCGCTGTACGCCCGAGAAGCTTCGGCGCATCCGGCGCTGGGAGCATGAGCAGGTGATCGACGCCATGCAGGCCAGGCTCGACCGCATGCCCGATGCCATGCGGATTCGGCGGCAAACCGTCGAGCATGTCTTCGGGACCATCAAGGAGCTGGACAAGGCGCCGCTAGCTGGAGTGGGGGGAATGGTGGTAGCGGGAGAGGGATACCGCCAATACAGTGCTGTGACCGAGTTCGTTTGCTGACGGGGCTTCTTAATCAGCGCAAATAAGTCCGACTCCGACCTCCGCAACCAGTTCCAGCATAAATCACTAATAGTCGCGATCTGATCAAAGCCCCGCCGGAAATAACGGCAAGGCCCTTTCCACGGCACGTTGGCGAAGCGCGGAAGGGCACTCTGCCGCCCAGAGTACCGGCCTGCACGGTGAAGACGAGAAGGACGCTCTTCCAAGCGCGGAGTCGAATCCTCCCTCTCCGCCATAAGGCATTGTTTAAATTGATAAAAATACAAGAATAGGTTGCGCGCCCGCCATAAAGCCCGCCTACCGAAAACGGCGTATTCGCGGCACGTCAGCTTACGACACAAATATGCGGGGTTGATGCTTCGACCTGATAGATGGCAGAGATCAACTTCGGCCTCGCTAAGCGAAGTCGTGGGGTTCATGCGACAGCGGAATCAGGATATGCGACTAGCACCTCGTGCCGGGTCAACCTCGCCGTCGGAAAGTACCGATCGGTGCGGAACCAAACGGATTCACGCTTGTCGGCAGCGGACGCCGGCGGTGGCGGTCAGCACCCGAGCAGGCTCCCAATTATCGAGACAAACGTCCAGAGCGGAGCCAATCTTGGCACGCGACTTCGCCAGCCTGAGCGACTGCTCTCCTCGGCTTAGTCAAAGCATTCCTACGGAATGTTGCGCCTGGCCGGTGACAAATGAATCTCTGCTGGACCGCCGATGATATGGGGAGGCGCTCGCAAATCGCGCCCTACGCGCGGGTTGATCGGTTGATCAACATCAAAGCTTGAATATGAGAAATGCGCCAACTGTGACGGCGGTGGTCACCGTGGCTCGAGTGTCAGCTGATATGGTAAGGTTGAGTGTCGGCGAGTAGCAGAGGTCCAGCAACAATGACTTTGAGGCGAACCAGAGCTTACGGCGCATCCGGCTTGGTTCTAGCGGTTTGCACTGTGTTTGCTTGGCAGAACGCCACTGCTGCTCACAATTGCCACGCAGCCGCGACGCCTGGCGTCAATTGGCACGAGTGTGACAAGAAGCTTCTCATCCTAGAAGGACAGGACCTGAGTGGGGCGAACCTGTTCGGTGTTGATTTCACTTCGACCGACCTCAGGAACAGCAATCTCCTTGCGGCAAATCTTGAGAAGGCAACGCTTGTGCGTGCTTCCCTGGCCGACTCGACCGCCAGAGGCGCCCGGTTCGACAGAATCGAGGCCTACAGGACCGACTTCAGCCGAATGGACGCGCAGGGCGCTGTGTTTGCGAGCGCGGAAATGCAGCGCTCGAATTTCCAGGACGCCAATCTGACCAATGTTGATTTCACAAAGGCAGAATTGGGGCGTGCGCAGTTCCATGACGCCGATATCAGCGGCAGCCGCTTCTCGTTTGCCAATCTCGCGCGGGCGGACTTCCGACGAGCGACGTTCACCGCGCCGATAGACTTTGACCGCGCCTTTTTCTTTCTGACCCGTATCGAGGGCGTCGATCTTTCCAATTCGGCGGGTCTGTCCCAGTGGCAGCTCAACATGGCTTGCGGAGACGCCCGGACCGAGTTGCCTTCTGGCTTGACGAGGCCTGAAGATTGGCCCTGTCAATTCCAGCAGGAATAGTTGTCGGCAAGCGAACCTGCGGCAATGCTGCACCCGACGGGATTCGAACCTGTAACTTCTGCCTTCGGAGGGCGCAGATCCTCCGCCAAAGTGGCACGTTTCTGCGGTATTGCTATTGGCGAAATCGCGGCCGAAGGGTGTTTGTGCCCCTTCCGTTCACCGCTACCGGTTCAATCGAACCGGTAGCTCCTGTCCGAATAAGTGGCAGCGACTCTTGTATCGTCGAGAATGACTACCATTGTCGTGATTGTCAATTCAGAAGCCTGGCACCAACGCGTCGATCATACTCGCCTCGCAGCACTTGAAATAGGCCGCGGCATCTTGGGGGGCTTAAGCTTTCGTCGGTCAAACGCCTGTCGAATGCATCTAGCTGTGGAGCCTCAACAGGTTGTCCTCGGACAATCCGAGGCGACTGATGGGTGTTTTGGATTTTAGGCTGCCATGCGGGCGGTGCCAATTGTATCGGTGCAGCCAGACGGGCAGCTCGGCAGCACGGCGATCTGAGGTCGTGTAGGCTCTTGCGTAGGCCCATTCTCTGAGCGCGGTCTGGATGAAGCGTTCGGCCTTGCCGTTGGTCTTGGGCGTGTAGGGCTTGGTTCGGATGTGTTTGAGGCCGAGGGCTTTGCAGGCGGCGCGGAAGGCGCGGCTTTTATAGCAGCCGCCGTTGTCGGTCATGACCCGTGAGGTGGTGACGCCAAGGCTGGCATAGTAGGCGATGGCGGCGTTGAGGAAGGCGACGGCGCTTTCCTTTTTCTCGTCGGGCAGGATCTGGCTAAAGGCGATGCGGGAGGCATCGTCAATGCAGACGTGGACGAACTCCCAGCCCGCGCCGCCTTTACGGGAAGTCCGGCCATTGCTTTGGCCGGTGCGATCGCCGGTGATGCGATGGCCGATGCGGTCGAAACGGCCGAGCTTCTTGATATCGATGTGGATCATGTCGCCCGGCTCGTCACGCTCATATCGACGCACCGGCTCTGCTGGCTCAAGGTCCTTCAGCCGCGACAGCCCGGCCCGCGCCAGCACCCTGCTCACCGTCGCCGGCGAGACGGCGACCACACTTGCAATGTGCTTGCCCGTGAGGCGCTGGCGCCGCAGCGCAACGATCCGATCGGCCACAGCCCGTTCGGTCGCATTCGGACTGCGCCTGGGTCGCGACGAGCGGTCGACCATGCCGGCACGGCCTTCGGCCTTGTAACGCTCGACCCATCGCTTCACGACCTTCGCCGTCACCGCGAATTTCAACGCTGCTTGGGCTTGGGAAAGGTCGCCTTCCATGACCGCAAGCGCCATCTCCTCTCGACGAAGCGGCGTGAGACGGGCATTCTTATGAATGTTCATTCGGGTCCTCCGACGAATCTGAAGTGTGGTAACTCCAGTCTCCTCGGTCGGGCCCGAATGGACAACCTTCTGGAAACTCACAGCTAGAGCGGTTCATTCAGCAGCTTGGTGAGTCCCTTCGACCGGCGTGTACTTGTTTGTCGAAGGTTCAGGAATACAGTCGCAACGGGCTCACTATGTGATCTGGAAGGTCAACTGCTGATCCTCCCGCTCAACTCCTAATGAACCAGCGGATGCCGGGCGAATGGCGCTCCAGGCCGCTACTTGGGCTACGAATGGGGGCATTGACTCACGACCGCTGCGGGTTCTTCGACGACCCGCTGTCGTATGACTCACCTTGCGTAGACACAGCTTGTGAAAACGCGCGATAAGGTCGGCCTGCGCTAGATTCAAAGATGGCCGGGGCACCAGAAGATGGCACACCGAATGTGCAACGCAATGCTTGGCTTCGCGGCACTTGCCCTAGCCGCGTGCCAATCGGCTCCTGAAACGTCGCAACCGGCCACTCTCGAACCCGCGTTAGAACCTGGTGCCATTCCTCCCCAACCTGCCTTGGTTCCTTCCGGCTCAGCAATCATGCATCAATCCGTGGCGGTCACTCCCCCTGGCAAGGCCGTTCCAACAAAGTACGCTGCTTTTTCGGGTCTATGGGCCGGGCGACTGGATGGGATGTATGACGCCAAACTTGCTGTTCAGACGATTTCTTCTGATGGGAAGGTGACGGTCACCTATGCGTGGGGAAATCTGGGCGACAACTATCCGGGAGAGGCCGCCGGCGCTGGAAGACTTGTGGGGGCTACGTTGAAGCTTGAGCGCCTACCGAATGGCGCGGACGTCAGTTTTGTTATGCTGTCTGACGGAGCCCTCGCCGGAACCGTTAGGCTTGTTGGCCAGACCTACACGGGCGCGTTCCTCAGGCAATGATCAAAGACGCATCTGAAGGGCTGTGGAGAGGGCCAAACGACTGTTCCAATTTTGCAGCCTGTTGTTACCGGAGTGCGGGCCGTGCAGGTCGTGATCCCCAGATGTGAGCCACAACGCGATGCAAATGATCGTCGAACTTCTTGCCCGCCGCCTTGACGACGCTGCATGGGCTGAAGGAGGAACTGGCGGCGCGCGGGGTTAAGGTATCGCACAACGCGGTATGGCTGTTCCTGCGGCGCGAAGGGCTGCGGTTCAAAAAAAACGCTGTTCGCCCTTGAACAGGCCCGCGCCGACATCGCGCGGCGACGACAGCGCTGGCGCTCCTGGCAGGCCGGCCTGGATCCACGCCGGCTGGTCTTCATCGACGAGACCTGGATCAAGACCAACATGACCCCGTTGCGCGGCTGGGGACTGAGGGGCAAGCCTCTGCGCGGCTTCGCCCCGCACGGTCACTGGCGCACGCTGACCTTCCTCGGCGCACTGCGCTGCGACCGGCTCACCGCACCTTGCGTCTTCGACGGGCCGATCAACGGCGAGTGCTTCCGCGCCTATGTCGAACAGCAGCTCGTGCCGGTCCTGGAGCCGGGCGACATAGTCATCATGGACAATCTCGGCTCCCACAAGTCGACGGCTGTCCGGCAGATGATCCAGGCAGCCGGCGCCAGGCTCTGGTACCTGCCGCCCTACTCGCCCGACCTCAACCCGATCGAGCAAGCCTTCGCCAAGATCAAGCACTGGATGCGGAAGGCCCAGAAACGATCGATCGAGGAAACCTGGCGGCATATCGGCCACCTCGTCACCACCATCGAGCCGAACGAATGCAGCAACTACTTCGCAAACGCAGGCTACGCTTCCGTCAAATCGTGAAAGACTCTAGGTTGCCGGTTTGCCGGAAGGAATAATTACTTGCGGCCGAGGAGTATGAAACGTGCGGTGCCCCCGCCGCAGCGACAGCCTTCGCTATTCCTTCTTGTCGACCAGCGCCCGTAGTGCCGAGACGTCATGCAGCAATAACCTGCTGCCGCGCTTTTCGATCAGGCCTCTCTTGGCGAGATCGCTCATTTCGCGCGAGACCGCTTCCCTGTGCGTGCTCATCGTTGCCGCCAGCTCGGAATGCGTCGGTGCCGGGCTTATGGACACCTCGCCGTCCACGAGTGCGGCTTTCTCCGCCCGATGCAGGAGCTCGACGATCAGCCGTTTTCGCACGACCAGAGTGCTGTATTCGAATACCCGCTCGGTCATGCGCCGGAGCTGGGCAGACAGATGCTCAAGCAGCATCCAGGCAAAAGTCGGGTGGGTCATCACGATATCCCGGAATGCTGTGCCGGACAGCCGTGCAGCGCGGGTTGCCTCCAGCGCGACTACGCTGGCAGAGCGTGCAATCCCGTCAATGCCTCCGAGCTCCCCGAAAATGTCACCCGGTTCGACATCGCGATACGCTATCTCCCTGCCGTCCGCTGAAACCAGTGTCACGCGAGCCCGTCCTTCCAGCAGGAAGAAGACATCGCGACCAGTGTCGCCGTGGGAAATGATTAGCTCGTTGTGTCGATAGCTGCGCTCGTGCCACCGTTTGGTCAGCGCGGCGAGGTCGGCATCGCAAAGTCTTGAGATGAAGGCCAGAGAGCCTGTCACAACGGTCTCTTGTTCAATCAAGTGTACTTCACCTTACTCCCTATCCAAGGAAATTTGATGGCCGCAGACCCCGCTTTCCGGGATGCAAACTGGGAGCGGATTTCGCCAATGTTTTCCCCGGTGTGGGAATTCCCACAGCCGAGCCTGGTTCGACTGTCATATCCTTGTTGCACGTCAGGCCCGCCGGCTCGTGTGCAAGCCGGGGAAGGGAAAGGGAACAGTCATGAAATTCTTGGCTCCCGTCACAAAACTTGCTGCGGGGTTTCGCAAATTCGTCGCGCCGCGCTACCGCCCGGAGCTTTATTACATGCGTGGCCCGGGGCCAGCCACCGCCCGCCGTATGGGCACGCCGCGGCAAAACCAATCCATCGACCACTACGCCTAACTTGCCTCGCGGACGGCTGACGCTCTCGCCCGGAGTGCCGTTCGCGCCGTTCCGTGCCGGTCAATTCAGATCAATGAAGGGATGATCTGATCATGGTTATAATTCATGCTGCCGCCATTGGTCCATTTCGCAGGTGGTTACGCCTCCGCGCCGAGCGAAAAGCTCTCTTGTCGGCAACGGACCAGTTGAGCCGTTTACCCGATGACGTTCTTGGCGACGTCGGCATCTCACGTGACGAAATCATGTGCGCTTTGCGAAGCCGCGCCATCCGTCATGCGGAGGCAGGCGCGGCCGGCACGACGATCGAGCGCACCAGGATCGCTTCGGCCTCGATCCCGAAACGGTTGGCCGCCGGCAGTGGCTACGGCTCGGCCGAGATCCCCTTTGGCTGGTCCACGAGCGCGCGATCGAGCCTTACATCGCGGCTTCGACAAGCAGCGGCGCGGACGGGACCTTCGAACGGCACTACACCTGCGACCCCAAGGACTGAATGTTGACCTACGGGAGCTGAGGAGGATCTCAAAATGATCATGTCAGTTGTTAAGTCCCTCGCGCCTGTGACGCTCGGCACCGTGCCGATCGCAATCAGTCCGGCTTCATTGTCGGCTTCTGACGCTCAGGACCTCGCGTTCGCAAGTGCGCCGCACCGAGTGAGATATGTACGCCAAGATAAGTATTAGGATGCGAAGGTAACGACAACCCGGCTTCGTTCGTGGATGTTCGGGATGGCTTAGCGGGGGGCTCGGCACAGGCGGCAGGCGTTCCAGTTGGGAGGATGTCCGGCTGCCTGTGCCGATCATCTGCCGCTGCGCGGTCAAAGGTGGCGTCATTGAGTAGGCGTGCCATGGTGAACGGCGGCTGCCCGTGCCACCTGGCTTTCTTCCGCCAGACCGAGAAAGACAAGGCGTTCTGCCAGTGCTTGGATAGTGGGGAGGCGTGCAAAAGGATAGGTACGACCTAGGAAACGGCCAGGGTTCGTGTCAGTAGAGGGATACCGCCAATACAGTGCGGCCACTGAATTCGTTTGCTAACTCGACTCCTTTGCAAGTTATAGGGCAGTTTGCAGCCTTAAATCGTGTCCGTGATTTGAACCTGCGGTTTTTTCCCGACAAGGCTGAACGAGTGCAACCGGTCAAGCTCGCGGATTTCCGAATAGCACGCCTTGCTATCCCTCTCTGCGAACGATCGATTTGATGGCTTCTCTCGTCTCCCGCATGAGCACATCTTGCGAGACATGGACCAAGATCATGATCTCGGCAAGCTTGAAGCAGGCCACGCGTCCTGCGGACTGCTATTTTCCGCGGCAGCATTGCCGACGCTATTCTTGACCCGTAGCGAGCGCCACCCGCAAATGGTGGTGAAATCCCTCAAACGGGTCTTGCGCCAGGTGCCTGACAGAGCGATTCTACGCCTTGCAAGGATCGTGTCCGGCGGCGAGGTGTAGCTGGCGGCAGTGGTCGCCGTGCTCTCCGGCATGGGCCGGGCTGATCAGCGCGCCACGGCTGGCAAGCTGATCAGGGGATCATCGCTCATCTGGCTGATGGTTTCCAGCGCCATATATCTGGCCCGCTGCACTGCCATTCATCGTTCTGTTCGAGCAGGATTGCGCCGACGAGGCGCACGATGGCATCGTCGTTCGGGAAGTCCGGTCAGCTCGATGCCGGGCCTTGACTGGCTGAATTAAAGCACGCCGCAAGCGGGCTCATAGGTCGGAGCAAGAGCTGTCCGTGCGCATTGCTGACGGCTCGGGTCAAGGCCAGCCAAATTTGTCCGCCGCCTGTCGCACCACACGATCCGCAATCGGGATCGACGACGTTACGGCGGGCGAGGGGGCGTTGCAGACAGAACCGTTCTGCGCGTCGCGCGGATGATGAAGTCGTGTTCGATGGTGCCGTCGGCCATGTACCGGCGGAAATGTCGACTTGCTCCACGGATTTCCCTATCCGGGAGGTTAATAATCGACGACTTATTTTCATTTTACATTACCATTTCTGCATGAGAGACCAAAGCCAACGCGGCTGAAAACCTTGCTGGAGGCTGGGTAGCCGCTAAGGGAGGAAAGCCATGAAACGCATGCTTTTGGCCGCGGTGGCGGCAATAGCGCTTAGCGGAACCGCCAGTGCAGAAACCATCAAGGTCGGCGTGATCGGGCCGTTCTCCGGTCCCTTCGCCATCCAGGGCAAGAATTTCAAGGCCGGCATCGACGCCTGGATGGCATTGAACGGAGCCAAGGTCGGTGACGGCGACGTTGAGGTCGTCTATCGGGACCTTCCGGCCGCGAATCCCGCGCAGGCCAAGGCGCTCGCCCAGGATCTGGTCGTTAAGGAAAGCGTTCAGTATCTCGCCGGGTTCTATTTTACGCCCGATGCCATGGCCGTCACGCCGCTTCTCGAGCAGGCGAATGTGCCGATGGTGATCATGAACGCAGCCACGTCGGCGATCGTGACCAAGAGCCCGCTCGTCGTGCGCACCTCCTTCACGCTCTGGCAGACTTCGGTGCCGATGGCAAAGGTGGCGGCCGCGCGTGGCATCAAGAAGGTCATCACCGTCGTCAGCGACTACGGACCGGGCGTCGATGCCGAGACGGCGTTCGCGACGACCTTCAAGGCGGATGGCGGCGAGATCGTCGAATCGGTCCGCATGCCGCTTTCGACCACCGACTTCAGCCCGATCATGCAGCGGGTAAAGGACTCCGGCGCCGAGGCGGTCTTTGCCTTCCTGCCGTCCGGTCCGACCACGCTGGGCTTTCTGAAGTCCTACAACGAAAACGGCCTCAAGGGAGCCGGCATCCAGTTCCTGGCGCCTGGAGACCTAACGCAGGAATCCGATCTGCCGGCGCTCGGCGATACCGCTTTCGGGGTGACGACCACATTCCACTATTCCGTCGCGCATGACTCTGCCGAAAACAAGAAGTTTGTCGAGGCGACGCGTGCCGCGATCGGCAATCCGGTCGAGCTGTCCTTCCCATCGGTCGGCGCCTATGACGGCATGCGGGTAATCTATAAGATGATCGAAGCGACCGGGGGCAAGCAGGATGCCGCCAAGGCCGTCGACGCCGTCAAGGGAATGGCCTGGGAGTCCCCGCGCGGACCTGTCTCGATCGACGCCGGAAGCCGCCACATCACGCAGAACATCTATCTGCGGGAGGTCGCTAAAGCCGCGGACGGCACCTATTACAACAAGGAGATCCAGACGTTCGCGAACATGACCGATCCCGGTCTCGCCGCCGCCAAATAACCTTGCTGGGGCAAGCCCTCAGTCATCGGATACATGTCCGCAGGCGGCGGCCCGTCGGCGAGCGCTCGGAGTGAGAAATGCAGAGCGTGCTCAGCATCGCGGTCGACGCCCTTGCCTATGGCATGGTGCTGTTCGTCATCTCGATCGGCCTGTCGATGACGATGGGGCTGATGCGAGTGGTGAATCTCGCGCACGGGGCCTTTGCGATGGTGGGCGGCTATCTTGCCTCCTATGCCGTGCGTGATCTTGGTCTGGGCTATGTCGCCGGTGTCGTGCTTGCGGTGGCCGGCACCGTCGTGATTGCGGTACCGATCGAGCGACTGCTCTACCGCCGCATCTATAACAAGCCGGAACTTATCCAGGTGCTCATGACGATCGGCATCACCTTCTGCGTCATCGGCATCGCGAATTATGTGTTCGGGCCGACACTCAAGACCATCCCGCTGCCCGAGGTGCTGAGTGGACCGGTCGATCTCGGCTTTCGTTCGATTGCCGCGCACAAGCTGTTTGCCATCGTGTGCGGCCTCTCCGTCGCCGTGGCGCTCTGGTATCTCGTCGAGCGGACACCTTTCGGGGTGAAGCTGCGCGCCTCGGTGGACAACGCGCCGATGGCTGCCGCGCTCGGCGTAAGGACGAAATCCGTCTATGCGGCGAGCTTCGCGATTGCGGTCGGCCTTGCCGCGTTCGGCGGTATCGTTGGCGCCGAACTGCTGCCGATCGAACCCTATTATGCGCTGCGCTACATGGTGACCTTCCTCGTCGTCGTCTCGGTCGGCGGAGCCGGCTCGATCGGTGGCGCCTTGCTTGCCTGCCTGGTGCTTGGCGCGGTCGACACGACGGGACGTTATTTGGTGCCAGAGTATGGCGAGTTCTTCTTCTACCTTGCCGTGATCGTCATCGTCTGCGTGTTTCCGCGCGGCCTTCTTGGAAGGGCCTGACGGATGAACGCCAATCATCCTGCAAGCGTTACCGGGCAAGTCGTTAAGCCGCGCTTCTCCGCTTCGGCGGATTGGATCGGCCTTGCGGTGATCCTGGCGGCCTCGGTCGTCGGCAATCTCCTGTTTCCCAACAATCTCGCGCTGCTCACGCGCGTCATCGGCATCGTCATGCTGGTGCTTTCGGTCGATCTGGTCACCGGCTTCTGCGGCGTGGCGACGCTCGGTCACGCCGCGC
Source organism: Mesorhizobium sp. M9A.F.Ca.ET.002.03.1.2 (assembly GCF_003952365.1). NCBI lineage: Bacteria > Pseudomonadati > Pseudomonadota > Alphaproteobacteria > Hyphomicrobiales > Phyllobacteriaceae > Mesorhizobium > Mesorhizobium sp. M9A.F.Ca.ET.002.03.1.2. Next base: position 311,511 of record NZ_CP034443.1, on the reverse strand, counting down.
TGTTCGGCGCCGGGGCCTACGCCGCCGGCATTGCGGCCGCGCATTTCGGCATATCGGATCCGTTCGCCATGATCGCGGCAGGCGCCGTCGGCGGCGCGGTCGCCGGCCTCATATCCGGCCTCGTGGTCCTGCGCAGCCACGGGCTTGGGCAACTTGTGCTTTCGATCGCCATCGTCAATCTTTTTCACGAGGCGGCCAACAAGGCCACGAGCTGGACGGGCGGCAGCGATGGCCTGACGGACATCGCGCCAAGCCCGCTGTTCGGTGTGTTCGGGTTCGATCTTTGGGGACGGACCGCCTATGTGCTGGGGATAGCGCTGCTAGTGGTCGTCTTCTTCCTGCTGCAGCGCCTGTCTCGCTCGCCGTTCGGGATGCTCTGCCGCGGCATCCGGCAGGACCCGATCCGGGTCGCGGCGATGGGGGCGTCGGTCAAGAAGACGCTGCTCAAGATGTACATCATCTCAGGCGCGGTCGCCGGTGTCGGCGGTGGCCTCAACGCAATCTCCACCCAGGTGGTGGGGCTCGACAGCCTGAGCTTTACCCTTTCGGCGCAGGCGCTGGTGATGCTGGTGCTCGGTGGCACCGGATCGCTCTACGGCGCGATCATCGGCACGGTCGTTTTCATGCTGTTCGAGGATTTCGTTTCCGCCGCCAATCCATTTCACTGGTTGACAATCATGGGCGCGCTGCTGGTCGCGGTCGTGCTGTTTGCGCCGCGCGGCATTTTCGGCACGAGCGCCCAGCTGTTCGATCAGTGGAGGCGGCGATGAATGCGGTGTTCGAGGTCGAGCGGCTGAACAAGACCTTCGGCGGGCTGGCAGTGACCCAGGCCGTCTCGCTGACGATGGCGCCAGGCGACCGCGTGGCGCTGATCGGGCCGAACGGCGCCGGCAAGACTACTTTCGTCAATCTCGTCACCGGCCATCTGAAACCGGATTCAGGGGTCGTTAGCCTCGCTGGCGAGCAGCTCAACGGCATGAATCCGATGCAGCGCGTGCAACGCGGCCTGGTAAGGTCCTTCCAGGTTACCCGCCTGTTTCCGGAAATGACGCCGCGGGAACATCTGGCGCTCGCCGTGCTGCAGCGCCAGGGCCGTACCGGCCGCCTGTTCGGCACGTTCTGGTCGATGCCGGAAGTCCTCGAAGAGATCGAGGCGCTGCTGCGCACGCTCGGCCTCGAGGGCGCTGCCGACCACAAGGTGGCGGAGATCGCTTACGGGCAGCAGCGGCTGCTGGAGATCGCCTTCGCGCTGGCGTTGAGACCGAAAGTCCTGTTGCTCGACGAACCCGCGGCCGGTGTTCCGCAAAGCGAAACGCCGCGCATCGAGTCCGCGCTTGCCGGGCTTCCCGCCGACCTGGCGGTGCTCATGATCGAACACGACATGGATCTCGTGTTCCGTTTCGCGCAACGGGTCATCGTCCTGGCCGCGGGCACGATCATATTCGACGGCGCGCCCGGCGAGGTGACGAAAGACACGCGCGTGCGCGAGGCCTATCTCGGGAGCTATGCCGATGACCGCAGCGCCGCTTGAGGTATCTGGGCTGACCGCCGGCTACGGCCAGACCCGCGTGCTCGAAGACCTCTCGTTCGGCGCCGCCGCGGGCGCCCGGCTGGCCGTGCTCGGACGAAACGGCGTCGGCAAGTCGACGCTGCTCGCCACGATCGCCGGCCAGACCCGGCGCCATGCCGGAGAGATCAAGCTGGGGGCGTCGATGTCGCCGGCAAGGACAGCGCCTCGCGCGCCTGGCTTGGCCTCGGCTACGTGCCGCAAGAGCGCGGCATCTTCCCGTCGCTGACCGTCGAAGAGAACCTTCTCGTCGGGCTGAAGGATCGCCAGCGATCGGCCTTGGACGAGGCCTACGCCATGTTCCCCCGGCTGAAGGAGCGCCGGCGCAATCGCGGCACCCAGCTGTCGGGCGGTGAACAGCAGATGTTGACGACGGCCCGCACCATCCTCGGCCGTCCATCCGTCCTCATGCTTGACGAGCCGCTCGAGGGACTGGCCCCGGTGATCTGCGACGAACTCATGGCGGCGCTGATGCGGCTCGCATCCGGTGGCGAAATGACCATTCTGCTCGTCGAGCAAAGGATCCGTGCCGCGCTGGACTTCGCCGATCAGGTCCTCATCCTCGAGCGCGGCCGGGTCGCCTGGACGGGGACCCCGGCGGGTCTGCGCGCCAGCCCGCAGACCGTCGAGCGACTGCTTGGCGTTGCTGCCGTGCCGCATTCGGTCGAATAGAGCAATTCCAGGCTGCTCGTGAGACGTCAGGGGTGGTGGCTGGCCGCTTCGCGAATGGTCTGCAGCAGGATGGAAAAAGCCGGCGAGGGGGCGGTGTCGGTCCGCATCGTCAGGCCGACCGGGCCCTTGGTCTCCTCGGTGTCGACGGGCAAGGCGACGAAGGCGCCGCTGGAGATCTCGTTGGCGACTACGCCGGCCGAGATGATCCACACCGCATTGCTCTGGCGCATGAAGGAACGGCCGAAGGAATCCGAGACGGTCTCGATCTCGGTCGCCGGCGCCGTCATGCCGTTGGTGATGAACAGGCGATCGACGAAGGGGCGGATGACCGATTCCCGCGTCGGCATCAGCACCGGGAATTCGTCGAGCCGGGCGAACACGTCCTGGCCTGGCTCGAGCAGCGGGTGGCCGGCGCGCACCACGAACAGCACCTGTTCGGAATAGAGATGCTCGAAGAAGAAGCCGGTCATGTTTTCCGGCGCCGCAAGCCGGCCGACGACGAGGTCGAGCGCGCCGACGCGCAATTGTTCGAGCAGCACGGCGTTCTCGCCGGTGACGATCTTGATCGCGGCTCCCGTGTTCTCGCTCAGGAACAGGCTCATGGCGAGCGGCATCACCCGCGCCGACACCGTCGGCAGCGCGCCGATGCGGATCGGGTGGCGGTTGATGGCGCCATCCTGCCTGACGGAATCGACGCCGCGCTTCAGCGCGGTGATCGCCGTGCCGGCATGGCCAAGGAAGATTTCGCCGAGCCGCGTCACCCGGATGCCGCGGCCGTCGCGTTCGACGACGGCGATGCCGAGCGCCTCTTCCAGCTCGCGCAATGTCTTGGTCACCGCTGGCGCACTGACATGCAGGAAGTCGGCGGCACGCGCCACGCTTCCTTGCCGCGCCACTTCGAGAAACGCCTGCAAATGTCGCAAGCGGATGCGGCTTTCGGCCATGGTTCGATAACCTCCAAGTTAATGAAACGCCACAAAATATCATTTTACCGAACCAAACACCTAGTGCAAGGTAGCTGTGGAGGATCGAAATCGTGCCATTCGTCAGCATCGGCGGCGTCACGCTGCATCACCGCTACAGGTCGGGGACTGGCAATGCGCGCCCGATCATATTCATGAATTCGCTGGGCACCGACTTCCGGATCTGGGACGGGGTTGTCTCGTCTCTCGGCGATGAAATGCCCACGCTCGTTTACGACAAGCGCGGTCATGGGCTCTCCGATATCGGCGGTGTCAATTCGATCTTCGACCATGTCGACGACCTTTGCGGGCTCATCGATCACTTCGATCTTGGCAGGGTCGTGTTGTGCGGCCTGTCGGTCGGCGGCCTGATCGCGCAGGGGTTTTATGCCAGGCGCCCGGAAGGCGTCGAGGCACTGATCCTGTGCGACACGGCCCACAAGATCGGCACTACGGAGAGCTGGAATACGCGCATCGCAACAGTTGAAAGCAAGGGCATCCAGGAGATCGCCGATGGGGTGCTCAAGATGTGGTTCACCCCCGCCTTCCACGCGGAGCGTTCGGCCGATCTCGACGGCTGTTGGAACATGCTGACCAGGCAAGCGCTCGCCGGCTATATCGGGACTTGCGCTGCCGTCCGCGACGCGGATTTCACCGAGGCCGTGCACCGCATCGCGGTGCCGACGCTCTGCGTCGTCGGCGACCAGGACGGCTCGACGCCGCCCGCCCTGGTGCGCTCGCTGGCTGATCTCATTCCCGGCGCGCGCTTCGAGGTGATCCGCGACGCCGGGCACATTCCCTGCGTCGAGCAGCCCGAGGCGCTGACTACTTTGATCCGCGACTTTGTCGCCTCGCTTCCCGAGGAAAGGCAAGCCCATGGATGATGTCTCCAAGAACCCAACCAGGTACCGGACCGGGCTGTCGGTGCGGCGATCCGTGCTCGGCGATCCGCATGTTGACCGCACGGAGGACGCCGCCACCGATTTCGACCGGCCGTTCCAGCATCTGATCACCGAGGCTGCCTGGGGGACGGTGTGGGCGCGTCCCGGCTGGTCGAAGCGCGAGCGCTCGATCGTGACGCTGGCACTGCTGGCGGCACTCGGCCATGATGAGGAGGTGGCCATGCATGTGCGCGCCACCGCCAATACCGGCGCCTCGCGCGAGGATATCTGCGAGGCGTTCCTGCATGTCGCGATCTATGCCGGCGTGCCGGCGGCCAATCGCGCCTTCAAGATCGCCAAGGAGGTGTTCTCGCAAATGGACGGAGGCAAGAGCGCCCATGCCTGAGCTCGGATCGAACCGGATGCCGGAGACCGGCGCCTTCTTCCAGCGCGACCGGAGATGGCATCCGCCGGCGCTGACGCCGAATTACAAGACCTCCGTGCTGCGCTCGCCGCAGAAGGCGCTGCTCGCCTTCGACAACACGGCGTCGGAACTCACCGGCCCAGTGTTCGGCCACGCCATGCTCGGCGAGCTCGACAACGATCTGATCCACAATTTTGCCAGGCCCGGCGAGAGCGCCCTCGGCGAGCGCATCATCGTCTATGGGCGGGTGCTCGACGAGCGCGGCAAGGGCGTGCCCGGCGCGCTGCTCGAATTCTGGCAGGCCAATTCAGGTGGCCGCTACCGCCACAAGAAGGATGGCTACCTGGCGCCGCTTGATCCAAATTTTGGTGGCTGCGGCCGCACCATCACCGGCGAGGATGGCGGCTATGCCTTTCGCACTGTCAAGCCCGGACCTTATCCTTGGCCGAATGGACCTAATGACTGGCGGCCTTCGCACATCCATTTCTCGATTTTTGGCCACGCCTTCGCGCAGCGGCTGATCACCCAGATGTACTTCGAGGGTGATCCGCTGATCTGGAAATGCCCTATCGTGCGCGGGATTCGCGACAAGGCGGCGATCGAGACGCTGATCGCAGCGCTCGACATGCAGGCGACGATCCCGATGGACGCGCGCGCCTACAAGTTCGACGTCGTGCTGCGTGGGCGGCGCTCCTCGCTGTTCGAAAACAGGCCGGAGAGCAATTGATGGCGCAGTCGCTCGACCGGCTGAAGGAAAGCCCCTCGCAGACCGCCGGTCCCTATGTGCATATCGGACTGACGCCCAATTTCTGCGGCATCGGCGGCGTATATCCGAGCGACCTTGGCTCGACGATGGTCAACGACCAGACTAAGGGCGAGCGCATCGATTTGCGAATCAGGGTGCTCGACGGCACAGGCACGCCGCTCAAGGACGCGCTGATCGAGATCTGGCAGGCAGATAGCAACGGGCTCTACAATTCGCCGGCCGAGCTGCGCTGCGCAGCCGATCCCAACTTCCAGGGCTGGGGCCGCCAGCCGACCGACATGGAAACCGGCGTCTGCCTGTTCCAGACGATCAAGCCCGGCCGCGTGCCGTTCCGCGATGGCCGATTGATGGCGCCGCACATCACGCTGTGGATCGTGGCGCGTGGCATCAATATCGGTCTGCACACCAGGCTCTATTTCTCCGACGAGGAGGAGGCCAACGCCGAGGATCCGATCCTTGCCCGCATCGAGCACCGCGTGCGCGTGCCCACCTTAATCGCCGAGCGCCAGGGCGACACTTACGTCTTCGATGTCCACCTTCAGGGCGAGAAGGAGACGGTCTTCTTCGACAGCTGACCGACTGCCACATGACGGTATCGCCCTTCGACCACCCGCTGCTTTCCGGCCTGCTCGGCGACGAAGAGGCGGCGAGGCATTTTTCCGTGGAAGCGGATATCGCCGCGATGCTCGGTTTCGAGCGGGCGCTGGCCGAGGCCGAAGCCGAATGCGGTGTGATCCCGCGCGAGGCCGGGGCGGCGATCGTCAAGGCGCTGGCCGCGTTCCGGCCCGACACGGCAAAGCTGCGCGCCGGCGTCGCCAAGGATGGCGTCGTGGTGCCGGAGCTGGTGCGCCAGATCAAGGCTGCCGTCGGTGGGCAGTATAGTGAATTCGTTCATCTCGGCGCCACCAGCCAGGACGTCATCGACACTGCGCTGGTGCTGCGCCTGCGCCAGGTGGTCGAGCATATCGGCCTGCTGCTCAGCGAAAACATCGTGCGGCTCACCGGCCTAGAACAAGAATTCGGAAGCAGGGCGCTGACGGCGATGACGCGCATGCAGCCGGCAATTCCTATCAAAGTAGCGGATCGGGTCGCTTCGTGGCGGGCGCCGCTCGAGCGTCATCAGCAGCGTTTGACGGAACAGTCCAGCAGGCTGCTCGTGGTGCAGTTCGGCGGCGCGGCGGGCACGCTCGAAAAGCTCGGCGACAAAGGTGCAGCGGTGCGCGCGGCGCTCGCCGCCAAACTCGGCCTTTCCGATGCGCCGCAATGGCACAGCCAGCGCGGCGCGCTCGTGGACTTCGCAGGCTGGCTGTCGCTCGCCACCGGCAACCTCGGCAAGTTCGGCCAGGATATCGCGCTGATGGCGCAGGCCGGCACGGAGATCAGGCTCTCCGGCGGCGGCGGTTCTTCGGCCATGCCGCACAAGCGGAATCCGGTGAAAGCCGAAGCGCTGGTGGCGCTCGCGCACTTCAACGCCGTCCAGCTTTCTGGCATGCACCAGGCGCTGGTGCATGAGCAGGAGCGCTCGGGCACCGCCTGGACGCTGGAATGGCTCACCCTGCCGCAGATGGTGATGGCAACCGCTGCCGCACTCAGGCTCGCCGCCGAACTTGCGGGGCAGATCGAAAGTCTCGGGCACTGATGCGCACGCAGGTCGCCATCGTCGGGTCAGGACCTTCCGGCCTGCTGCTCGGCCAGTTGCTCGCCACGATCGGCGTCGAGACGGTCATCCTCGAGCGATCGAGCCGCGAACATGTGCTTGGCCGCGTGCGCGCCGGCGTGCTCGAACAGGGCACGGTCGATCTGCTCAGCGAAGCGGGTGCGGCGACGCGGCTCAACGCCGAAGGCCTGCAGCATTCCGGCATCTCGCTCGCCTTCGACGGACGCCTGCATCGTATCGATCTCACGATGCTCACCGGCGGCAAGCATGTCACCGTCTACGGTCAAACCGAGGTGACGCATGATTTGATGGACAAGCGCGAGGCGGCCGGGCTCGCCACGGTCTATGAAGCCGCGAATGTCGCGCTGCACGATTTCGATGGCGAGACGCCTTTCGTCACCTATGACAAGGATGGAGTCAGCCACCGCATCGACTGCAACTTCATCGCCGGCTGCGACGGCTATCACGGCGTCAGTCGCAAATCAGTGCCGGAACGCTCGATAAAGACATTTGAGCGGCAGTACCCGTTCGGCTGGCTCGGCGTGCTGGCCGAAGTGCCGCCGGCTGACCATGAACTGGTCTACGCCAACCATGAGCGGGGCTTTGCCCTGTGCTCGATGCGCTCGACGCACCGCAGCCGCTACTATGTGCAATGCCCGCTGGATGACCATGTCGAGGCATGGTCGGACGATCGCTTCTGGGACGAGTTGCGTCGCCGTTTGCCGCCGCAGACGGCCGCGGCCGTAACCGTTGGGCCATCCTTCGAGAAGTCGATCGCGCCGCTGCGCTCCTTCGTCGCCGAGCCGATGCGCTTCGGCCGCCTGTTTCTGGTCGGCGACGCCGCCCATATCGTGCCGCCGACCGGGGCCAAGGGCCTCAACCTTGCTGCCAGCGACGTGCGCTACCTCTTTGCCGGGCTTCGCGAATTCTATCGCGACAAATCCCAAGTCGGGCTCGACGCCTATTCAGGCAAGGCGCTGGCGAGGGTCTGGAAAGCGGTGCGCTTCTCCTGGTGGATGACAATGATGCTGCACCGCTTTCCCGAGACGGGCGAGTTCGGTCAGCGCATCCAGGAAGCCGAGCTCGACTATCTCGTGCATTCGAAAGCTGCTTCCACAGCGCTTGCCGAAAACTATGTCGGCCTGCCCTATTGATCGGCGTGAGCCGTCAAACCCGCTCCAGCGCTATGGCGATGCCTTGGCCGACGCCGATGCACATGGTGGCGAGCGCGTAGCGACCGCCACGCTCCCTGAGTTCCAGCGCTGCGGTGCCGGTGATGCGCGCGCCTGACATGCCGAGCGGATGACCGAGCGCGATGGCGCCGCCATTTGGGTTGACGTGCTCCGCGTCCTCGGCAATGCCGAGTTGGCGCAGCACAGCGATGCCTTGGGAGGCAAAGGCTTCGTTGAGCTCGATGACATCGAAATCTGCCGGCTTCAGACCCAGCCGCGCGCACAGCTTCTGCGCGGCCGGCACCGGGCCGATGCCCATGATGCGCGGCGCCACGCCGGCGGCCGCACCGCCGAGGATGCGGGCGATCGGCGTCAGGCCATATTTCTTCACGGCGGCTTCCGAGGCGACGATCAGCGCCGCCGCACCGTCATTGACGCCCGACGCGTTGCCGGCGGTGACCGTGCCGCCTTGCCGGAACGGCGTCGGCAATTTCGCGAGCGCCTCGATCGTCGTGCCGGCGCGCGGGTGTTCATCCTTCGAGACGATAACCGGGTCACCCTTGCGCTGCGGGATCGTCACCGGGGTGATCTCCTTGGCCAGCCGGCCAATGGCCTGCGCGGCGACGGCCTTGTCCTGGCTGCGCACGGCAAATGCATCCTGGTCGGTGCGCGAGACGGAAAAATCCTAGGCGACATTCTCACCGGTCTCCGGCATGGAATCGATGCCGTACTGCTGCTTCATCAGCGGGTTGACGAAGCGCCAGCCGATGGTGGTGTCGTAGATCTCGGCATTGCGCGAAAAGGCGGTTTCAGCCTTAGGCATGACGAAGGGCGCGCGGCTCATCGATTCGACGCCGCCTGATATCATCAGCTCGGCCTCGCCGGCCCTGATGGCGCGGGCGGCGATGATGACGGCATCCATGCCGGAACCACAGAGGCGGTTGACAGTCGAGCCGGAAACTTCCCGGGGCAGGCCGGCGAGCAGCAGGGACATCCTTGCTACATTGCGGTTGTCCTCGCCGGCCTGGTTGGCGCAGCCATAGACGACGTCGTCGATCGCGGCCCAGTCGACGCCGGGACTGCGTTCGACCAGTGCCCTCAGGGGTATCGCGCCGAGGTCATCCGCGCGGATCGAGGCTAACTGCCCGCCGAAGCGTCCGATCGGCGTGCGGATGTAATCGCAGATATAGGCCTCGGCCATCTATGCAGCTTTCTCTTTGGCGGTTCCCTCATGCGCTGCTTTGGTGCGAGCCTGCAGGTCGCGCAGCGTCGTGAGTTCGAGCTCGCTTGGCGCCGGCGTCTCGTCAAGTGCCTCGGCGAACTTGACCGTCCAGCCACAGGTCGCTTGCACCTGTTCGCGCGAAACGCCGGGATGCAGCGAGACCACGGTGAATTCCTTGGTCACCGGGTCCGGCTTCCAGACTGCGAGATCGGTGATCAGCAGCGTCGGGCCTGCCGTATCGATGCCGAGACGCTTGCGGTGATCGCCGCCCTCGCCATGGCCGAAGGAGGTGAAGAAATCGATTGTCTCGACCATGCCGCGCTTCGATTGCGCCATGGTGATGTAGACCTCTCTCGACGAGGTGGCGATCTCCGGCGCGCCGCCGCCGCCGGGAAGGCGGGTCTTCGGATGCGCATAGTCGCCGATAACGGTGGTGTTGATGTTGCCGAACTTGTCGAGCTGGGCCGCACCCAGGAAGCCGATCGAGATGCGGCCGCCCTGCAGCCAGTAGCGGAACATCTCCGGCACCGCAACGGTGGTGACCGCTGTTTCGCACAATTCGCCATCGCCGATCGACAGCGGCAGTACATCAGGCGCGGTGCCGATGGTGCCGCTCTCGTAGATCAGCGTGATGTCGGGAGCATGCGTCAACCGTGCGACATTGCAGGCGGCCGACGGCGCACCGATGCCGACGAAACAGACATCGTCGTTCTTCAGCGCCCGGCTGGCGGCGATCGCCATCATCTCATTGGGAGTGAAACCCAGTTTTTGGTCCTCGCTCATGCCGCAGGCCTCAGATGGTCGACGCGAGCGGCGAAATCGCCGGCCGTGCTGTCGATGACGTTTGCCTGCATCCAGGCCTGAAAGCGCTCGCGGTCGGCGGCGATCTCGTCCCATTCGAGATAGGCGGCGTTGTCGCGGACATAATAGCCGTGCGTGTAGGACGGATGCGAACCGCCGGGCACGACTGATATGGCGGCAATCGTCCATCTCGGCAGCACGGTAAGGTTCGGGTGGAGATCGTCGAAACTGTCGACCACCTCCTCCACCGTCACCACGGCGCGCTTTGCCGCCAGCACGGCTTCCTTCTGGATGCCGATAATGCCTTCGACCAGCACATTGCCTTTGCGGTCTGCCTTCTGCGCGTGGATGAAGGAGACATCGGGACGGATGGCCGGAACGGCGGCAAGCACCTCGCCGGTGAAGGGACAAGTGACCGATCTGATGTTCGGATTGACCGAAGCGAGCCCTGCGCCGCGATAACCGCGAAAGACCGCGCAGGGCAGTCCGGCCGCGCCCGCTTCATAGGCGTTCGCCATGCAGGCATGGCTGTGTTCTTCGACCTCGATCGCCCGCGGAAAGCCGTTCTCGATGGCGTCGCGGGCACGTCTGAGCAGGCCGACACCGGGATTGCCGACATATGAGAAAATGATCTTCTTCGCCATGCCCATGCCGATCATCTGGTCATAGATCAGGTCGGGCGTCATGCGTATCAGGGTGAGGTTGCGAAAGCCCTGGCGGATGGCTTCATGCGCCGCCGCCGTCGGGATCAGATGGGTGAAGCCCTCGAAGGCGACGGTGTCGCCATCGTGCAGATTTTCCGCCACGGGTTGGTTGAGCGGCAGAAACTGGACCATCGCAGGCACTCCGACACCAAGAAGTTCGTATTGCGAACAATTGTTTTATATGAGATACTTTCTATGTCGGAATGCCGCTTGGAGTCAACCCGGCGCTGCTTGGTTTGCCAGGGGGTCACATGGATGACGAAGGCACTTTGCGTGACCATGTCGGTTCACTGGAACGTGGGCTGGTGGTCATGGAAATCCTGGCGCGGCACCCGACCGGGATGACGCTGACGGAGATGGCCGAAGAGGCGGGGCTGTCCCGCGCCGGCGCCCGCCGCTTCCTGCTGACATTGGTGAGCACTGGCTACGCGACGCAGTCCGGCCGGCTTTTTTCCCTGTCGCCCCGCTTGTTGACTGTCGCTCGGACCTGGCTCGGCAGCGACTCGTTATGGACCTTCGCGGCGCCCGTGATGCGCGAGGTCGCGGCGCAATTCGACGAAGCCTGTAACGCGGCCGTGCTGTCGGGCGAGGACGTCGTCTACGTCGCTCGCATTCCCGGTCGACGCATCCTAAGCGTGACACTCGATGTCGGCACAAGGCTGCCGGCCTACTGTACGTCGATGGGCCGCGTCCTGCTCGCCGGCTTGGCACCGGATGAGCTGGAGACCTTTCTCGGACAGGCGAAAATCGAGCGAAGGACGGCGATGACGATCACCAAGCTGGACGTGCTGACCAAGGCCATTCACAAAGCCAAGGCGGACGGTTTTGCCATCGTCGATGAAGAGCTGGAGCTCGGCCTGCGCTCGATCGCCGTGCCGATCAGCGATCGCGCCGGGCATACCGTGGCGGCAATCAATGTCTCGACCCAGTCGGCGCGTTTCTCGGTCGAGGATATGCAGCGTGAGATCCTGCCGGCACTGCTCCGGGCAAAGCAGCGCGTCGAAGAGTTTTTCTTCGTCTGACGAGCCTGCCGTTTTCACCCTTCAAATTCTGGCTGCCCGCAAAACACAGCTTTTTCGTGGCTTGCGCCGGGCCGATGCCCATGCATCCGCCTGCCCTGTTAGGGCTACCAGTCAGGCGGTAGGCAGGGGAGACCTCGATCGCTGCGATTGGCAGACGTAACATTGTGCTGCCGAAATGAATTTTAGGATCGGCCTCAGGGGGCAATTTCGGCTGGCTGAGACCACCGTCGCTGTGCGCCAGTTCTGGCTGCGGCGTGAATGCCGGGCACTTCATTCCATGCAATCATCGCATCCGAGCGAAGAGTTCGATGGTCGATTGCTGACAGGCTGTAGCGGGGAAAGTGGAACTGTTCCGGGCGGACAGACGTGATCTGGGCTAATCAGGTTTTGGGTCGCCGGACCATGCGAGAATATACGAAGGATATGGCTTGACGAACCACCCGCTACCTGGCTGTTTTTGTTGAAAAGACAACGTCCCTCCGGGCCCACCATAACGTTAAACATCAATCATTTACATCTACTTCTTTACAAGTAGATATAAGCGTCTTCGCCAACGTCATAGCATTTCAGTGAAACTGGTTGGGCCCTTTGTCCGTCAATTTCCTCCTTCTCGTCGAAAGCACTGGACGCACACCTACCTCAAGAATTCTGGCCTCGAAAGGCTATCCTGTGACACGTGCGGTGACCGGCGGCAACGACGTGCGAATAGGCGGGGTTTGATCCGATTTTGACGTCTGCCATCGTCTCCCGCAGTGGCAGAATCAAGCTGAAAGGTGCCGTTTGAGCTCGGGAATGCGGGCCGAGTGGGGATCTACGCCAAGACGCGCGACGCTGCTGTGGATCAAAGGCGCATGCGCGGGTTTCCGCTGGTTCAGGGCTTGGTGGCGCAGATCGCGTATCGATGCTGCGTGGTGCGCTCCAGAGCCTTGAGGAAGTTCATGTGACGCGCCTGCGCGCGATGAATCGCGCGGAGCCGGGTGTCGATCACAGGCACCTCGAAGCCCGCCGCCACGAGAAGCGCGCAGACCTCGTCCGCTTTGGCCCCGCACGAAAAGTGGAGACGCGCAAGGATGCTACGATGGCGTTCCGCCATCGCCTGGTCCAGTCCACCGGCCGGCTCGACTGTCTGGCCGGTGATCTTTTCAAGGGCGGTGCGGAGACGGGCCGCCCAGGTCTCGGTGACGAAATCACCGTCAACGATCAGCAACCGTCCGCCGGGCTTGAGCAGCGAGAACCATTCGGCGAACGCGGCTGGCGGATCGACCAACGTCCAGACGAGATGACGGGTGACGAGGATGTCGTAGCATTCCCTTTCTTCGTGCGTACGCTCTGCGTCGCCGAGCAGGAACCGGATGTCGCTTCCCCTTTTCGTCGCCTTCGCACGCGCCTTGGAAAGCATGGCCTCTGACCAGTCCAATCCTGTCACGGCGTAGCCCAAGTCATGCATGAGATGGGATACCACCCCAGTGCCGCAGGCGAGGTCGAGCGCGCGGTGTCCACTCCCGGTGCCCAGGTGCTTGAGGATCAGCCGGTGCTAGGCCCGGCGCTCCCGCTCGGAAGAGATCTCATGCCCGACCGAGAGGTCGAAGGTCTCCGCACGCGCAGACCAGTAGTCACGTATTTCGTCCCGCAGCGAATAATTGGCCTCGCCCGCCATTCCGAACCCTTGTCATCGCGCCAGTCTGGAATGGCTCTAAAAGATATTTCTTGAGATTTGAAGTCATCTTTTATAAGCCGCCTCTGACAATCCACCTGAGAGAGGGCGTGATGACTTTTGGAAGGATCGCAGCAGGGACGATGGCGGCCGCTATCGTTGCCCTATCGATGACGCTGGCCGCAAAGGCCGAGATGGTGAAAGTGACCGACGTCACCGGCCGCGAGGTCGAGGTGAACGTTCCGGTCGAACGGGTGATCCTGGGTGAAGGCCGGCAGGTCTATCTCGTCGCGGCGCTCGACACCGAGGACCCGTTCAAGCGCATCGTCGGCTGGCGCGAGGATTTCAGCCAGGCTGATCCCGACAACTACGCTGCCTATCTCGAGAAATTCCCGGGAATGGTGAAGATTCCCACCTTCGGCGGGTTCAAGGACGGTACCTTCGATGTCGAGCAGGCGGTCTCGCTCAAGCCCGACGTCATCCTGATGAATATCGAGTCGAAGCAGGCCACCGAGGACGCCAAGTATATCGAGAAGCTCGCCGCCGCCGGCATCCCGCTGGTCTATGTCGATTTCCGCGAGCGCCCCTTCACCAACACCGAACCCAGCATGCGCCTATTCGGCAAGCTGTTCGGCAAAGAGGAGCGCGCCGAGGAGTTCATCGCCTTTCGCGCCGCCGAGATCGCCCGCGTCACCGACGTCATCGGGAAGGCCAACCCCGCCCGGCCGAAGGTCTTCGTCGAGCGCGCCGGCGGCTATTCGGAAGACTGCTGCATGAGCTTCGGCGACGACAATTTCGGCAAGTTCGTCGAGATGGCGGGCGGCGACAACATCGCCAAGGACATCATTCCCGGCACGTTCGGCACGCTCAACCCTGAGCAGATCATCGCCTCCAATCCGGATCAGATCATCGTCACCGGCGGCTGGTGGGAAGCCTATGTGCCGGGCGGCGCCTGGGTCGGCGTCGGCCCCGGCCGCGACGAGGCCGAGGCGCTGCGCAAGCTGAAGGCGCTGACCGAGCGGCCGGCGCTGACCGGGGTAAAGGCCGTCGAGAACGGCGAGGTGCATGCCATCTGGCATCAGTTCTACAACAGCCCCTATCAGTTCGTCGCCATCCAGCAGATGGCGAAGTGGCTGTATCCGGATCTCTTCGCCGAACTCGACCCCGAAGCCACCTTCAGGGAGCTGCACGAGAAGTTCCTGCCCGTCGCCTACAGGCCCGGCCACTGGGTCTCGTTGACCGATGTCGATTGAATCGACGGCCGTCGGCACGACGCTCGATCGTGCCGACGGACGAGGGCGTTACCGCACCCTCGTCTGGCGGCGGCAGCTCATTCTCGCCGGCCTTGCCGCCACCCTGCTCTTCAGCCTTTGCGTCGATCTTGCGGTCGGTCCGGCCCGCTACGGACTCGGTGAGGTTGTGCGGGCGCTCCTTGCTCCCGAGACGGTACCGCAGCAGGTGCGCGTAGTGCTCTGGGAAATCCGCATGCCGGTGGCGCTGATGGCCATCGTCGTGGGAGCGGCGCTCGCGGTGGCCGGCGCGCAGATGCAGACCATCCTCAACAATCCGCTGGCGAGCCCCTTCACGCTGGGAATATCCGCCGCCGCGAGTTTCGGCGCAGCACTTGCCCTGGCCTTCGGGGTAAGGCTCATCCCCGCCGCCGTCGGATATGTCGTGCCCGTCAACGCCTTCGTGATGGCGATGCTAGCGGCGTTCCTCATTCACATGCTGAGCGTCAAGCGCGGCGTTAGCGTGGAAACCATCGTGCTCCTGGGCATCGCGCTGGTTTTCACCTTCAACGCGCTGCTTGCGCTCGTCCAGTTTTTCGCCTCGGCGGAAGCGCTGGCCGCGGTCGTCTTCTGGACGATGGGCAGCCTCACCAAGGCCACCTGGCCCAAGCTCGCTGTCACCACATTCATTCTCCTGGCTGTCCTGCCCATTTTCGCGCGGCGCGCCTGGGCACTGACGGCATTGAGGTTGGGCGAGGACAAGGCGGCCAGCTTCGGCGTCAAGGTCGGCCACCTGCGGCTGGAGACGCTGATCCTGGTGAGCCTTCTCGCCGCCATCCCTGTCGCCTTCGTCGGCACCATCGGCTTTATCGGCCTCGTCGGTCCGCATATCGCACGGATGGTCATCGGGGAGGACCAGCGCTTCTTCCTGCCCGCGTCGGCCCTGTCGGGCGCGCTGATCCTGTCGGCGAGCTCCGTGGTCAGCAAGTCGCTCATCCCCGGGACGGTCTTCCCGATCGGCATCGTCACCTCGCTCATCGGAATCCCGTTCTTCATCTCGCTCATCTTGTCCAGCACGAGGCGCTCATGGTGACGATCCGGCTCGAGGCGCTCGGCGCGCGCTATGGCACGAGCCTTCGGCTTCGGGATGTGACGACGCCTGCGTTCGAGGGCGGAGACATCGTGGCCGTGATCGGTCCGAACGCTGCCGGCAAGTCGACGCTGTTCAGGCGCATCGCTGGCCTTCTCCACGGACCAGGAGCCGTGCATGTCGAAGGCGCGTCCCGCGGGAAGAACGGCATCTGCTACATGCCGCAGGACACGTCCGCGAACGCGGTGCTCACGGTCTATGAGTCAGTGTTGCTCGCCCGTAAGCAGGGTATGGGCTGGTCTGTGGGGGACGATGATCTGGCTCGCATCGACGAGACCCTGGCGGCGCTCGGCATCGCCGAAATCGCGTTTCGCAACATAGGCGAGCTTTCCGGCGGCCAGCGGCAACTCGCCAGCCTGGCACAGACGCTAGTGCGTGAGCCAGAAATCCTGCTGATGGACGAACCGACATCGGCACTCGATCTGTCGCGGCAGATGGAGGTGCTGGGCCTCATGCGGGAACTTGCCCGGGTAAGAGGCATGGTCGTGCTGATCGCCCTGCACGACCTCAATCACGCCCTGCGGTTCAGCGATCAGGCAATGGTCATCGCGGACGGCCGGCTGGTTGCATGTGGGTCATCACCGAACGTCATCACGTCCGATCTGCTGAGGGACGTCTATCACGTCAACGCGCGCATCGAGCCGTGCTCGCGCGGCATCGGCCACGTCATCGTGGACGGCCCGGTGGATGAGCGTCGGTTGGTCATGAAGTCGGCAGCGTAAGTCGAATCCGGGATTCAGAGGAGATTCGAAGCGGCTCCCGTGTCGGCTGCATGACAGCAACCGCATTGCGCGGCTTGATTGACGCGCACTCCAATCGACCTGCCGTAGCGATCGCCCCTTGGGTCGGACGTGAACTTGGGGTTCAGCTCAACGCGTGGCCGGCCAATCCATAAACCCACGGTCCATTGTCTTCCCGGTTCAGAAACCGGCGGCCCTTGGACATTGTCGTCACGGTCTCGGCAATGTCGAGGCCGGTCTGCTGAAGAAACTCGGCAAACACGCCATCCCTCTCGCGGGTATCGACACGCGTGAATCGACCTGCGAGCTTCTTCAGATGGACGGCTGTGAGATGCACAGCATCATAGTCGTTTCGGGCTACAACGGGGCCAATCACGAAGCCGCGCCCGAACTCGCGGCGCATGGAATAGCCGACAACCTTGCCGCCTCGGCTCAATACGGAAATTGACGCATTCGCCGAAAGCAACGCGAGCACCCTGGACCGATCGCTCCCAAACGCACGCGCATCGAGCGCGGTGATTTCAGAGAGCCTGTCGCTGGGAAGTTCACTCAGCTCGCCGTCCAGTGGGGGCAGTGGCGGGAGTGTTTGTGGGGCCACCTCTTGGCGCATGTTGACGATCGCCTCGCTAGTGAAGCCCAGCGAAACATACAGGGGATAGGCGGCATGGGTAGCGTTCAGCGCCAGGTTGCGCGCGCCGCACTGCTCGAGAACCTGGTCCATGAGCCATCGACCGCCCCCCTGCGCCTGGGCGCGAGGCGTCGTAATCACGAGCCCGATGGTGGCGAAGTCGTCGCCCTGAGGGAACCACATCGCACTTCCGAAAACGCGGCCGATGCCGTCGACGGCAACTATGCCGCGCCCGACGCGACGCAGTAGCTCCCAATCCTTGGGGCGATGCGGCCAGCGAACGGAGATTGACAGAGCGTGCAGGAGGTCAACGTCGACATCATTGATGTCCCGCGCGACCAGTTCGAAGGATTTCAGGCGCACCGATCTCTGCATGTCAGCTCATCCGCTCTGTCACCCGCACCAGTCTCCCATCACGCTTCTGATTGCAACCGCGCAGCAGGTGTCTGTTGCCGCAGACTTGCACGGAAACGCCAGCAGATTCGATCGGCTGGAGGCCCGTTTTCGCAATCTTCGGCCAAAGTACGGAGCGATTCGGCACGGAATACTCCTGCTTGCAGTTACGCTGGTCCTATCTGCCGTGTTGCGCAAGCAGAGTGGCCGCCATGAATGTGGAAGAGATCCTCGCGAAGCTGATCGCATTTCCTACTGTCGTGGGTACGCCCAATGGCGCGATCGTCGATTGGATCAGCGACTTCTGTCGGTCGGCTAGAGCGGAGGTGACGGTTCTACCCGGTCCCGAAGGCGACCGCTCCAACCTTTTTGTCACAATCGGCCCGCGCGAGCGTCGGGGCCATGTCATCTCCGGACATATGGACGTCGTGCCGGCTGGCGAGCCGGAATGGAGTTCGGATCCGTTCGTCTTGCGTCGCGATGGCGACAGGCTTTACGGGCGCGGCACCACCGACATGAAGGGCTTCCTCGCATGCGCTTTGGCGGCGCTCCCGGGACTTGCGGCCATGAACCTGCGGCAGCCGGTTCATCTCGCATTCTCCTATGATGAAGAGGCGGGATGCCGCGGCGTCCCGCATCTCCTGGGTGCGCTGCCGGGCCTGTGCGAGAAGCCGCTCGGTGCGATTATCGGCGAGCCGAGCCGGATGCAGCCTGTGCTGGCGCACAAAGGGAAGATGGCCGCGCGGCTCGAGGTTATCGGAAGATCCGGCCATTCGTCGCGCCCCGATCTCGGCCTCAATGCCATCCAAGCCTTGGCCGGAGTCATCACCTACGCGGTGGGCTATGGCCAGTCTCTCACCGACGGGCCGCTCGATGGCAATTTCGAGCCCCCATACTCTTCCCTGCAGGTTGGCGTCATTGCCGGCGGCCAGTCGGTCAACATCATCCCTGACCGTTGCACGGCCGATATCGAGGCGCGTGCCGTGCCGGGCGTTTCCCCGACTTCGCTCCTCGAACCGGTGAAGGCCCGGCTTTTCGCACTGCGCGACAGTGGCTTCGAGGTGGCCTGGCACGAGTTGAGTTCCTATCCCGCCCTTGCGCCCGTGAACGGGAGCGAGCTGGCGGCCACGCTGACTCAGCTGACAGGGCGGGAGCCGCTCACGGCAGTCAGCTATGGAACTGAAGCAGGGCTTTACCAGCAGGCCGGCATCCACTCGATCATTTGCGGCCCTGGCGAGATCGGGCGGGCCCATCGCCCGAACGAATACATCGAACTCGGCGAACTCGCGGCATGCCGGAAGATGATTGAGGACCTCGGCGCACGACTTGCGGTGTGACGGAAGGGCGGTTTCGATGGCGTTTCTCTTCAATTCCGATGCGGCACGTGGTGCTGTCTTCCGCGAGGTCTTCGCGCGCGAGCTGCCGGATTTGGAGTTCTTCCATTGCAGCGAAGAGGTTGACCCCGAGAAGATCCGCTATCTCATCACCTGGACGGTGCCGGACGACATCTCACGCTACCGCAAGCTGGAAGTGCTGTTCTCCATCGGCGCGGGCGTCGATCAGTTCGACCAGAATGTGGTGCCAAACCATGTGAAACTGGTGCGCATGGTCGAGGACGGCATCGTCCGCATGATGCAGGAATATGTCGCGCTCGCCGTGCTGGCGCTGCACCGCGACTTACCGGCCTATTTCGAGCAGCAGAAGAGGTGTTTCTGGCAACCCATTGCTGCTCGGCAGGCGGCCGAACGCCGGGTCGGCTTCCTCGGCCTTGGCATGTTGGCGCAGGCGGCCATCGCGCGCCTGAAGCCGTTTCAGTTTCCCCTGGCCGGATGGAGCCGCAGCGAAAAGCAGATCGAGGGCGTCACCTGCTTTCATGGCGAGGATCAGCTTGCCGGCTTTCTGAAGCAGACGGACATTCTCGTCTGTCTGCTGCCGCTGACGGAACGAACGCGCGGCATGCTCGATGCGCAGCTCTTCGCCCTGTTGCCCGCCGGGGCGCGTCTGCTGCATGTCGGCCGCGGCCCGCAACTCGACCAGACTGCGCTGATCGAAGCGCTCGACAGCGACCGACTTGCGGCGGCGATGCTCGACGTCACCGATCCGGAGCCGCTGCCGGAAAATCATCCGCTGTGGTCACATCCCAAGGTGATGATCACCCCGCACATCGCGTCCGTGACCCAACCGCAGACAGCGGCGCGATCGGTCGTCGAAAACATCCGGCGCCATCGCGCCGGGGAAGAACTGATCGGCCTCGTCGATCGGACACTTGGCTACTAACAGGAACCCTCACATGTCACTTCTGATCACGATCGACACGAATCCTTCCTTCGCTCCCAAGGAGTCATTGCCGCTGCCGGAGCGGCTCATTTCCGGCGCTCCGTCCTTCAAGAGCTGGCCGCAGGATGCCTCGAAAGGCGAGAAGGTTCTCAGCGGCGTCTGGGAAGCGACGCCCGGCGTGACGCATTCGATCAAGGGCACCACCTACGAGTTCTGCCACATCCTTTCGGGCGTGATCGAAATCGCGGAGAAGGGCGGAGAGACCAAGACCTACCGCGCCGGCGATAGTTTCGTGATGAAGCCCGGCTTCGTCGGCGTCTGGCGCACGATCGAGACCGTGCGCAAGATCTACGTCGTCGTTAATGACTGAACCCAACGCCAGTGGTCCAACCGCGTAGAGGGCGCCGCGACTGCGGAATGATCGACTTCCAAAGGGCCGCTTGACGCAATTCGACGCCGTCAGGCGGCTCATCCTCGACGAAAAATGCGGCGCGCGGTCCCCTATTGTTCCGATGAAGCCTTCCGACCGGCGGATATAAGCATTCCGGCATCGGCAAGGCTCCCGGTGGCGAGGCCTGTCTCGCCCCCCGCAATCGAAAAGCGTGCTCTCATCGACCTCTAGGGTGCCGTCCATGAAAACCTACTCCATAGCGCTTATTCCCGGCGACGGCATCGGCAAGGAAGTGACCGAAGCGGCATGGCAGGTGCTGCTTGCAGTGGCAAAGCGGGGCGGTTTCGCCCTTGATGGCACAGGCTTCCCGTGGTCCTGCGCCCACTACCGGGAAACCGGCGCGATGATGCCGCCGGACGGCATCGAGACACTGCGGAAATTCGATGCGATCCTTCTCGGCGCCGTGGGCTGGCCCGCGGAAGTGCCCGACTCCGTATCGCTTCACGGGCTGCTGCTGCCCATCCGGAAAACCTTCACGCAGTATGCCAACATAAGGCCGCACCGGCTGTTGCCGGGCGTTCAGGGGCCGCTCCGCTCGGAGGGTTTCGACATTCTGTGCATCCGCGAGAACACGGAAGGCGAATATTCCGGGGCCGGCGGGCGCGTTCATTCCGGCACGGCCGACGAGGTCGCGATCGAGACGGCGATCTTCACGCGGACGGGCGTCGAACGGATTCTCAGGTTCGGTTTCGAACAGGCGCAGGCGCGCCGCAAGAAGCTCGCTTCGGTCACCAAATCCAATGCACAGAAACACTCCATGGTGTTCTGGGACGAGGTCACGCGCGAGGTGGCGAGGGATTATCCCGATGTGGAGGTCTCGCCTTACCACATCGACGCCATGGCCGCGCGGATGGTCCTGGCGCCGGAAAGCCTCGACGTGATCGTCGCCTCGAACCTGTTCGGCGACATCCTCACGGACATTGGAGCTGCCATCCAGGGCGGGCTGGGCTACGCCGCCTCGGCCAACATCAATCCCGATCGCAGCGCGCCTTCGATGTTCGAGCCGGTCCACGGTTCGGCGCCCGATATCGCCCATCTCGGCATCGCCAATCCGATCGCCGCGATCTGGTCGGGTGCGATGATGCTGGAGCATCTCGGCGAGGGGCCTGCGGCGTCCGAGGTGATGTCGGCGATCGAGTCCGTGACCGCGCGGGGAATAGGCACGATCGCAGGCAAGGACAAAACCGAGACAATCACGCAAGCCGTGGTTGCGGCACTGAGCTGAAAGGGCAGAGGAAACACCATGAATGCGATGACGAAGATTAGCATCCTGAAGGATGCGGACCTGTTCCGGCAGCAGGCGCTGATTGGCGGCACCTGGCGGGATGCGAAAACAAAGGCGGCCGTCGACGTTGTCGACCCCGCCAGCCTGACGGTGCTCGGGACCGTTCCGGATATGGGCGGCGGTGAGACCAGGGCTGCGATCGACGCTGCGGCCGTTGCCTTCAAGGGTTGGAAGAAGAGGACCCATGCCGAGCGCGCGGCGCTGCTGGAGCGCTGGCACGACCTGATGCTGGAGAACGAGGAAGACCTGGCGCTTCTGCTGACGTTTGAGCAGGGCAAGCCGCTGTCGGAAGCCCGCGGTGAAATCCGCTACGGCGCTTCCTTCGTCAAATGGTTCGCCGAAGAGGCGCGCCGCATCGGCGGTTCGACCATTCCGTCGCCCACGGCCGATCGCCGCATTGTCGTGCTGAAGGAAGCCGTCGGCGTGTGCGCCATCATCACCCCGTGGAATTTCCCGAACGCGATGATCACCCGCAAGGTGGCTCCGGCGCTGGCCGCCGGCTGCACCGTGGTCATCAAGCCGTCGGAATTTACGCCGTTCTCAGCGCTGGCGCTCGGCGTTCTGGCGGAGCGCGCGGGCATTCCGGCGGGCGTGATCAACATCGTCACCGGCATGCCGGCAGAGATCGGCAAGGAGCTGATGGCGAACGAAACGGTGCGCAAGATCTCCTTCACCGGTTCCACGCGCGTCGGTGCGCTGCTGATGAAGGGCGCCGCCGATAGCATCAAGCGGCTCAGCCTCGAACTCGGCGGCAACGCGCCCTTCATCGTCTTCGATGACGCGGATCTCGATCTCGCCGTCGAAGGTGCGGTAAACTCGAAGTTCCGCAATGGCGGCCAGACCTGCGTCTGCGCCAACCGCATTCTCGTGCAGGCTGGCGTCTATGAGGCGTTTGCCGCGAAGCTCGCCAGCCGGGTCGCGGACATGAAGGTCGGCCCCGGAACGGATGAAGGCGTTGCCATCGGACCGATGATCAACAGTGCAGCCATCGAGAAGATCAAGCGGCACGTCGCCGATGCCCTCGAGAAAGGCGCAAGGATCATCGCCCAGAGGGATACGGTGCCGGAAGGCAAGCAATACACTCGTCCCATTCTGCTCGGCGAGGCGACGACCGAAATGCTCCTGGCGTCGGAAGAGACGTTCGGACCGGTGGCCCCGCTCTTCCGCTTCGAAACCGAGGAGGAAGCCATCGCGATTGCCAACGGCACGCCCTTTGGCCTCGCCGCCTATTTTTACACGGAAAACCTCAAGCGGTCGTGGCGTGTCGCCGAAGCGCTGGAGTTCGGCATGATCGGACTCAACACCGGCCTGATCTCGACCGAAGTCGCGCCATTCGGCGGGGTGAAGCAGTCGGGGCTCGGACGCGAGGGTTCGCAGCTCGGTATCGAAGAGTATCTCGAGGTCAAGGCGCTTCACGTCGGCGGGCTGAACTAGCTTCGCGGGCATGCCGTGGCAGAAGATGCGGCGCGAGCTGCAATGGATAGCGAAAACGCTTGGTGCCGGGCCGGCACTCGGGAGGAACTGCCGTCTTCAACGGTTTAGCGTGGTGCCAAAAGCGATCGGATCATCTGGAGGAAGAAATGCTTGCGAATTCGCTGATCGAACTTGATCGCGCGCATCTGGTTCACCCGGTCGCGTCCTATCGCAGCCACGAGGCGACGGGGGTGCGCGTGCTGAAATCGGCCACGGGCGCGACGGTGACCGACGCTACGGGGCACACCCTGCTGGACGGATTTGCAGGACTGTGGTGCGTCAATGCAGGCTATGGGCAGGACAGCATCGTCGAAGCCGCGGTTAAGCAGCTGCGCGAGCTGCCCTACGCGACTGGCTATTTCGGGTTGGGCTCCGAGCCGGCCATTCGGCTGGCGGCGAGGCTGGCAGAACTGGCGCCCGGCGACCTGAACCACATCTATTTCACTCTCGGCGGCTCCGACGCGGTGGACAGCACGATCCGGTTCATCCGCTACTATTTCCATGCCAAGCGGACGCCGCGGAAAGACCAGTTTATCTCGGTCGAATACGGCTACCATGGATCTTCGACGGCGGGCTCCGGCCTGACCGCGCTGCCGGTCTTTCACACTGGTTTTGGCGTGCCTTACGACTGGCAGCACAAGATCCCGTCGCACTATGCCTATCGCAATCCTGTCGGTCCCGATCCGCAGGCCATCATCGACGCCTCTGCCGCCGCCCTGCGAGCCAAGATCGTGGAAATCGGCGCGGATCGCGTTGCCGCGTTCTACGTGGAGCCGATCCAGGGCTCGGGCGGCGTGCTCGTCCCCCCGGCGGGCTGGTTGCAGGCCATGCGCGCAGTTTGCGCGGAACATGATGTCCTTTTCGTTGTCGACGAGGTCATCACCGGCTTCGGCCGGACCGGTCCGCTCTTTGCGTGTGAAGAGGATGACGTCGTACCCGACCTGATGACCACGGCGAAGGGCCTGACCTCGGGCTACGTGCCGATGGGCGCCGTCTTCATGTCCGACCATGTCTACAACACGATCGCGGACGGGGCCGGTAAGGCGCACATCGGCCATGGCTACACATACTCGGCCCATCCAGTAAGCGCGGCGGTCGCGCTCGAATGCCTGCGCCTCTACGAGGAGGGTCTGCTGGACAACGGGCGAAAGGCCGGAAAGCGCCTGATGGAAGGCCTGCGCTCGCTTGCCAATCACCCGCTGGTGGGCGACGTTCGCGGTCGCGGTATGCTCGCCGCTATCGAACTGGTGACCGATAAGGAGCGCAAGACGCCCTTGCCGCCGGAAGCCGATCCTGCTCGCCGCATCTTCGACCGTGCCTGGCAGAACGGCCTCGTCATCCGCGCCTTCGCCAACGGCGTCCTAGGCTACGCCCCGCCGCTCTGCTGCACTAACGAAGAAATTGACGGGATTATCGAACGCACCCGCTTGACGCTCGACCAGACGCTTGAAGACAAGGACGTGCGGGCGGCGATGAAAGGGTGAAATGTTGCATGTGCCGCAGCGTAGGTCTTGCGGCTTCGGTGATACCTCGGCGGACGGTGCAATGCGTCAGACGCACTGCTAGACTCGGAACAGCCCACGATGGGCGTAGATTTACAGGTGACGCGAGAGTGGCCAGTTTGGAAGTGTCGAGCGCCGACGGGTATGGTCTGGCTACAGTTGCGGCTGATGGCACGGTCCTCGACACCTGGTTCCCGAGGCCCCGACTTGGCAAGCCCTCCGGTCCATCGGCGTCAGTCGTTTTGACGGCTGAACAGGCCAACGCCGCGTTCGGCGCCAGAGCGGCGGATTGCTTTCTTTCCGATCCGCGCCGTGCGGTCTCTGTGATCCCGGTTAAGACTGTCATTGAGGATTTGACTCAACCTCCACGTGATCCCCACGATGTCTATCTGCGCCTTCATCTGCTAAGTCACCGTCTGATCCGGCCCCATGGAGCCAATTTGGAGGGGATATTTGGCTTGCTGGCGAATGTCGCATGGACGTCTTTGGGACCATGCCTGCCCGAGCAAATTGAAGAATTGCGCTGGGCAACTCGCCCATCCTCCGCCACGTTGGAAGTGCGTAGTATCGACAAATTGCCACGCATGACTGACTACGTCGTGCCGGAGGCTGTCCGTATCGCTGATGCCAATCGTGTACGATTAGGGGCCTATCTGGGACGAGGAACAACGGTACTTCATGAGGGCTTCTGCAACTTCAATGCTGGAACTCTCGGCTCTTCAATGGTGGAGGGACGGATCAGTGCGGGCGTTGTAGTCGGCGATGGCACGGATATCGGCGGCGGGGCGTCGATCATGGGCACACTTTCCGGTGGCGGCAAGCAGGTCGTGTCCATCGGAGAGCGCTGCTTGCTCGGAGCCAACTCCGGCACAGGTATCGCGCTTGGTGACGACTGCGTTGTTGAGGCCGGTTGCTACGTGACGGCAGGCACTCTTGTTCGGCAAGTTTCGGGGGAAGTGGTGAAGGCGGTCGCGCTATCCGGCAAGCCAAACATTCTCTTCCGGCGCCATTCACAGACCGGCGCAGTCGAGGCGATTTCACGCAACAGGTCGTGGGGTAGTCTAAACCCCGCGCTACATGCCCGCTAGCGCGGGCGAAGCTTACCGAGTTGCCGCATCAAGAGCGATCAGCCTCTGCCTCATTGTCGAATATGGCGTCTAGCGGCAGGTGAGATTTCACGACCGGCGACTTCAGCACGACAAAGCTGAAGTACTTGTCGATGCCGATGTCCATTTCGAGCAGGCGTTCCATGATCGTCTGGTATTCGGTGATACCCGCCGTGATGAACTTCACGAGATAGTCGTAGCCCCCTGAAACGAGATGGCATTCGATGACGGAGTCGATCTTCTCGACCGTGGCGAGGAAGCGCGCGAAGTCGTTCTGGCGATGATTTCTGAGCGTGATCTCGGTGAAAACTGTCAGGGTTTGCCCAAGCTTCGAGACATCAATCTGAGCGGAGTAGCCGGTGATGAAGCCTTCGGCCTGAAGCTTCTTGACGCGCATCAGACAGGGGCTCGGTGACAGATGCACCAGGTCGGCGAGCTCCACGTTGGATATGCGACCGTTCTTCTGCAATTCCGATAGGATCTTGATGTCGATCTTGTCGAGCTTCATGAAGGGCCCCCATCAAACCATGATCTGCGGATTGCCCCGCGGACCATGACAGTCATCATTTGCGAGCGCCGGCAACAAACCCGCGTAGAGCTAGCCGGCGCTGACCGGATCGGGCTCTGAAGCTTTGCAGTCATGCGCTTATCATAGCATCGACCAATATCTTGTCCCATCTGACAAGCGGGAAGCGACACCTGCGTTTCGCGCCAAGTGCGGCCGCCCCCGCCGGCTCTGATCAGAATTCGGCGACCTTGCCCCATGCAGCGGTCTTCAGGCGCTCTGGCCGGTACGGACGCGGATCGACTAACGGTTCGCAGCCTGTGATGATGTCGGCAATCAGGTGTCCGGCTCCTGGCCCGATCCCGAAGCCGTGACCGCTGAAGCCAGCCGCCAGGATGAAGCCCGGAACGCCCTCGACCTCACCGACGACCGGGATGCCGTCGGGCGTGCTGTCGATATACCCGGCCCATGCATCGGCTATGGTGACCCGTCGGAACTCGGGGATCAGCTCGCAGGCGCGCCGATAGGTGAGGTTGATCTGACCCAGGTCCGGCCGCGGATCGAGTATCCGGTTTCGCTCCATCGGGGTCACCTCGTCAGGCGCCCATTTGGCAAGCGTTTCATGGCCCTGCCGCCAGCCCTCGAGGCCGCCCGGCGACAGGTTGCGCCAGCGGCGGGCAAACATGGGCACGAATTCTCGTGCAAACCGCAACTGCTGCGGCGTCGGGTCAACACGTGCGCGGCCGCTGATTGCCAGCGTGTAGCCACCGTTGCCTCGGCGCGTAAAAGCGATCCCGGAGGTAACGAGGGCGCCCGGCAATCCCTCCATTCCCGGCGCGACGGCCAGTATCGAAGAACGCACGGAAGCTTGCGGGAAGCGAATGCCGAGTTGGTGGCAGAAGGACGAAGCCCATGCGCCGCCGGCCATGACGACGGTCTTGGTCCGGATAGTGCCGCCTTCCGTCACCACACCGCTGACCCGGCCTGCACTAAGCTCAATGGTCCGGGCGGCGCATTGCTGGTGGACGCTGCCGCCGGCGGCCATGATTCCGCGCGCGGCGACAGGCACTGCCCGCGAGGTGTCGGCGGTTCCGTCGGTAGGCGAGAGAACGCCGCCTTTCCACCGGCGCCCGGTCGCCTTGCCCCGTTCGGTCGCTTCCTCCGCAGTCAACATCTGCGTCGTGACGCCGACCGTCTTCGCGAAGTCGCGCCACTTCGCCCAGCCGGCCAGCTCGTTCTCATCCTGCGAGAGATAAAGGAGTCCGCAACGGCGAAAACCCGTGTCCTCACCTGTCTCCTGCGCCACCTTCTCCCAGAGATCGAGGCTCTTTGTCGCCATCGGCAGTTCGCGCGCGTCGCGGTTCTGCTGGCGGCACCATCCCCAGTTGCGGCTGGACTGTTCGGCGGCCACGCGCCCCTTCTCAAGCAAGGCGACGCTTACGCCTCGTCGCGCCAGATAATATGCGGTGAACACGCCCACCACGCCGCCTCCGATGACCACGACGTCTGCCTCGCGAGGCAGGGATGGGCTGGACTCGATGTGCATGAGCGGCGCGGGCATCGACAGTACTCCAAGTAGTTTGACGCACCCTAGCCCGAGGGCCGCAGCGGAGGGCTGCGGAGTTTGTGCCTGGACGGAATATCATGCGGTTAGCAGCCGACAGGACAGCCAATTATTGCGCGAAAAGCTCACCGTTACCCCAGCCAGGTGGCGGCTGCAGGAGTACAATTCCTCTCGCTCGGTCCCAAACAAGCATAGGAACATTCGCCAATGAAATTTGCTTCCTCCTGGGACAATACGGCGGAGCCGTTAGCCGGAGCACGGACCGAGCCCGTCTTCGGCGATTGCAAGGTGGCCGTGATTGGAGCCACTTCATCGGCCTCAATGCTCGTGCAGACTCCGCCGGAACAGGTGCAGACTGAAATGCCGATCTGGCGGTTTTTTTCAGAAGTTCCTGCCGCGCAGGGGCCATTTTTCGGCGACTCTGCGGAAACAGAACAGTCAAACTGGTTGGAACAACGGAGCCACCCTTCCTGATGGCGGGCAGGCTCCAGAGGACTTCCGATAGGCAGCGATTTGTCCCTCGGCGAGTCCTCCAAGAAAAGGGAACAGTGTCCGGTCTGCGCCGGACGAAGCAAGGAGCGCCGGAATGAGCAGAACCCGTCCCTCGCCGTTCCAAGGCGCGAAGAGCCGAGATGGCGGGACGATGGCCGCTGCGGTGACGTGCCTCTGCTCAAAGGGCGATGATGCGGTCCGAAACAAGGTGGACCCACTCCGTTGAAAAGGGAGGTGATCGCGATGGTCGCAAGCATCCAGCCTGTAGCTCCCCTCGATGTGGCGCTTTCGGTGCGCGACCTCACGGTCACCTTGCCGCAAGGCATGGAGCGGACCCATGCGGTCGAGAACATCTCTTTCGATCTGAAGCGCGGCCAAATCCTGTGCATCATCGGCGAATCCGGATCGGGTAAGTCGGTCACCGCCAATGCGATCATGGGGCTTCTGCCCCGGGTGATCCGCGTCACCTCGGGCGCCATTCATCTGGATGGCGCGAACATCATCGGCATGTCGTCGGACAAGCTGCGCAGCCTGCGCGGCCGGGTGGTCTCGATGATTTTCCAGGACCCGCTTTCGGCCCTCAATCCGCTGATGACCGTGGGAGCACAGATCGACGAGGTCATGGCGGCGCATGGCGTCGGCACGCCGAAATCCCGCCGCAGCCGTGCTCTCGAGTTGCTGACCGAGGTGGGGCTGCCTGATCCGGATCTCATGTATCATCAGTATCCGTTCCGGCTTTCTGGAGGGCAGCGGCAGCGGGTGATGATCGCCATGGCGTTGGCGCTCGAGCCCACGATCCTGATCGCGGACGAACCGACGACCGCGCTCGACGTGACCACCCAGGCGCAAATCTTGGAGCTGATTCGCGATATCCAGCGCCGCAAGGGCATGAGCGTCATGTTCATTACGCACGACTTCGGGGTGGTGGCAGAGATCGCGGACAGCGTCGTGGTGATGGAGAAAGGCCACATCGTCGAGCAGGGCAGCGCCCGGCAGGTCCTGAAGTCCCCCAGCCATCCCTATACAAAACGCCTCATCGCGGCCGTCCCGCGCCTGACCGGCGAGGACCGCGTTCCTCTGGCGCCGGCTGACAATGAGCCGATCCTCAAGGTCGAGGGCCTGGTGAAGACCTACCGCAGCGGCAGCGCGCTGTTTGGTTCACAGCGCGTCGTGCCCGCCGTCAACGAGGTCTCGTTTGATCTGGCGCCAGGGCGCACGCTGGGCGTCGTGGGCGAGAGCGGTTCCGGCAAATCGTCGCTGGGCCGGCTTCTGATCAAGCTGCTGGACAGCGACGGCGGCGGGATTCTGTTCGAAGGCCGCGACATCGCCAGGCTTTCCGAAGCCGAGTTCCGCCAGCTGCGGCCGCGGATTCAGATGATCTTCCAGGACCCCTTCGCCTCGCTCAACCCGCGCGCGACTGTCGGCTACATCCTGACCGTAGGCCCGGTCGCGCACGGAACGCCCTATGCCCAGGCGCGTGAAGAGGCGAAGGCGCTGTTGGCGCATGTCGGACTCGATGCGGGCGCCTTCGGCCGATACCCGCACGAATTTTCCGGTGGGCAGCGTCAGCGCATCGGCATCGCCCGGGCACTGATGTTCAAGCCGAAGCTGCTGATCGCCGATGAGGCGGTGTCGGCGCTCGACGTGTCGATCCAGGCGCAGATCCTGCAGCTGCTCGACCAGATCCAGCGGGAGACCGGCGTGTCGATGATCTTCATCACCCATGATCTGCGGGTCGCCAGCCAGATCTGCGACGAAATCGCGGTGATGCAGAAAGGGCGGATCGTGGAGTTCGGTCCCCCCTCGCAAATCTTCCTCGACCCGCAATCAGCCTACACGCGTGAGCTGGTGGCGGCGATTCCTGGAGAGCAGCCGGGACCGACCCGTCCGGTTGCGGCAAATGGGTAAGAGCCACGGCGGACACCGCCAGAACAAGGGGAATTTCAATGACTGAACGTACGAACTCCAAATCGAACTACTCACGGCGCGATGCGTTGCGAATGCTGGCCATCGGCGGGGCCGCGGGCCTCATTGCGCCCAATCTGTTGGGCAAACCCGCCTTCGCCCAGAACCCTCCCGCGAGCCCAACCGGCCGCGTCGTCGTCGGATTTTCGCAGGAACCCACCGTCTTCAATCCACTGATGCCGCATACCGAGTGCGACGACGCGGTGCATTTCTCGGTGTTTGATGCACTCGTTCGAATGGACCCCAAGGGCGTTCTTCAGCCCAATCTTGTGGTCGAAGTGCCCAGCCAAAAGAACGGCGGCATTTCGGAGGACGGACTTGTGTGGCGCATCCGCCTGCGTGATGACGTCCGCTGGCACGACGGCCAACCTTTCACGGCCGAGGATGTGAAGTTCACGCTTGAGCTCATCACCAATCCGAAATTCCGCGCGTGGCGCACGGCGGGTCATTCGCTGGTGCGCGACATCAAGGTTGTCTCGCCGACCGAGCTCACCTGGCGGATGGAGGAGGCTTTCGCCCCCTACCTGTCGTTTCTCGCCGAAACCTTCATGGTTCCCAAGCACATCCTCGAAAAAGAGGCGGACCCGAACGCCGCCGCCTTCAATCAGGCGCCTGTCGGCACTGGCGCATTCAAGTGGGCGCAGCGCATCGCCGGCGATCACATCGAACTCGTCGCGAACACGGACTATGCCGGGGAGGGCCCTTATTTGGAGCGGCTCGTCTTCAAATACATCCCCGACATGACAGTGCTCTACACCCAGTTCAAGAGCGGCGACATTGATCTTGTCGACCAGGCATTCATAACCGCCGACAACTATGCGGAAGCCGGCACACTTCCGGATCGCGTGGTCATGTTGGAGCGCGGAGCATCGGTCGAGTCGATCTATCTCAATCTTGAGAAGCCGCAATTCAAGGACCCTGCGGTTCGCCAGGCGCTCTACGCCGCAATAGATAGGAAAGCGATCCTCGAAGGACTTTATTACGGGGTCCACAACCCCACCGAGACCTTCATGCCGCAGAATTCCTATTACTACAATCCGAACCTGCCGGCGCAGGAGTTCAACATCGAGCGCGCGAGCCAGATCCTCGACGAGGCCGGCTGGGTACCCGGATCCGATGGAATACGAGTGAAGGACGGGGTGCGTCTGTCGTTCGCAAACTCCACCACCTCCGGCAACCACCTGCGCGAGCAGACGCAGCAGTTCTTGCAGCAGACGTTCGCCGAGATCGGGGTGGAGATGACCATTTCGAACCTGCCGGCCGCCGTCATGTGGGGTGATTTCTGGCTCAAATCGCAGTTCGAGTCAGCCATCTCCGGTGTAACCAATGTCATCGCAGGCGACCCCGACGCTACCAACCGCCTGCACACAAAGGCGATCGTCGCGAAGGGCGGAAAGGGCTCGAACACCGGCCAATACTCCAACCCGGAGGTTGATGCGCTGCTCGACAAGGGTACCCGCACCTTCGATCGGGAAGAGCGGCGCGCCATCTATCTGCGTGTTCAGGAAATTGTTCGTCAGGATCTGCCGTTCCTGCCTCTGTTTGCCTACGCCAATGTGTTCGGCCGCAAGGCAGGGCTGGAGGGTTTCGAGGCAAATTCCAACACCCGCGTCGCATCCTGGCATGCCGCCGGATGGCATTGGAAGGCCTGACATACTTACGCCGCCGCCTTAGGGCGGCGGCGTGTCACCGGCGTCTTGAAAGGGGAGAGTTGAATGCGTGGCTTCCTGCTCAACCGGCTCTCGCAGAGCCTCATCCTGCTCCTGATCGTGTCGGTCATCGGGTTCGTTGTCCTGAACTTGTTACCGGGGGGGCCACTGGCGCAATTCGGGCTCGATCCCGGCATGACGCAGGACGATCTCGATCGCCTGAAAGAGCAACTAGGGCTCAATCGGCCGCTGTGGATGCAATATCTCGATTGGGCCTGGCGGCTTCTCCAGGGCGACTGGGGCCACTCGTTCCGCGATGGGGCGCCGGTGCTTTCGGTGATCGGCCGGCATCTCTTTGCCACGCTGCTGCTGATGGGCACATCCACCGCGATCGCAATCGCCATTGGCACCTGGATCGGCATCCGTGGCGCCACGCACCGCTACTCGCTGTTTGACCATCTGGCGACGGTTGGCGCCATGGTCGCGCTGTCGATCCCGACCTTTTGGTTCGGGCTCGTCGGCATCTACATCTTTTCGCTCAAGCTGGGCTGGGTCCCTGCGGGCAACATGTACACCATCGGCGACGGCTCGGTGCTGAACTATCTGCACCACCTTATCCTGCCCAGCCTCGTGCTGTCGCTGGTGCATGTGGCGATCTGGAGCCGCTACATGCGCACCTCCACCCTCGACGCGATCAGCCAGGATTTCGTCAAGACTGCCCGCGCCAAGGGCCTGACCGAGCGCCGAGTCATAATGAAACACGTCGTTGGCAATGCACTGTTGCCGATGATCACGCTGGCAGGGGTGCAACTTCCCAGCATCCTGACCGGCGCACTGGTGACGGAGACAGTGTTTACCTGGCCAGGCATGGGGCGGCTGTTCCTCGACAGCCTCGGCTACAGCGACTACCCGGTCGTGATGGGGCTGCTGATGTTCTCGGCCATCCTCGTCATCCTGGGCAACCTGATCGCAGACATCGCGGTGGCGATCGTCGACCCGCGCATTCGCCTGGGTTGAGCGCGCAATCTCACCCCTGACAGGAGGCAGCCACATGACCGCTCTCGTCGCAAATGCAGGACAAGGCCGCTGGTGGCGCAGCCGCACGGTGCGCCGTTTCACGAGTCATCATCTGGCGCTGCTGGGGGTGGCGATGATCACGCTCCTCACGCTGGCATGCGTCTTCGGCCCTCATCTTCTGCCCTATGATTCGCTCTACATCGATTTGCGCGCCCGATTTTCCCCGCCGCTGACCGGCCACCATTATCTGGGGACAGACCCGCTGGGGCGCGATCTGGCAGCGCGATTGCTCATGGCGGGAAGGATCTCGCTGGCGGTGGCCTTCTTCGCCATGTTGCTGTCGACGCTGATCGGAACGCTCGTCGGCGTAATCGCGGGCTATCGCGGCGGCTGGATCGGCGCGGCGCTGATGCGCACGGTCGATGGCTTCCTGTCTTTCCCGTCAATCTTCCTGCTGCTCGCTTTGGCCGCGGCACTGAAGCCGAGCCCGGCCATGGTCACGGTGATCATCGCGGTCACCAGTTGGATGGAAGTGGCTCGAATTGTCGAGGCCGAGGTCCGCTCTCTGCGCGAGCGCGAGTTCGTCCTGGCTGGGCGCATGCTGGGATTGAGCGGCGCCCACATCATGTTCCGGGAGATCCTGCCCAACGCCATGGGACCGATCATTGTGGCCGCCACATTGACAGTTGCGCACGCGATCCTTCTGGAAGCCTATATCAGCTTCCTGGGCTATGGCATTCAGCCGCCGCTGGCCAGCTGGGGTAACATGCTGGAGGGCGCCCAGCAGTATCTGGCGAGCGCGCCTTGGCTGGCGATCATCCCGGGCGCCGCCATCACCATCGCCGTAACCAGCTTCAACTTCATCGGCGACGGACTGCGCGATGCGCTCGACGTGCGAGATGACCGTGTCTGATTTCGTCAGCAAACGCGACCCACTGCAGATCCTAAAAACGCAACGAGAAGTCACGCACGTGCATGAGGAGAAAGTCGCCGATAAGAACACGCCATACTGGTGGGAAGCCGCACCTGTCAGGCCGCTGCCGTCGCAGCCGCTGGCAAAGCGGCTAGATGTGGCAATCGTCGGCGCTGGCTATGCCGGGCTGTCCGCCGGGCTGGTGCTGGCGCGTGAAGGACGGTCAGTTGCGGCCTTCGATGCGATGAACCCCGGGGAAGGAGCTTCGTCGCGCAACGGCGGGATCACCAGCGGAAGCATCCGACCGAACTATGCGACGATCACCAGGCGCTTCGGCGAGGCGAAGGCGATGGCGATCGAGGCCGAGGGCAAGATCGCCCGCGAGTTCCTGTACGACTTCATCGAGACGGAAGGGATCGACTGCGATTTCCAGCTGGTCGGCCGGTTCATGGGTGCTCTCGGATACGACCAGTACCAGAAGATGGCCCGTGGCGCCGAGGCGCTGGCGAAGAGGCTGGGGATCGAATCCTACGCTGTTCCGCATGCCGAGCAGTGCAACTACATCGGCACCGACTTCTACCGCGGCGGCACGGTTCGGATGGACATTGGCGGTTTGCACCCGGCTAAGTTGCACGCCGAGCTCCTGCGGGTGGCCTTGGCTTCCGGGCTGACGGTCCACTCACGAACGCCCGTGATTTCCATCGAGAAAGATGTGTCCGGGTTCCGTGTGGCGACATCGGCCGGGACTGTGCAGGCTCGGCAGGTGCTGGTCTGCACCAACGGATATACCGATGGCGGCGCGCCCTTCCTGCGCCGCCGCCTGGTTCCCGTCCGCAGCCGAATCATCGTCACCGAGGAGCTTCCGCCTGAATTGATGGCGCGGCTGATGCCCAAGCTGATGATGATGGGCGAGAACCGGGAGCTGGGCTTCTACTATCGTCCTTCACCCGACGGCAGGCGCATTCTGCTCGGTGGGCGAGACAGCTCCCGCGGCAACAGCGATCCGACAGCCCCGACGCTCCGCCTGCGTAACGGTCTGATAGAAATTTTCCCGGAGCTGGAGAAGGTTCGCCTTTCGTACAGCTGGTTCGGCAACGTGGCCATGAACCGCGACATGCTGCCCCGCATCTTTGAAAAGGATGACATCGTCTATGCCACCGGCTTTTGCGGTTCGGGCGTGGTCTGGGCACCGTGGGTCGGCACGCGTGCCGCCTACAAGCTGATGGGTCGCGCGCAAGACGCTGGCACGGCTTTCGACTTCCGACCGCCAGCTTCCATCCCCTTCTATAGGGGTGATCCCTGGTTCTTGCCGGCGATCATCAAGGGCTATGCGCTGAAGGACAAAATCGCCTGGTGGCGTGCCCGCCGCTGACGGCCAAAGGTGGCGGCCTTTTGACCATTCGCCGCTGCGGCACCGGCTGAACGATCGCGGCTACAAGGAAGAGTATCACATGTACTACATCTCCACGCGCGGTTATCCCGAACGCAGGAAGTTCTGCGAGATCCTGCTTGAAGGTCTGGCGCCGGATGGCGGGCTCTATGTGCCCGAGACCTACCCGCTTGTGGATGACGCCATGCTGGATCGGTGGCGCGCCCTGTCCTACCCGGACCTCGCCTTCGAAATCCTGTCGCTCTACGTCGACGATATTCCGCCCACCGATCTGAAGGCCATCTGCGCGAAGACCTACACACCCGAGATATTCGGGACCGTGAGGATCGCGCCGGTGCGCGCGCTTGAGACAGGTCTCCACCTGGCGGAGCTGTCGAACGGGCCCACGCTGGCGTTCAAGGACATGGCCATGCAGTTGCTTGGCAATCTCCTTGAATATGAACTGGCCCGCCGGGGTGAGGGACTGAACATACTCGGGGCGACCAGCGGCGATACGGGCAGCGCGGCGGAATATGCGATGCGCGGCAAGAGGGGCATCCGCGTCTTCATGATGTCGCCGCACGGACGCATGAGCGCCTTCCAGCAAGCCCAGATGTTCAGCCTGCAGGACGAAAACATCCAGAACATTGCCATCGAAGGAGTATTCGACGATTGCCAGGACATCGTGAAAGCCGTGTCCGGCGATGCCGACTTCAAGCGGCGCCACCGGATCGGCGCCGTGAATTCGATCAACTGGGCCCGGCTGACAGCTCAGGTGGTGTACTACTTCTTTGCCTATTTTCAGGTGACGGAAGAGAATTCGTCAAAGGTCGACTTCACCGTTCCCTCGGGCAATTTCGGGAACGTTTGCGCCGGTCATGTCGCGCGCATGATGGGGCTCCCGATATCCCGTCTGATCGTCGCGACCAACGAGAACGACGTGCTCGATGAGTTCTTCCGCACCGGTCTCTATCGCGTGCGGGGCCGCTCGGATACCCATGAAACCTCAAGTCCTTCCATGGACATCTCTAAGGCCTCGAACTTCGAGCGTTTTGTGTTTGACATGATTGGGCGCGATGCAGGTCGGACGAGGTCCTTATTCGACGGCCAACTCAGGGAACAAGGGTTTTTCAATCTCAGTAGTGATCCCGCCTTCGCGCACGCGGCAGATCGTTTCGGCTTCCGCAGCGGCAAGAGCACCCACGCCGACCGGTTGGAGACGATCCGTGACACCTGGCAGCGTTCCAACACGCTGATCGATCCGCATACGGCAGATGGGGTGAAGGTCGCGCGCAAGCACTCCGTTCCGGAGACCCCAATGCTCGTGCTGGAGACGGCCCTGCCGGTCAAATTTGCGGGAACGATCAGGGAGGCGTTGGACCGCGAGCCGGATCGACCGCGGCAGTTTGATGGCATAGAGGGTTTGCCGAAACGGTTCAAAGTCCTTCCCGCCGATGCACAGGCCGTGACGAGCTACATCGCCGAGATCGTGCAGCGTGCCGCCGGCTGAAGAACTGCGTATCGGGACCGATTCTCGCCATGGCTGTCTATACAGAGCTGTCAGTCGACGAAGTCGCAGCGTTCTCGCGAGCGCTGGGTCTGGGCCGGCCGCGTTCCGTTCGGGGCATCACGACCGGAATCGAGAACACGAGTTACTTCGTGGACACCGGAGTCGGAGAGTATGTGCTCACGCTGTTCGAGCGGCTCGCATTCGAGCAATTGCCCTTCTATCTCCATTTCATGAAGCATCTTGCGGCGCGGGAAATGCCGGTCCCGGATCCGGTTGCCAACGCCAGTGGCGAAATCCTTCACTCGCTGAAAGGCCGGCCTGCGGTGGTCGTCAACAGGCTCCCTGGCAAGAGTGTGACAGCTCCGACAAAGTCGCATTGTCGCTCCGTCGGGGAGATCCTGGCGCGGATGCACCTGGCCGGGAGCGATTACCCACGACACCAGGTCAATCCGCGAGGTCTCGGATGGTGGGATGAGGCGGTGCCGGTGATTGGCGGTTTCGTCTCGAGTGAACAGCGGTCGTTGCTCACGAGCGAGCTGACCTTCCAGAAGCAGATCGCCGCCTCCTTGACCAACGAGCAGCTTCCCAAAGGGCCGGTGCACGCCGATCTTTTTCGCGACAATGTGCTCTTCGACGGCGAGCAGCTAACGGGCGTCTTCGATTTCTACTTCGCCGGCTGCGACGTTCTTCTGTTCGACATCGCCGTGTGCCTGAACGACTGGTGTGTCGATGGTTGCACCGGCCGCCAACACGACGAGCGAGCCGCCGCTTTCCTCGGCGGCTATGAGTCCGTTCGCGCGCTTACTCCAGCCGAACGCTCATTGCTTCCTGCAATGCAGCGGGCAGGAGCATTTCGTTTTTGGCTTTCGCGTCTATGGGATCTGCACCTGCCTCGCGAGGCTGCGCTGCTCAACGCACATGATCCCACTCACTTTGAGCGCATCCTCCACGTGCTTCGCGGAGAGAACACAACACGGGAGGTGGAGGCATCATGGCGATGACCTTGGAAGACCACATTCGAGAACTTGTTTCACAGATGGAGACGGAGGGCCTCTACAAGAGGGAGCGCGTCATCACGTCGATGCAGTCGGCGGAGATTGCCGTTGCCGGTGGCGGCAGGGTGCTGAACTTCTGCGCCAACAACTATCTGAGCCTCGCCGACAGCGAGGAACTGCGCGAGGCGGCGAAGGCGACGCTCGACCGTTATGGCTTCGGCATGGCCTCGGTGCGTTTCATCTGCGGCACGCAGGAGGAGCACAAGCAGCTCGAGGAACGCATCTCGCGCTTTCTCGGCATGGAGGACACGATCCTCTATTCCTCCTGCTTCGACGCCAATGCCGGGCTGTTCGAGACGCTGCTCGGCGAAGAGGACGCCATCATCTCCGACGCTCTGAACCACGCCTCGATCATCGACGGGGTGCGGCTCTCCAAGGCTCAGCGCTATAGATATGCCAACAACGACATGAAGGAACTGGAGGAGCGGCTCAAGGAAGCGGCCGACGCGCGCTTCTGCCTGATTGCCACGGACGGCGTGTTTTCGATGGACGGCGTGATTGCCAACCTGAAAGGCATCTGCGACCTCGCGGAAAAATACGACGCGATGGTGATGGTGGACGACAGCCATGCCGTCGGCTTCGTCGGCGAGCATGGCTGCGGCACGCCGGAATATTGCGGCGTGGAAGGCCGGGTCGGCATCCTCACCGGTACGCTCGGCAAGGCGCTTGGCGGCGCCTCCGGCGGCTATACCAGCGCGAGCAGGCCGATCGTCGAATGGCTGCGCCAGCGCTCGCGGCCTTATCTCTTCTCCAACACGCTGATGCCCGCGATCGCGGGCGCGTCACTGAAGGTACTCGACATGATCGAAGAGGGCGGCGAGCTGCGCCGCCGGCTCTACGACAATGCCGAGCGCTTCCGCGCCGGCATGACCAAGCTCGGTTTCACGCTGGCCGGCGCCGACCATCCGATCATCCCGGTGGTGATCGGCGACGCCGCACTCGCTTCGAAAATGGCGGACATGCTTCTGGAGCGCGGCATCTATGTGATCGGTTTCTCCTTTCCGGTCGTTCCGAAGGGGCAGGCGCGCATCAGGACGCAAATGTCGGCCGCTCACTCTGCGGGCGATATCAACCGGGCGGTCGAAGCGTTCGGCGAGGTGGGACGCGAACTGGGAGTGATTTCCTGATGTCCAACATGATGCGCGCCCTCGTCAAAGCTCGCCCTGAGCCCGGCATCTGGTTGGAACGCGTCCCGATCCCGGAGATTGGGCCGAACGATGTGCTGATCAAGGTCAAGAAGACGGCGATCTGCGGGACGGACGTCCACATCTACAATTGGGACCAGTGGGCGCAGAGAACCGTGCCGGTGCCGATGGTGACCGGCCACGAATTCGTCGGTACGGTCGCCGATGTCGGCTCCGCGGTGACGGAATACAAGCTCGGCCAGCGCGTGTCGGGCGAGGGGCACATCGTCTGCGGCCACTGCCGCAACTGCCGCGCGGGCAGGGGGCATCTGTGCCGCAACACGCTGGGTGTCGGCGTCAACCGGCCGGGCTCGTTCGGCGAATATGTCGCCATCCCGCAGCACAACGTCGTGCCGATTCCCGACGATGTGCCGGACGAGATCGCGGCGATCTTCGATCCGCTCGGCAATGCAGTCCACACGGCGCTCTCCTTCGATCTGGTGGGCGAGGATGTGTTGGTGACCGGCGCGGGGCCGATCGGCATCATGGGTGCGCTGGTCGCGCAATGCGTAGGGGCGCGGAAAGTTGTGATCACCGACATCAATCCGACCCGTCTCGCCTTGGCGAAAAAGCTTGGCGTCCATAATGTGGTCGATGCCTCGAAGGAAAAACTCGCCGACGTGATGCGCGAGGAAGGTATGAAGGAAGGGTTTGACGTCGGCCTCGAAATGTCCGGCTCGGCGCATGCCTTCCGCGACATGATCGACACCATGAACAATGGCGGCAAGATCGCCATCCTCGGCATCGCGCCGACCGGCTTCGAGATCGACTGGAACAAGGTCATCTTCAAGATGCTGCATCTCAAGGGCATCTATGGCCGCGAGATGTTCGAGACCTGGTACAAGATGATCGCGCTGGTGCAGGGGCCGCTCGACATCTCCGGCCTGATCACCCACCGCATCGGCATAGACGACTACCAGGCCGGCTTCGACGCCATGCGAAACGGCAATTCCGGCAAGGTGGTGATGGACTGGTGAGGCGAGGCGGCCTCCAAGGGTTGCCAGCGATGGTATGAATAGCAGGCAGATTAGCGCGACCTACCCATGCTGAGGGCGACGATGACGCTGGCTTGGGGCTATCGAATCCAAAGCTTGATCGTGCCCGCCACCGCCAGGCGGGTAGTCGCGTTGAGGCATTCCACTGCGGACTGGGCAAGGAAATGAAAACGCATAGTCATCGTTGGCGGTGGAGCTGGAGGTCTTGAGCTTGTTCGCCGGCTCGGCCGCAAGGATTTCGATATCATTCTTGTGGAGCGGAACCACACCTATGTCCAGAAGCCGCTCTTCCAAGAGGTTTTGTGGCCGGGTCATTGATACAAATCTTGACAAGATCGGCTATCGCAGGCCTTGGGCGCCGCTTCTTCTACGGGTCGCTGGAGGTGATCGATCGCAAGACGCCGCAGGTCATAGTGGCGCTGACGCGTTCGCTAATTTCGTGTGTTCGGGCAAAGCGAACCCTAGAACCTGAGGACCGGCGCAGGGTGAAAATATCATTCGGCGTGATGGTGGCTACTATCAGGCGCTCTGCCGTGTCCCTCTCCAAGGTTCTCGATTACGGAATCGACCTCCAGGAGGCGACCGATCTGCCGCGCTTGATGTCGACATCTAGGGTGCCGAGTTCCACAACTTCGCTCGTAGGCTCAAGAGCCTCAAGCGCGATCCAACGGACTCACGAGCAGGTTGCGCCGCCCTGCGCCGAACTGGAACTCGGTCGCGCTTGAGCAGCTCGTATCGATCAAGCGATCAAAAACCTGCACATCTGGCGAAGTTCTGGATGATTTCGGCACATTCTTTCGAGCGCACGATGCGATGAAGGGCTGATCGGAGCTTTGCTTCCGCATTCTTAGCAGCCGAGGTTGGTTGAAACATGTCGCCCCGAGTCGAACGCATTCACAGCGATGAGCGTCTTCCGGCCGAGGTCGACGTCGTCATCGTCGGCGGCGGCATCCTCGGCTCTACGGCCGCCTATTTCCTGGCGAAGCGTGGCCTCTCTGTGGCTCTGCTCGAGAAGGGCCACGTCGCCTGTGAACAATCGAGCCGAAACTGGGGTTGGTGCCGCCAGCAGAACCGCGATCGGCGCGAACTGCCGCTCTCGGTGATCTCCATGCGACTGTGGGACGAGCTCACGCGCGATATCAATCGGGACCTTGGATTTCGACGGTGCGGTCTCGTCTATGCGACTCACGACGAGGCTGTGCTCGCCGGCTGGGAAAGGTGGCGCGAGGTCGCCAGGGAGTACGAGGTCGACACCCGCGTGCTGAGCCGGGCGGAGGTGGCCGAACGCGTCCCCGAAGCGCGCGACAAATGGGTCGGCGGGACCTATTCGGACCGGGACGGTAAGGCCGAACCTGCGCTCGCCGCGCCGGCTATCGCCGATGGGGCCAGAGCTCTGGGCGCCACGATCCACCAGGAATGCGCCGCGCGGGCGCTCGACTTGGCCAATGGCAAGATTGCGGGCGTGCACACGGAGAAGGGCTACATCAGAACCAGCGCGGTGCTGTGCGCCGCTGGCGCCTGGTCCTCGCGCTTCCTGAGGCCGCTCGGGATCAGTTTCCCCCAAGCGAGCATCCGGCAGACCGCGCTGCGTTCCACCCCGACAATCAATATAGGCGAGGCGGTCTCCACACCCTACTGCACGATCACGCGCCGACTGGACGGCAGCTATACGCTTGCGATCAGCGGCAAGGCGAACCTCGAAATCACGCCCCAGGCTATCCGGTATAGCCGGGAATTCATGCCGCAATTCTTGCGTCGCCTGAAGAACGTCAGGCTCGGCATCGGCCAATCGTTCGTTTCGGGGCCGGATTCATTGCCGGCGCTCCTGACCAGTGACGATCGGATATTCGAAAAGAATCGCGTGCTGGACCCTCCACCCTTGAAATGGCTGGTAGGCCAAGTGGTGGAGAGTGTCCGGAAAACCTTCCCTCAACTCGGCGATATAGAGATCGATAGCGCCTGGGGCGGCTTCGTCGATTGCACGCCGGACGCAGTGCCTGTGGTGTCGCAGGTGGACGGGGTGAAAGGCCTCGTCCTCGCGGCGGGCTGCTCGGGCCACGGCTTCGGTTTGGGTCCGGGGCTTGGCCATCTGGCCGCAGAGCTCGTCGTAAACGACACGCCTTGCGTCGATCCTACACCGTTCCGCCTGTCGCGTCTGGTCGACGGTTCGAAGCTGGACATCGCCGCTATCTGAAGATCAGCCGAAAGTCAGGCCTGCCGCACACGACGCGAAGTCAAGGTGTCAGTAGACGGTGAGCGGACTCCCCACGTTCCCTCGCAGTCAAGTCTGCGAGTGCATGAGCTCAAAGTGGTAGGAGTTACACCAGAATCCGCTCGGAAGAGCGCCACGCTCGGTCGACCTGCCCGGTCGGCAGCACCCCTAGCCTGGGAGGAAGGTTGGGCTTCGATCGGGCGCTGTCCGTCCAACCTTCGGATCATCCCGCCTGCGGCTGAAGGCGGGCGCGGTCTAACGGCTCGATCTTTGCCGTACTGTGCGCTCACGGCGCCTCCGCGACCTCGCGCACCGCTGCGATTGCCTCGTCAACGGCGACACGATCGACGTCGAGATGGGTAACCCAGCGCATCCGTCCACCCGGCCAGAAACTCGCCGCGATGCCGAGTTCACGCAGCGCTTTTGAAAGCTGGGTCGCCAGCTCGGGCGCGAGCTCGACAAACACTACGTTGGACTGCGGCGGCGTCACCTGCAATCCCTCGATACCCGTGAAGCCGTCCGCGAGTGCCTGAGCGTTGGCGTGATCCTCGACCAGACGGTCGACGTGATGGTCGAGCGCGTGCAGCCCCGCCGCAGCGATTATTCCCGCCTGCCGCATTCCGCCGCCGAGCATCTTGCGCCACCGGCGCCCACGGGCGATCAATGTGGCATTGCCAACCAGTACTGATCCGAGCGGCGCCCCGAGCCCCTTTGAAAGGCACAACGACACGCTATCGAAGCCCTCTGCCAGGTACCCGACATCAATGCCGAGCGCCGCTGCCGCGTTGAACAGGCGCGCACCGTCAAGGTGAGTGGCGAGCTTCCGCTCCCGTGCAAATTCGACGACCTCGGCCAGATGTTCTCGCGGCAATACCCGCCCGGCGAACGTGTTCTCTATCGTGACCAGACGCGTGATTGCAAAATGCGGATCGTCATCCTTAACCGCGGCGTGTAGATCCTCGATGGGGATAGTGCCGTCGGCCCGGACCGGCAAAGGCTGCGGCTGGACCGAGCCCAGGACGGCAGCGCCCCCCGCTTCCCACAGATAGGTATGCGCTCCGCTCGCGCAGAGATACTCCTCGCCGCGCTGGCAATGGCTCATGATGGCAGCGAGATTGGCCATAGTGCCGGTCGGCAGCAGGAGTCCCGCTTCTTTGCCGAACATCGTGGCAACGCGCGCCTCGAGCGCCTGGACCGTGACATCATCGCCCAACACATCGTCGCCCACTTCGGCGGCCGCCATCGCCGCACGCATTTGTGGGGTGGGGCGGGTGACCGTATCGGAGCGGAAGTCGAGGCGGATAGCATTGGATTGCATTATCGAGACCCTATCGAGGTGAACTACGGTGCCACCGAACTGCGGTGCCAGTCCACGAGTTCGCGCACTCGCCTCAAACCCGACCGAGCTCGGTCACCCTGCGCGCATACTTTGCCGAGCCGGTGTTCACCGTGCTGTCCGGCTCAAGCAGCATGACCTCGCAGGTGTCATCCAGGGCGACTGGGCAATGCTCTACGCCATGCGGCACGACGATGAATTCGCCCGGCTCGACGATCTCGTCGCGATCGCGGAACTTCATGAGCAGGCGCCCCTTGTGCACGAAGAACAGCTCGTCCTCCTGCGGGTGGAAGTGCCAGACGAACTCGCCCGCGAACTTGGCGAGCTTGACCTGAATGTTGTTGACCTGGCCTGCGACCTTGGGCGACCAGGTATCCGAGAAATGCTCGAAGGAGCGCGCCAAATTCTTCTTGTGGAACGGCGAGATGTGCCTGTTGAGCGCGGCGACGTCGCGCAGGATCGCAGCGAGCTGGCTCGACACATCCTTTTCCGGCGCCGGGTATTTGCCATCGAGCGCGGCGGTGCCGATGGTAAAACCGGCGGCTCCAGCGTCCTTGACCACGCCGATCCGCGCCGGTGTATCGATGGATCCGGCGACATAGACGGGCTTGGATACTGCGGCACAGACTGCCTTGATCAGCACTGGCACGTCTTCCTTGGACCGGTAGGCTAATAGGTCCAGGCCATGCACACCATCGCGTGCCGCGAGC
Source organism: Mesorhizobium sp. M9A.F.Ca.ET.002.03.1.2 (assembly GCF_003952365.1). Lineage (NCBI taxonomy): Bacteria > Pseudomonadati > Pseudomonadota > Alphaproteobacteria > Hyphomicrobiales > Phyllobacteriaceae > Mesorhizobium > Mesorhizobium sp. M9A.F.Ca.ET.002.03.1.2. The sequence goes on along the minus strand of NZ_CP034443.1, from coordinate 267,297 downwards.
GTCCGGGCACTGTCGACGATCTCGGCAATGCTGCCTTCCAGCACGCTCGGGTGGCCCGCGATACGGCCCGGGAAGGGGCAATACTGGATGTCTGTGCCGGCGATCACCGGCAGGACGTCATCGACGCGCGTGCCTCCCAGCAACACATCCACGCCAATCTCGGTCGCGGCGCGTGCAGAGGCGATCTCACTGTCGCGGTCGAGCGACACGACTTCCAGATAGGATGTCGCCCCGCCCGCCTTGATGGCGGCGTTGAGGGATTTCAACTGCTCGATCGGCAGGCCGATATCCTTGAAGCCGATGTGGCGTACGCCGAGCTTCAAGGCGGTCTGGAGTTGTTTGGACGCGTCCTCGACAGTGCGGTCGTTGCGGGTGAGCATGAAGATGAAGCGAAGGCCCATTGGACTACCCTCTAAAGTTCCTTGGTCTTGGTTTGCGCGGCGACGAGCCGCCGGGCGTAGGTGAGCGCGGTCTCCAGACTGGTGGGATCGGCGATGCCTTGACCTGCGATATCGAATGCCGTTCCGTGGTCGGGGCTCGTGCGAACGAACGGCAGGCCCAGCGTGATGTTCACGCCCTTCTCGAGTCCGAGATATTTTACCGGGATCAGGCCCTGGTCGTGATATTGGGCTACGACCACATCGAAGCGACCCTTGCGGGCCTGCATGTAGACCGTGTCGCCGGGCCATGGGCCGCTGGCATCGATGCCCTCGGCGCGCGCCGCCTCAATCGCTGGCCGGATGATCCGGATTTCTTCGTCACCGAAGAGACCACCTTCGCCGGCATGGGGATTGAGCCCTGCCACTGCAACGCGTGGTGCCGCAATCCCGAGGGCCTTGCCGCCGTCATGGGCCAACCGGATCGCCGACATCTGCGCGTCGAAATCCGCCTGGTCGATAGCCTTGCGAAGCGACGTGTGGATGGTGACGAGAACCGTGCGGATATCGTCATTGGCCAGCATCATCGCAACTCGCTTTGCGCCGCCATAGTCGGCCAGAATCTCGGTATGGCCGGGATAGCGAATGCCCGCGCATCCCATCGCTTTCTTGTTAATCGGTGCTGTAACGATGCCGCTGATGGTGCCGGCCTTAGCCGCTGTTATGGCGGCTACAATTGCATCGAAGGAAGCCTGGCCGGAAATGGCGTTGACGGTCCCAAGCGGCGGCAGCGCCCGGATCTGGGTCGCCTCGACCACCTCGATGGACCGCGGCTCGAAGCGTGTTTCTCCAAGTCCGGCGATATGCCTGACCGTCAGGTCGAGACCCAGACGACGGACGACGTCCTCCATCACGAGGTAGCTGCCGAAGATGACCGCGCGCTCATCGCCTCTGGCCAACGTCTTCGCCACGATCTCCGGGCCGATGCCGGAGGCATCACCCATCGTGATGGCAAGGGGAGCGGCTCGGGTCATGACAATGCTTGTTCTCGTACTATAGTGTTCTGGCGGAGTTGGGCGATTGCACGACGAAGCGTATCGTCGTCACCGAAGCCACCGGCCTTCATGGCGATAAGAAGCTCGCGCCCATCCCCGAGCAAGGCGCGACCCAGCGGAAAGCCTGGCTCGAACTCCCGCAGGATATCGAACGCCCGGATATTCAGGCCGTCGAGAATGGCTTCCATAGTATCCCCGCCGGTGGCGATCACGACATCGAAGCGCTTGTCGCGCAGTCGTCCAGTCGCATCCTGAGCGATGTCACGCAACACGGACATGGGATCATCCGCGCGCCAGACCGGAGCCCGCAGCAAGGTGACCCCAGCTTCCGCGGCGATCTCATCGGCCTGACGATGGCTGAGCGGGTTGGCGCTGCCGATTGCGACTAGAATGTCGCCATGAGCCGCCACGGTCGCATTCGATCCACCCGCAACCGTCGCAAGGCGTTTCGCCAAGGCCACCGCCATGCCGGGAGAACCCACCCAAAGGATCGATTGCGGTTCCGGCAGAGCGGCAATCTGTGTGTCGAGATCGTCCTGCGTCGCGGCGTCGAGGATGACGACGTTGCCGACGGTGTCAGGAACAAAGTCGACCAGCCGCGAGTGCCGCGCCGGATGAACGGGGTCGCGGCAGTAGGCGGTTTCGCCTACCGGTACGCCATCCACAAGTTGAACGCCTCTGACGGTCGTGCGTCCTGCAGCGGGGAACGCCGGGCCAAAGACAAGCATCTTGCGGCCGCTTGCCTTGAAAGCGGCCTCCAGCTCAGCCGTCACATGGCCCCGCAGCGTGGAGTCCACGGTTTTGTAGAGGACATCGCGCGAAGCGAGTTGCGCGGCAAGGTCCGCCGCGCGTTCCGCAGCCTGCGTCGCGGCAACAGATCGAGATCCGCTATCGACGGCGACGATCGTTGCCCCCTCCTTCGGCAGGCATCCCCGGCCGACTACGGCTCTCAAGCCCCGCTCGACGAACGGGCCGGCGCCGTCCGCGGCGCTGGTCAGGTCGTCGGCAAGGATGCCGATCGTATACTGTCTATTGGTTCGCATGAATCAATTATGCCGACCCAAAGCCGTTCATAAAGCGATAGTTTTTCGGTCTGATCGGTGATAAGAAATCACCGATGAAGCGGTCCGACATACCCTCGCTGGATGATCTTCGAGCGTTCGAGGCGACGGCTCGTCTCGGCTCGGTCCGGCTGGCCGCGGACAGGCTCGCCTTGACCCATGGGGCCATCAGCCGTCGGATTACCAAGCTGTCCGAAGATCTTGGATTCAAGCTTTTCGAGAAAAGTGGCCGGGGCCTGCGGCTCACGCCGGCTGGAGAGACCCTCAACCTCACGCTTGGCCGGTTCTTCACGGAACTGGCGACAACCGTCGAAAGCCTCCGGACCGCCAACGCTCGGCAAAACGCTCTGGTTCTCTCCTGCGAACCCTCGGTCGCGATGCGTTGGCTCATTCCGCGACTGGCGAACTTCCAGAGCGCGCATCCCGATATCGCCTTGCATCTGTCAGTGGGCGGCGGTCCCGTCGAGTTCCGTCGCGACCGGATAGATATCGCCATTCGCCGGCTCGACTTCGCGCTGCCCGACGCCTGGCATGTCCAGCGCCTTTTTCCTGAAAAGATGGGGCCGGTCATGAGCCCTCACCTCGCGCCGGCGTTTGCCTCGGGGGAGTATATCGCGCTGGGTTCAAAGACCCGGCCGGGCGCGTGGTTGCACTGGCTTTCCCTCCACCCCTCGGTGCCGCGCCCCACGGAAATCCGCTTCTACGACCATCACTTTCTGATCGTTGAAGCCGCATCGGCGGGGTTGGGCGTTGCCCTGAGTCCCATGGTCCTTGCAACCGACGACATAGATAGAGAGCGGCTCATCGCACCGGCCGGTTTCGATCCCGACGGGACCCACTACGGGCTCATATGGATAGGAGAACCTGAACTGTCTGGGAAAGTTCACGATCTTGCTCGATGGCTGGAAGCAGAATGCAAGATTTCGTTTGGCTGAGAAGGTATGCAGTAGAAGTCGGTCAAGTCCCTCGTGCGCGATCAGCGGTGGGACGCCTTAGCGCGGATCAGCGCCTCGGCCATGTAGAGATCCTGTAGGGATATGCCGGAACTGTCGAAGACGGTGATCTCCTCGTCGGAACGGCGTCCCGGCCCACGGCCTTCGATCACATCGCCGATTGGCGTCACGATGAGTGTGCCCGCTTCGACCGACTCGCGCACATGCTGGAACTCACCGATTTGAAGGGACTGGGAAGGCAGGTCGCAGAACAGGCTTGCCCTCGACAACAATTCGCTCGCCAATTCGCGCTTGCCCGGGGCATCCGAACCCATGCTCACGATATGAGTCCCGGGGTTCACCCACGTCGCATCGAACAGCGGTTGGCGCGAGGGTGTCGCCGTCACCACGATGTCGGCCGAGCGTACGGCTTCTTCGGCCGGTACCGCGCGTGCAGTCAGGCCGTGGTCCCGGATCCGGTCTACGAAAGCGTCGCGGCGTGGTGAGGGACTGGCCACGATCAACACGGTCTCGATGGGGCGGATGCGAGCAAGGGCTGTCACCTCGAAACCCGCCTGATTGCCTGCGCCGAAGATCGCCAGAAGCTTGGCTTGCTTCCGTGCAAGAAGATCGGCCGCAACCGCGTCGGCGGCGGCCGTCCTGTAGGCGTTAACCTTACCGGCCTCAATCACCGCACTGAGTCGTCCGGTTTCCTGGTCGAGCAGGACGACGGTGGAGTTGTGGCGGGGCAGGCCGCGCGCGGGATTGCCCGACCAGAAGGAGCCGATCTTGACTCCGGTTAGCTGGTCCGACGAACCGGATTTGATTGAGAAGGTATTGGTCGCCTCCCGTGCACGCCCGAGAACCGCAGGGAAGACCAGGCTCTGTTTCGAAGCGGCAGCAACGAGAGCTCTCCGCACGGCCTCGAAAGCCAGTTCATGGGTGACCAGGGCGGCTGACTCCTCTTCGCTGATGTAGATCATCCCGAATACCTCCTGAGCAACGGTTCATCGTTGGGCGTGTTTGCGACTGTCCGATTGCGGGGGGCTTGGATCGCGTCCGTTGTGAACCCGTGCGGGCGCAACACGGATCGCCAAACGATGAAAGCGAGGCGATACGAGGCGCCGGATATACTTCGCCCGCTTTGCGCAGTTTGGTATGCCGAGGAATGGCTCAAAACGAATAATCTCGCTGATCTGAACGAGCAAAACAGCAGCGAAATCTGTGCGCCGGACGCCACCTTGAGATTCGATCTCTGGATGAAGTGAAGGCTGCTTGCGCATGGCCGTTGGACTCAACACTGACATTGTCGGCGATCCGACCGAGCTGATCGCGTTCGAGACCAGCCATGTGCCGGGCGCGCTGAAGCTGTCGCAGGAAATGGGCTGGCCTTACCGCAGCGAGGACTGGGAGTTTGCCGCCAGGTTGGGCGAGGGCCTTGTCCTCGAGCGTTCAGGCGAGGTGATCGGCTCGGCAATGTGGTGGAACTACGGGCAGGCCTATGCCTCGGCCGGGATGATCATCGTCACCCGCTCCGCGCAAGGCGGCGGCAATGGCTCGCGGCTCTTCAACGCGTTGCTTGAGGCGACGGAAGGTCGCAACGTGCTGCTCAATTCGACCGAAGATGGGCTGACGCTCTACAGGCAACGCGGCTTCACCGTTTGGGGCACCGTGCTCCAGCACCAAGGCCCGCTGAACGTCGCCGTGTCGGCGAAGGCCTGCGGCGACATCCGGCCTGCGACGGTTTCCGACCTTCCGGCGATCCAGGCTTTCGACGAACGGGCCACCGGCATGCCACGAGGGCCGATGGTGGCCGCGCTTGCCGAAGTGGGCGACGTGGTGGTGATAGAGCGCAGTGGAAGGATCGCGGGTTATGCCATCGCAAGGAAGTTTGGACGCGGCTACGTGGTCGGCCCTGTTGCCGCCGAAAGCGCCGAAGACGCGCAACGCCTGATCCTGGATCATCTTTCCAAGCTCCACGGCCAGTTCGTGCGCATCGACGTCTATGCCGAGCATGGATTGGGCGACTGGCTGGAAAGCCTGGGCCTTGTCAGGGTGGGCGGAGCCACCGCCATGGTCAAGGGGCGGCGGCCAACGCCCGATGGCGCGGCCCGCATGTATGCCTTGGCGAACCAGTCCTTCGGTTAGTTTTGAGGAACATCGGGAACATGGCAACGAACGCGGAATTGCTGAAACCGGTCCAGAAGATCGACGGCCTTGTCACCCCGGCGCTGTTGCTGGATCGCGGGAAGCTCGAGCGCAACATAAAGCGTCTCGCCGACCGCGCCAGGAGGCTGGGCGTCGTGTTGCGCCCGCACATGAAGACGGCCAAGAGCATCGACGTTGCTCGACACGTGTTCCCGGACGAACCCGGCCCGATCACGGTCTCGACCATCGCCGAGGCGGAATACTTCGCCAGCCACGGCTATCGCGACATGACCTATGCGGTCGGCCTGTCGCCGGCCTCGGCTCTGCGTGCCGCGGAGCTTTGCGGCCGCACCGGCGTCGACCTGAAGCTGCTGCTTGATACCGTTGAACAGGCCGATGCCCTGGCCGATGTCCGCAAGGCCACGGGCGTCACGCCGTCCGTGCTCATCGAACTGGATTGCGACGACCATCGCGGTGGCCTCAAGCCGGACGATCCCAAGCTCATCGAGGTCGCCGATCGGGTCGTCGCTGCGGGAGCCAACCTTGCCGGCGTCTTGGCCCATGCGGGCGAGTCCTATGGCTTGAGCACGTCAGACGCGCTGGTGAAGGCAGCCGAGAACGAGCGTTCGGCCACCGTGCGCGCCGCCGAAATCCTGCGCGCTCGCGGTCATGCATGCCCGATCGTCAGCCTCGGCTCGACCCCGACCGCGCACTTCGCCAAGAACTTGGACGGCGTCACGGAGTTGCGCGCCGGGGTCTACATGTTCTTCGACCTCGTCCAGCACGGGGTCGGGGTCTGTGCCATCGACGACATCGCGATTTCCGTGCTGGCCACGGTGGTCGGCGCTAAGCCGGAGAAGGGCTGGGTGCTTGTCGACGCGGGGTGGATGGCGCTCTCGCGCGATCGCGGCACCGCGAGCCAGCGGGTAGATCAGGGTTACGGACTGGTATGCGACGGGGCGGGTTGCGTGCTCGAAGACGTGATCGTATCACAGGCCAGCCAGGAACACGGCATCCTGGCGATCCGCAGCGGCTCGGCCAAGAGCATGCCAGACCTTCGGGTCGGTACCCGGGTGCGGATCCTGCCAAACCACGCCTGCGCGATGGCCGGCCAGCACGATTTCTACAGCGTCGTCAACGGAGGAAGTCCGGAGATCGACGCGCGGTGGGAGCGGATCCGCGGCTGGTAGAAGTTCCGCTGGCCGGCGATCCCCGGATATTTCTGGCGTCCCCGGTTCCTGCCAATCCTCGGCGCCTACCTATTGGGATGAAGGACCTCGTGACATGACCACGCCCCTCGAGCACCTGTCTCGCAACGGCCGCCTCGGCACATTCTTCATCGACGGCGAATGGCGCGCGCCAAGGGGCACTGGCCAGGCCGCCGTCACGAATCCGGCGACGGAAGAAGTGGTGACGCGATTTCCGCTCGGAAATGGCGAGGACGTGGACGCGGCCGTTTCCGCGGCCCGCCGGGCATTTGCCACTTGGAGCCGGACCGAGCCGGAATATCGCGCGAGCTTGCTCCATCGTCTGCAGGCGCTGCTCGAAACGCGCCGTGAACTAATCGCACAATGCCTGACCCTCGAAATGGGCGCAGCCATCGGCTATGCGCGCACGGCGCAGGTTCCGCTGGCGATCGCCCATGTGAAGACCGCTCGTGATGTCCTGACAGCCTTCACCTTCGTCGAGCAGCGTGGCCACACGGCTGTCACCCGCGAACCGGTCGGTGTCTGCGCGCTGATCACGCCATGGAACTGGCCGCTCTACCAGATCACCGCCAAGGTCGCGCCGGCGCTCGCCGCGGGCTGCACGCTCGTGCTGAAGCCAAGCGAGCTTTCTCCCTTGAGCGCCCTTTTGTTCGCCGAGGCTATCGAGGAAGCCGGCTTTCCCGCCGGTGTCTTCAACCTCGTCCATGGTGATGGTCCGTGCGTAGGGGCGCGTCTCGCATCCCACGCGGATGTCGACATGATCTCGATCACCGGCTCTACCCGAGCCGGGATCGCGGTGGCCCAGGCGGCCGCACCGACCGTCAAGCGCGTCGCGCAGGAGCTCGGCGGCAAGTCGCCGAACGTGATCCTGCCCGACGCCGATCTCGATCGCGCCGTAGCTCTGGGCGTGGCCGCTGGCTTCCGCAATCTCGGCCAGTCATGCAGCGCGCCAACCCGTATGATCGTGCCGCGGGCGCGGCTTGCCGAGATCGAGTTGATCGCCGAGCGGGCCGCGGACGAGATCGTCGTCGGCGATCCTCTCTTGGAGACCACCACGCATGGTGCAATCGCCAACCGCGCCCAGTTCGACCGGATCCAGACCATGATCGGCGTCGGCATTTCGGAAGGCGCAAAGCTCGTCACCGGCGGAGAGGGCCGTCCGAACGGCCTGAATGTCGGGCTCTATGTCAAGCCGACGATTTTTTCGGAGGTGCGCAGTGACATGCGCATCGCCCAGGAGGAGATTTTCGGGCCGGTTCTCTGCATCATCCCCTACGACACGGTGGACGAGGCCGTCGCCATCGCCAACGACACCGTCTATGGCCTCGGGGCGCATGTGCAGGGCAGAAATATGAATTGTGCCAAAGACGTTGCGTCACGCATCCGCGCCGGTCAGGTGCATCTCAACTATCCGGCCTGGGATCCCCACGCGCCGTTTGGCGGGTTCAAGCAATCAGGAAACGGACGCGAGTATGGTCTCGAGGGCATGTTGGAGTATCTCGAGGTCAAATCTATACTCGGTTATTTCTAGGCTCCTGCATCGTGCAGAAACGCTGCCCTTCATGCTATGTGCCGCGAATAGCTGTCTGTTTGGGAGTACCCTCGAAGAGCCTCGGCCCTTGGCAGTCCGGTATTACGGCATGCTTGATGTTTGGGAACAACGCTGACCTGCCACGGTTTAGGAAGTCCCGGTTAAGGGAAGGGCAGTCGCCCAAGCCGTTGGGTATGGGAAGGCGGGACAAATTTCTGTTGGCCAGTTCTGCGCCGTGACGAATGTAGGGAGCGCTTGTCAGCGCTGATCGAGCAGCTTGATCTGGAGATCTTGCCAGTGCTCCTTGAAGGCCTCCCGGGCGGTGTCGAAGTGGCGGCTTCTCAGGCTTTTGACAAGTCGCTCATGCTCCAGCGCCATTTCCTCGGCGGTGCCATAGAAGGCCTGCCGCTGGACGAGAAGAAGCTCGATCTCCCCTTCGAGGTTCGAATAGGCTCGCTTCAGGCGGGCGCTCCCACTTGCTGCGATGATGGCGCGATGGAAGTCGCGGTCCGCTGTAACCAACGCCGACCTGTCTGAGGACAGGGTCGAGGCATGCATGACCGCAACCGCCTCGAGCGCTAGGGGCGGAATGACTCCGGTCAGCACGATAAAGCGAATGGCTTCGCCCTCTATGGCGCCCCGCACCCGTGTGATGTCGACAATGTCGTCCGCTCCGAACTCGGGCAGCATGAAGCCTCGGTTCGGGATCTGGCGCAGCAGGCCCTGTGTGACGAGCAACTGGGCCGCCGCACGGAACGTGTGCCGAGAGGTCGAATGCTCCTCGCACATCCTGGCGTCGCGGAGGAATTCGCCAGGCTGAAAATCTCCCGACAGAATACGGCGTCGCAGGTCCTGCGCCAGGATATCCACAGCGCTAACGGGGACGGGTTCAGCGTTGGCGTCAAGGTCCTGTACTTGCTTCATGGGCCGGGTCGTTGATGATGTTGCGCGTGCAGCTGCGTCAGGTGCCGCAGCGCCGGCAAAGGATCCTATTGCATCCGCTCCTAGGTCTGCACCGCCCGCAGCGCATTGTCGACACCTTCGAGCAGACGTCCCGCATTCGCTGATGTGAAGACAAGAGGGGGCCTGATCTTGAGAATATGCGCATCTGCTCCGGTCGCGGAGATGAGAATGCGCTGGTCGCGCAGAGCATTGACGGCCGCAAGCGCACGATCCATGTCCGGAACCTTCCTGTCGCGGTCCTTGACGAGCTCGATGGCGAAATAGAGGCCCGCCCCACGCACATCACCGACGAATTCGTATTTGTTCTGCAGGTTGCGGAGGCCGTCGAGGATTTCACCGCCGACCCTGGTCGCGTTGTCCATCAGATTCTCTTCGAAAATCGTGTCGAGCACGGCCTGCGCGGCGGCGATAGCGACGGAATTGCCACCGAACGTGTTGAAGTAGCGCATGCTGGCCCCGAACTCGGCTACGAGTTCGGGCCGCACCACCAGGCCCGCAACCGGATAGCCGTTGCCCATGGGCTTCCCAAGGGTGACGATATCCGGATCGACCTTGTGTCGGGCGTGTCCCCAAAGGTGGGTGCCGGTCCGCCCGAAACCGGATTGCACTTCGTCGGCGATGACCAGGCCTCCGGCCTTGCGGACGACTTCAGCAACTGGCGCCAGCACATTGGTGGGGTCGACATAAAGACCATCGGAGGAGAAGACGGAATCAGCGATGAATGCGGCCAGGCCGTCGCCATGCCTTTCGAGGTCAGCAATCTGTCGGGCAACATCCTCCGCCATCCGCCGGCCGATTTCCGCGACGGGCAGGCGATAGGAGTCCGGGGCAGCGACCGTTCGAACGTAGGGATCCAGCGCCGATTTCTTGCCGAGCGACGGCGAGATTGCCGCCACCGCGCCGCTATTGCCGTGATAGGCTTCGGCCGTGACAATGACGCCGGTCTTGCGTGTGTGATAACGCGCGATACGCAAGGCGAGATCGTTGGCTTCCGAGCCGGTGCAGGTGAACATCGCGCATCCGGTCCGGCCGAGTTCGCCACCGAATGTCTTGATCAGGGTTTCGGCATAGTCCAGCATGGGTTCCTGCATGTAACGCGTGTGGGTACAGAGTATTTCGAGCTGCTTCTGGATCGCCTCGACGACACGCGGATGAGAGTGACCCAGCGATACCACGTTGTTGTAGGCGTCGAGATATTCGTTGCCATGCTTGTCATAGAGGAAGACGCCCTTGGCGCGCGAAATCTCCACCGGCGACTTATAGAAAAGCCGATAGGCGGGGCCAAGCAGCCTTTGCCGCCTGGCCAGATGCGCCGCGGCTTCACTCGGGAGATGAGCCGCATCCTGAGGGTTGAAGCCATTCGCCATGTCGCCACGGAAGCCCTTGGGCAGGGTAGTCGCTTGCTGGGTCATTGCGGTTCCTCTCGCGTCAGAAGGTCCGATATTTGTGCGGTCGACATCGAGTTGAACCACTCGAGATGAGCCCACCCCGCCTCGGTGTTGCGCAGGATGTAGCGGCTGTTCTCAGGAAAGAGCTCGGCTCGCCAGCAGGTCAGAAGCGCGCGGACCGCAAGTCGGCCCTGTGCCAGGAAGGGGATGAGCCGGAGTTCCTCGTCCGTCAGTTCAGCGTGGCGGAGATAGCCGCGCAGAATGTCACGCGGTTCGTCGAACAGGTCACGCCGCTTCCCACGGTCGAAGGTTTTGGGCATCTGGTTCATCAACGCCGTGGAGACATCGACGGCGATGGCAGTACGAACCGCATCGCCGAAGTCGATGACGCCGGTCAGGAACTCCGAGCAAGTGTGATCAACCACCAGGTTCGACGTATTGAAATCGTTGTGGAGCACCTGCCGCCGGCACAGGTCGAGCTGCGGCTTGATCTCTGCAAACCGCTCCAGCGCACGGATGGTCCATGCGCGCTTGCCGCCCGCTGGGATGAAGCCCAGCAGATCGGAGAGATCGAGCAGGTGGGTGACGTCCCATGCCAAGGTCCGAGAGTCGGCGGGATGGGAGAAATCGGCCATGGCGTGGCGCAGTTTCGCCAGGACCTCGCCGATCCGCTCGCGCTGCTGCGCCGTGGAAACTGTCCGGTCGAGTGGGATACCATCGAGGAAGGTGACGAGCCGCACCACACGCCGCTCCCCGGCACTTGTCGTGACGACGGGCAAATCAGCGCCATCGACGTCGCGATGGGGATGGGGGATGGGCAGGTCCGGAGCGCGCTCTGCGATATGCCGCAACAGGGTGACCTGGAAATCGAGTTCTTCCACCCGCTCGGAAGGATGAGCGATTTTCAGGACGAATTTCCCGCGGTCCGCGCAGTCGAGGAGAAACGTGTCATCTTTCTCGGTCTCAAAGCGCGTGGCCGAGCCGCGAATATTATAGAGACGTTCGGCGATTACTTCAGCTTCCGCTGCACCGACGGGATGGCAGGCTTCGGAAAGTTCCGACGCGCGGGCTGGCTTGGTCTGTTGATAGTAACCCATGTTCCACTCAGTTCAGGTGCCGCCGAAACAGGGCTTCAACGCCGCAGGCTTCGCATCTCGCGTGCCATTTTGTACAACAATCTGTGCAGAAGTTCAAGATAGGCTTCTGGTTTGAAGGGGCGGGCAGTGGAAGCCTCGACCCATTTTGGGCTTCAATCCGCAGGTGTCTGGTTCAGTGCCATCACCAAAGATCACAAATTATCAAGTGATATCTGCCTAATATGGACCAGCGGTCCCTTCCGTGTAACGCGGACATCAAGGTGCGCGCCTTGCACCATCATGCCGTCGATAGCAGACCGGCACCGAACGCTCTCTCATAATTGTTGTACAATTATTTTTTAGAAGGGTTGCCCGAAATGCAGTGCGAGCGGGCCTGCGCGGGGGTGTCGATCGTGACGGCACGCTTGGCCACCCGTCCGGCCTTGCAGGTGGCAGGGCGACAGATTGTGCCTAAGGAGCGGCCAAATTCAGTACAATGCACTTCAAGCAGCGAACGTTCGAAAAGTTATGCTCCACTGTTCGCACAATTATGGCGTGCCGAGAGCGGCCAGTCTGGATCGTCAAATTGAAAGGAACGCACGCCATGACCAAATTTAGGCCAAAATATATCACCTTCGACTGCTATGGTACGCTGACCAACTTCGACATGGCTGGTGCAGCGCGGCGTGTGTATGCCGAGCGTCTCTCTGCTGAGGCGATGGCCAACTTCGTCGAGGCTTTCAGGGGCTATCGCCTGGACGAAGTCCTGGGAGCTTGGAAGCCTTTCGCCGAAGTGGTGCACAATGCCGTCGAACGCAGCTGCAAGCGGATCGGTATCCAGTTCAAGCCCGAAGACGCGCAGCGCATCTCTGATGAAGTGCCAACCTGGGGCCCGCACCCGGACGTTCCGGCAGGGCTCTCCAGGGTGGCGAAGGAAATTCCGCTGGTGATCCTCTCGAACTCGATGAAAAACCTGATCATGTCGAATGTGGAAAAGCTCGGCGCGCCCTTTCATGCCGTCATCACCGCCGAGGAGGTTGGCGCCTATAAGCCGCTGATGAAGGGCTTTGAGTATATGCTCGACAAGCTCGGCTGCGGTCCCGAAGACATCACCCACGTCTCCTCCTCGTTCCGCTACGACCTGATGACGGCCTACGACCTGGGGATCAAGAGCAAGGTCTGGGTCAACCGCGGCCACGAACCCGCCAATCCGTTCTATGAATATACCGAGATCAGGGATATCGGCGGACTAGCCGCCGCCGTCGGCCTGGAGCCGGTCCTGAAGCGCGCCTGAAAAACTAGCGCTCAGGCACTGTTGCTACGATGAGACCGGGGCGGTTCATTCGCCCCTTCTCTTACCGTTCGAACGGAAGCAAGCATGGCCTTTTGGGGATCCCTTCCGCACGAGTGACGCCGTCATGCATTTACGCCCCGCCTCATTCGCTGACGCTCCCGCCGTCTGGTCGATCATCGGGCCCGTGATCCGAGCGGGAGAAACCTATGCGCTTGATCGCAACCTGAGCCGGGCAGACGCAATTGCCTACTGGATGGGAGCAGACAAGGAAGTCTTCGTTGCCGAGGAAGCGGGCGCCATCCTCGGCACCTACTATATGCGTCCCAACCAGGCTGGCGGTGGTCGGCATGTTTGCAACTGTGGATACGTCACAGCACCTGTCGCGACAGGTAGAGGCGTCGCACGCCGTATGTCGAACACTCAATGGCGACCGCCCGGGCCCACGGGTATCGGGCCATGCAGTTCAACTTCGTGGTGAGCACCAACCAGCGCGCCATTTCGCTATGGCAGAAGATGGGTTTTGACGTCGTGGGCACGTTGCCGGGCGCGTTCAGGCACCCGACACATGGCTATGTTAGCGCCTTCGTTATGTATCAAGTGCTATGAACGAATTTGGCGTGCGCTCGACTTAGCCTCTCCGTCGCTCACTGCCGCTATGGTGGAACAGTCTCCGTCATGAAGTGCGTTGTCTGATTTCCATTGGATTAGAGCACCTGCCACACCCTTCGTCGCCGGCAATCACCCCAGATTGCAAGGATTCAGTTACTCGCTTCACAGTTCCGTCATTCGGCTAGTTTCTATGCCGATAGACTGCCGTCAGTGACTGGATTCGGCACGTCGAGACTGGCCACTGGGGTTCCCACCAGGCGCGGAACGATACGGAAGGACGGCTGACTTGTGTCCACGAAAAAGCCAATGAAATCAAGAATTTGAATACGTCCTCCGGGCCTACCATATTTGTTCGAGCGATGCGACTTCGCCTTCTCAAATCGCCACAATTAATGAGTGTCGGTATCGGTGGTTGGGTGTCCGCGATTTGAATCTGCGGTTTTTGCAGACCAGGCTGAACGGAGAGCAACCGATTAGGCTCGCGGATTTCCGAAAAGCACGCCGTGCTATCCCTTTCTGCGACCGATGGATTGGACGGCTTTTCTCATCTCCCGCAAGTGCACATCTTGGGAGACATGGACCAAGATCATGATTCAGGCAGGATTGAAGGAGACCACGCATCCTGCGGACTGCTATTTTTCGCAGGAGTACAGCCGGGCCGTAGCGAGCGCTACCCGCAATGGTTGTGAAATCCCAAAAACGGGCCTTGCTCCGAGCGCCTGACAGAGCGATTCTGCGCCTTGCACGCGCACTCGCGCGCCAAGCGGCCCGCGAAGATCACGCGCGTGAATTGGGCGAAAGAATCAATCATGAATCGAGCCGCGATCTACGCACGCTTCTCAACCGATCTTCAGAATGAGCGATCGATAGACGATCAACTCGCGCTATGCCGAACGTATGCCGAGCGCGAGCGTTTGGATGTCGTCGCGACGTTTGACGATCGCGCTCGCTCCGGCGGTTCGGTCGTGGGGCGTGATGGTTTGCTCCACCTCATGGATAAAGCTCGTGAGCACGAATTTGATGTGCTGGTCGTGGAGGCCCTAGATCGCCTCTCTCGCGACATGGAAGACCTCGCAGGCATCCACAAGCGCCTTTCATTTCTTGGTATCGAAATTCGTGCCGTCCACGAGGGCGTGGTCAACACAGTCCTGGTCGGGCTTCGTGGTCTAGTTGGGCAACTTTATCGAGAGGACATTGCTCACAAAGTTCGGCGCGGCCAAGCCGGCCGGATCAACAGAGGTCTCCACGCCGGTGGATTGACCTACGGCTACTCTTACGTTTTAGGCGACCCTGGGAAGCGCCTGATCGCAGAGCATGAAGCTGCGATCGTGCGTCGTATCTTCAGGGAGTACGTCGATGGACAGACCCCGCGTGATATTGCGCACAATCTAAATAGAGACCGCATACCGCCGCCTCGTGGTCGAGCCTGGAATGCCTCTACTATCAATGGAAATGCGCAGAGAGGGACGGGGCTGCTTCATAATGAGCTTTATGCTGGCCGCTTGATCTGGAACAGGGTCAGAATGATCAAGGATCCTGATACGGGGAAACGTGTCTCGCGTCCGAATCCCAAGGGTGAATGGCGAATAGTCGAAGTACCCGGCCTTGCTATTGTTTCGTCCGACCTGTTCGACGCAGCACAAGCGCGGAAGAAGGCGCGCGCAACCACCCATCCAAGCCATCAGCGCCGACCACGGCATATGTTGGCGGGGCTCCTGAGGTGCGGTGCCTGTGGTGCGGGAATGTCGTCAAAAGGCATGGACAAGTCCAAGCGCATTCGCATCCGCTGTTCCGCCGCGACCGAAAGCGGAACATGCGCTGATCCTAAGACCTTTTATTTGGATACGGTCGAAACTGCAGTTCTGAACGGGCTTACCGCCGAGTTGCGCCATCCTGAAGTGATTGCCCAGTACGTCCAGACGTACCACGAAGAACGGAAGCGCTTGGCAGCCGACACCGATGCCAGGCGCACTCGTTTGGAACGACGGCTTGAAGAATTGTCTCGGGAGATCGAGCGGCTGGTCAACGCCATTGCCAAAGGCCACGGCGACCCAGCCGTACTGGGACCGCAATCAACAACGCTAAACGAAGAGCGTAAGTGCATTTTGGCAGAGTTGGATCGGGTGCCCACCGCGACCGGAGTGATCGCGCTGCATCCTGCGGTGCTGGCACGCTATGAGGAACAACTGAACCAGCTTCAGACAGGGCTTGCCAAGGGCATCGCTACTGGCGATTTCGAATCTGCAGAGTCGATGCGGGACTTGATCGAAACCGTCACGGTGTTTCGAGATCCATCGAGGATCGGCGGGATCGAAGTCGAAATCGCTGGGCGGCTAACGGCACTCTTGGGCGAGGGTGCCTTCCCCCACGGCGTCAAAGGAGTGGGGGGAATGGTGGTAGCGGGAGAGGGACTTGAACCCCCGACCCCAGGATTATGATTCCCGTGCTCTAACCAACTGAGCTACCCCGCCAGGGCGGCGAAAGGCCCGAAATCCGCCTTAAATCGGAAGGCATATCGAAGCGTTCGCCAAGGTCGGGCGGATATAAGGTTGGGACGGCAAGCCTGTCAAGCATCGATGCAGCCGGCATGCCAAGCATATTCCGTCGCATCGGAATCGATTTTCGGAAAGCACGATGCGGAGATTCAAGTCTTGAGACGCGCACTTTGTGCGTCCAAGTGGACGCATGTCGTTCTGATCGCCGAAAAGCTTTGCCGGGCAGACATTTGAGCGCACATGCCGGGGTTGAGTTCGACGGGGCGCGCCGCTATGTCTCGGCCACGAAATTCTAGAGTTGGAATTGATGAAACCGCGCATTGCAGTCCTCGGTTGCGGATACTGGGGCAGCAACCACATCCGCACCCTCAAGGCGCTAGGAGCGCTGCACGCGGTCTCGGACGTCAACCGTGCCCGTGCCGAAGGGTTCGCCAGTGAACAGGATTGCCTGGCGATCGAGCCGGAGGCGCTGTTTGTCCACGACGACATCGACGCCATCGTCATGGCGCTGCCGCCGCAGTTCCACGCCGACATGGCCGTGCAAGCCGTCCAGGGCGGCAAGGACGTGCTGGTGGAAAAGCCGATTGCGCTAACGGTGGCGGATGCCGAACGTTCGGTGAAGGCGGCGGCCGACAATGGCCGCGTCTTCATGGTCGGCCACGTGCTGCGCTTTCATCCCGCCTTCGAGACGTTGAAGGCGCTGATCGATAATGGCGAGCTCGGCGAGGTCCGTTATATCCATTCGCACCGGCTCGGGCTCGGCAAGTTCCACACCGAGAACGACGCGCTGTGGGATCTTGCGCCGCACGATCTGTCGATGATCCTCGCCATCACCGGCACGGAACCGATCGAGGTGCGCGGCGAGGGGGCAGCGCTCCTCGACAATCTCAGCGATTTCGCGCATCTGCACATGCGCTTTCCCAACGGTCTGCGCAGCCATCTCTTCGCGTCGCGGCTCAATCCCTACCGCGAACGACGGCTGACCGTGGTCGGCACCAAGGCGATGGCGGTGTTCGACGATGTCGAACCGTGGGAGCGCAAGCTCGCCGTCTACCGCCACGCGGTATGGCAAGACAGCGGCCAATGGGCCTTCACCACCAACGAGCCGTCCTATGTGGCGGTGGGCGAGGGCATGCCGCTGACGCGAGAGCTCGAACATTTCATCCAATGCATCGAGACGCGGGCAGAACCGCGCACCAGCGGCGAGGAAGCCATCAGGGTGCTGCGCATCCTGACCGCGGGCACGGTTACCCACACAGGATCGTCTTCCTGAGAGAAAAATGCCGCTGTGTTAGTTGGAGCCTGATCCATCCCGATAGAATCGGGATCATTCGGCGGGAACTTGCGCCGGCCGGGTCGCCAGCCGTGTCAGCATCGCCTCGGCCTCGGCGCCACGCTCGGAACGCTCGATGAAACCGCCGCCGAACACGCGGGCCTCGTTGCCGTCGTCGGAATAGAGAACGCAGGCCTGGCCCGGCGCGATGCCGGACTCGCCGTCGACCAGCTCCACCGAGGTGATGCCGGCGCTGTGATGCAGCACGGCCGGGCGTGGCGGGCGTGTCGAGCGGACCTTGGCGAAAAGCTCCAGCCCGGCCGCCGGGATGTCGGACAGCGCAGCGTCGCCCAGCCAGTTCATGTCGCGCAAATAAATCTTGTGCGTCTCCAGCGCCTCGTGCGGGCCAACGACGACGCGGGCCCGGTCGGCGTCGAGATGGACGACGTAGAGTGGCTCGCCCGAGGCGACGCCGATGCCGCGGCGCTGACCGATCGTGTAGCGCAAAATACCTTCATGGCGGCCGAGCACGCGGCCGTCGATATGGACGATGTCGCCCGGATTGGCAGCAGTCGGCTTCAGCTTGGCGATGATGTCGGAATATTTGCCCTGCGGCACGAAACAGATGTCCTGACTGTCCTGCTTGGCGGCGACTGTCAGTCCCATCTCCTCGGCAATAGTGCGAACCTCCGGCTTCGACACGCCGCCGAGCGGAAAGCGCAGATAGTCGATCTGTGCCTGTGTGGTGGCGAACAGGAAATAGCTCTGGTCGCGGTCCGCGTCGACCGGCCGGTACAGGGCGCGATGGGCGCCGTTGGCGCCGGAGCGTATATAATGGCCGGTGGCCAGCGCGTCGGCGCCAAGCTCCTTGGCGGTCGCCAGAAGGTCGGCGAACTTCACGGTCTGGTTGCAGGAAACGCAAGGGATCGGCGTTTCGCCGGCCACATAGCTCTCGGCGAAGGGGTCGATCACCGCCTTGCGGAAGCGCTCCTCGTAATTGAGCACATAGTGCGGGATGCCGAGCGTCTCGGAGACGCGGCGGGCATCGTCGATGTCCTGGCCGGCGCAGCACGAGCCGGCCCGGTGCGTTGCCGCGCCGTGGTCATAAAGTTGCAGCGTGACGCCGACGACATCGTAGCCCCCGCGCTTCAAAAGACCGGCAACGACCGACGAATCGACGCCGCCCGACATGGCGACAACGACGCGGGTGTTTTCGGGACGTCCGGGAAGATCGAGGCTGTTCATGGTTCTTTCGTTCTGCACGGCACTTGAATGCCAATGGCAGGAATATAGGTCAAGCTTTCCAGGTGCGCCAGCTTCGCGAGCTCGCCGATTTTTTTGAACGGATTCAGCGCTTGCGGGCAGATATCTCAAATGCCGACGAAAAGACTAACGCGGCGTTCATGATCCTTACCTAGCTATTAGGGTCTGCTTAGGCAAATTTTAAAGCTGTGGCGGTATTGTGGTGTGGATTGGGTCTTTGAGTTTTTGTAGAGAGTACGATGACCGATCTTGTTAGACCGCGAGTCAAATATGTTATTGGGCCTGACGGCAGCCCCCTTACGATTGCCGATCTGCCGCCGACGAACACACGCCGCTGGGTTATCCGGCGCAAGGCGGAAGTGGTGGCGGCTGTGCGCGGCGGCCTTTTGAGCCTCGAAGAGGCGTGCCAGCGCTACAAGCTGACCACCGAGGAATTCCTGTCCTGGCAGGCGTCGATCGACGAATATGGCCTTGCCGGGCTGCGCACGACGCGCATCCAGCAATATCGGCATTAAGGCTGGTTCGAGGACGTCAAAAGGCGCGACCATCCGCGCCCTTTTTGTTTTGCCGGAACGGCTCTCTCTGCTTCAGACCATCAGCACCACCTTACCGATCGGCCTGGCGGCGAGAAAGGCATGGGCAGCGCCTGCTTCTTCGGATGGAAAGGTCTCTGCCACGTGGACGGCAAGCTTTTTCGAGCAGCCCTCACATCAGGGATACTTGGGCGCGGGCGGTCGCGGACAATGACAGGAATTTGGTAGCGCAAGCCTGAAACTGGTGCCCGCCCGATCAGGGCGGCGACGTTCCAGATGAGCAACGCCCTGATCGCGGGGGCGTCGATTGGCCTAAAAGCCTTGTTTTCAGCCGATCATGGCGCTGCGGCCGCCGGTCTCGGCGTCGCGGATCTTGGTGTCGCGCGATTCGAGCATTTCCGCTTTGGAAAGTTCCGCTTCGGCTTCGCCGAGCAGTGATTCGGCAACGCTTCGCTGCTGGGCAAGGTCGCTTTGCGAGTTTCTGAGGTTGTCGCGGCGCAGGCGCGCTGCCTTGGCGAAGGTTGGATAGGCAAAATGGTTGATGTCGGTGATGCCGGCTTTCTTTTCTTCGGCGGTGATCTGAAGCTCTAGTTCGACAGCCATGCGCTCGAACTCGGCGATCATCATGTCGAGTTGCAGCAATTGCCGCCGCTTCTCGTTCACCTGAAATTGCTTCAGCCGAACGAGGTTCTCACGTGACTTCATGATTCGGTACTCCTGGAAACGCACACCTGCACATATCGTCCAATCCACCTGGCAAACGCAGGCTTCACCCGTCTCCACCGACTTTACCGGAACTATGGGAAACAAACTCCTAAAGTTTTTTGCCGGCGGTAACCATTCGTTTACGGGCATTGTTAATCATACGGCTCAGGACTTAAGGCCGGGTAAAAATTCCGGCTCTCGATGCGGAAGCACGGCCAGCGAGTCCGAAGAGTCACTTAGTCTGGCTTATTAATGTTTTGCATTAGCGGTTTGGTCCTGTGATTCGTCATTAGATTCAACAAGGTGTAGAAAGGGGTTAAAAAATCTGATACCGTCAGCGGCACGGAATTAGGTTTTGTTAACCATTCGATGGCAGCCTCTGCTCAGGCAATCACTGCTCCGGTCCTAGACGGGTCGTGAAATGGTCCGGCAGCAGAAAAGGGGAATGAAATGCGTGTTCTGCTGATAGAAGATGACAGTGCAACCGCACAAAGCATCGAGCTGATGCTGAAATCAGAAAGTTTCAATGTCTATACGACCGATCTTGGCGAAGAGGGTGTCGATTTAGGCAAGCTCTACGACTACGACATCATCCTTCTCGATCTCAATCTTCCTGACATGTCTGGATATGAGGTCTTGAGAACACTTCGTCTTTCCAAAGTGAAGACGCCGATCCTCATCCTCTCCGGCATGGCCGGCATCGAGGATAAGGTACGCGGCCTCGGCTTCGGCGCAGACGATTACATGACCAAGCCGTTCCACAAGGACGAACTGGTCGCCCGCATCCACGCTATCGTGCGGCGTTCCAAGGGCCATGCCCAGTCGGTCATCACCACCGGCGACCTGGTGGTCAATCTCGATGCCAAGACCGTCGAGGTCGGTGGCCAGCGCGTGCATCTGACCGGCAAGGAATACCAGATGCTGGAGCTGCTCTCGCTGCGCAAGGGCACCACGCTCACGAAGGAAATGTTCCTCAACCACCTCTACGGCGGCATGGACGAACCGGAACTGAAGATCATCGACGTCTTCATCTGCAAGCTGCGCAAGAAGCTCGACGCCGCTTCCGGCGGACAGAATTACATCGAGACGGTTTGGGGCCGCGGCTATGTGCTGCGCGAGCCGGAAGATATCCGCGTCAGCGCCTGAGCCGACAACGCCGACCCGATCGGTTTTTCCGACAAAAATCCGGCTTCGGCCGGATTTTGCGTTTATGTTGCAGATATTGGAGCGACGTGCGTCCACTTAAACGCACAATGCACGCTCCAATTTGCACATTGTCTTTCGGGACCGAAGGTCGGCTGACGGTCGGACGGGTCAGGCGGCTGTTTTCAAGCTGCGGAAGCACTCGAGAAGTTGCGACCGGTTGAACGGCTTCAGCAGATAGCCTTGAGCGCCGGCGCGCTTTGCCCGCATGATCGAAGCGACGTCGACCTCAACCAGCGAAATCAGGATCTGGGGCTGAACCGGGCTTTCCATGGCGCGCACGCGGCGGATGACGTCCACCGCCTGAATGTCCGGCAAGGCGCCGTCGACGATGATGATGTCCGGCATGTCGGCCGCGCACATCTCGACCGCGTCAAGCCCGCTTGCTGCTTCGATGACCAGCATGTCAGAACCACCCAGGATGCGCCTTGCAACCTTCCTGATGACGCTCGAATCGTCGACGAACATGCAGCGTTTCATTTCCGGCCCCCTTTGCCATGCGGCAATCCGGCAGTGTTACCGTACTGAAAGGCACCATAGGTCCATCCGGTAAAGAAGCCGAAAAGCCATTCGGTAAAATTTTTGAAAGAACGGCTTTTACGTAGGTTTCTTCATCGATGCTTCAGGCCGATCTAGGCGCGGAGGCTCATCGCATTCGAGTGTGGTATCTTATTAAGTATTGCCTAGAAAAGTACTTTTCTGTTCTTTTCAACTAGCTTGGTAAACTTCAGGCAGCGGAAAGCACGATTTCTTCCGCGGTCGCGTGAATCGATATTGTCATGTTGGCCTCGCGCGCCAGAAGCAGCGTGTAGTAGGGCTGCACCGAATGCGCGTCGATCGGTTCCTCGGGCTTGTGGCCGGAATGGAGTTCCAGGAATTTGGGTGGCACGCGCAGCATCGGACCGCTCGCGGCGAGCGCAAACCGGGGTTCGGTGTCCAGGTTTTCAAGTGTGACCGCAAGCTTGCCGCCACGCGGAATGGCGGCGTTGGCGACGAGAATGAGGTTGAGCAGCAGCTTGACCTTATTCTTGGGCAACAGCGCGCGGGTTCCGTTCCAGACCAGTTCCGGCTTCTCGTTCTTTAGGAAGGCGATGGCAACGGCCTCGGCGTCCCCGGTGTCGATCATCATGCCGGCAGAACCGGCTGCGCCGAACGCGATGCGAGCGAATTGCAAGCGGGCCGAAGCGTTCCTGGCGCTCTGGCGAATCAATTTCATGGCGTCTTCGTCGGCGCCGCCTTCATCGAGCAGCTCGAGCCCGTTGTTTATGGCACCGACCGGCGAAATGATGTCGTGGCAGACCCGGCTGCACAAAAGCGCTGCGAGATCGGGTGCGGAAAGGGTGAAAAGCTCAGCCATAGGCGAAAGTCCCTGCAAAATTTCACTAGAAATGGCCGGGCGATCGATGATCACGCCTGTCCATGCGAATCACGCTCTCTCCCACGGCCTACTGAATACACAGCGCCTGAGCGTGCAGCAACAAATCCGGAATTGTCGTTATCGAAAATGTGTGTTCACGCAGGTTCGGGACTGCGCGGGCGACGCGAAACCAGCCTTCTAACCGCCATCTTCATGTGAAAGCTTAATGGTTGAAAAAGGATTACGGCATAGTTTGCCCGTAACAGTCATCCTTAACGGCCGCCAAGAGCCGCACGGATGCGAGGCGTCGGCGAAAGTGCTCCCTGACGGAGATTGGAAGCATGTTTTCCCGATACTACGACCGGACTTTTTTCCGTGTCATCACAGACCGGACCTTTTTCCGTGTCATCACAGACCGGAGTTTTCTCCGTGTCGTCTCAATGGCGATCGCTCTCATGGGCCTTGTCGTCTTTTCAACCTCGGCTTCGCAGGCCCAGGAATACACCGCTCAGGAGATCGTCGATTCCGGTCATAAATTCTTCGGTGCGACGTCGGGCGGGCTCGCCACCGTAGTCGAGAAGATATTCTCCTCCTACGGCCTGCCCAATGGCTATTTGCTTGGCGAGGAAGGCTCGGGTGCGCTGATCGGTGGCCTGACCTATGGCGAGGGCACACTCTACACCAAGAATGCCGGCGACCACAAAGTGTTCTGGCAGGGGCCGTCACTTGGCTGGGATTTTGGCGGCGAGGGCTCGCGGGTGATGATGCTGGTCTATAATCTCGACGATGTGAACAGCCTCTACAATCGTTTCGGCGGCGTTGCCGGCTCTGCCTATATCGTGGCTGGCGTCGGCTTCAACGTGATGAAGAACAACAATATGCTGCTGGTGCCGATCCGTACCGGCGTCGGCGCCCGGCTTGGCGTCAATCTCGGCTATCTCAAGCTTACCCAGCGAGCGACCTGGAATCCGTTCTGAGCAGGCGGGTGCCTCGTCACCTCGAAACATTGCTGCGGCAGACCCTTGCCGCAGCGCTGGAATTCCGTCATGCGAACGTGGCACAGTCCTAACGGTCGTTTGCCGTCCATAACGGATAGTCACCTTGGTTCAGTCGGTCCTGTTCTTTGTTCTCGGCTTTCTCTGCGCCGCCTTTCTGGCGCTGATGATTGCCCCGGCCATCTGGCGGCGGGCCGTGATGCTGACGCGCCAACGTGTCGAGGGCTCGATGCCGCTGACGCTGGCCGAGATCCAGGCGGATAAGGATCGCATCCGGGCCGAGTTCGCCATGTCGACGCGCCGGCTCGAAATGAGCGTCAAATCGTTGCGCGAGAAATCGGCTGAACAGCTTGTCGAGATCAGCCACTGCCGCGAGGCCCTGAAGGGGCTGGCGGTCGAGCAGAAGGACAAGAAACGGGCCCTTTCCGAACTCGAGGCCAAGGACGAAGAACTTCGCCAGCGCGAAGACCAGCTGCAGCTTCTGTCTGATCGGCTTGCTCAAGCCGAGCGCGCTCTGGAAAAGCGTGCGCTCGAGCTGGAAAAGCTGGAGCACATGTATGACGACGCCAGCTTTTCTTCCAGCAGCCGTCAGATCGAACTTGTGGCGCGCGAATCCGAACTGCAGAAGCTGGCCGACGACATTTCAGTGCTGCGCAGCCAGCGCAAGGCGGCGGACAGGCGTCAGCAGGAGATCGCAGCAGAGAGCAAGGCCGCGCGGGACGCTTTGAAGGTCGAGAAGAAAAGGACCGGCGACCTGGACAAGAAGGTCGAACGCCTGCTCGCCACGCTTGCCGATCGCGAGGACAAGCTTGGCCGCCGTGAAAAGGAAATCGCGCGGCTTCGCGAAAAGTCGAAAAGCGAAAGCGTGGAAAACGCGTCGGCGGTGCGTCACGTCGGAGCGCAAGGCAATCAGGCCAGTGCGGCCGTCCAGGGCGACGACCTCGAAAAAGCGATTGCCAAGCTCGACAGCGACCGGGAGCGGCTGGAGGCCACGCTGACGGCGCTGGCCCGTGAGAACAAGAGGCTGAAAACGGATATTGCCGCCTTCGAGGCATCCAAATCCCAAGACGGCAACGATACGCGCCGCGCCACCGCAGCGTTGCGCGAGCAGATGAGCGAACTGGCGGCGCAAGTCGTCGTCTTGACGGCGAAGCTCGAGGGGCCTGAGTCGCCGATCGCCAAGGTGCTTGCGGCACCCAAGCAACCGGGAAATGGCGAACGCAGCCTTGCCGATCGCGTGCGGGCGCTGCAGAAGGCCGAATCGACGCATTGAAACCCAGGCACTGGATGCTGTCTCCCGCGGCTCAGGTCCTGCTTGCGGAAAAATAATGCAATGCGATGGCCGACGCGGCGGCGACATTCAGACTGTCAAAACCTTCAGCCATACCGATTCGCACCGTCCGCAGGCGGGCGAGCAGCCTCTCGGGCAGGCCGTCGCCTTCGGTGCCGAGGTAGAGCGCCAGCCGTTCCGTCCTTTTGGCATCGCGGATGTCGGTCTGCCCGTGCGGCGACAAAGCGAACTGGCCGAAGCCCAGCCGGTCGAGCGCCGCGGTGAAACCGACGGTCTCGGTGAAGGAGGCGAAGGGAACTTTCAGCGCGGCGCCGACCGAGACGCGGATCGCCTTGCGGTACAGCGGATTGCAGCAGGTCGCATCCAGGAACACGGCATCGGCGCCGAAGGCGGCGGCGTTGCGAAAAATGGAGCCCATATTGTCATGGTTGGCGATGCCGACCAGAACGACGACTAGCGCGCCGGCGGGCAAGGTGTCCAGCAAGGCCTCTGCGGGCTGCGCCGCGCCCTTGCGGCCGATCGCCAATATGCCGCGATGCATGTGGAAGCCGGCGATCTTGTCCATGACCTCGCTGGCCGCCACGTAAACCGGAAGGTCCGTGGGGGCCTTGCGCAGAGTTCCATCGAGGCCGGCCAGCCGGTTTTCGAGTACCAGCACCGATTCGGCCGCAAAGCGTTTGGCCGAGAGCAGCATTTCGAGCACCACCTTGCCTTCGGCAACGAAGCGGCCTTGCCGGCCGGCAAGGTCGCGCTCACGGATGTCGAGATAGGCGGCGACGCGCGGGTCTTGCGGGTCGTCGATATGAATGGGGCGCATCTGTTCCTCAACGAGGAAAAATCATCAGCGAGGTAAGAGGCGCGTGGGCCAGTTCTTGTCTTTATGCATGTCGTCGTTCCAAAAGCGCCGCGCCCCCCGGGTTCACGCCCAAGAGTATGCCTTGGGGATGACATGCATCAATCGGTCAAGCCCCGGCACGGCGCAGGCGGTAGGCCATCTGCGACAACTCACCCTCACCGAAAATCCCGTCGAGCATGTTGAGAAGTTCGCGCACGGCCTCGGATTTGCAGGAATAATAGATCATCTGTCGGTCGCGTCGGGTCTCGACGAGATCGAGCGCCCGCAATTTGGCCAGATGTTGTGACAGGGCGGATTGGCTGAGCAGAACCTTCTCTGCGATAGCGCCGACCGACATTTCACCATCTGCCAGATAGTTCATGATCAACAGTCGTTTCTCGTTGCCCATCAGCGTCAGAAACGTAGCTGCTGATTCGGCGTTGGCGATTAGTTTTGTCGAGACCATCGATCCCCCATACCTTCCTGCTTATCCGACGCTATGGGGGCAATAGCGTCTGACTCCATAGACTCACTTGTGAATGTGCGCTGGCGATTCAACGCTACCGGGAAAGGGTAGAACATTTGGCTCAAATCTCAAGGGTTGCTTTCGATCCGACGCGATTTACTGTCGGGCTGTGTTTGGTCCACCGCCCGGCCGGTCCTTGCCATGTCGACCAAAACATGCCTGAGCTCGCGCGCGGCCCCCAACGGCTCGGGGAAGAAGACCCGACAGACATCGTCGCCCAACGCCAGGTCCATGCCATCGGCATCGAAGCCGGTGATGACCCAGCCGTCACCTGCGGCTCCGGCGAAATGGCGCGCATAGACGGCAATTGCATCGCTATGGTCGGCATTCATGTGGTCGAGGGCGGATTGTTCGCCGGCGGCAAGCTCTTCGACGACCGGTGCGGTCGTGACCAGATCGGCGCGCTCGAGCAAATAGGCCTTGCCGAAGCCGCCGTTGAGGCTGGCGCGCTCCGGCTCGAGGCGGAAGATCGAGAAGTCGCCAAGTCCAACATAGAGCTTCGCCTTGGGATTGCGGTTGAGATAACGCCGTTCGGCGCGGGCGTGCTCGCCGGATCCGCGCTCGAGCTGCGCCGCTCGACAGACGAGTGTTATTCGCGGGTGCGCCAGCGGGTCGCCCTTGCCGGGCTCGCCGACAAGCAGCGAACAGCGCGGGTCGGCAAGGATCGCGCCGGTATGCGCGGACAGCATCGATACGAGGATCAGCGGCGTGCCGTCGATATCGGTGGCGACGCCAACCCTGCTGGCCAGCGGCGAACCGGTCCCGGGCTCGATCACTGCCAGCGCGCCGAAACGGGCGCTGCGGATCAGAGTCTTCGCCAGCCTGATCGCCTTGGCGTCGGTTTCGCGAATCACGTCCTTCTTCCGCTCAGTCAAACGCTCACCTCGTTAAGTTGATCTCTTATCTCCAGTTATCGATCAATCACACCGGATTTGACAAGGGCCTCAGTCTCGCTTTCCGAAAAGCCGAAGCGTGCCAGCACGGTTGCCGCCTGACGATCGTGATCGGCCGGCATGGCGGCAAGCGTCGGCCGGGAGCGCGAAAAGCGCGGTGCCGGGGCGGGGCGCTCAAGCGCACCCGACGTCACAAAGGCGTTGCGAGCGCGGTTGTGCGGATGATCCTCGGCTTCCCGCAGCGACAGAACCGGTGCAACGCAAGCATCGGTCGCAGTAAAGAGGCGGACCCAGTCGTCCCGTGTCTTCTGTCCGACCCGATCGACAATGGCGGCGCGCATCTCTGGCCACAACGTCCTGTCGTATTGGCCGCGTACAAAACGTTCGTCGAGCGGCAGCAGTCCTGCGAATTCGGCGAAGAACCGGGGTTCAAGACAGCCGACGGCGATGTGCCGTGCGTCCGCCGTCTCATAGGTGTCGTAGAAGGGCGCGCCGGAATCGAGCAGGTTCGCGCCGCGCCTGTCACGCCACAGGCCCGCTGCCATCAAGGCGTGCACAGGTGTCGCCAGCATCGAAGCACCCTCGGTCATCGCGGCGTCGATCACCTGGCCCTTGCCGGAGCGCGAGCGCTCAAACAAGGCGGCCAGCGCGCCGGCAATCAGCATCATGGCGCCGCCGCCATAGTCGGCGATGAGGTTGAGCGGTGGGACTGGCCGGCTTGCTTCCTGGCCGATGGCGTGCAGTACACCGGAATAGGCGAGATAGGTGATGTCGTGGCCGGCACGACCCGCCAGCGGTCCGTCCTGGCCGAACCCCGTCATGCGGCCGTAGATCAGCGTCGGGTTGCGCGCCAATGCCGCGTCCGGCCCGAGACCAAGCCGCTCCATGACCCCAGGACGAAACCCTTCGATCAGCATGTCGGCCTTTTCGGCAAGGCGCAGCACCAGCTCGACGCCTTCCCTGCGCTTCAGGTCAATCCGCAGGATGGAGCGGCCGTGACGGTCGATGTCGTACTCATCCGGCAGCGACAACAACGGCTGGGTTGACCCAAGCCGCTCGATGCGCAGCACCTCGGCTCCCATCTCCGACAACATCAGGCCGGTCATGGGCACCGGTCCAAGCCCGGCCATTTCGATCACCCTCAGACCGGCGAGCGGGCCGGTCTTCGCTGCCGGGGCGACTTCGGCACTCATGGTCGGCTACTTCGGCGCCATGCGGATGGCGCCATCGAGACGGATGGTCTCGCCGTTGAGCATCTGGTTTTCGATGATGTGCAGCGCAAGCGCTGCATATTCGGAAGGCTCGCCAAGACGGGACGGGAAGGGCACTGCGGCGCCCAGCGAATCCTGCACCTCTTGCGGCATGCCGGCCATCATCGGCGTCTTGAAGATGCCAGGCGCGATGGTGCAGACGCGAATGCCCGACCGGGCAAGGTCGCGCGCCACCGGCAGCGTCATGCCGACGACGCCGCCCTTGGAGGCCGAATAGGCCGCCTGGCCGATCTGGCCGTCATAGGCGGCGACCGATGCGGTGTTGACGATGATGCCGCGCTCGCCGCCCTCCAGCGGCTCAAGCTTCGCGGCCCGGTCGGCGACGAGGCGGATCATGTTGAAGGTGCCGATCAGATTGACCTCGATCACCTTGCGGTACTGGTCGAGCGGGTGCGGACCGTCCTTGCCGATCGTCTTCATGCCGATGGCGATGCCAGCGCAATTGACCAGGATACGGGGTTCGCCGAGCGTTTTTGCCACTTCCGCAACGCAAGCCGCACCGCTGTCGGCGCTGCTCACGTCGCATTGGATGGCGATGCCCCCAATATCGGCCGCAACCTTCGCCGCGCGCTCGATGCCGAGATCGAGGATGGCGACGCTGGCGCCCTTCACGGCCAGCGCACGCGCCGTCGCCTCGCCGAGGCCGGAGCCCCCGCCGGTGACGATCGCAATCTGGCCGTTCGGGTTCATGTCGGCGTCCTCCATCTAAAGCGCGTCGCGTTGAAACGGGATCAATCGACGCGCTTTAAGTCTTTGTTTTATGCATGTCGTTGTCCCAAAATCGCTGCGCACTTTTGGGCGACATGCACGTCGGGCGCATGCTACGAAGCCCGACAGAGCGACGCAACAGCATCCGGACGGTCATGCTATCGCGGCGACGTGCGCGGCAACCCTTGCCTGATCGGCGTGGCAAACGTCCCCTATCAGCCTTGCCACCGCGCCCGGCACGATCTCATGCGACAAAAGCCGGTCGAGATCGACCGGGCGCGGCATGGAGATTTGCCCACGCGGGATTCTCTTGAAGCCAAGTGGGCCGTAATAGGGCTCATCGCCGACAAGCATCACGGCTGACATGCCGGCCTTGGCGGCGGCTTCCAGCGCGATCGCCACCAGCCGGCGGCCGATGCCGAGATTCTTGAAGGCCGGCCGCACGGCAAGCGGCCCGAGCATCAGCGCCCGGCCGGCGCCGGCCGCGATGCGCGTCATGCGCACCGAGGCGACAACGATATCGCCATCGACGGCCACGAAGGACAGAGCGCGCTCATGCGGGCCGCCCTCACGGATTTTGTAGGCGGCCAGCACGAAACGGCCCGGCCCGAAGGCTTCTTCGTTGATGGCTTCGATTTCGGGGTCATGCGCCGGGGTTTCCGGCAGGTATTTCACGTCGGCAAGGCTCATGGTCTTTGCGTTCCGGTATACGAGGAAAGGTTTGCTGCAAACGGCAGCGTTCGCCAGTCAGCGCTTCATCAAGCGCGGGCGCCCTTTCGTCGTCGGTCGAACCGGATCAAAGCAAAGTCGAACATGCGGATTTCCGCTAGCACCAATCTTCAGCCATCGCAATCGGCCGTTTTCGCTTGCCGCGCTTCGTTGTTGCTCTGGCAATTGACGAACTGTTCAACGCCTGGTGGTTTCCGCATGGTCGGCTTGCGCCTAAATCCCTACGGAAACGAAAGGACATCGCATGGGATTGCTGGTCGACGGTAAATGGCAGGATCGGTGGTACAACACCAAGGACAGCGGCGGCCGGTTCGTGCGGGCGCAATCGCAATGGCGCGACCGGGTCACGGTTGACGGCACGCCGGCCGAAGGCCGCAAGCGCGGCTTCAAGGCCGAGCCCGGCCGCTACCATCTCTATGTCTCGCTTGCCTGTCCCTGGGCGCACCGGACGCTGATTTTTCGAGCACTGAAGAAGCTCAAGGACGTGATTTCCGTCTCGGTCGTCCATCATTTCATGGGCACCAACGGCTGGACGTTCCTGGCCGAGGACGGCGCCACCGGCGATACGCTCTACGGCCATGATTTCCTGCATCAGATCTACACCAAGGCCGATTGCGCCTACTCCGGCCGCGTGACGGTGCCGGTTCTGTGGGACAGGCGAGAGCAAACAATAGTCTCCAACGAATCCTCCGAGATCATCCGGATGCTCAATTCCGCCTTCGACGAATGGGGCGACGCCAGCCTCGACTTCTATCCGAAAGCACTGCGCGGCGAGATCGACGCGGTCAATGCGCTGGTCTATCCCTCGATCAACAACGGCGTCTACCGCGCCGGCTTCGCCACCACCCAAGCGGCCTATGAGGAAGCGTTTGGCGAACTGTTCTCAGCGCTCGACCAACTCGAGGACCGCCTGTCTCGCCAGCGTTACCTCGTCGGTGACCGCATCACCGAGGCCGATTGGCGGCTGTTCACCACGCTGGTCCGCTTCGATCCGGTCTATGTCGGCCATTTCAAGTGCAACCTGCGCCGCATCGCCGACTATCCGAACCTGTCGAACTATCTGCGCGATCTCTATCAGGTGCCCGGCGTCGCGGGTACGGTGAGCCTGCACCACATCAAGGCGCACTATTACGGCAGCCACCAAACGATCAACCCGACGCGCATCGTGCCGGTCGGGCCGGAACTGGAATACGCCGCGCCGCATGATCGCAATCGATTCAGGAAGGCGGCGTGATCTACCAGTAGGGCGATATCGCCGCGCCGCCAAAAATCTCAGCAAGCCGCCGCAATGTGGCCGGCGTCGTCCCCGCCGGCAGGCGGTCGAGCGGGAAGAACCCGGCTGCGGCGATCTCGCGGTCCGGCAGCTTCGGCGCCGCCTGATTGAATTGCTCGACCAAATAGAAGCCGACATGGTCGCGGCCGCTGGCCCGACGGTTGAAATGCATCGATTTCAGCACCGGTGGCGCTGTCAATGCAATGTTGCCCTCCTCGAAGAGTTCGCGCGCCAGCGCCTCGATCAGCGTCTCGCCCACCTCGACGCCGCCGCCTGGAAGCTGCCAGCCCGGAACATAGGTGTGGCGAATGAGGAAGACGGAATTGGAGGCGCGGTCGTGGACCAGGCCGCGCACCCCGAGCGTCATCGGTCGCCTCAGCACGAAGTACAGATGAAACAGCCTTGCCCTGAGACCCGGCCAGCCGGTCTGGCGTAACGCTTGCTCCGGATCCGGAAGCGTCATTACCCACGAAACCGTGGGTGGAAAGCAGCGCGCGCGTCGCTTATGAAGAGAGGATGTTCAGGCTCGCGCATATTTCCGATATCCATCTGGGACCGCTTCCCGGTGTAACCTATCGCGATCTCGCCTCCAAGCGGGTGGTCGGTTACGTCAACTGGCAGCGCAACCGCCGGCGCCACATGCACGATGCCGTCATCGACACGATCGTTGCCGATATGAAGGCGAGCGCACCGGATCACCTTGCCGTCACCGGCGATCTGGTCAATCTGGCGCTCGATGGCGAGATCGAGATGGGTAAGCACTGGCTGGAGACGCTGGGTTCTCCCGATGATGTGTCGGTCGTTCCGGGAAACCACGACGCCTATGTGCCTGGCGCCTTCGACAAGGCCTGCCGGTCATGGGCGGCATGGATGACCGGCGACGGCGTCAACACGCCGGTCGACCGCGATTCTTTCCCCTATCTGCGCGTGCGCGGCAATGTCGCGCTGATCGGTGTCACGACGGCGCGCGCCACGGCTCCGTTCATGGCCAACGGCTTCTTTCTGGAAGATCAGGCGGAAAGACTGCGCGAAGTACTCGACGCCACGGCCAAGCGCGGGCTGTTCCGGGTGGTCATGATCCACCATCCGCCAGTGCGCGGCGCCGTTTCGCAGCCCAAGCGGCTGTTCGGCATTGCGCGCTTCCACAAGGTCGTTCACCGGCATGGGGCCGAGCTTGTGCTGCACGGCCATTCGCACGAGCCGACGCTGTTTTTCATCGGCGGTCGGGGCGCCAAAATTCCAGTCGTCGGCGTCGCCGCCGCAGGGCAGGCGCCCGGCGGCAGACACCCGGCAGCGCAATATAATCTGTTGGACATCGATGGCGAAATGGATAACTGGCGGATCAGGCTGACGCGACGTGGTCTGACCGGACCGGCCATCCCGCCTTCCGATCTGGAGGTTCTGGACCTTGGCGCGGACGCTATGGCCTAGAGCCTGTTCCATCCCGATCGAATCGAGATGGGGGCTCTGTCTTCTTGTTTGATCATGATATCCAGCGAAAACCGGATTCCACTTTTCGCCACGCGGACCTTCGGTTCAGGGTCATGGTCTAAAGCTCAGTCCCATCGCAACGAGGCGGTCCCAGAACAACACGATCGATACGGCCAGCCCGACCAGGGCGCCGGCGGCGATCACCCCCAGGCCGGAGAGGAAGGCCGACCAACCCTTGCCGCGCGGGACGGACCGCGGCGGCGGCTCGGCTTCCAGGACCACGGTACGTTTCAGTCCCGCGACAGCCTGCTCGACCCCGCCTTCCATCATTCTCTGGCGTTCGACGACGCGCTCCGCGACGTAGCGCGTCACCTGATCGGCAACCGCTTTCATCTCGGTCGATTCTGCGAGCACCACGCGGCCGATGCGGGTGTCCTTGAGGAAGCGATAGGTGCGGCGGTCGCGCGCCATGGCGACATGGCTGACGGCGTCGATCCACAGGCGCGGCTGCAGCCCTGACGACACGGCGAAGTCGAAATTGTCCATGTCGGCGGGCACGTCAGAGAAGATGGGCGCGAGTTCGGCGGCAAGCAAATCGAGCCGCATGCGATGCGCCTCGCGCATGTCGACCACGACGTCGTCGCGGTCGGCGAAGCCGTTCTTCACATCGCGGATGGCGTCGGACAGTTTTCGCGACTGATCGATCTGAGTGATATTCTGGCCTGCGTCCTTCATCGGCGTTTGCCTCGCGGGTTTGGTTAACAACGAATTAACATAGCCGTCGGCAAAATGCACTTGTGAGATCGATAGGCCTTTGAAGCGCGTCGCGTCTGAAGGGGGCGATGCGATGCGCTTTAAATTCTTGTTCTTATGCATGCCGTTATCCCAACACCGCCGCGCACCCTCGGTTCAAGATCGAGGGGCTCGAAGCCGCGCCATCATGCTTTGGCAGGAGGGATCAGTTCGCCGCGGCAGCGGATTTTGGACGAAGCGGCCTGCTGCGGCGTTTTATATTGCGGCGCGCGATCTCGGCGATCAGGGCGGGTGCTTCCTCGACCAGCATATGGCCGGCCTCCAAGACGTGGTGCAGGTGGAAATGCGCCGGCAGAGCATCGGCCTGGGTGAAAGGCAGCACCGCGTCATCTACTCCCCAAACCACCATCACCGGCATATCAAGCGTTTCGAGCCGTTCGCGCGGGATGACGCCCTGCCGATCGTTCCTGGTCATGGCGGCTGCGATCTCGACAAATTTCTGCAACTGGCCGGGACGCGTACGCATTTCACCGAGAACATCCACGATGCGCTCCGAGGGCAGGCCTTGCGGTCCGGACATGGCGGCGAGGCAGGCATGAATCTCGCTTCTGTTGGCAGCGGCGGCGTAACGGCGCAACAGCGGCCCATTGATCTCAGTTCCAAAGCCGCCCGGCGCCAGAAGCGTCAGCGACGCTATCCTTTCGGGTTCGGCCAATGCCATCAGCACCGCCGCCGCTCCGCCCATCGAGTGGCCAACGAGATGCACCCTCCTGATTCCGCGTGCGGCGAGGTCTGCTAGAACGGCCTGGGCAGCCGCCTTGGCCGGACCGCCGCTCGGGAAATCGAGGGACAGCCCATGGCCCGGAAGATCATAGGCCAGCGTCCGTGAACCAAGCGCGAGTGTCGAAATCACCTCGTGCCAGTCGTCGTGGCAACCGCCGAAGCCATGCAGGAAGACAACCGTCTTCGGGCCGGCGCCCCGTTCGGCAGCGTAAAGGGATGAAATCATGAAAATTTATGGTTTTATTGCAAGACAAGCAGGATGCTAAATTCCGAATCGTGGCTGGATTGCGCCTTGTCCAGGCCGATGGCCAGTAAAATTCTCGCGATCAGGCGAGCAGGTTTAGAGGCAGCTAACTGGCATTGCCGAGCCCGGCGGCACGCAAGGCCTCGACCAGCCGGTCGGTCAGATCGGCGGGGTATCTCCTCTCGACAAAGGTCGCGCGCGGATCGGCAGCGAATTTCGGGAATTTGACAGTCATCTCGTCCACGAGTTCGTGTGCCAGTTGATCGCGGCCGGCCGCCTTCGCTCCGATCAGCCGCGCAGCCAGATAGTGCGATTTCATCGCCGTCGTTTGCAACGCATCGCTGGCAAGCGCGGCCTTGTTCATATCTCCGGTCATGAACTGGCCGATGAAAAGCCCGTAATCCCACCAGGTCGGATGGGCGCTGGAGGTTTCGGCGGCATGAGCAAGGATCGGCGTTCCCTCCCTGTACCTGCCGGCGAAAATCAACCCATAAGCGTAAGCTGCCGCCATGCTGAGGTCGTAAGGATTGAGTTCGTAGGCCTTGCGGATCCAGCGGATCGATTCCTCCGAATTGCCGAGGCGGGAATTGAGATAGCCATAGGCGCGGTGCGCATAGGGGCTTGTCGGCCCCATCTGCACGGCTCGACGGGCAAGAGACACCGCCTGTTCGATCGTTGCGCCGGCTGGATAGGCGTAGTGATCCGTGGCCACCTCGAGATGCAGGCCCGCGAGTTCCGAATAGACGAGCGACGACTTCGCATCCAGCTTGGCCAGGTTTTCGAGACAGCGATAGGCGGCTTCATGGCTTTTGGCGCTTTGGTCGAGATAATACTTGTCGTTGAGCAGCAGACACTCCGTCAGGCCGGTCTGAATGCCGCTCTGTTCGATATAGTTGTAGATCGTGCCCGAGGCGGGAATGGCCGAACTCAAAATGCCGGCGACACTGTCCTCGACGGTGGAGGGGGTGCTGTCGGCGGCAGTCAAATTGCGTGACAGCAGGACCCGTCCGGTCGCCACGCTTTGAAGCTCCAGGGTAACATCGCCTGCCGTTGGTCCCGGCAAGACATCGAATACGAAGCTGATGGCATCGGTGACAGGATCGGGCGGGCCTTCGGCGTCCCGACCGATGAAGCTGACCGTATCGAAGCCGCTGAGGCCAGCGCGCAGCGATGCCGCGACGCGGGCAGCCTCGGCGCTGTCGGCTTTCACAGCAATGTAGACGAGCGGAAGAGTTTCAATCGGAGCCCATGACGCGATGCTGCCGGTTGCCACTGCGCTTTCGATCGTCGACGCGGTATCGCCTCCCGCCAGCAATGCGCCGCTTCCCTGACGAAGGATCAGCACGCCCAGCATGGCGATGACCAGAACGATCGCCAACCAGAAGAACTGGAGATGGCGCAGCAGCGAGGGCGCCGGCTCGCGGACGACAGGGGGCATCAACGATACGGCACGTGCGGCGATGCCGGGTTCTTCGAGCGATCCCGATAAGGCGGCCGCCGCCTCGATGTCTTCCTCCGGCTCCGGCTCGACCGGCAGGCGGATCGCGTTGAGTTCATAGGATGGAACATAGCCGCCACGCGGAATGGCGATGCGGATCGGCTCGGCAACACCCTCGTTGGCAAAGTAATGCTGCAGAAGCTCGCGCAGCCTGCCCGCCTGCACCCGCACCACGGCGTCGGTCGCCGGATCGAAATCGCCGTCCTTGCCGAAAACATCCATCGCGATGGAAAAGCCCTTGAGCTTGTCGGCTTCGCCTGCCTGCTCGCGCTCGACCAGATAGCGAAGCAGTTTACGCGCTCGCTCGGATCGTCCGAACGTTTCGCTGGCTAGCAATCGTTCCAACGTCTCGCGCACTGCGGGGGCGGCAGGCGTGGCATGCTGCAAGTGTCGATCCTTTCGAAGTCGGCACAGGTTGAGACGCGATCATATAGCGCCTGCATTGCCATACAAGCATGCATCCATTATGCGATCGCGTACCCCACCGGATAATTTTCCGGTGGTTAATGGTGCGAAGGACCAAGGCAAGATGATACCATCCGAGTTCATCTTGCTCCAGCCGTCAGCTTTCGACGGCTTGTCTGGAGTGTGTTGATATTCAGGTGATGCCGGCCTGCAAACAGCGGTTTCCTGCGCGTCCGGTACTCATGTACCCAAAAGTACGCTCCGCTCCGGCCTACGCCGGCCGTAGCCCTCATAAGCGCCTCCGTCCTATGAAGGCTACGGCCGGCGTAGGCCGGAGCGGAACCCGCTGTTTTCGACTCGGCCTGACCTGAATCTCAACACACCCTAGTCGACCTCTTGGCCGACGATGCGGTTGGCGGCGGAAACCACGGCTTCCAGCGAAGCTGCGACGATGTTGGTGTTGATGCCGGCGCCGAACAGCTTGCCGCCGGGATGCTCCATCTCGACATAGGAGATAGCCGAAGCATTCGAGCCGCGCTGCATGGAATGCTCCGAATAGTCGAGCACCGACATCGGCACGCCGACATGGCGCGACAGCGCGTCGACGAAGCCGTCGATCGGGCCGGTCCCGGAGCCTGATATCGTCACCTCCTTGCCCCTGTCGAGGATGACCGCCTCCACCGCACGCCGGCCCTTGGTCTCGATGTCCGGATAGGTGTGGTGGTCGAGGAATTTCAGCCGCGCGCCGGGCTGGTCGACATAGGTGTCGAGAAAGCGCTCGTAGATGCGCTTGGCCGGCACCTCCTTACCCTCTGCGTCGGTGATCGCCTGGATAGCTTGACTGAACTCGATCTGCAGGTTGCGCGGCAAGTTGAGGCCATAGTCCGCCTGCAGCACATAGGCGATGCCGCCCTTGCCGGACTGCGAGTTGATGCGGATGATCGCCTCGTAGTTGCGCCCGACATCGGCCGGGTCGATCGGCAGGTAGGGGACTTCCCAGTGCGGCGTGTTGGCCTTGCGCAACGCCTTCATGCCCTTGTTGATGGCATCCTGATGCGAGCCGGAAAAGGCCGTGTAGACGAGCTCGCCGACATAGGGATGACGCTCGGGGATCTTCAACTGGTTCGAATATTCGTAGACGTCCTTCATCCGGTTGATGTCGGAGCAATCGAGCTCGGGATCGACGCCTTGCGTGTACATGTTGAGCGCCAGCGTGACGATGTCGACATTGCCGGTGCGCTCGCCATTGCCGAACAGCGTGCCTTCGACGCGGTCCGCGCCCGCCATCAGGCCGAGCTCGGTGGTGGCTACGCCGGTGCCGCGGTCGTTGTGCGGATGCAGCGAAATGAGCAGGTTCTCGCGGTTGTCGAGATTGCGGCACATCCATTCGATGCGGTCGGCGTAGATATTGGGTGTCGACATCTCGACCGTGGACGGCAGGTTGATGATCAGCTTGTTTTCCGCCGTCGGCTTCACGATCTCGGTGACGGCGTTGCAGATTTCCAGCGCCACTTCGAGCTCGGTGCCGGTAAAGCTCTCCGGCGAATATTCGAAACGATAACCGCCGCCGGCTTTCGCCGCCATGTCGGTGATCATCTTGGCCGCATCGGTGGCGATCCGCCTGATGCCGGCGACGTCCTTTTCGAAGACGACGCGGCGCTGCAGTTCGCTGGTCGAATTGTAGAAATGCACGATCGGGTTGGTGGCGCCCTGCAGCGCCTCGAAGGTGCGGGTGATCAGTTCCGGCCGGCACTGCACCAGCACCTGCAGCGAGACATCGGCTGATACATTGCCCTCTTCGATGCACCAGCGGGCGAAATCGAAATCGGTCTGCGAGGCCGACGGGAAGCCGATCTCGATCTCCTTGAAACCCATGTCGAGGAGCAGGGCGAACATGCGCGCCTTGCGCTCGTGGCCCATCGGGTCGATCAGCGCCTGGTTGCCGTCGCGCAAGTCGACCGAGCACCAGATCGGTGCCTTGTCGATGACCTTCGAAGGCCAAATACGGTCGGTGAGACCGACGGTCGGGTAAGGTTGGTATTTGCGGGCTGCCTCCGGCATGCCCCGGGCAGCGTCCGGCATGCCCCGGGCTGCCTCTGGCATGCCCCGGGCTGCCTTTGCGGCAGGCTTGCCGATCTCCCCGCCATTTGGACGGATGTCTTCTCGTGCGTTCATTGTCGTCTCTCCCGGCGGCTCGCGGGATCCACCTTCAGGCGGATTTGGTGCCGAGCGGCGCCTTTACCAGATATTCATTCGCTTGATGTGACTTGCCAAGGAGCATGCGCGTGAGCGGCGGTTCGACCGCCGGGCGCTCCTTCAGCGAACCCGGCGATCGCCGATAAGGCCGAGAAGCAGCAGGGCGGAAGCAAGTGCGCGCGCGGTCTCACCGGCAAAGCCGGTCTGACGGGAAGCGACGGAGGTGGCGCGCGTGTTCATGGCGGTTCTCATACAGGAGCAGCCAAAGCGAGGCAAGTGGCTGCGTCCTGGCGTGCTCCGCCGTGACCAAAGAGATCACGACGTTCTGCGTGCGTGTCCAAGGCGGATGTTTCGCCGTCAACACGCGCCGAGGCATTCGTCGAAGTCGATGGTCCCGAGACCGGAATCGGGTCGCAATGGTGGAGACCATCGACAACCCGGTTTTACCGGCTTGGGCGCGAGGCCGGAACCGCCGGGCTGCTGCCGGTGATGACGGAGATCAGAAGCGGTAGCGCAAGCTGGCGAACAGCGAGCGGCCTTCGTCGCGGTAGCAATAGCCGGCCGAGCAGATCGTCTTCTGATTGTCGAACAGGTTTTTGGCATTGACCTGCAGCTTCACGCCTTCGAGCTTGGGGTTGCGATAGCCGAAATCATAAGAGAGCGAGGCGTCGACGAAGGCGCGTGCGTCGTTCTTGAAAGTGTTGGCGTCATCGCCGTAGCTGCTGCTGGCGACGCGAACGCCCGTGCCCAGCCCCAGTCCCTCCAGCGTGCCGTTTTCGAACTGATAGTGCCCCCAAAGCGACAGGATGTGATTTGGCG
Source organism: Mesorhizobium sp. M9A.F.Ca.ET.002.03.1.2 (assembly GCF_003952365.1). NCBI lineage: Bacteria > Pseudomonadati > Pseudomonadota > Alphaproteobacteria > Hyphomicrobiales > Phyllobacteriaceae > Mesorhizobium > Mesorhizobium sp. M9A.F.Ca.ET.002.03.1.2. The sequence continues at coordinate 228,176 of NZ_CP034443.1, read as the reverse complement.
TCGTTGACAGTTCCTTGCCCACGGTACCGTCGGCGCCGCGTTCGATTTTCACCCGCAGATAGGTGTAGGAGGCAATGAAGCTGAAGCCGTTGTCGAGGGAGGCATTGGCTTCCAGCTCGACGCCGCGCGAGTTCAGGTCGAGCTGACGCTGCTTGTTGATGCCGTCCCAGACCTGGAAGACGACACCGTCCTTCTGGTCGATGTCGAACAGGGCGGCGCTGACGGTCGCGTTATAGTCCGGAATTTCGTATTTGACGCCGATCTCCTTTTGCGTCGCGATGGTCGGGCGGGCGACACGGGAGATGTTGCTGGAGACGTCGTCATAGACGAAGCCGATGTTGGGCGAGAACGACGTCGAATAGTTGACGTAGGGCGTTAAGCCCCATTCGGTCTGATAGGACAGGCCGAGCCGGCCGGAGAAGGCGCTGTCGTCCTGCTCGGACTGAGTGAAGTCGGCGGCGGTGGAGGTGGTGTCGACCCAGTCGTAGCGACCGCTGGCGAACAGGGTGAAGTCGTTCCACTCCATCTGGTCATGCAAATAGACGCCGACCTGGTTCATCTCCTGCCCGCCGGCGTAGGGGACCGGAGCGGCCTTGATGTCGTCGACGGAGACGTAGGACAACCCGCTGCCAGCATCATAGTCCGACCAGGCGTAGTCGACGCCGGCTACCGCGGTGTGTCTGACCGGACCGGTGTCGAACTCGAACTGCGCCATGTTATCAACGACGAAGTTCTTCATGTTCTCGGTGTAGTGGCCCCAGTAGCGCTCCAGCGGCTGGTCGAGGCCGGTCGAATAGTTACCGCTATATTCGATGTCGCTGTCGACAGCGTTGTAGCGAAGGTTCTGCCGCACCGTCAGCACGTCGTTGAAGCGGTGTTCGAATTCATAGCCGATGCGGCCCTGGGTCTGGTCGAAGTCGTTCCAGGCGGGATCGCCCTCATAGAGGTTCGAGAGCACGCCATAGGCCGAGTTGTAGAACGCGGCCGTGCCGCCGGTGACGGATTTCGAATATTCGCCGAGAATGGTCAGCTTGGTGTCCTCGTCCGGCTTGAAGGTGACCGCCGGCGCCAGATAGATCTTGTCGTCGGGATAGAAGGGCAGGTCGGTATCGCTTTTGCGGCCGAGGCTGGTGAAGCGGTAGAGGATGCTGCCGTCCTCGTTCACCGGCCCGGATGCGTCAAGCCCAGCCTGGAAGCGATTATGCTCGCCCATGAGCATTTCGACTTCGCGGTACTGCTCTTCCTTGGGGCGTTTGGTGACGACGTTGACGATGCCGCCCGGACCGCTGACGCCGTAAAGGGACGAAGCCGGACCTTTCAGGATGGTGACGCCCTCAATGCCGTAAGGCTCCGTCTTGAACCATGCCGAGGGCCCGTTGTACTGGCGCAGCCCGTCGCGGAACATGCCGTTGTAGAAGGCCTGGAAGCCGCGCAGGAAGAACGCATCGTAGCGTGTATCGAAGCCGAAACTGTTGGGATTGGCACTGGCTGTGTAGCCCAGCGATTCATTCAGCGTGCGCGGCTTCTGGTCCTCGATCTGCTTTTGCGTCACCACCGAAACGGCCTGTGGAATCCTGGCGATCGGCGTGTCGGTCTTGGTGCCGATGCGGTCCTTCTTGGCGACGTAGCCGTCTTGCACCAGAATCTCGTCGCTCTCGGCGTCTACCAATATCTTCTCGAGGACGGTGACATTTCCGGCGTCCTGGGCGTGAGCCGGTCCGGACTGGCCGAGCATCGCAGCGCTGCTCAACAGTGATATCCCCAAGCGCCACGTCGTCGGTCGCGTCCGCATCAACTCGTCTCCACTGTCTCGTACAGGTTTGCGGTCCCGCGCTCTCAAATTTGAGTATTTGAGTCAAGTATTTTTTGCAGCTTGCGCTCAGGCTGGCCGGCGTCGTCGCCGGGCGGCAAAACGTGTCCGGTTTCCGTGAAGCCGGCTAAGAATACAGGGGAAAATGCGGCAGGTCCTTATTCCCTCAGGCTTCGCGCCACCAGCCGCGCCACGCTCGGCCCGACCAGCAGCACGACGAGGAAGCGTGCCGATTGCAGCGCCATGACGAAGGAGATGTCGACGTGCTGCGCGGCGGCGGCGATGATGGCGACGCTGTCCATGCCGCCGGGGCTGGTCGCCAGATAGGCGGTCAGCGGATCGATGCCGAGGAGATGGCTGATCGTGAAGCCGAGGCCGCCGCAAAAGGCGATTAGGATGATGATCGAGCCGAGGATCTGCGGCAGCGCCCTTGTCGCGTGGCGCAGAATCGCCCTGGTGAAATTCAGGCCGATGGTCCAGCCGATCATCGTATAGCCGAGCGCGAGCAGCCAAGGCGGCAACTGCATCGTCACGCCTAGTCCGAGATGGACCGCGGTGCCGAAAATGAAGGTGCCGAGGAAGAAGGGCGACGGCAGCCTGAGCAGCTTTCCGACAAGGCCGCCGACGAACGCCACGCCGAGAGTTGCGGCAAAGGCTTGCGGGTCGATCGGCGGGAACCAGATGATGGCCGGGATCTCGATGCCTGATGTGTCGACCCACATCTTTGCGACAAGCGCCGCAGTCATCGAGACGAAGATGACGCGCAGATATTGCATGAAGGCGACTAGGCGCTGGTCGGCTCCGAAGGCGCCGGCCATCAGCACCATGGCGGTGGCAGCGCCCGGTGACGAGCCCCAGACCGCGGTGGTGCCGGGCAGGATACGCCAGCGGCTGATCAGCCAGCCGAGCAGGCTGGAGGCCGCGACGGTCGCCATCACAACGCCGAGGAAGAGCGGCCATTCCTGGTAGAAGACGGCAAAGATGTCGGTGGAGATCGAACTGGCGACAAGGCAGCCGACGATCGCCTGCGCGGAACCGAACAGGGGGAGCGGCACGCGCACCGTGGCGCCGTTGGTACCGGCGAGGATCGCCGCCAGCATAGGTCCGATCAGCAGTGCCGCCGGCAAGGCGGCGAACTCCAGCGCGCCGGCGAACAGGATCGAGAAAATCAGGAGGGCCAGCCACTGCCAGACTTTGGGCATTCGCGTCATGCGTTCGACGGTCGGCTGGTCTGGCAAGGAGTCCATTTTTTCGGTCTTAGACCCGAAGAGGCGAGATGCGAACCCCGTGGCAGCGAAAAATGCGGCCGCTCGCAGGTGTCAGCCGGTTTTGCCGTCGGTCAGGCCGAAGCCACCCACGGGCCGGGTCTCGACCTGGAATTCGAAGCCGGCAATGAATGGCCGTGCCTTGGCGATTGCCGCCTGGACTTCCGGCAGCTGCAGGGATGCCTTGTGGCTTGCCTGGTCGGCCCACACTTCGGTCACCCAGATCGCGTCGGCGTCGGCCGGATCGGTGGCAATGATGTAGCTCAGGCAGCCGGGCAGGGCGCCGGTGCTGGCGCGCAGAACGTCCATGACTGCATCGCGCTGGCCGCGCGCCGCCCGCATCTTGCCGATCAGACCGTACATTGCCGTTTTCTCCATTGGCTTGCGCGACAAGTATGCAGGTCGGCGCTCACGGCATCAACTGGCCACCATTGACCTCGATCACCTGGCCGATGACGTAGCCGCTCAACAGAGCGGAGGAGAGGAACAGATAGGCGCCGACGCAGTCCTCGGGCGTGCCGGCGCGGCCCTGCGGAATGGTGGCCACCATGGCCTGCATCTGCTCTTCGGTGGAATAACGCTCATGGAAAGGTGTCGCGATGGTGCCCGGCGCCACCGCGTTGACGCGGATGTTGAAGCCGATCAGTTCCTTCGCCATGCCGCGGGTCACATTGGAGACGAAGGCCTTGGCGGAGCCGTAAAGGCCGGCGCCGCCGCCGGCGCCATTGCGCGCCGCGATCGACGAGGTGTTGACGATGAAGCCGCCCTGGCGCTTCAGCCAAGGTATCGCCTTGCGCGAGGCGGTCAGCACGGAGCGGGCGTTGATATCCATCACAGCGTCGTAATGCGCCTCGGTCTGCTTGGCATAGGGCACGCGCCCAAGCATGCCGCCGGCATTGTTGACCAGCCCGTCGAGCCGGCCGAAGTGTTGCGCACTGTCCTCGACGACACGCTCGACATCGGCGGGGATCGAGAAATCGCCCTGGACAAGGAACACCTCGCCGCCGCCGTTGCGAATGGCCTCGGCCAGGTTTTCAGCCGCCGCCCGACTTGAATTGTAATGCAGTGCGACGCGGCATTTCTGCGCGGCATAGGCCACTGCAAGTGCCGCCCCGATGCCGGTCGAAGCGCCGGTGATCAGCACCGCCTTGCCGGCGAGGTCGGGGATGACCAAAGAGGAGACAACAAGACTGGTTGTGGTGGCTGGCACGTCTGTTCCTCCGGACTCTACCTGCTCTTCGTAAGGTCTCGCCGCCCTCATGTTCAAGTCCGATGGGCTCAGGGCCGCAAATAGGCGTAGCCCTGGCGCTGCAATTCGGCGAGCTTGACGACACCGCCGGTCTCGGCGGCATGGAAGCCATCGAGCAGATCGGTGAGCGCAACATCCATGCCATGCATGGTGTTGGCGCAAGCGTGCGGGGTCAGCCCGTCGCGAACCAGGCTGGAAAAACGGCTGGAAATGGCAGCGGACGCGCTCTTCGACTTGAAAGCGGCGAGTGCCGGGCCATGCACGACCAGCACGATGTCGATCTTGCCGCCGGTGCCCTCATAGTGATTCTTGATGTTGCCCAACACGAAGCCGACCTTGTCGAGGTCGCTGAGGTGGTAGGCGACTTTTTGGCTTTCCTCTTCCACGGCCGCCGCCTGGACCTGGCGCAGCCCGAAAAGGCCGGTGGCTCCGGCAAGAGCCACGCGAAAAATATCGCGGCGTCGCATGACGTCATCCTCCTGTTGCCGGCCTCGCAAATTGCATGGCTTCGGCCTCGATCCTAGCATAAATTGAAGCCACGTCCTGTCGGGCGAGGAGGGGCATATGACGTCGAAGATCATTCTGTGCGCCGGGCTTGGTGTCGCCTTGCTTGCCGCACTTGCCGGCACGGCGTTCGCCGACGACACGCTCACCGACCTCAGCCCAGACGGCAAGGATGCCTGTTTCGGGCGTGTCTACGATGCCGCGCATCTCAAGGCGCATCCGCACCAGAAGGTGGCGCGGATCTTCTTCTACCATGGCAACGATCCGGTCAGCCATCCGAACGAAGAGCCGAGCAGCGGTCCGTCCGGCTACACCGGCTTCATGGCGACGACGGTGCGCGGCGCCAAGAAGCCCGAATGGGTCGGCGGTTGGTGCGGCAAGGGCGATCCGCAGTCGAGCGAAATCCACTGCGGCATGGAATGCGACCGCACCATGGCCTCACTGAACGTCGATGAAAAAGGCCGGTTGATCGTCTTCGGTGTGCAGCGAGACCTTTATCTCGATGCCGGCGCCGAGGAAGAGTTGGGCGAAAAGGAATATGCCAGGCAGGCACTCGGCACCGAGGATGACGGCTTTCGGCTCGACCGCATGCCGGCGGAGGCCTGCAAGGCCGAATTCGCGCGCATCGATCCGATCGACCCGGCACTGGGGGCGCCGCTGCGCGAGCGGCTGAAGCCGGACCAGCCCTTCTGCTACGGGCGCGACTACGATGCCGCGCATCTTGGCTCGCATCCCGATCAGTTCACCCGGACCATCCGGGTTTTCCGAGGCCCGATCGAGTTGGCCTCCTTCGCCAAGGACGGCGATCCCACAAACTGGCCAAACGGCGCCGACATTGCCGTCACCGTCACCACGCGCCAGAGCGCCGCCGAGGTCACGCAGAGCTACAGTTGTGAAGGCGAAGCGGACCAGTGGCGCTGTGTGGCGAGCACTAAGACGAGCGACTTTGCCTGCGATATAGCGGCCAGGGAGATCTATCTGCGTCGCGGTGTCAACGGCACGATGATGCTGGCCAATCCCAACAGCAGCCTGCCGATCGTCGACCTGTGCTCGAAGGCAGCCGACGACAAGACGATGTCCGATGACAAGGTCTATCGGCTGGAGCCGATACCGCAATCCGCCTGCGCGCCTTGAGATTTGTGGCGGCCATCTTGTCTATGTGGCGAAGTGGTATATATCTTTGCCGTATATCATTGAGGAGATTGGCACGATGGAAAAAGCAAAGGTGTTCTGGTCAGGCCGCTCGCAGGCGGTGCGGCTGCCAAAGGAATTCCGTTTCGAAACCGATGAGGTTTCGATTCGCCGCCATGGCCAGAGTATAATCCTCGAACCGCTCGCGAAGGACTGGGCCTGGCTCGACCAGGTGATAGGTCCGCTTGACGATGATTTCGCCGAGGCAGCACTGGAACGTCCAGCTGAGCAGGACCGGCCGGCTTTGGATGACGTTTTCAAGTGATCTATCTGCTCGACACCAATGCGGTCATCGCGATCATGAAAGGTGACGCAGATCTGCAGGCACGGCTCAAGCCATACAGGCCGCAGGATTTCGCACTTTCGGCCATTGTCGTGCACGAACTCTACTACGGTGCTCAAAAGAGCCAGCGAAAGGCCGACAATCTGGCGCGCATCGAAGCGCTCCAGTTCCCGGTACTCGAATTCGATCGGGAAGATGCAAGGCATGCCGGCGAGATTCGGGCGACGCTTGCGACGTCAGGGACCCCGATTGGTCCCTATGATGCGCTGATTGGTGGGCAGGCGCGGGCCCGGAACCTCACGCTGATAACCCGCAATGCACGGGAATTCGAGCGGATCAAAAACCTCACAATCGAGACCTGGTGAATCGCTTCACGCGAACGGCACGGCCGTCGTGCCCTTGGGCAGCTTTGCCTCGTCATCGGGCTCGACATGGATGGTGACGCGAACCGAGGGGATTTCTGCCTTCAGCGCGTCCTCGATGCGGTCGCAGATGACGTGGCTGGCGCCGACCGACATATCGGCGTCGACGACCAGGTGGAACTCGATGAAGGTGGCGCGGCCGGCGATGCGCGTCTTCAGATCGTGGACTTCCATTGCGCCCTTGCAATTGGCCGAGATGATGTCGCGTATGTGCATGTGCTCTTGCATGTCGACGGCGCGATCCATGAGGCCGCTTAGCGATTCTCCGGTAAGCTTCCAGCCCTGGTAGAGAATGTTCACCGCCACGAGGAGCGCAAGCAGCGGGTCGAGGATTTGCCAGCCGGTCATTACTGCGGCGACAAGGCCCACGATGACACCAACCGAAGTAAGCACGTCGGTCATGATGTGCTGGCCGTCGGCGACCAGCGCCGGCGAGCGTTTGGCGCGGCCGTTGCGGATCAGCAGGAAGGCCCATATTGCATTGACGAGAGCCGCGCCGGCGTTGATCGTCAAGCCTTCCCATGGCTGTTCGAGCGACGCCGGGTTCTGCAGCGACTGCCACACCTTGGCAATAATCAGCAGCGCCGCAACGACGATCAGCACGCCCTCGAGTACCGCGGAGAAATACTCGGCCTTGTGATGACCGAACGGATGGTCGCTGTCGGCCGGTTTATGGCTGATGCGGATCGCCCAGAGAGCGGCGGTCGCGGTGATGACGTTGACGATGGATTCCAGCGCGTCGGAATAGAGGGCGACGGAGCCGGTGATCCGCCAGGCGACAAACTTCAGTCCCATTACCAGGAAGGCGATGACGATCGACCAGAAGGCGAGGCTCGCGACCTTGCGCTTGGCGGCCGCTTTTGCTGCGGTCGCCGTCCTGTTTTCCGTTTCGGCCATAGTGGCTAGGCCGCCTTTTCCTTGGCCTTGCGCGGCAGATGCGCAACGATGTTCTCGATGATGCGCATGCCGGCATTGTGGCCGAGCGTCATGATCGACTCGGGGTGGAACTGCACCGCGGCAATCGGCTCCTTGCGGTGCTCGAAGGCCATGATGACGCCTTCCTCCGTCTCGGCCGTGACGACGAAGCCGTCGGGCAAGCGCACCGGATCGGCGAAGATCGAGTGATAGCGGCCGACCGTCACCTCCTTGGGCAGGCCGGAAAAGATGATGCCCGGCTTCGACACGCGGATGCGCGACGGCTTGCCATGCATCGGCACATGCAACTGGCGCAGCTCCCCGCCATAGGCTTCGGCCAGCGCCTGCAGGCCGAGGCAGACGCCGAAGATCGGCAGGTCGCGCGCGCGCGCCCGTTTGATGGTGGCGGCGCAGTCGAAGTCCTTCGGCGTGCCGGGGCCGGGCGACAGCACGACCAGGTTTGGCTTCAGCCGGTCGAAGACCTCGTCCGGCACCGGCGTGCGCACGGTCGAGACATTGGCGCCGGTCTGGCGGAAATAATTGGCCAGCGTGTGGACGAAGGAGTCCTCGTGGTCGACCAGCAGGATGTTGACGCCGTCGCCGACGCGCGCGGTGGAGCGTTCGGTATCGGCGGCATTGCCTGACTTGGCGTCGCGGATGGCGGAGAGCATGGCGGATGCCTTCAGTTCGGTTTCAGCTTCTTCTTCCTCGGGAATGCTGTCGAAGAGCAGCGTGGCGCCGGCGCGCACCTCGGCGATGCCGTCCTTGATGCGAATGGTGCGCAAGGTCAGGCCGGTGTTCATGTCACCGTTGAAATTGACCATGCCGATCGCCCCGCCATACCAGGCGCGTGGGCTCTTCTCGTTCTGCTCGATGAAGCGCATAGCCCATAATTTCGGCGCGCCGGTGACAGTGACCGCCCAGGCATGCGACAAAAACGCGTCGAAGGCGTCCATGCCTTCGCGCAGCCGCCCCTCGATGTGGTCGACGGTGTGGATCAGGCGCGAATACATCTCGATCTGGCGGCGGCCGATGACGCGCACCGAGCCTGGGTCGCAGACCCTCGACTTGTCGTTGCGGTCGACGTCCGAGCACATGGTCAGTTCGGATTCGTCCTTCTTCGAATTGAGCAGCTTCAGGATCTGCTCGCTATCGGAAATGGCGTCGTCGCCGCGCTTGATCGTGCCGGAGATGGGGCAGGTCTCGACCCGGCGGCCGTTGACGCGCACGAACATTTCGGGCGAGGCGCCGATCAGATACTCGCCTTCGCCGAGATTGATGAAAAATGAATAGGGCGAGGGGTTGATGGTCTTCAGCTTGCGGGAGATGTCGGAGGGCGGCGTCTCGCAGCGCTCGTAGAACATCTGGCCGGGCACGACTTCGAACAGGTCGCCGCGCTTGAAACTCTCCATCGCCTTGCGCACCAGATTGGCATATTCGCCGGGCTCATGGTCGCCGCGCGGCGGGATGCGGTCGGCGGTCTTGAACGGTTCGACGATTTCGTCGCGCGGCAGGCCTTCCGTCGAAAACCCGTCGCCCGAATAGTCGTAGCGGTCGGTCCAGGCCTTGGTCGAATAGTGGTCGACGACCAAAATCTCGTCGGGCAGGAACAGCACAAGGTCACGTTGGCTTCGTTCGCGCTCGAGCTTGTAGTCGACCGGGTCGAACTGGAAGGCGAGATCGTAGCCGAAGGCACCGTAGAGGCCGAGATTGGCGTCTTCCTCCGTCTTGAACAGAGCGGTGATGGCGCGCAGCACGGTGAAGACGGAGGGAACGCGGCTGCGTTCTTCTTCGGTGAAGACACGGCCGGGCTCGGCCACGTCGAGGCGGATCAGGCTCTTCGACGTCTCGGCGACCGTCACGTCGTCAAGGCCGCCAAGCGCCTTGCCGATCACCGGCAGAAGCACCTCGCCACGGCTGTTCAGCGCCTCGATGCGCATGGCGCGGCCGCGCGCCGAGATCACCAGCGGCGGGTCGATGATGGCGGTGTCCCAGCGCGTGTAGCGGCCGGGATATTCGTAATTCGAGGAAAACACGGCGCCGCGGCGCGCGTCCAGCCCGTCGATATAGGCGTCGATCGCGCCTTCGTAAGGCCGGTCGTGGCGCTCGCGGGTAATCGTCACGCCACCTGCCGTGACGAAGCGCTCCGCCCCGTTGTCCAGAATTTTCGTCGTCATTGCCGTCTCCATCTTGGGGCAACGGACCCGGGGCATGCCTAGAAAAACAAATGGCCGCCCGGACATTCCGTTGCGGCCACCCTCTATTTTCACGCGCACGCGTTCGAACAGGCCGCTGTCAGCGAGCCCACCACCAAACGGTCTTGATCGAGCGCATGTTCATGGGCAATTCCAATAGCGGCGATTGAACGGCCGCGCAACTGGATTCAATGGAGGGGAAGGGGAGGGCCCGGGGAAGGGCTTGAGCCTCAGTCCTCCAGCGTCCCCGACCTTGCATCGGCGCTCTTCCTGTCGCCGACCAGCTTCAGCAGGTCTTCGCCGGCGCGGATGATGCGCCGGGAACGCCGCGTCAGGATGACGCCCGCCTGAGGCGCGAACACCTGCGTGCGGCCGCCGGCTTCGCCCGGTGCATGGACGATGGTGGCGAGCAGTGCGCCCTTGGCGACACGGTCGCCGGGCTTCACGTCATAAAGGATCGCGCCCGCCCGGGGCGCCGGCATCATGTCGATGTTTTCGAGCGGTGCGATGATACCGGTGAAAGAGCTTGGACCGGTAAAAGAGTTGGGACCGGCAAAGCCGCCGGGCGCGGGCAGGGCCTGATCCTGGATCACGCCGCGCGCCACCAGCAGCCGATAGAGCCCTTTGGCGTCGGAGCCGGCCAGAGCGCCGTCGACATCGAGTATGCCGCGATACTCGACCGTGGTGGCGACGCGCCGGTCGAACCGCGCCACTTCGGCCGGCGCCTTCAGATACGGCATGATCGAGGCGCCCTCGAAGGTGCCGTCGGTATCTTCATCCCACAGCACCACCGCATCGACACCCATGGCGGCCGCGCAATCCGCCATCGCCGGCCACAGGCTGGCGTGGACGTAGAGATAGGCGAGGCCCTCGTCGTCGCAATGCAGGTCGAGCACAATGTCGTGGCCGATCGACAATTGCAGCAGCCGCGTCTTCAACCGCTGATCGGCCGTGCCAAGCGTGGTGTCCGGCAAGAGCGCCGTGTCGGGCGCGGCCAGCAGCGGAAAGCCGCGGTTGAAGTTGGTGCGCGTGCCCAAGTGGAAACGGCCCTGATGCTCGCCGAAATGATACTGGGCACGGCCGATCGGATTGGCTTGGGGTACGATGGTGATATCGCCCTTGATGCGGCCTTCCGCTTCGGCCTTTTCAAGCAGCGGCATCAGCGCATCGATGGCGACGACGCCCGGCAGTTCGCCGGCATGAAGCGCCGCCTGCAGATAGGCTGACGGTGCCGCCTCGTCCGCTCCCTCGAAGCAGAAAACCGGGAATTCGTAGGAAACGCCTTCGGTGTCGCCGGCGATGCGTTCGATCGATTTCTGCATGGAATGCCTCCAGGAAAGGGGGCCGAACACATGCCCTTTCCCCAATACGCTGTCGATTGGTCCAGTCCGCGGCGCTATGGGCGCAACGAGCGCCGAAGCGCCTACCATTTAGGCCAGCGGCTTCAATTCCTGGGCTATGGTGGGCAGAAGTTCCGAGACGTTGGGGTGGATGTGCATGGCGCGCGCCAGCGTGCTGACCGGCGCCTTGGCGTACATCAGGTCGAGCACGCAGTGTATCGCCTCGTCGCCACCGGGGCCGAGCACCGAACAGCCGAGGATCTTATTGCTGTCGGCATCGACCAGGATTCTCATGAAGCCTTGCGTCTCGCCTTTCTCGACGGCGCGGCCGACGCGGGTCATCGGCCGCTGGCCGACCAGCGCGCGACGGCCGGATTTCCTTACCGCAGCCTCCGTCATGCCGCAGCGGCCGAGCGGCGGATCGATATAGAGCGCATAGGCCTCGATGCGGTCACTCACCTTGCGCGGATCGTTGTCGAGCAGATTGGCGGCGACGATCTCGTAGTCGTTGTAGGAGGTATGGGTGAAGGCGCCCTTGCCGTTGCAGTCGCCCATCGCCCAGATGCCGGGCACGCTGGTGCGCAACTGGTCATCGACGACGATGAAGCCGCGTTTGTCGACCTCGACGCCGGCCTTGTCCAGGCCGAGATCGTCGGTGTTGGGAGTCCGGCCCACTGCCAGCAGCACATGCGAGCCGACCGCCGCCGCCTTGCCGGCGGAGAAAGTCACGGCGATGTCGTTGCCCTGGCGGGCGAATCTGATGTCGTCGGCGCCGAGATGGACCGTAATGTCTTCGTTTTGGAAGATGGACAAAATGGCGTCCGAGACATCCTCGTCCTCGCGGCCGATCAGCCGCGGGCTTTTTTCGATCACCGTGACCTCCGAGCCAAAGCGGCGGAACATCTGCGCGAATTCGAGTGAGATGTAACTGCCGCCGACGACGACCAGATGGCGCGGCAACTCGTCGAGATCCATCATCGACGAATTGGTCAGGTAGTCGATGTCGTGGACGCCGGGCAGGTCGGGCACCGAGGCGCGGCCGCCGGTGTTGAGGAATATCTTCCCGGCGCTCAGCACGTCGTCGCCGACGCGCACCATGTTGGCGGCAACGAAGCGCGCATGGCCGCGATAGAGCGTGCATTTGTCCATGCCGGCGATCCAGCTCTCGAGGTTGCCGCGGGCGTCGTTCGACACCTTATCCTTGCGCGCCTTGATCGCCTTGTAGTCGACGCCGACCGGGCCGGAGAGCGTCACGCCGTAGTCGGCGGCGCGGCGGGCCAGATGCGCGGCATAGGCGCTGGCCACCATTGCCTTGGTCGGCATGCAGCCAGTGTTGACGCAGGTGCCGCCGACCAGTTTCCGTTCGACCAGCGCTACGCTCATGCCGGCCGCCGTCAGCCGGCCGGCGAGCGGCGGTCCGGCCTGTCCGGCGCCGATGATGATGGCGTCGAATGTCTTCGCCGTCATGCCACGGCCGCCACGATCAGCAGGCCGCCGACGATCGCCACCGCGTCCTCGATAAGGGCGGCTGGCAGGTCCTTGCCGAAGGCGGCGGCCAGGCGTTTGCGTAGCTCGGCGCCGCCCAGCGTGCCGATCACCGCGCCGATGGCGCCGGCGATCAGGCCGCCGATAGTGGCGCCGCCGGTCGCGCCGATCACCGCGCCGGTGAAAGCGCCCATGACGATGCGCGCGCCGAACTGCTGCGGCACCTTGCGGCTTGGCGTCGACGGCAACTGGTCGGTGACCAGTTCGACGATGGCCAGGATGGTGAAGATGCCGACGGCGATCCAGTGGCCCATGAAACCAGCCCAGGTGCCGGCAACCGGCAGCCAGCCGAGATACGCGCCCCAGGCGACGGCGGCGGGCGCCGTCATGGCGCGCAGGCCGGCGACGACCCCGATCAGAAGTGCGAGAATGTAAAGCATGATTGACCCCCTCGATCACCGGGCCAGGACAGTCCGACAAGAGCAGGCTAGCATAGGCTTGGCATTTGACCAGTGGCGGCGTCCACGCTGGCGCTATCCAGTTTGCATTGACTGTGCTTTGGAACGATTTTGGGACAGGAGGCGCGCCATGGCTGGAAGTGAACGCACAAGAATGGCGGCGGGCGAGTGGTACACGTGCCTCGATGACGAACTGGAGACGTTGCGTGTCATCGCGCGCGATGCGATTTTCGAACATAACAGCCTGCCGCCTGGCCGCCGCGGCAACATCGGACCGGCGCTGAAATCACTGCTCGGCGCAGCAGGTGAGGGTGCGCGCATCGAGGCGCCGTTCCACTGCGCTTATGGCTTCAACATCTTCCTTGGCGACGGCGTCTTCCTCAATGCCGGCTGCACTATCCTCGATACGGCGCCAGTTCGTATCGGCAAGGGAACGTTGCTCGGCCCCAACGTGCAGATCTATTGCGCCGAGCACCACAAGGAGGCGGCGGGTCGAAAGGCGGGTCTGGAGATCGCGAAGCCGGTCGAGATCGGCGAGAATGCCTGGATCGGCGGCAGCGCGATCATCCTCGGCGGCGTCAGCACCGGCGACGGCGCCATTGTCGGCGCGGGTGCCGTGGTGACGCGCGACGTGGCGGCAAACACCACGGTGGTCGGCAACCCGGCGCGGCCGGTCAGGCGCGGCTGAGCATCTGGATCAACGCGAGGCGGCGTGCGCGTCCTGATAGGCGCTCTTCGAGAATTCGCGCCGGTACTGCACGGGTGAGGTCCTGAGCCGCGCCGCGAAATGCTGGCGCAGCGAGGTGGCGCTGCCGAAACCGGCCTCGAAGGCAATCGTGTCCATCGATTTTTCCGTTGCTTCCAGCAGCCGCTGCGCCAGCGCGACGCGCTGGTCGATCAGCCAGTCGCCGAAGCTGGTGCCGATCGATTTTTGAAAGCGGCGCGTGAATGTCCGTCGGGTGAGGCCAGCGGCGTCGGCGACGCTGTCCACGCTGTGCGCCTCGCCCAGCGTCTTGCGCACCGTGTCGAGGGCTTGTGTGAAGCGGTCCGCATTCCCGGTTCTGGCGATGGGACGTTCTATGAACTGGGCCTGCCCGCCTTGCCGATGGGGAGACAGGACGATCTGCCGGGCGAGCCGAAGTGCAGCCTCCGCGCCGTAGCGGGCCCGTACGATGTGGAGACAGCAGTCAAGCCCGGCGGCGACGCCGGCCGATGTCATGACATCGCCATTGTCGATGTAGAGCACGTCCGCGTCGACGATTATGTCGGGATAAAGCGCCTTAAGCTGCTCGGTATAGGCCCAGTGCGTCGCGGCTCGCTGCCCCGAAAGCAGTCCGGTCGCCGCGACAGCGAATGTGCCGAGGCACAGGCCGACAATCAATGCACCGTTCCGGTGCGCTCGCCGGAGCGCCTCCACCAGAAACGCCGGTGGCGGATCGTCGAGGTCTCGCCAGCTTGGGACGATCACAATGTCCGCGCCGTCGAGGCTGCCAAGCCCATGCGGCGCAGTCACGGTCAACCCTGCCTCGGTATGGATCGGCCCGCTTTCGATCGCGCAGATGCGGAAGTCGAAGCGCGGCAGGCCGAGCGCGGTGCGATCCTCGCCGAACACCAGGCATGGCACGGAAAGGTGGAATGGGCTGATGCCATCGAAGGCGATGGCGGCAACGATTGGATCGGTCATGGGAGCACCAGTGAGGGTTGGTCCGGATTGTCCCAATTCTTTCGAATAATGTCAATCGGGACACTTTTGCGATCCAGCGGCAGGCCTATCCTCGACCCATCGAAGCCAGACGGGAAAGGAAAACTCCATGTCCGAACCAACCAGCAGCACGACGCCACGCCGCGCCCTCATCGTCGTCGACATCCAGAACGACTATGATGGCGGCAATCTCGCCATCCAGCATCCGCCGTTCCGCGACAGCGTCATCAACGCAGCACGCGCGATGGACGCGGCCGCCGAGGCAGGTATCAAGGTCGTGGTCATCAAGCAATTGGCGCCCGAAACGTCACCGGTTTTCGCCAGGG
The DNA here is from genome assembly GCF_003952365.1 of Mesorhizobium sp. M9A.F.Ca.ET.002.03.1.2. Taxonomy (NCBI): domain Bacteria; kingdom Pseudomonadati; phylum Pseudomonadota; class Alphaproteobacteria; order Hyphomicrobiales; family Phyllobacteriaceae; genus Mesorhizobium; species Mesorhizobium sp. M9A.F.Ca.ET.002.03.1.2. The sequence goes on along the minus strand of NZ_CP034443.1, from coordinate 213,031 downwards.
GCAGCCACGGCGCCGAATTGCATCCCGAGATATCAAGGCGAAGCCGTGATCACTATGTCGAAAAGACCTTACCAAGCGCCTTCACCGGCACGGACCTCGAGGACTGGCTGCGCGCCAACGCCATCGATACGATCACGGTCGTCGGCTACATGACGCATAATTGCGATCTGTCGACCATCATCCACGCAGTCCACATGGGCTTTGCGGTGGAGTTCCTGTCCGACGCCACCGGTTCGGTGCCCTATGCCAACAGCGCCGGCTATGCTTCGGCAGAGGACATCCACCGGGTGGTGACCGTGATCCTGCAGTCGCGCTTCGCCGCCGTTCTCAAGACCGCCGAATGGATCGACTGCCTGAAGACCGGCGCGCTGCCCGAACGTGACACGATCCACGCCTCCAACCAGCGCGCGCTGGCACGGAACGCGGCATAGGCAGGCTCAGCCGAGATTTCTTGAGGTGTATTGATGTTCGGCCGGCCCGCAAACGGTGGTCTTCCGCGTTCCGGTACTAACACCAATTGTTGAAATCGGTGCTGCCCCTCATCGCCCTGCCGGGCACTTCTCCCCGTGAAGAACGGGGAGAAGGGACTTGGCCGCAACGCTGGCGCCCCCTCTCCCCGTTCTTCACGGGGAGAGGGTAAGGGTGAGGGGCAACGCCAACGCCTGGAATGGGCAAGTGTGACGGTCGAATTCAAACCCGTCTTCGACTTCGTCTCGGCACCGGAATAAACAGCCCTTAAAACAGGCCTTCGATCTGGCCCATCTCGTTCAGCAGGATCTTTTCCGAGGACGGCGCCTTGGGAAGGCCGGGCATGGTCATGACCTCGCCGCAGATGACGACGATGAAGCCGGCGCCGGCCGACAGCCTGACCTCGCGCACCGGCACGGTATGGCCGGTCGGCGCACCGCGCAGGTTTGGGTCGGTCGAGAAGGAATATTGCGTCTTGGCCATGCAGACCGGCAGATTGCCGTAGCCGGCGCGCTCCCAGGCGTGGAGCTGGTCGCGCACCGACTTGTCGGCGATCGCTTCGGAACCGCGATAGATGCGCTGGACGATGGTGTTGATCTTCTCGAACAGCGGCATGGCGTCGGGATAGAGCGGCGCAAACTGCGACGCGCCGGATTCGGCCAGCGCCACCACCTTGTTGGCGAGCTCCTCGATGCCGGTCGAGCCGTTGGCCCAGTGCTTGCACAGGATCGCCTCTTCGCCCATCGAGGCAACATAGTCCTTCATCGCCTGGATTTCAGCGTCGGTGTCGGAATAGAAATGATTGATGGCGACCACCGCCGGCACGCCGAACTGACGGATGTTCTCGATGTGACGGCCGAGATTGGCGCAGCCCTTCTTGACCGCCTCGACGTTCTCGTGGCCGAGGTCTTCCTTCTTGACGCCGCCGTTCATCTTCATGGCGCGCACGGTGGCGACGATGACGGCTGCCGCCGGAGTCAGGCCGGCCTTGCGGCACTTGATATCGAAGAACTTTTCGGCACCGAGATCGGCGCCGAAACCGGCTTCGGTGACGACATAGTCGGCAAGCTTCAGCGCCGTCGTGGTGGCGACGACCGAATTGCAGCCATGGGCAATGTTGGCGAAGGGGCCGCCATGGACGAAGGCCGGATTGTTCTCCAGCGTTTGCACGAGGTTGGGCTGCATGGCGTCTTTCAGCAGCACGGCCATGGCGCCGTCGGCCTTGAGGTCGCGGGCATAGACGGCCGACTTGTCGCGGCGATAGGCGACGATGATGTCGCCGAGGCGCCTCTCCAGATCCTTCAGGTCGGTGGCGAGGCACAGGATCGCCATGACTTCCGAGGCGACGGTGATGTCGAAGCCCGCTTCGCGCGGGAAACCGTTGGCGACGCCGCCGAGCGAACAGATGATCTCGCGCAGTGCCCGGTCGTTCATGTCCATGACGCGGCGCCAGACGACGCGGCGGATATCGATGCCGAGGTCGTTGCCCCAATAGATGTGGTTGTCGATCAGCGCCGAAAGCAGATTATGCGCCGTGGTGATGGCATGGAAATCGCCGGTGAAGTGGAGGTTCATGTCCTCCATCGGCACAACCTGCGCATAACCGCCGCCGGCAGCACCGCCCTTGACGCCGAAATTGGGGCCGAGCGAGGCCTCGCGGATGCAGACGATCGCTCGTCTGCCGATGCGATTGAGTCCGTCGCCAAGGCCAACTGTCGTCGTCGTCTTGCCTTCGCCGGCCGGCGTCGGGTTGATGGCGGTGACGAGGATCAGCTTGCCGTCCTTGTTCGCCTTCACCGAGTTGATGAACTCGGCGGAGATCTTCGCCTTGTCGTGGCCGTAAGGCAAAAGGTGCTCGCTCGGAATGCCGATCTTGCGGCCGATCTCCTGGATCTGCTTCTTGTCGGCGGCGCGCGCGATTTCGATGTCGGACTTCACTTCGGCCATGGCGGCTTTCCTCTGGATTGGACGGTGGAGGGGACGGGTTTGATCAGTGTGGTCGCAAGCCTGTTTGAAACAGCCCGGCACTGCAGGCGCGGGCACGTTCTAACCCTGTCGCTGCCGTGGCGTCAACTTTCATGCAACTATGTTTCCTATGAAGAAAGACTGTTCTGGTTTCCCGGTCGACCTGTCCCGGGTCTTCGCGCCCGGTTGTCGCGCCGTATAGAAGCCAGAGCACGCGCCGTTTTGCCGTCTCAAAACAGCCGCGGAATGCACGGAATGCGACAGGCTCAAGCGCACTGGGCGCTGCGAGCGGTTGCGCTAATATGCGCCGATCTGGCGCAGCAGCCCCAGGCCGTCAAGTTGACCGAAATGTTCGACCACGACGCCGTTCTCAAGCCGATCGATGTGGATCACGCCAACCGAGACGCAGTTTCCGCTCGGCTCGACGCCATGAAAGATGCCGGTGTGCGTGCCCTGAAAACGACAGCGCGTAACCACTTTGTCGGCGGCGCTGACGTAGTCGTCGATGACGTGATGCCCGTCCGGGAATCCAACGAAGAATTCGGCCAGGGATTTCCGCCAGTCATCGAAGCCGATCGGGTTGGCGCTGCCGAGATGAACGGCGAGATCTGGAGAGACCAGGCTGGACAGTCTATCCCATTCCTGCGCATCGATCGTGGCGTAGAAGTTTCGAGCAAATTCCCGGATATGCATCTCGTGTCCTCGCTGGCTGTGCCCCGCGGTTGAACGACGAGGAGACGATCAGGTTCCGCTCCCGGAGATACGCAGCCGAACTATTGCGTCAGCACGTTGCTGATCTCGACCAGGTTCGAGCGCACCCTCAGTATGTAAAAGCCCATCGTGGTCAGATGCGTCGGCAGCAGCCAGCCATCCTCGCGGCCATTGGCGATGATCAAGGGCTGGATCTTCAGGGCCGAGACGAATTGCGCATCCATGGTGTCCCACAGATTCTGCAGGTGCTTTTCCTTGATCACGTCCTCAAAATCGGCCTCGGCACCCTTCATCAGCCCGTAGTAGGCATAGAGCTGGCCATAGGCGAACCAGTAGCGGTCATCGGCGCGGAAGTCGAACCAGCCATTGTTGTGGTTTTCGGAACGCTCCTTGAGGATGGCGGAGGTCGAGCCGATGTCGCTGGCGATGCGGTCGAGATACTGCTTAAGGTTGTCGGCGCGGGCGTCGAACACCGCCTGGCAGGTTTCCAGCCGGGCATTGAAGGCGCGAAGCTTGCGCACGGCATCGCGATAGTAGCTCGGCGTCGGCGTCTTCGGGCCGAAGGGGCTGATGCCGAAATACCAGGTCTCTTCATCGAACTGCAGATTGCCGCGCGCGTCCTGCAGGTCGGCATCGATCTGCGATGTGGTGCGGACGCGGCCGAGATTGTCGGCAAGCTCGGTCGCCGTGCGCCGCACCGCCTGGTTGATGCCGCGCTGGAACGAGGCCTTGTTGTCCATGAACGGCGTGTGGTCCCAGTCGATGCCGAACAGGCCAAGCTTGTAGAGGATCATCGACGAGATCCAGGCATTCTGGTTGACGTTGAAGTCGGTGAGGTCGGCTGCCACCTGGGCTATGCCTGAGTTTCCGCAGGTCCTGGCGGTGTCGGTGCCGGCGCCCGCCGCTGTCTGCTCGCCAGCGGAGACGTTACGGGTCTCGAACGTATATGTGCTGACGTAGTTCGGGTTGAAATTGTTCCACCACTGGGTGGCGTAGAAGAAATTGGCATAGAGGCCGATCAGCACGAGCAGTGCGAGGCCGAGCACCGCCTTCAGGATCCAGCCGCGCTGCGCGTACCAGCGCCCGGCCCACATGAACGGCCACAGGATCACGCCAATGACGAAACCGATGCCGCGGCCGATCCACTGGAAAATCCAGGTGAAGAAATTCACGATCGGATCAAGCATGGCAATGTCACCCCCTCGTCAATCAGTCGGTCATTCAATCAGTCAGGCCGTAGAGGCGTGTGCGAAACGTCGCCTTGTCTTTCAGATATGTGGTTTTCAGAACGTCCACAACATGCGATCGCCAGGCGTCGCTGAAGCCGCCATAATCCCTGTAGAAGCCCGGTTTGTTGAAGACATAGCGCGAGACGAAGTCCTGTGGCACGAAATCCGAGATCAACTGGTTGGTCAGCCAGGCGTCGGCATGGTCGGGCTTGGCCCGGATCACCAGGAAACGCTGCTGCGGGAACACGTCCTCGATGTTGAGACGGCCGAGGTGAGCGATCTCGCGCTTGGCGGCGTTGAGGAAGGGAAAATTGCCCTCCCTGGTGATGAGGTCGGTATGGCCATGGATCCAGGTCTGCAGCCAGACCTTGTCGACGTCGGTCAGATTGCGGTCGGGCTCGGCGTCGCGGATCAGCGCGCGCACCACCATTTCGGCGCGATGTTCGAGATAGCCTGACGTTTCGATCCATGAGGCACGCGGCAGCTCGATGCGGCCGGTGGCGGCGAGGAACTTGAACACCCTGTCGGCATCGTTGATCGAGAGGTAGCTTACCTGCCACGGTCGCGAGCGGCGGAAGCCGGGTGCTGCCGGGTCGCTGATCACGGTCGTCATGTCCGGGTCGACGAACACGTAGAGCCCACCGAAATGGCTGGTCCAGTAGGCGCTGTGGCGAAAGATCACCTGATCCGGCACCAGCGCGTTCTCGCGGATGTCGCCGCAGATCTTGGCCAGTTCCACCATGCGGGTGAGCATGGCGTTGTCGCGCCAGGCGTCCGGCTCCTGCTTCAGCCGGTCGACGAGCTTGCCGAGTTCGGCGGCCTTGCCGAGCACGTCTTCCGCCGACAGCACCTTGAACTCGACCTGGTTGATCGACAGCAGATCCTCGATGTCGTCGACCTTGGGGACCGAATCCTCGATCTCGCCGTAGATGACGTCCTTGATGGTCAGCGCGTCGATGGCGCGCTGGTTCTTCGACATGAACTCGAACATCAGTTGCGAGGTGTTGGAAAAGGCGGTGTGCACCACCGGCAGGTCGATCTGCGACGGCGTCAGAATGATGAAGCGGCGGTTGATCTCGTTGGGATCGAGATAGTTGTAGTCGCCGCATTCCTCGGCCACCTGCGGCGAGAAGCCGGTGCGGTCGATCTCGAAGCTTTTCAGCTTCGTCGGCTTCAGGCCGAAGGCAGCCATGGCCTTGTTGTAGCGCTGGATGAGATGCGGCTCGTCGACGGTCAGCAGCCGGCCATAGATCAGCTCGTTCTCGCGCAGCAGCTCGGATTTCCTGGCGGGGCTCATCTATCCCTTCTCCCCGTGAACGGGGAGAAGGAAGGGGCGCCAAGTTCACGCATTCCACAGGCCCTTCTTCTTCATCTCCTCCATTTCCCTGGCTGCCCGTTCACGCAGCCGCGCGTCGCGCAGCAGCTTTTCCACCGCCGCGTCGTTGGACTTGTCGGAGTAGCGGAACTCCGAATCGGCGTAGCGGTTGACCTCCTGCATGACCATATCCATCGAGAACGGCCCGCGCAGTTCTTCGATCATCGCCTTCTTGTCGTCGTAGCCCTTGTGCATGAAGACTTCCGGCTTCTCGAACCATTCGTCCGGCAGCTCGATGTCCATGGCGCGCATCTTGATCGCGTCGGTGACGTTCTTGATGGCGCGGCCGGTGAAGCGCGGTTCGGCATCCTTGATCATGTGCAAATAGGTGCCGATGTCGGCCATCGACTTCGGTTCGCCGTTCTCCTTCATGTAGCGCTCATAGACCCGCATGAGCCCATCTTCCCTGGGCTTCTCGTGCCCTTCATAGGCCTCCATCACCGCGCGCTGGACTTCCTGGGCGGCATAGAGCTTGTGGTCGCCGAGCGGGATCTTGTGGTTCTTGCCGGCGAGCAACACGAAGATGTCGATGTAGTCGTCGCGCGTTTGCGGCCCATCGACCAGCCAGCGCGCGCCGGCGCGCTGGCGCAGCGCGTCGTCGACATTTTCGGGATAGTTGGAAAACATGCCGAAAGAGCAGTTGCCGCGCACGACGGTCGCCGCGCCGGCAAAGGCATCCATCAAGACGCCGGTGATTTCCTGTTGGCCGGCCGAGGCGCGATCGTCGGAGCGGCGCGCCGCCACCTGGTCGATGTCGTCGATGGTGCCGAAGCCGATGACGCGGGGGTTCAGCACATTGTTGATGAACTGGCGGCAGTTCTGGCCCGACTTGCCCTGGTAGGAGGAGATCTGGTCGACGCCGAAATTCTCGTAGGCGAAGGGATAGCCGGCGACCTCACAGTAGCCGTTGACGAGACCGGCGATCATCTGGATCAGCGTCGTTTTTCCGGTGCCGGGCGCGCCGTCGCCGATGAAGGTGAATAAGAAGCCGCCGAGCTCGACGAACGGGTTCAGCTCGCGCTCGAAATCGTAGGCCATCAGCATCTTGGCGAGCTTTACCGACTGGTACTTGGCGATGTGGTTGCCGACGACCTCTTCCGGCTTTTTGAAGGTCATTACCAGCGGCTTCGACCGCTTGCCCGGCGCGACGTCGAAGCCGTCAAGGGTGAAGTCGTCGACGTCGATGCGGATATGCGCGTTCTCGAACGGACCGACGCCGTCGAAGCGGCCCTTTCGCGCCAAAAGCCCGTCGATGGCGACACGGGCGAAGGCGCGCGCCCTGGTCATCAGGTCGGCGTCGTCCGACGAGCCTGATATCGCCCTGTCGAGGCCGGCGACGATCGACTTCACCGCATCCTGTGGCGTGTCGAACAGGAAGTCCGGCTCTGGCGTGTCGTTCGGCGCTTCGCCGTCGCTGTCAATCAGCTGGAACAGGTAGGAAGCAAGGCTGAAGGCCGAAATGTAGGCCGAAGCCGACAGAAGCTTCTTGAAGGCGGCGGCCTCGTCGCCTTCGAGCGGGGCGCGGGCGTTCCTCGCCTGCAGGCTTTCGAGGTCTGAACCTTCGGCGAAGACGTCCGATATGGCCAGCGCGATCGCCAGCCCGCGTCGGGTGCGAAACAGCAGCATGTGCTGCGCAATGCTCAGCAGCTGATCGTCGGGATGGACGGCGCCGACTGTCTTGGTAAGCTCGACCTCGCGCGTGCGCCGCACCGAGCCGACCGAGACGGTCGAGACGAACCGGCGGTTGGTGCCGGCCAGGGCGGTGCCAGAGGAACGCGACGGGTCCTCCAGCACGACGAAGCGGGTGATGAAGCTCTGTGCCGTGGCGCGGTGCTTTTCGATTGCCGCTTCCGAAATCGTGGTCAGGCCGGTGTCCATGAAGGATGCTCCGCGGTTTGACGGTCAGACGTCGCTGATGACCTGTCCCTTGGACAGGATGTGGACCTTGTAGCCCGAAAAGATCTTCTGTGCCTCGCCGGCGGCGTAGAGCGCCTGATAGGCCTCATGCGGGATCAGCGCGTGGTTCTCGTAGCTCGACACGCCCTGGCGCGCGGCCTCCAGATCGTCAGTGTTGATAAAGAATTCCTGCGTCGTCTTCTCGCTCGAAAACAGGCCCTTGCGGCCGGGTTTCTCGGCCTTCGAATAGACCTCCTGGACGGTCCAGGTCAGCAGCCAGGCATTTTCCGGCTTGCGCACCTTGGCCAGCACGTCGCTCACCGTCGAATTGTTCTCGGTGATCCCTGCCGAATAGAAGGGGCCGAGCACGACGCGCCGCAGCTGCTTGGGGTGGAGCGGCTCGAAATTCTTGTCGAGGTTGACGGCGATCGTCGCCGGCGACAGCGTGTAGGCGGAATTCTTCTCGGTGAAGTCGTCGAAACGGTGGGCAAGCTCGGGATTGAGCAACCCTTCAACGGGAAGCGGAATGTCGACCTTGTCGTTGAGCTTGCCATTGCGGTCGACAAGCTGCCCGATCATCTCTTCAGAGGAATCCTCGACCGTCACCATGTAGACCAGCGGCAGGTTGGCGCTGCCGTCGAAGGCAGCCCAATGGACGAGGTAGTAAGGCCGCCCCGTCTTCGGATTGACCGAGACTTTTGCCGTCTGCGCCAATGTGAAGGGCCCGAAGGTTGTCTCGCTCCTGACGCCCTCCAGATAGAGCCGCTCGGCCATCGATTTCTGCAGCGCCTCGGGGAATTCCTTGTGGCGCAGGATGAAGTCGGCCATTTCCTCACGCAACTCGCCGGCCAGCGGTATGTTGGCAAGCCGCGTATCGGCCTGGCGGCGGTCGTTCTCCAGCTCGAGCACGTTCTGGAAGACCGGAAAGCCGCTTTCGGCGCGCGAAATGCGGAACGTCTCCATGAAGCCCAGCCGATTGCGCCAGCAGGAAAAGGAGCTGTCGAGCCGCGCAATGTATTCAGCGACGATCTTGGCAACGATGCCGTGCCGGTAGAGCGGCGAGCGGTCGTCGCGCATGAACACTTCGAGGCCGCTGAGTGCCGCCGAGATCGCCGAGAAATAGCGCGCCGCCGCTTCATTTTCAGGGGTCATGATACTGGTCCTAAGGAGGCGCCAAACACCCCCCTCTGTCCTGCCGGACATCTCCCCCTCAAGAGGGGAGATCGTTCGTCATCCCGGCTTTCGCCACTCTTCAGCGCTGCAGAAAAATGCGCGGCGACAGAACTGCCAATCTCCCCCCTTGCGGGGGGGATGCCCGGCAGGGCAGAGGGGGGCGTGACAGAGTGCGACACTGAACTGATAAGTGCGGCAACTACGACTGCACGTAGTTTGCCGCATTGTGCTTCTTCAGCACCTCATCGAAGCGGCGGGCAAAGGCGTCGTCGGCCAGCTTCTTGCGGCGCTGGATATCGGCGGTCGCCACCATGTTCTTCTCGTGCATTTCGAGGAGATCGCCGATGTGCTTCTGCGAGGCAGCACCAATGCCGGCCATGGTCTCCTCGGCGGTGTTGTCGACCTGGCTGCCCAGCGTGTTGATCTTGTGGGCGACGTCTTGCTGGGCGGCGGTCTTCAGCGAGTCCTCGAGGGCCTTGTAGAGCACGATGCGCTGCTCGGTATCGATGGTCAACTTGTTGATCAGCGTCGACTGCGCCGCGATCTGGTTGTTGAGCGAATCGACAAAGGTCTGGAACATCGAGGTGTAGCGCTCCAGCGTCTGGCTTTCGGCCAAAAGTTCCTGCTCCTTGGCCTGCTTCTCGTTGTATTCGGTGGCTAGTTTCGAACGCTCGCCTTCAAGCTGCGTGCGCTCCTTCTGGCTGGTCGAGGCGGCGATCCTGTTCTCGATGTCGAGCAGCATCGGGTTGAGCTCCTCGATGCGCTTCTGCACGGCCTCGAGATTGGACATGGTCGTCTTGCGGCGTTCGATCACCTGCGAGAGGCTGGCCTCGGACGTCTTGTAGCGCTGGTCGAGGACCTCCTTCTGCGCCTTGAGGATGCCGACGATGGTGTCGGACTTCGCCAGCAGCTCCTGGAGATTGCCGGCCAGCGACATGTTGCGGACACGGTCGGTGCGCATGCGCTGCTTGCTCTGGCTGGAAAACATGCCGATGAAGTTTTCCCAGCCGGTGTAGTTCTTCATACTTTCGAATTCGGCGCCGAAGACGTTGGTGGCGTCCTCCAGCCCGATGATCAGGTCGGCGATGTTGCCTTCCATCACCTTCTGCTGCTTCAGCACATCCTCGATGCGGGCGTTCTCGAGTTCGAAATTGGCGTCGCCGATCTTCTTGTCGGCCTTGGCGAGCGTATCGAGCATCGTGCCGGATTGCTCGATCTTGGAGCGCATGTCCTGCACGACCTGCTTGGTCTTGGCAATTTCGGCATCGAAATTCTGCAATGTCGCCATGTGGGCCTCCCGCTTCGGCATCTGTTTCATGTCGCGAACCGCCGCGAATATATGTGTGGCACAAAGGGAAGGGAAGGCGGAAGATTAGGAGCGTTTTAAGGATGGCGCCGAATCCGGCACAAAAAAACCGCCTTGGCGGCGGGTCACTGGCGCAATCAGCACCGTGCCGGAATTGTTAGCATAATTGCCGGCACAAAGCAAGAACAAACATGTTATGATCACGTTTCCTCGCACCTCCCTTCGTCCCGGTCGGGTGCCGTCTCTGCTTCCGGTCAGGCTTTGGTGAAGCCGATGAAATCGTCGGGCGTGGCGCGGCCCATTTCTTCTTCCCAATGGCGGCGGCAGAGCGAGACATAGACATCCTTGCCGATCGCCACCTGTTCACCCTGCCTTGCCACCTTGCCATCCGCGCCGAGGCGCACGACCATCGTCGCCTTGCGGCCACAGCGGCAGATCGTGCGCACCTCGCGCAGATCGTCCGATATCGCCAGAAGCGCGCGGGAGCCGGAAAACAGCTTGCCCTGGAAATCCGTGCGCAGGCCGTAGCACATCACCGGGATGTTCAGCCGGTCGGCGATGCGGGCGAGCTGCCACACCTGCTCCTCCTCGAGGAACTGCGCCTCGTCGACGAAGACGCAATGCACCGTCGTATGGTCGTGATGCTCGGCGACCCGGGCAAACAGATCGTCGCCGTCGCGGAACATCTCGGCTTCCATCTCCAGGCCGATGCGCGACGAGATCAGCCCGGTATCGCCCTTGCGGTAATGGCCGGCGACGAACAGCATCGTCGTCATGCCGCGCTCGCGGTAATTGTACGAGGCCTGCAGCAGCATCGTCGTCTTGCCGGCATTCATCGTCGCATAGTGGAAGTACAGCTTGGCCATGGGCTCTTTTAAGCTGAGTTGTCCGGGTGCGGGGAGAGGGCGTTCCCGCATTCCACCGGAAAAGCGGCCGGAGCAGCAGGTTGCGTGTCGCTGATCGGCCAGCCCGCGCCGTTGTTCGCGATTGCCTTATCGCTTGAAACCGCACCAGAATGGTGTTTGGCTGACGAAACAAAGCGGAGATGAAAACCGTAACTTCGCTTCGCCAAAGAATCGAAATGGGAGAATAACCATGTCGCGTATGAATTCCTTCGTCGCCGGCCTCGGCCTGGCGGCTTTTTTGTCCACCAGCGCAGCTTTCGCCGGCGATCCGGAAAGCTGCAAGACGGTGCGTCTCTCCGATGTCGGCTGGACCGACATCCAGGCCACCACCGGCGTCGCCTCGGTGCTGCTCACCGCGCTCGGCTACGAGCCGGAGGTGATCCAGCTTTCGGTTCCGGTGACCTATGCGTCGCTGAAGAACAAGGACCTCGACGTCTTCCTCGGCAACTGGATGCCGTCGATGACCAACGACATCAAGGATTACACCGCCGACGGCTCGGTCGAGACCGTCAGCGAGAATCTCAGTGGCGCCGGCTACGGCATCGTCGTCCCGACCTATGTCGCCGATGGCGGCGTCAAGACGCTGACCGATCTCGGCAAGTTCAAGGACAAGTTCGACGGCAAGATCTACGGCATTGAGGCCGGCAATGACGGCAACCGCATCATCCTCGACATGATCAAGGACCCGGCGGCCAATCTCGAAGGCTTCGAACTGGTCGAATCCTCGGAGGCCGGCATGCTCACCCAGGCCGAGCAGTCGATGAAGAGCAACGAATGGATCGCCTTCCTCGGCTGGACGCCGCATCCGGTGATGGGCGCCATGAAGATCACCTATCTCGACGGCATGGGCGACAGCGGCTTCGGCGCCGCCACGGTGCATACCAATGTGCGCCAAGGCTACATGACCGAATGCCCGAATGCCGGCAAGTTCCTCGCCAATCTGAAGTTCGATCTGGACATGGAAGGCGAGATGATGGACGCGATCCTCAAGGGCGGCGACGCCAACACGGTCGCGACCGACTGGCTGAAGGCGCACCCGGACGCGGTCACCCCCTGGATTGCCGGCGTGACCACTTTCGACGGCGGCGACGCGGCGGCGGCGGTCAAGACCGCGCTCGGAAGTTGAGCCGACTTTGCATTCGGTAACCGGAACAAGGGCAGCCACGGTGGAAAGGGCTGCCCTTTTTCATATCCTGTGACAAGATGACCGGCCGGCAAGGACGGCGCCGACAGAAGAGGGGATAGATGGATCCGATCTCGAAATTCCTGGTCAGCTACCAGATCCCCATAGGCGCCTGGGGAAAGGCCTTCTTCACCTTCCTCACCGACAATTTCAACACCGTCCTGAGGGCCTTCTCCAACGGCCTCAATTTCCTGCTCGACGGGATGGTCGACGGTCTTCTTTTGCTGCCGCCGGTCCTGCTCATCGCGCTGATCGCCTTGCTCGCCTATGCCCTGCAGCGTTCGAAGGGGCTGGCGCTCGCCGTCTTCATCGGACTGCTGTTCATCCTCAACCAGGACCTCTGGAAGCAGACGGTGGAGACGCTGGTGCTGGTGGTTGCCGCCGCCGCCGCCTCGATGGCGATCGGCGTGCCGCTCGGCATCTGGGCCGCGCACAAGCCGAAGATCTATCGCTTCATGCTGCCGGTGCTTGACCTGATGCAGACGCTGCCGACCTTCGTCTACCTGATCCCGGTGCTGACCTTGTTCGGGCTCGGCAATGCGCCCGGCCTCATCGTCACCATCATCTTCGTCATCCCGACTCCGGTCCGGCTCACCCATCTCGGCGTCACCTCGGTGCCGAAATCGATCATCGAGGCGGGTGAGGCGTTCGGCGCCACCAGGCGCCAGTTGCTCTGGAAGGTCGAGCTGCCTTCGGCGCTGCCCACCATCATGGCCGGCCTGACCCAGTCGATCATGCTGTCGCTGTCTATGGTGGTGTTCGCGGCCCTTATCGGCGCCGGCGGGCTCGGCACCGAGATCAACCGGGCGCTCGGCTCGCGCAGGATCGATCTCGGGCTCGAGGCCGGCCTCGCCATCGTCGTGCTGGCCATCGTGCTCGACCGGATGACCCGTATTGGCGTTGGAGGCAAGAAATGACCGTCGCCGTCGATTTCAGGAATGTCGACATCGTTTTCGGCTCCGACCAGGCCGGCTCGCTCGCGCTCATAGACAGCGGCGCCAGCCGCGCCGAGATCCTCGAAAAGACCGGCAATGTGCTGGGCTGCGCCGGGGCAAGCCTTACCGTGCATGAGGGCGAGATTTCCGTGCTCATGGGCCTGTCCGGCTCCGGCAAGTCGACGCTGTTGCGCGCCGTCAATCGGCTGAACGTCGTTTCGCGCGGCCAGGTTCTGGTCAAGGACGGCGACAAGACGGTCGATGTCGTCACCTGCGACGAGGCGACCCTTCGGCGGCTGCGGCAGAAGCAGGTGGCGATGGTGTTCCAGCAGTTCGGCCTGCTGCCGTGGCGCACGGTGGAGGAGAATGTCGGCCTCGGTCTCGAACTCGCCGGCGTGCCCGAAGCCGAGCGCAAGGAGCGCGTGCATCGCCAGCTCAAACTGGTCAATCTCGACCAGTGGGCGAAGAAATACGCGCACGAGCTTTCCGGCGGCATGCAGCAGCGCGTCGGGCTGGCGCGCGCCTTCGCCACTGAAGCCCCGATCCTGTTGATGGACGAGCCGTTCTCGGCGCTCGACCCGCTGATCCGCACCAAGCTGCAGGACGAGCTGCTGCAGCTTCAGGCCGAACTGAAGAAGACCATCATCTTCGTCAGCCACGACCTTGAGGAGGCGCTGAAGATCGGCAGCCACATCACCATCATGGAAGGCGGGCGCATCGTGCAGACCGGTGCGCCGGAGGACATCGTGCTGCGCCCCGCCAACGATTATGTCCGCGACTTCATCGCCAATGTGAATCCACTCTCGGTGCTGACCGCCTGGAACGTGATGCGTGACCGCCGCGACCTCGACCACGGCGAGGACGGCTGGGTGTGGCTCGACCGCCGCAAGACGACGCGTTTCAAGATCGACGAGCACGGGCTGGTGGCGGCGGCCGAACGCGACGGCAAGCCGGCGGTGTGGGTCTCCTGCGCCGATGTCGAGGCGCAGCCGGAAGAGACGGCGCAGGTGTTCTGGGCCAATCCGGGCACGTCGCTGAAGACCGTGATGCTGGCCATTTACCGCTCGCAGACAGCACCGGTTGCGCTGTTCGACGACCAGTCGCGCTTCGTCGGCGCTATCGGCGTCAGGGATGTGCTGTCGGCGGTGCTGCGGCGATAAGGGCCGTATCGAACGTCGGCGAGCCCCCTCGTTAGGGCAGCCTCAACTGCGCTCCATCAAAGCTTGTGTTTTTTCGGCCTAACAGACCGCTGTAGCAAGTGGCAACGGCCACGCACCGCGTCAGAGCTGTCGCGCAGCACGCTGGCAGGGGCCGGCCAGATTGGCGATGCGGGCACAACAGTCGGGCAGCAGGCAGCCGCGTTAACGCTCACGTTTGATGGTCAACGCTCTAGGCTTGCCATATTTGGTACTCACCTCAAAGGAAACTTTGTCAGAAATGCGAACGTGAGATCCCGAAAATTCCGTAAGTTTGAAGTAGTACTCAATTTGTTTATCACCTCCTCTTATAAAACCAAATCCTTTCTCACCATCAACACTAATAACTGTTCCAATTAGACGACGCTTTACGCTTCTCTTAACTCTGATTGGTCTGCCAACATTCAGGGCTTTGCTCAATCCATAGAAAATCTCGTATTCCATACCAGTACGCACCTTGGGAGCCATGTTCGCAAGTGTCCTTTCCCTAAAGCACCACCTGATAAAAAGCTCAGAGTCCTTACTTTCGTCCTGGTCCCTTTCTTTGTAGCAAATGACATTTTGATCATAGAGAAATTGGAGAAATACCGTGTCATTCTCAAAAAATTGCGGCAATTTCTTTCCGGAAGCTGCGCATTGGGCAACGAATTCGTTAAATGCTGAGAGGTATTCCTCATATGTAAATTTCCGCTTTCCGCGCAAGTGGAGAAAGAATTCCAAAAAAGTATCGTATTCATCTTGAGAATAGTAGAAAAGAAGTTGGTCCCGAATCTCTCCAAGTAAATACTCCGCATGAGCATCTCTGAAAGAAGAGTCACTAAAGTCGATATCAGAAACGTATTCCGTAGATCCTGATTTCTTCTTTAGTATATCTTGAATTGTTGCAATCATACTGTTAACATCCCTAGGCCTGTAGTAGCTAAAACGAAGGAACGCTAAAAAAGAATTTGACACCCTTTTCTCCTGAAATTGATGCTGCCTTTACGTTTTCGGCAAAGAATGGGAAATAATGATCCCACGCTTGTCCGAATTTTTCAGGCGGTTCATCTTGCTGTATTGCCAAAAGTCTGTCGGCAACCTTGAAAAGAAGGGAGCTTCTATAATCCTTATAGGTAGTCATCCAATTTAAGAAAACAGAGTTGTCCCGAAGTTTCGTATTTATGTTGTGGAGGCCGGTTCGTAAAAATATATCTGGCCTAGCTAAAAGAACAATTCTAATCCTACCCTTTGTGTCCTTTATATTTGCCAAAAAATCGTGGTTTACAGACCATACTGCTTCGGTCAGCCCTCTCACGCAGTCGAAGTAATCAGCGTACGCGATGTCAGATGGTCTAACATCAATTCCATCAATAAATATTATAATGTTGTCATCTAACTTTAGTCCGGTCAGAGCTGATTCGAACGTTTTTCTTATATTTAGAAGATTTGTCTGGAACACCGATCTTGAGTCATTGGCTTGAAATCCTGTTTTCGCAGACAGGCCACTTTCGATCCCAGCGTACTTCGCCAATAGAGAGGAGGCCAGTTCGCCTGATTCCACGAACGTGAGCATTTTTACGATTTCTGGAGCGAAAGCGTTTTCATAGAAATCGTCAACAGCCTTTTTGAGGGCCGCTAATTTTGTAAAACGTCTTAGGAATTCTGGGGTTCCTGAATGAGAAATAACACTTGTTGCACTTGCCATTAGAAGTATGGTTCTCCATACTTCTGTATATTGGCTAAGTGGAAGATGACCTTGTCGCTTAAGCTCAATGAACTTTTGATATTCTGTCTGTCGCACGTCAAAAGTAGATACTCTGTTCTTCTTGTAAATTGTATTTGCCAAATAGGTAGCGTAAGCAGTTTTACCTGTGCCTTTCTCGCCTACGATATAATAGACATTTGGGTTTATGATTCTGTCTAAGAAGTCGTCTCCAACAAAATATTTTGAAAGAAGCGACTTATTCTCTCGTCGTCTATAGTTTTCTGCGTTGCTGAATCCAACATTCAAATCAACAAAAGGTTTATACCCCGGCATTTAGACGACCCCCCCGATGTCCAGCGTAGATTTTGAACGAAACGCAGATTGCAACAATTTGGGATCGATCGCAATTTCCGAATTTGCGGTCAGTAGCAGACTCAATCGCGCCGGAAGCTAATGTTGGTACGACCTCGCCTGTTGACCAAGGTGATCGACCCGGCTGGCGGGCGCGGGCACCTTGCATTATTGTAATGGGTGAGCCCGAAGCGGTGACACTGCGGACGGCGAGGTGCAAGGGTGTATGTGGCAGAAATGATCTTTCGGCAGCTCTTCGACTCCGTCTCGGGCACCTACTCCTATCTGCTCGCCAGCCGCCGGGGCGGCGAAGCCCTGATCATCGATCCCGTGCTGGAGAAGGTCGATCGCTATCTCCAGCTCGTGCGTGAGCTCGACCTCAAGCTCGTCAAGGCGGTGGACACGCACCTGCACGCCGACCACATCACCGGCCTGGGCGCGCTGCGCGACAAGACCCAGTGCATCACCGTGATGGGCGAGCAGACCAAGGCGGACGTGGTTTCGATGCGGCTTTCCGACGGCGACAAGCTCACCATCGAGGGGCTTGCGCTCGAGGTGATCTACACGCCCGGCCACACCGATGATTCCTACAGCTTCATTCTGCCGGACCGGGTCTTCACCGGCGATACGCTGCTCATCCGCGGCACTGGCCGCACCGATTTCCAGAATGGCGATCCGCGGCAGCAATATGAATCGATCTTCGGCCGCCTGCTCAAGCTTCCGGACGAGACGCTGATCTACCCGGCTCATGATTACAAAGGCGAGACCGTCTCGACCATCGGTGAGGAAAAGGCCTTCAATCCGCGCCTGCAAGTGAAGTCGATGGAAGACTATGTCGAGATCATGAACAATCTGAAGCTTGCGAATCCGAAAATGATGGATGTCGCCGTGCCGGCCAACATGAAGGTCGGGTTTCATCAGGAAGAGATTGCGCGGCGTGGCTGGGCTATCACGGCCGAGCAGGCGCTTGCGCTGGTGGGAAAGCCCGAAGTCGTGCTGATCGATCTGCGCGAGCGCTCCGAGCGAGAACGGCACGGTATCATTCCGGGGGCGCTGCATGTGCCCTATACGACGCTGCAGGAGAACATCGCCGCGGGCGGCATGCTGCATGAGCTCGCCAGGTCGACCAGCAGGCGACTGCTGTTTTATTGCGCCTTCGGCGAGCGCTCGGCCATGGCGGTTCAGGCGGCGCAGGATGCGGGGATTGCCAGCGCCTGGCACATCCACGGCGGCATCGACGCCTGGCGGAAGGCGAGCGGCCCGCTCTCGCGCTAGTGTGGCTGTCTGATCCCAGGCTTTGGTGATGCAATCCCCGCCGCCAGCGGCAATCTCGGACTTGTGAACGGCCGCGTCCGCCGGACCGCGGTTTGCGGCCCGCTCAAAATGGACGACCGCTTTTGCCTATGTCAGAATAAAAGCGAAATTCTTGCGCGCGACTGCCGGTTCCGATGCCTGAGATCGTCACCAAACCCAGCACTAAAACGAAGCCGAAGACCGAACGGCCGAAGCTCTACAAGGTCATCCTCCTCAACGACGATTTCACGCCGCGCGAGTTCGTGGTGACGGTGCTCAAGGGCGAATTCAAGCTGAGCGAGGACCAGGCGCGGCGGGTGATGATCACCGCGCATCAGCGCGGCGTCTGCGTCGTCGCCGTCTTCACCCGGGACGTCGCCGAGACCAAGGCGACGCGGGCGACCGATGCCGGCAAGGCCAAGGGCTATCCGCTGATGTTCACGACGGAACCGGAGGAGTAGCGCGCTTTTTCCTTCTCCCCTTGTGGGAGAAGGTGGCCTCGCGAAGCGAGGTCGAATGAGGGGTGTTCCAGCGAACACCAACGCCTCATTCCGTCCAGCACCCCTCAACCGTCTTGGCGCTACGCGCCAATCCACCTTCTCCCACAAGGGGAGAAGGAAAAGGCACCGCTACCGCCCCTCGCGGTACCACATCGAGCCCATGGCCAGGAGCAACAGGCCGAGGCCGAGGAAGCCGCCAAACAGCGGCACGCGCGAGACGGCCTTCAGCACGCTGTCGTCGGTGGTGCGCAGGCCGATCCAGTCGTTGCCGGTGGCCGCGCCTGAGGAGCGGACCGGGACGACCGAGGGCAGCGTCACGCCGCCTGCGGGGTTGCCAAGGGCCGACCCAAGAGCTGACGATGGCGGCGCAAGCCGGCGCACGCTGCCGCCGGTGGCCTCGGTCGGCGCTTTCAGCCGGCCCTCGGTGGAGACGACGTCGGTGAATTCCGGCGCATTGATCGGGCCGACATGGGCAAGCGCCTTCAGATCGCCATTGCCGACCTGATAGAGGCCGATCTCGTTGGTCTCGATGCTGCCCAGGAAGACGCCGGGCTCGGATTCTTCGAGCTTGACGGTCAGCGCCTTGCCGGACGGGGTGATGACCTGCGCCGGACCGGGGTCGTCGCTCATCGTTTGGCGGCGGATTTCCAGCACCATGCCGCGGCCGTCGGCGGTCAGCCGTTCCTCCTCGAGTTCGGGCTCCTTCATCAGCCAATGGGCGATGCGGCGATAAAGCTGAACATGCGGGCCACCGCCCTCGAAGCCGCGCGCCCACAGCCAGCCCTGGTCGGACAGGAACATGCCGACGCGGCCTTCGCCCTTGCGGTCAAGCAGCAGCAGCGGTCGGTTGTCGGCGCCCTTCATCACTGCTTCGCCCTCGGGATTCTCGACACCGATGGTGCGGAACCAGCGGCTCCAGTGCGGCGGCTCGGTGGCGGAGCCGTCGAGCCCGCGCGTCACCGGATGGCGCTGGCCAAGCTCGGTGAGGCGCGGATAGAAGGCCTTGTCGACGACTTCGCCTGTCGGCAGCGCCGGCAGCGCCGACATCAAAGGCGTGCGGGCGATCGAGCTTTCGCCGGCATATTCAGGCCCTGCCGCGATCAGCAGCGCGCCGCCCTTTTCGACATATTCGGCGATGTAGTCGTAATAGAGGATCGGCAGCACGTCGCGGTGCTGGTAGCGGTCGAAGATGATCAGGTCGAAATCCTTGATCTTCTCGACGAACAGCTCGCGCGTCGGGAAGGCGATCAGCGACAATTCGTTGATCGGCGTGCCGTCCTGCTTTTCCGGCGGCCGCAGGATGGTGAAATGGACCAGATCGACAGAGGCGTCGGATTTCAGCAGGTTGCGCCAGGTGCGCTCGCCGGCATGCGGCTCGCCGGAAACCAGCAGCACACGCAAATTCTCGCGGATGCCGTCGATCAGCGCGATGGCGCGGTTGTTGGTGTCGGTGAGTTCGCCGGGCTCGGGATCGATGGCGAGCTCGACGATGTTGCGGCCGGCGTTGGGAATGGTCACCTGCAGCGGCATGGCCTGGCCGATGACGGCGCGCTCGACCGAAACCTGCTCGCCATTGACCGACACGCGCACATCGACCGAGCCGGTCTCATTGTTGGTGGCGATGACGCGATAGGTCATTTCGAGCGGCTTGCCGACCAGACCGAAGCGCGGCGCATTCTCGAAGCGGATGCGGCGATCCTTTTCCTGGTCATTGCCGGTGATCAGCGCGTGCAGCGGGGCGTTGAAGTCAGGTGTGCCGGCGGGGGCGTCATGCACCTCGCCGTCGGTGACCATGATCGCGCCGCCGATACGCGAAGGCGGCACGTCGCGGAACGCGCTTTCAAGCGCGCCGAAAAGCCGTGTTTCGGTTCGCTCCTCCGCGGCTTCCGACTTGCCGGCCTCGACGACGCGGACGTCGAACTGCTTGAAGCGGCCGAGGCGCTGCTGAAGCCCGGCCAGCGCCTCGTCGGTCTGCCTGGTGCGCTCGCCGATGTCCTGGCTCTGGCTGCGGTCGACGACGACGGCGACAACGCTTTTCAGCGCCTCGCGCTCTTCGTCGAGGAACACGGGGTTGAGCAGGGCCGCAGCCAGCGCGAGCAGGGCGGCGAAACGGAAGACAGCGCCGCGCTGGCGAAACCACAGGCCGGCCAATGCCAGCAGCAACAGCGGCGCCAGCACCAGGCCAAGCAGCGGCAAGGAGATGAGCGGTTCGAAGGCAAGCGACCAGTTCATGGCTTACTGCCCCAGCCGTTCGAGCAGCACCGGCACGTGCACCTGATCGGATTTGTAGTTGCCGGTCAGCATGTACATCATGATGTTGACGCCGGCGCGCAGCGCATAAATGCGCTGCATCGGGTCCGACGGCACGGTCGGCAAAAGCGGGTCGCCATTTTCGTCGACCGCCCAGGCGCCGGCGAAATCATTGGCGGTGATCATGATCGGCGAGACGCCGTCGCCGGTGCGCACCGGGCGGTTCTCGACGTTGCTGGCTTCGAGCGACGCCGCGACCCAGAGCGGGCCGCCGGCGAAGCGTCCGGGAAACTCAGGCAGGATGTAGAAGGACTTGGTCAGCACGTGGTCCGATGGCACCGGTTCCAGCGGCGGCACGTTGAGATTGCCGAGGATGTCGCGCAGCCGCTCCGTCGCCGGGCTGGCCGAATCCGCGCCGATGCCGGTGGCGAACTGGTCGCGCGTGTCGAACAGCACCGTGCCGCCCTGCTGCATATAAGCGTCGACGCGGGCGATCGCAGCCTGGCTCGGCATCGGTGCGGCAGGGTCGATCGGCCAATAGATCAGGGGATAGAAGGACAACTGGTCCTTCGAGATATCGACGCTGGCCGGCGCCCCCGGCTCGAGCGCGGTCTTCTCGATCAGGAAGCGGGTCAGGCCCTCCAGCCCGGCCTGGCTGATCGAATCGACGCTTCGTTCGCCGGTCTGCACATAGGCGATCCGGGTCTTCGAAATGTCCTCGATCGCCCGCTCATCGCCGGGTTTGGCATCGTCGGCGCGGGCGATATCGGCGTGGCCGACCAGGGCGCCGAGCGCAAGCAACAGGGCGGCGGTGGTTGCGGCAGCGCGGGCGCGTCGGGGCCGGCGCGAGAACAGGCCGCCCATCCAGAACACGGCCAGCGTGTCGAGCACCATCAGCACAAGGGCTGCCGCCACCAGCGGACCCTTCAAATTGCGCGATTCGTCGAAAGCGTACTGGACGGTGGTGACCGGCACGGTGATCCGAGGACGGACCAGCGGTGCGAAGCTGCTTTCGGCATCGAGCAGATTGTGGGCAAAGACGCCGGTCTCGGATCCGTACAGGCCGGGCGGGTTCTCGAACGTCACCGGCAGCGGGCCGGCACCCGGCACCAGCGGCCGTGCATCCGGCGTTGGCGGCACCAGCGTGCCGTCGGCTGATATCATGCGGTAGGGCGCCAGCGAAGTGGCGGCGGCTTCGGCGTTGGCGACCGCGGCACCCTGATTGCGCGACAGTTGCACGATGCGGCGCAGCATCTCGACGAAGCTGCCGGAGATCGGCAGGTTCGACCAGGTTGCCTCCGGCGTGACATGGAACAGGACGAGCGTGCCCTTGCCCTTCTTCATCCCGGTCACCAGCGGCGTGCCGTCGGCAAGCGTGGCCCAGGTGCGCTCGACGATGTCAGGCGTCGGCTCGGCCAGCACCTGCCTGGTGACGGTGACCTCGGCGGGCGGAGCCAGGTCGGCGAACGGGCCTGTCTTCGGAAAATCGGTGACCGGCTGCGGCATCGTCCACGACAACGCGCCGCCGAGCGAGCGCTCGCCGGTGCGCAGCCTTACCGGCAGCAGGTCGTCGTCATTGCCGGCGGCGACCAGCCGCGAGCCGGCGAACCGCACCAGCGTGCCGCCATTGTCGAGCCAGTCGACCAGCCTTTGCCGCACTTGCTCAGGAATGGTGCCGATATCGGCCATGACGATCATCGCCGGCTTTTGATCGAGGAGTTGCGGGATGGCGTCGGCAAGGTCGGCGCTCGACGGTTCGGCCAGATCGGCGAAGGGCTGCAGCGCGCGGCGGATGTAGTACAGCGGCGACAGAAGCGGCTGCGCCTGGTCGGCCTCGGCCTGCGACAGCAGCCCGACGCGGCGGCGCTTGGAACTCTCGTCGAGCACGCGCACGGCGCCGGCCTGCCGCTCACCGTCGAGCGCGATCGAGGCGAAGTCGTTGCGCAGTTCGAACGGCACCGCCATCGTGCCGGTAGCGGTGGATTCTCCGGGTGAGAAGGTCAGCGTGGCGTCGGCGATGCGGCGGCCCTTGTCGTCGAAGGCGCCAGCGGTCACCTGAGCCGGCGCCGGATCGCCCGGCGCGCGGATGGCGGTCAGTTCAAAGCCGTCCACCTGGTTGTCGGCGCTGGTCAGGCCGATCAAGGCAGGCCGGTCGGAAACGGCCCAGACCACACGCGCGGCGTTCTTCGACAGAAGCGTGTTGAAGGCGGCCTCGTCGCCTTCCGCCGCCAGACCGTCGGCGAGCACGGCGACGCTGGCGCCCGGCAAGCTCTCCAGTGTTGCCGCGACGCGGGCGTAGACGGCAGGGCGGTCGGTCGGGATCGGCCGCGGCTTTGCCGCGCGCAGCCGGTCGAGCGCGGTTGCGGCGTCGAAGGGGCCGATCTCGGCGTTCGGCTTTTCGGCGGTGAAAGCGATGATGACGGGCACGTCGTTGGAGCTGGCGTCGGCGATCAGTCGTTCGGCGGTGGCGACGCGCTGGCCCCAGTCGGCGGCACTCGCCCAGTCATTGTCGATGACCATCGCAAGGGCGGCGCCTTCGGCCGGCAGTCTTTCACGCGGGTTGAAGACAGGTTCGGCCAGCGCCGCAACGATAAGGGCCGCCATCAGCAGCCTGAGCAGCGTCAGCCACCACGGGCTCTGCTGCGGTGTCTCCTCGCGCTTCAGCACGCGGGCCAGGATCTTCAGCGGCGGGAAGATCTCGGTCTGCGGCTTGGGCGGGGTGAAGCGTAAAAGCCACCAGATCACCGGCAGGGCCAGAAGGCCCCACAGCACCATCGGCGCCCCGAAGGAGAGCGGCAGCCAGCTCATGCGCTGATCCTCCCGGCTGAGCTGCCATTGAGGGTCATCGCCATATGGACACGCACCAGCGCCTCGGAGGCGAGGCGGTCGGTGTGGTTGACGGTGAAGCTCCAGCCGAGCCGCTTGCACCAGCCGGCCAGTTCCTGGCGGCGGGCGGTGTAAAGCAGGCGGTATTCATCGCCCAGCGTTTCGGCGCGGCCGGCGGTCAGCTTGTCGCCGGTCTCGGGATCGGTGAATTCGGTGCGGCCGGCATAGGGAAATCTCTCTTCGGCCGGGTCGGCGACCTCGATCAGATGGGCACGCACGCCGTGGCGGGCGAGCACGTCGAGCCAGGCAATGGTGTCCTCGACCGGATCGAGGAAATCGCTGACGATGACGATGTCGCAGAAGCGGCGGATGCCGGACAAATCGGGCTTTGCCGGCAGCTCGCCGGCATGGGCGAGCTGCGCCGCGATACGCTCGGCGCCGTTGCGGGCCGTGAACGGATCGGTCAATCCGGGCCAGGCGATGCGCTCGCCGCTGCGCGACAGAAGCTCGGCCATGGCCAGCGCCAGCACCAGCGCGCGGGATTCCTTGGAGACGGCGGCCCCGGCCGATTTGTAGAGCATGGAAGGCGAGGGGTCGGCCCACAGCCACACCGTATGGGCGGCCTCCCATTCGCGGTCGCGCACATAGATGTGGTCGTCACGGGCCGAGCGGCGCCAGTCAATACGCGAGGAATCGCCTTCGACATAGGGCCGGAACTGCCAGAAATTCTCGCCGATGCCGCGCTTGCGACGGCCGTGCCAGCCGGCGATCACCGTATTGACGATGCGGCGCGCCTCGACCAGCAGGTCCGGCACCAGCGACGCCCGCAACCGCCCGCGTGCGAGCGCGTCACGCGTCGCTGCCGGTGCCTGGGCCTCGCCTATACGCGCCATCAGATGCCTTTTGCCAGTTTCGCTACCACGTCGCGCACGGTCGTGCCCTCGGCACGGGCGGCGAAGGTCAGCGCCATGCGGTGCTGCAGCACTGGCTCGGCCAGCGCCCTGACATCGTCGACCGACGGCGCCAGCCGTCCATCGTAGAGCGCGCGGGCGCGGGCGCATAGCGTCAGCGCCTGGCTGGCGCGCGGGCCCGGACCCCAGGCGACGTGCTTGTCGGTCTCGGCATTGCCCTGGCCGGGGCGTGCAGAGCGCACCAACTGGAGGATCGCGTCAACGACGCTTTCGGGCACCGGCATGCGGCGGATGAGGGTCTGGATCTCCTGCAGCCGCGCCGGCTGCAGCACGTTCTGCGCCTTGGCGTCCTCGATGCCGGTGGTTTCCAGAAGGATGCGGCGCTCCGCCTCGATTTCCGGATAGAGGATGTCGACCTGCATCAGGAAGCGGTCGAGCTGCGCCTCGGGCAGCGGATAGGTGCCTTCCTGCTCCAGCGGGTTCTGCGTCGCCAGCACGTGGAAGGGCGCCGGCAGATCGTGACGGACGCCGGCGATGGTGACGTGGTATTCCTGCATCGACTGCAGCAGCGCCGACTGGGTGCGCGGCGAGGCGCGGTTGATCTCGTCGGCCATCAGCAGCTGCGCGAAGATCGGCCCAGAGATGAAGCGGAAGGAACGTTTGCCGAATTCGTCCTGCTCCATCACCTCGGAGCCGAGAATGTCGGACGGCATCAGGTCGGGCGTGAACTGGATGCGGCCGGAATCGAGACCAAGCACGATGCCCAGCGTCTCGACCAGCTTGGTCTTGGCGAGGCCGGGCACGCCGACCAGCAGCGCATGGCCGCCGGCCAGCAGCGCCACCAGCGTGCGTTCGACGACGCTTTCCTGGCCGAAGATGACGCGGCCGACACCCTCGCGGACCCTGGAAATGTCGGCCAGCGCCGTCTCGGCTTGGGCGATCATGTCATTTTCGCTGATCGGGCTTTCCTTGATCATCACGCTCATGCAGCATCGATCCTTCTCGTTGGAAATACCAGCTTGCACCTTCGGCGCCGCAGAGTGCCGCGATTCGGCCTGGCATGGCGCCTGTCCTTGAACTTAAATCACAGACTTAGGCTGACAAGCGGAACAACAGTGACTATTTCGTGACCATGACAGAACGCGCCAACCATCGTGAAGAGAGCCTGACGGCCGCCACCGAGGCGCACGGGCTGGAAGCGATGATCTCGCGTGCCGCCCGCGCGGACAAGGGGCCGGCACCGGTGGAGCGCTGGAATCCGGCCTTTTGCGGCGATCTCGACATGGAGATCAGACAGGACGGCACCTGGTTCTACCTGGGCACGCCGATCGGCCGCATGCCGCTGGTGCAGCTTTTTTCCTCCGTGCTGCGCAAGGACGAAGACGGCAAGACCTATCTGGTGACACCGGTGGAAAGGGTCGGCATCCGCGTCGTCGATGCGCCCTTCATCGCCGTCGAAATGGACGTTTCCGGCACCGGCGATGGCCAGGTCATCACCTTCCGCACCAATGTCGGCGACGTGGTCGAGACCGGGCCGGACCATCCGCTGCGCTTCGTCGACGAGGACGCCACCGGTGGCTTGAAACCCTATGTGCTGGTGCGCGGGCGGCTGGAAGCGCTGGTGGCGCGGCCGGTCATGTACGAACTGGTCGAGCATGGCGAGGAGATCGAGGTCGGCGGCAGAAGGATGTTTGCCGTCCGCTCCAAGGGGGCGGTTTACCCGATCATGCCGGCGGAAAAACTGCAGCGGCTGAGTGCGTGATGGACCAGGTGACTCCGACGCCGTTTTCCACCGATGATTTTCGCGCACGCGTCGCGGCGCAACCGCTGGCGCATGCCGCCGACGATTACGGCGACCACCGCTTCAATCCCGGCCATCCGCGTCTGAAGTCCGCCAAGGCACTGCGCGATGCCGCCGTGCTGATCCCGGTGGTCGATCACGGACGCGACGCCACGGTTCTGCTCACCAAGCGGGCGGAAAAGCTGCGCAACCATTCAGGGCAGGTGGCCTTTCCCGGCGGCACGATCGATGCGACCGATCCGAGCCCGGAGGCGGCGGCATTGCGCGAGACATTCGAGGAGATCGGTCTTGGCCAGGACCGGATCGAGATCATCGGCCGCATGCCCGATTATGCCTCCGGCAGCGGCTACCGCATCGCCCCGGTGCTGGCGATAGTGCGGCCGGGGTTTTCGCTGGCGCTGAATTCCGATGAGGTCGACGCCGCGTTCGAAGTGCCGCTGCGCTTCCTGATGGACCCGGCCAACCACGGCCGCGACAGCCGCATGTGGAACGATCTGGAATGGGTCTTCTACGAGATGCCCTATGGCGGCCAGCGTATCTGGGGCGTCACCGCCGGCATCATCCGGACGCTCTATGAAAGGCTCTACACGTGAGCGGCCGGGTGTCGCTCGCGGGCAAGGCCGACTGGCTCGGCGAACAGCACCTGCAGCGCCTGCTGGCGGCGCTGGCGGATGGCGGCGAGGAGGCGCGTGTTGCCGGCGGCGCGGTGCGCAACGCGCTCATCGGCCAACCTGTCGCCGACATCGATATCGCCACCACTTGCCTGCCCGATGAAACCATCCGCCGTGCCGAGGCGGCGGGCTTCAAGGCCGTGCCGACCGGCATCGAGCACGGCACGATCACGATTGTCGCCGGCGGGAAGCCCTATGAAACCACCACTTTACGCGCCGACGTCGAGACCGACGGACGGCGGGCCAAGGTGTCGTTCGGGCGCGACTGGAAGGCCGACGCGGAACGCCGCGATTTCACCATCAACGCACTCTATGCCGAGGCCGACGGCACGATCGTCGACCTGGTTGGCGGCATCGCCGATATCGAGGCGCGGCGGCTGCGCTTCATCGGCGATCCGGAGGCGCGCATCCGCGAGGATTATCTGCGCATCCTGCGCTTTTTCCGCTTCTTCGCCTGGTATGGCGACGGCCGGCCCGATGCCGAAGGGCTGAAGGCTTGCGCCCGGCTGAAGGATGGGCTCAGCCAACTCTCCGCCGAGCGCGTCTGGTCCGAGCTCAAGAAGCTGCTGTCGGCCCGCGACCCGTCGCGCGCCTTGCTGTGGATGCGCCAGGCCGGCGTGCTCACCAGCGTTCTGCCGGAGAGCGAGAAATGGGGCATCGATGCGATCCATGCGCTGACCAGGGCCGAGAAGGATCTGGGCTGGACGCCGGAACCGCTGCTCAGGCTCGAAGCAATCGTGCCGCCGGACGCCGCGCGGATGAAGATGCTCGCCGAGCGGCTGAAATTCTCCGTCAGCGAAGCCGGCCGTCTCAGGCAGTGGGCGCTGACCGCGCCTGTCGAGGCGAAGACCACCGAGGTGGAATTCGGAAAACGGCTCTATCGTGGCGATCATCAGGGCCTTGCCGATCGCTTGCGGCTGTCGCTGGCTTCCGCCCGAGCCCGCGCCGTCGAGGACAATGACGCGCTGCTTGAAGCCGGCGGCTTCTCGCGCCTGCTGGCCTTCGCCGGAACATGGAAAAAGCCCGACTTTCCGCTCAAGGGCGCGGATCTGACGACGCTTGGCGCGTCGCCCGGGCCGAAACTCGGCGCAATCCTGAAAAACCTTGAAAACGAGTGGGTCGAATCCGGCTTTGCGGTCGATCGCGGCGCGCTTCTCAAGCGCGCCGCGCAGGCACTCGAAACTTAGGCAAATCAGGCCGCGTCGCGGGCCTTTTCGATGCGCGAACGGATGGCTTCGATCATCGTCTCGCGGATAATTGTCTCGCCATGGGTCTCGCGCATGTGCTCGACCGCACGACGCATGACTTCGGCTTCCTCGTCGGCGCGCGTATGCCAGTCACAACCCGGGACGAGTGAGCCGCAGTGAAATTCCTTCATCGGATTCTCCCTTTTTCCTCCTTGGAGCGCCGCGCGCTTGCTTGAACGCGGAAGCTCCAGCACCTTTGATCAACGCATGATCCTGTCGGAAACCGGTTCGGTTTTCAGGTCATGCACGGGGGAAGCAAGCATAACACGGTTGAATGGGCTTTGGTTGCGGCAAAGACCGAAAAAGGCGGAGCATCGCTGCTCCGCCTTTATGCTACATAGAGCAAGACCGGACGTAGTCTCGTCTCACTCCAGGGGGCAGGCCATCACTTCACGATCCTGACTGCCTCGGCAATTTTGTGCTTGCCGCTCATGTCCCACGAAACGCGGACCTTTTCGCCGGCCTTCAGGCCAGGATTCTTGAAGGCCTTGGGCAGCGTAAAGGTCGATCCGTCGTCCAGAACAAGGCTCATGGCCGTTCCATCATAGGTCTTGACCGTGCCTGTGGTGTGCTTGACCGCTGCGAAGGCAGCGCCACCAGAGGCAAGAACGGCAACAGCCGCAACCGTCATAACAAGCTTGCGCATGGCATGCTCTCCTGAAAAATGAGGGCACCGTTTGGGAAGGTGCCCCACTCGATCATGGGCCGTCCGGTCGCGTCGGGTCGCGGTTCCAGAGGAGGCGAGAACCGCCGGCGTTTCCCGGCCCGGAAACGACAATTAGTCCTGTTTTTTCAAACGGATATTAGACGAAAAAGATATTCGGTGCGCCACATTCGCCGCCAAAATCCAGCGATTTGGACCTGATTGCGGTTCACGCCCAACTCACCGAGATTTTACGGCCATTTTACCTCCGGCGGCAGGCTGGACAGGATCGAGGCGACGTTGCCGCCGGTCTTCAGTCCGAAGATGGTGCCGCGATCGTGAAGCAAGTTGAATTCGACGTAGCGGCCACGGCGAATGAGCTGCTCTTCGCGGTCGCCGTCGGTCCAGTTATCGTTGAAATTGGCCCGCACGAGATGGCCATAGACGACGAGAAAAGCGCGCCCGACATCCTGGACGAAGTTGAAATCGGCGTCCCAGCCGCCTCTGTCCTCGTCCGAATGCAGCCAGTCGAAGAAGATGCCGCCGGTGCCGCGCGGTTCGTTGCGGTGCGGCAGGTAGAAATACTCGTCGCACCAGGCCTTGAATTTCGCGTGGTCGGCGACGCCAGCGTGCTTCTCGCAGGCGAATTGCATGGCGCGGTGGAAGGCAACCGTGTCCGGGTCGTCCTGGCTGCGGCGATGGTCGAGCACCGGCGTCAGGTCGGCGCCGCCGCCGAACCACTGGCGCGAGGTGACGACCATGCGTGTGTTCATGTGCACCGCCGGCACATTGGGGTTCCACGGGTGCGCAATCAGCGAAATGCCGCTCGCCCAGAAGCGCGGGTCTTCCTCGGCGCCCGGCATCTGCTTCCTGAACTCCGGCGAGAACTCGCCATAGACGGTGGAGGTGTGGACGCCGACCTTCTCGAAGACGCGGCCACGCATCATCGACATGATGCCGCCGCGGCCGTCGTCGCGCTCCCACGGCGTCTTTTCGAAGCGGCCGGGCGACCACGAGGCCTGCGGCCCCTGCAGCTCCTGCTCGATCTGCTCGAAAGCGGTGCAGATGCGCTCGCGCAACGTCTCGAACCACAGCCGCGCCTTCATCTTCTTCTGTTCGATGTCGGCCGGCAGCCCCGCCGCTATTTCGGGTCGTTGCAAATGCTGTCTCCGGTTGTGGGGCGCGTGCCCCGACAAATGACTCGTCTTTTCCGGCCGCGATCCCTAATCTCTTGGGTGCAAGGGTCAAGTGTGAATGGAGTTCTTTCGTGCGCACTCCGGCAAGACCGCCGCTGGATGGCCTGAAGAAGAGGCTCGACCGTTCGCGCGCCGAGCGCGAGCGCATGCCGCGGGACGGGTTCCTGCGCGAGACCTTCGTCCTGCCGCGCTCCGATGCGCGCCTCAAGGCGCAGGAGTGGTTCGAACGCTTTCCCAAGCAGGCCTACTGGACCGAGATCGAAAGCTGGTTCGAGCGGCCGGGGGACGTCATCGAATTCACGATCAGGCGGCTGCCGGCAGCGGATTAACGAGCGACCAACAGCCGCCTTGCTCCCGGGCCTTGGGCGCTCAATCGGTCTTCTTTGTTCCGCAGCGGGCACTTGTCGATCGACATGCAGCCGCAGCCGATGCAGTCGGTCAGGCCGTCGCGCAGCTTCTTCAACTGAGCAATCTTCTGATCGAGCTGATCACGCCAGGCCGTGGAAAGCAGGTTCCAATCCTCGCGCGTTGGCGTGCGGCCTTCAGGCAGCGATTCAAGCGCGGCGCCGATCTCGGCCAGCGAGATGCCGACCTCCTGCGCTATCCTGATGATCGCCACACGCCTCAGCACGTCGCGGCCGTAGCGCCGCTGGTTGCCCGACGTGCGGTGGCTGCGGATCAGGCCGCGCGTCTCGTAGAAATGCAGCGCCGATACCGCCACGCCGCTTCGCGTGGCGACCTGGCCGACCGTCAATTCCTTCACCGCAACCATTCGAATTTTCCGCTTGACCTCAAGTTAAGTTGAGCTTGTAACGAAGAAACCCAGGACATGCAAACCAGACATGCAAACCGCAGGAGAAGGCGATGTGCGCCTGGGTGAGAATGACAAGAGAGGGCGCGGTCATTGGCCAGGAAGCAGCCGGGGGCCAGGAAGCAGCCGGGGGCCAGGAAGCAGCCGTGATCGCTGCGCCCGCCGACGGTCTGCAAATCCTATCTGAGCTGCCGGATCGCCTCGCCGGCCACCATGGCGACGGCAAGCGCGACGTTGATGCTGCGCGCGCCGGGCTGCATCGGGATGATCAGTCGCGCATCCGCCACCTCGTGGACAGGATCCGGCACGCCTGCGGATTCGCGGCCGAACAGAAGAATGTCGGCATCGGCGAAGGCGAAATCCGTGTAGGCGGTCGCGGCTCTGGTCGACAGCAGCACCAGCCGCCGCGCTTCGCCTCTGCGCCAGTTCTCGAAGGCGTGCCAGTCGACATGTCGGGAAAGCCGCGCCATTTCGAGATAATCCATGCCGGCCCGTTTCAGCGCCCGGTCGGAGAGCGGGAAGCCGGCCGGTTCGATAATGTCGACGCCGAGACCGAGACAGGCGGCGAAGCGCAGGATTGTCCCGGTGTTGCCGGCGATATCCGGCTGGTAGAGCGCGATGCGGAGACGATCGTTCATTTCCGCGTCTTTCTAATAAGTGGCAGACTAATAAGTGGCAGATCGGCCACAGCGCGTTCATGGTTTTGGAAATTTCTGGACTGGCGGGTGGTCATTTTGTGCGAAGTCGGTTATACGCCGGGCATTGTCAACCCGAACCGATGGAGGGGTAATTCATGATGATCATGCACATCCAGCGCCCTTCTTGTGGGCTTACCAGCCTGCCGGCGGTTTCGGTACGACGATTCTCCTGACCCTTTAGACTTCGATCGCACCGATTCTTCGCCGAAATCTCTTTTCGGCCTTCGGAGGAATCCTGCGATGTTTTTCAAGCTGTCGAAGGGGCTAAACGCCCCACCTGAACACGCCTCTGGTCAATCTTTGCCTTTCGCTGGCCATTCGCCCGCGAACAGGCCGGATTCACCCTTTTTTCCGTATTTTCACATGGAGGACGGACCGATGTTCGATCCCTGCAAGATTCCCGGCTCAAGAAGCCTGCACGAGCGCAGGATGGCGACCTGGGCGCTTTTGATCGGCGAAACCTATTCGTCGGCGGTTCACGCCGAGATCCGCCGGCGTCCGCATCGCGGCATGCTGCCGGACGTCGATTTCTCACGCGCGGTTCCCGACCGCAGCCGGCCGTCGCTGGTGCGCCGGCTCATCAGGCTGATCCGCCCTGGCGCAAAAACAGGCGCGAAACTCCGGGTTGTCGACACAGCACCGTCAGGATCGTCCAACGAGCCTGTCGGCGAAAAGCCCGCGACGTCCTATATGGCGCGAAGCAGGATCGGCGGCCCGGGTTCACCCGGGACGCCGATCCTTGATGCCAAGCGCTCCCAGGACGACACGCGCTCCAAGGACGCTATCCGCTCCCGTGCCGCGTGAGCGAAAACAAGCATATGAGTGCCAAGACAATGTTCCGCTGGTTTGAAAAGAAGCTCGATCCGTTCCCCGCCGAGGAGCCGGTCGAGCCGCCGAAGACGCTGATCGCCTTCTGCGTGCACTATACGCGCGGCGCCTGGCCCTACATCGGTCTCGATGCGGTGCTGGTGACGGCTATCGCCCTTGCCGAGGTGTGGATGTTCGGCTTTCTCGGCCGGATCGTCGACTGGCTG
Organism: Mesorhizobium sp. M9A.F.Ca.ET.002.03.1.2; assembly: GCF_003952365.1. Taxonomy (NCBI): domain Bacteria; kingdom Pseudomonadati; phylum Pseudomonadota; class Alphaproteobacteria; order Hyphomicrobiales; family Phyllobacteriaceae; genus Mesorhizobium; species Mesorhizobium sp. M9A.F.Ca.ET.002.03.1.2. The sequence goes on along the minus strand of NZ_CP034443.1, from coordinate 180,773 downwards.
TCGGCGCAGAACCGCGAGACGTTCCTTGAGACCGAGGGATGGAAGCTCGCCGGCATGGCTTTCGTCGTGGTGTTCGCGCTGCCGGCGACGGTCTGGTTCCATTCGCTTCTCAGCCAGCAGACGCTGATGGGCAATTATCCGATGCGTATCCGCTGGCAGGTGCATCGCTACCTGCTGAAGCAGTCGATGACCTTCTATCAGGACGAGTTCGCCGGGCGCATCGCGACCAAGCTGATGCAGACGGCGCTCGCCGTGCGCGAATGCGTCATCAAGCTCATCGACGTGCTCAACTATGTCGTCGTCTATTTCCTCGGCATGCTGGTCATCGTCGGCTCGGCCGACTGGCGGCTGGCGGCGCCGCTTGCCGTCTGGCTTGCGGGCTACATCGGGCTGTTGCGCTACTTCATCCCGCGGCTGGGCAAGGTCGGCGAGGAGCAGGCCAACGCGCGCTCGACCATGACCGGCCGCGTCGTCGACAGCTATTCCAACATCCAGACGGTCAAGCTGTTCTCGCACGCGCGCCGCGAGGCGTCCTTCGCCAGGGAAGGCATGGCCGGCTTTCTCGAGACGGTCTATCGGTCGATGCGGCTGGTGACGCAGCTCTACGGCCTGCTCTACGTCCTGAACTCGCTGCTGTTGTTTTCGGTCACCGCGATCTCGCTGTGGCTGTGGCTCGGCCAGGCGGTGACGATCGGCGCCGTCGCCGTGGTCATCGGCCTCGTGCTTCGGCTGTGGGGCATGTCGCAATGGATCATGTGGGAGATGTCGGGCCTGTTCGAGAACATCGGCACGGTGCAGGACGGCATCGGTTCGATCTCGCTGCCGCGCCTGGTCGAAGACCGGCCCGGGGCCAAGGACATTGCCGTGACCAAGGGCGAAATCCGCTTCGAGGACATCCGCTTCCACTACGGCAAAAAGAAGGGCGTGATCGAGAGCCTGTCGCTGACGGTGAAGCCGGGCGAGAAGGTCGGCATCGTCGGCCGCTCGGGTGCCGGCAAGTCGACGCTGGTCAACCTTCTGTTGCGCTTCTACGACCTTGAAAACGGCAGGATCCTGATCGACGGCCAGGAAATCGCCTCGGTGACGCAGGATTCGCTGCGCGCCCAGATCGCCATGGTGACGCAGGACACCTCGCTGCTGCACCGTTCGGTGCGCGAGAACATCCTCTATGGCCGGCCGGACGCCAGCAACGAGATGCTGGTCGAGGCAGCACGCCGCGCCGAGGCGCTTGATTTCATATCAGGGCTTTCGGACGCTAAAGGCCGCACTGGTTTCGATGCGCATGTCGGCGATCGCGGCGTCAAATTGTCCGGCGGCCAGCGGCAACGCATCGCCATTGCCCGCGTTATGCTGAAGGATGCGCCGATCCTCATTCTCGACGAGGCGACGTCTGCGCTCGATTCCGAGGCCGAGGCGGCCATCCAGGAGAACCTCTACAAGCTCATGCAAGGCAAGACCGTCATCGCCATCGCGCACCGGCTGTCGACCATCGCGGCGATGGACAGGCTCGTCGTCATGGACAAGGGCCGCATCATCGAGGAAGGTTCGCACGAGGAACTCGTCGCCAGCGGCGGGCTCTATGCGCAGCTTTGGCAGCGCCAGTCGGGCGGCTTCCTGCTCGACGACGGTGCGACCGCCAACGATGCCATGGTTAGGGGTCAAGCAGCAGAATGATGGCCACCGAATGATGATTGCCGTCTATCGCTGGTTCGAGAACTGGGTCTATCCGTTCAGGGAGCCCGCGAGTCTTCGGCCACCGGTCAGCGTCAGGGGGTTTCTCTGGCATTATGTCGGCCAAGCGAAGGTCGCCTTCTTCGCCATGCTGGTCATCGGCGGCATCGCGCCGCTGGTCGAGGCCGGGCTGTTCTACTTCGTCGGCAGGCTGGTCGATATTCTCGACCAGCTCCCCGAGGAGCGCAGCTGGGACGCGCTGTGGGCTGCCGCCGGCCCCGAACTTGTCTTCATGGCTGCCGTGGTGCTGGTCATCCGCACCACCGTCGTCGGCCTGGCGGCGCTGGTCGACGAGCAGACGATCACGCCCGGCTTCTACAATCTGGTGCGCTGGCAGGCGCACCGCCATGTCTCGCGCCAGTCCTACGCCTTTTTCCAGAACGATTTCGCCGGCCGCATCGCCACCAAGGTCTGGCAGGCGGGACAGGCGACCGGCGATTTGATGGAGAGCTTCATCGAGGTCGTCTGGTTCATGGTCGTCTATACGGTGACGACGCTGGTGCTGGTCGCCGGCCTCGACTTGCGGCTGGCGGTGCTGGTGGTGATCTGGATTACCGCCTTCGGCTGGCTGGCAAAACGCTACGTGCCGGCGATCCGCAAGCATGCCGAGGAGACCGCCGAGGCCGGTTCGATGATCACCGGCCGCATCGTCGATTCCTATTCGAACGTGCAAACGCTGAAGCTGTTCTCCGCCGACGGCGACGACCGCTACATCAGGAGCGGTTTCGATATCTATCTCGACGCGCTGCGCCCGTTCACCCGCCGGCTGACCGGCGTGCGCATGGCGCTGACGACGCTTTCGGGGATCATGATCACCGCGATTGCCGGTTTTGCCGTCTATCTCTGGGTGGAAGGCACGATCACCGTCGGTGCCGTCGCCTTCACGCTGTCCCTGGTGTTGCGGCTCAACATGCTGCTCGGACGGCTGATGATGCAGCTCAACGGCATCCTGCGCAATCTCGGCGTGCTGGAAAACTCCAAGGCGCTGATCTCGCAATCGCTCGGCCTGACCGATGCGCCTGACGCCAGGGAGCTTGTCGTGACCGGCGGCCGGATCGACGTGAAGAAGGTCGAGTTCCACTACGGCAAGGGGTTCGGGGTGCTCAACGGCATCGACCTCGTCGTGTGGCCGGGCGAGAAGGTCGGGCTGGTCGGACCGTCCGGCGCCGGCAAGACGACGCTGGCCAATCTGATCCTGCGCCTCTACGACCTTGAAGGCGGCAAGATCACCATCGACGGCCAGGACGTCTCGGAGGTGACGCAGAATTCGCTGCGAGCCAATATCGGCGTCGTCAGCCAGGATACAGCACTTTTCCACCGCTCGCTTCGTGACAACATCAAGCTCGGCATGCCCGACGCAACCGAGGCGCAAGTGATCGCGGCGGCGAAGAAGGCGGAGGCGCACGACTTCATCCTCGATCTGCGCGACAATCGCGATCGCACCGGCTACGAGGCCTTTGTCGGCGAGCGCGGCGTAAAGCTGTCTGGCGGCCAGCGCCAGCGCGTGGCGATCGCCCGCGTCTTCCTCAAGGACGCGCCGATCCTGATACTCGACGAGGCGACCTCGGCGCTCGATTCCGATATCGAGGCGGCCATCCAGGAGAATCTGACGAGGCTGATGGAAAACAAGACGGTCATCGCCATCGCGCACCGGCTGTCGACCATCGCGGCACTCGATCGCCTGGTGGTGCTCGACGGCGGCCGCATCGTCGAACAAGGCACGCATGACGAACTGGTCGCGCTCGATGGTCTCTACGCGCGGTTATGGAAACGGCAGTCCGGCGGTTTCCTGTTCCACGAGGAAAGCGTGCTGGAAGAGACGCGGCCGGCGCAGTAGGGCCAGGGATTTCGGCAAGAACCGGAGTGAATGATGTCGGTGCGAATGCCATCGAATTTCGGACGGTCCGGCGCGCAGGAGTCAGCACTCGACCTGCTCGGCCATGAAATCCTCGGCGAAAAGGCGGCAGCACTTGGCCGCGCCGGCCGGCGCGTGGAAGAAACGCTGGCGAGGTTGCGTGAGAATGGCGACGATGGCGAACATCGTGCCCGGCAGCTCAGGGACGCGGCCGAGGCTGTCCACGGCTATTTCATCCAGCGCGAATTATGCGGCTTGCGCAAGCATGAGGCGGTGATCCGGGAGTACAACATCCCCAAGGCCGTGCTGGCGAGGCTCGGTGCGAAATAGCACGAGATGTAAGCTTTCAATCGGTTGTCCATCCGGTCTCGGGCGAGGAAGCTGAGGTTGCGAGACTTCAGTGGTTTCCCTAGGGATCGGATGAACATGCACAAGAACGCCCGTCTGTCGCCTCGGTCTCAATCGGATCGTTTCGTTGGAGCCGGCCGAACCGGTGCTCATGATGCACTGCCGCCATTCACCAAAACCCGGACTTATGCACCAAGCCACGCTGTGAGCCTTGATCTTTCGCGCACCAGGCCATCCTGATTGAAGTGGTGAATGCAAAAGTGCGCCCAAGTACCTTCGAACGCCATCTCCATATCGCCAGTGACCGATGTGCTGCCTAGTCCGAGTTCCGCGTAGGTAAACTCGAAGCTGCCGCTCGGACGGGCAATCGCAATATGAAACGGTTCACCATTGAACTCGTTAATCTTCGGGCTCGCCGTGCTCTTCAATATGCCTGGTATTTCGACCCTGGCGGTGCGCCCTTCCAGGTCGGCCACCACCTCGATCGGCAAGAACAAAGTCTCGCAAAACTCGGAACAGGTCGACGCGAAAACAGAGAAGAAATTGCTCAACGGCTTGCAGGCCCTGCCTGAGATTATTGTTTCCAAGGCGCTCCGCTGTGCTTCGTCCGCTCGTTCATCTATGACGATCTGACGTTTGCCGCCTCCGTCTTTGATCTCTCCAGGCCATTTGTACAGCCCCGCCCAGTTCAATCCTGCAAGCGGCGTCTCGTTGAAATGGCCTTCGGCAATGTGGCCGATGAAGGTCGACTGACAATAGCCGTGGGTGCTCGGCAGATTGAACTGGCAACCGCAATTGATCTCGCAATTGCAGTTATCATAGGTTTCGCTCTTCAATACCCATTGGTCCGCCATTGTTTTGTGAGCCATGTGTTCCTCCCTAGCTCAGATTTTTAGAGCGCCGATGTTGGCGCAACCATCACGAAGATGGCACAAGGGAGGAAGCGAGCTCCAGTTCAGGAATTGAAGTGACCCGGTATAGAATCTGAACTAGCCAGGAGCTGCGATCTGCCGTAGCGTCAGGTGAACCTAGGGAGGAGGTTCACCATGACACAAGCCAGCTATGGACAGTTTTGTCCGGTGGCCATGGCTGCCGAAGTGCTGTGCACGCGCTGGACGGTGGTGCTCCTGCGCGAGTTGGTGGCCGGCTCGACCCGCTTCAACGATCTGCGCCGCGGCGTGCCGCTCATGTCGCCGGCGCTTCTAGTCAAGCGGCTGCGTGATCTCGAGGAGGCCGGCATCGTCCATCGTGTTGCTTCGCGGACCGAGCCGGGAATTCTGGAGTATCAACTAACGCCTGCCGGACGGGACTTAAAGCCGGTGGTCGAGGCGATCGGCATATGGGGCCAGCGCTGGTTCAAGGCCGATGTCTCGTTGCAACATCTCGATCCGTCGCTGTTGATGTGGGATATGCACCGCAATCTCGATCCCTCACCGTTGCCGCCGCGGCGCTGTGTGGTTCGTTTCCTGTACCCCGAACTGCCGGCCGCCCGCCGGCAGTGGTGGCTTCTCATCGAGCCCGGTGCTGAGGTGGATCTCTGCTGGGTCGACCCCGGCTTCGATGTCGACCTTTACGTCACCGCCGACCTGCGCACCATGACCGCGATCTGGATGGGGCTGACGACTGTCCGCAAGGCGATGAGCGAGGGAAAGCTCCTGCTCACCGGCGATCGTGAGGTCGCCGGTCACATGCAGACCTGGCTCGGCCTGAGCCCCTTCGCGGCGGAAAAGAAGCTGGTTTCTGCGTAGCGTATGCAGCTTCATCGCTGTGGCGGCCGTGTCAGGGGATGGCCTTTGGCAACCTGCTCAAGAAAGTCGAGACCGCTTGCATCAGTCGCATTGATGGGGATTGATGGGGAATGACTGTTTCGAGCGGCCAGATCGACTCACAAACGTCTGAACTAGGTCATTGGTGCCGGTTCTTTTGAAGGTTGGAAGAGCGATGGGAATGTCCGCTCAGGTGAAGGTTTTCCAACGCGGGCCGAGGTCGGCCCGCACACACCCTCGCGCCGCGGCCCGCATCGAAAACCTTCGCCAAAGCGGTTGTCTAACCAAGCGTCCAGACTTCACCTAGTTTGACCATGATCTCCAGCGAAAACCGGTTTCCATTTTCGCTGACGTGTACCTTCGGTTCGCGCTCATGGTCTATTCCAGCCATTCGGTGATGAAGCTGCTGTTCTCGTGGATGTCGGTGGTCTCCAGCGGGCCTGGGCCGAGATTGGTGAATTTGTGCGGCGTGTTCGGCGGCACGATCAGGATCTGGCCAGCCGACGCCTCGATCTGCCGGTCGCCGACGGTGAACAGCCCGTTGCCGGTGCGGATGATGAAAATCTCGCAATAGGGATGCGTGTGCAGGCGCGGGCCGCCGCCGATCTCCGGCAGATAGTTGAAGATCAGGCAGCTTTTGGAGCCGTAGGCGCCGCATTGCAGTTCGCCCTGCCAATGGTCTGGCCAGCGGTCGGGGACCCCGGCCCATTTGTCGCGGTTGATGACATGCGCCATGGGTCGAGGATAGACCGAGGCCGGGTCTCCTGTCGAGGCAACGCAGGCGCTGCTTTGCGGTTGATTTCCGGTCGTTTTCACCATGCGGCCCGGCGCCAGATTGCGTCCCCGCGACAATCTGCCCTTGTGCCTTCACCCGTCTGGACAAAAACAGGCTTCACGCATAAACCGAAGTCCAAATGCCGGAGGAATTCGCTAGCCTGTTCGCCATGCGCTGTCGGGTTGGCGTGAATGAGCGGGGAACAAGGCTCGGCCACCGGCACGGAAGAGGCGAAAGGATCAGGCACCCGTGAGCGCAACCGACATCCAGGATCCCAACCGTCGTGATTTTCTCTACGTCGCCACCGGCATGGCCGCGGTGGTCGGCGCGGGCGCCGTTGCCTGGCCGTTCATAGACCAGATGCGCCCGGACGCCTCGACGCTGGCGCTGGCCTCGGTCGAGGTCGACGTCTCCTCGCTGACACCGGGAATGTCGCTCGTCGTGAAATGGCGCGGCAAGCCAGTGGTCGTGCGCAACCGCACCGAACAAGAGATGAAGGACGGCGAAGCGGTCAATCTGGCCCAGCTCAAGGATCCGCTCGCCCGCAACGCCAATCTGCCGGCCGATGCGCCGGCGACCGACGCCAACCGCACCACTCCGGGCAAGGAGGCCTGGATGGTGATGGTCCAGGTCTGCACCCATCTCGGCTGCATTCCGCTTGGCCAGGAAGGCGAGTTCGGCGGCTGGTTCTGCCCGTGCCACGGCTCGGTTTACGACACCGCCGGCCGCGTCCGCGGGGGGCCGGCGCCGGAGAACATGACGGTGCCGGTGTTCCAGTTCATTTCCGACACCAAGATCCGTATCGGCTGAGGCGAGGGGACATTTCGATGAGCGAGGGACACTCGACCTATACGCCCAAGACCGGTATCGGACGCTGGTTCGACGCCCGCATGCCGCTGCCGCGGCTGGTCTACGACAGCTTCGTCGCCTATCCGGTGCCGCGCAACCTCAACTATGCGTGGACCTTCGGCGGCATCCTGTCGATCATGCTTGTGGCGCAGATCCTGACCGGCATCGTGCTGGCCATGCACTACGCGGCGGACAGCACTCTCGCCTTCGATTCGGTCGAGAAGATCATGCGCGACGTGAATTCGGGCTGGCTGCTACGCTACCTCCATTCGAACGGCGCATCTTTCTTCTTCGTCGCCGTCTACATCCACATCTTCCGTGGTCTCTACTACGGCTCCTACAAGGCGCCGCGCGAGCTTCTGTGGATCCTCGGCTGCATCATCTACCTCTTGATGATGGCAACAGGCTTCATGGGCTATGTGCTGCCCTGGGGGCAGATGAGCTTCTGGGGCGCGACCGTCATCACCGGCTTCTTCAGCGCCATCCCGCTGGTCGGCGACTGGATCCAGCAGCTTTTGCTCGGCGGCTTCGCTGTCGACAACCCGACGCTGAACCGCTTCTTTTCACTGCACTATCTTCTGCCGTTCATGATCGCCGGCGTCGTCGTGCTGCATGTCTGGGCGCTGCATGTGGTCGGCCAGTCGAACCCGACCGGCATCGAGGTCAAGTCGAAGACCGACACCGTCGCCTTCACCCCTTACGCGACCATCAAGGACGCGTTCGGCATGATCGTGTTCCTGTTCATCTTCGCCTATTTCGTCTTCTACCTGCCGAACTATCTCGGCCATCCGGACAATTACACAGTCGCCGACCCGCTGAAGACGCCGGCCCATATCGTGCCGGAATGGTACTTCCTGCCGTTCTACGCGATCCTGCGCGCCATCACTTTCAATATCGGGCCGATCAACTCCAAGCTCGGTGGCGTGCTTTGCATGTTCGGCGCCATCGCCATGCTGTTCCTGGTGCCGTGGCTCGACACCTCGAAGGTGCGCTCGGCGGTCTATCGGCCCTGGTACAAGCTGTTCTACTGGCTGTTCGTGATCGATGCCGTTCTGCTCGGCTGGCTGGGCTCGCAGCCGGCCGAAGGCAGCTATGTCTTCATGGCGCAGATGGCGACATTGTTCTACTTCGCCTTCTTCCTGGTCGTGCTGCCTGTGCTCGGCCTGATCGAGACCCCGCGGCGGTTGCCGAATTCGATCACCGAGGCGGTGCTCGAGAAGAACAAAGGTGGCGGTGGCGGACATCCGGCCGGCGCGACAGCCGCACCGGAAACCAAGGGCTGAGCATGATCCCGAAAAGTGGAGACCGGTTTTCGGACAAGATCATGCTCGAGACGACGACAGCGCGGCAGAGAATCTCAAGGGGATTTGGCATGAAGAAGGTTCTCACCTCACTGGCGCTGCTCGGCCTTGTGTTGGCAGGCGCTGGGGCCGCGACCACCGGGGCCATCGCCCAGGAGGAGGCGCACAACGCAGCCGCGCCGACGCATTTCCCGATACACGAGCCGAAGGAGATGGACTGGAGCTTCGCCGGGCCGTTCGGAACCTACGACAAGGCGCAGTTGCAGCGCGGGCTGAAGGTCTACAAGGAAGTCTGCGCGGCCTGCCACTCGATGAATTTGGTGGCGTTCCGCACGCTGGAAGATCTTGGCTATTCGGAAGGGCAGATCAAGGCGCTGGCGGCCGAGTACACGATCAATGACGGTCCCAACGATGCCGGCGACATGTTCGATCGTCCCGGCATACCGTCCGACCATTTCCCGGCGCCGTTCCCCAACGAGCAGGCAGCAGCGGCCGCCAATGGCGGGGCTGCCCCGCCCGACATGTCGCTGCTGGCCAAGGCGCGCGGCGTCGAGCGCGGTTTTCCGCGTTTCGTCTTCGACATCTTCACGCAATACGCCCAGGGCGGTCCCGACTATATCCACTCGCTGCTGACCGGCTATGACGAGGAGCCGCCGGCGGGCATGGAGATACCGGAAGGCACGCACTACAATCCGTATTTCATAGCCGGCGTGTCGCTGAAGATGCCCAACCCGCTTTCCGACGACCAGGTGACCTATGACGACGGCTCGCCGCAGACTGTCGATCAATATTCCCGTGACGTGTCGGCCTTCCTGATGTGGGCAGCCGAGCCGCATCTGGAAGCCCGCAAGAAGACCGGCTTTCGCGTGCTGGTCTTCCTGTTGCTGTTCGGCGCGCTGGTCTATCTGACCAAGCGTAAGGTGTGGGCCGGCGTGGCGCACTGAGCTCCGGAAAGCCACGAGATCGAAAGGGCGCCGAAAGGCGCCCTTTGCATTTCCGAGCGCATCGGCCCGAAATCGGAATCGATCTTGCTTCGCTGACGTTCGGCTCGGAAAGCACGATGCGTGGATAAAAATGTTAGAGCGTACCGTCAGGCCAAGGCTATTGGCATAATATGCCATCGCTTATATGATGGGAGCAACAGCGAAGGAAATCCCGATGCCGACGCGCAACGTTGTCCTGACAGAGCACCACGAGGAAGTCATCGAGCGTCTGGTCGGTTCCGGCCGATACCAGAACGCCAGCGAGGTGCTGCGCGAGGGCCTGCGCCTGATCGAGCAGCGCGAGGCGCGCGAGGAGGCCAGGCTTGCTGCGCTTAAGCAAGCCGCCCGGGTCGGCTTCCGAGACATCGAGGAAGGCCGGTTCCAGGAGGTCGGCGACGACGGCCTGGAAGAATTCATCAGCGGACTTGGCCTGCAGGCGAACGCCCGAACCAGAAACAGCGGCCGCTGACGCATGGCCGTCTATCGGCTGTCCGCGACAGCCCAGCAAGACATCATTGAACTTCTCGCCTACACGGACGCCACCTTCGGCGAGGTCGCACGGCTGCGCTACGAGCGGCTCCTGGTGACGGCTTTGCGCGACATCGCGGCCGATCCCGAGCGGCTCGGAAGCCTTGCCCGGCCCGAGCTCGGCGAAAACATCCGCAGCTACCACCTCCGTTACAGCCGCGAGCTTGCTAAGACCGAGTACGGCATCGTCTTGCGTCCGCGCCATCTCCTGCTCTACCGGGCGGCTCGCGCCCACATTATCGGCATAGGTCGAATCCTGCACGATGCGATGGACCTCGAACGGCATCTGCCGGTCGACTACGGCGACGACTGACCTTGCTTTTCGGCAGCGAATCCACAGAAGTGCCAGAGCTGCCGTAATTCCGCGGATCAAGGCGTTCGAAGCGACGGTCTGAGGAGTGAACTAAGTAGGCAGAAGCGGCAGCGAGGGGAGGGTTTTGCCGTCAATTTTCGTCATTTGGTGAGCTCATCTGCCGGATGGCTTTTTATTTTATACCAATTGGTTACAGATCACGACCGTACTTTGTGCGTCCAAATGGACGCACGTCGCTCCAAGACCGCCCGGCTCCAGCCCTTTGCCGGACAATTTTCTGTCAGGCGCCACATCGCGGTAGCCGTCGCCGGCCGCGCCGGGTTACGGTCGGCCGGAGTTCCCTTCATGTCTTCAGGTCGAATCGGACGAATGCCCCGGAGAGCCGCCTCATGAAACCTTCGCTCGAAGACACGCTGCTTGCCTCAATCCGCACCATTCCGGACTATCCCAAGCCGGGCATCCTGTTTCGCGACATCACCACGCTGCTGAGCAATGCGCGCGCCTTCCGCCGCGCCATCGACGAACTGGTGCACCCCTATGCCGGCCAGAAAGTCGACAAGATCGCCGGTATCGAGGCGCGCGGCTTCATCCTCGGCGGCGCCGTCGCCCACCAGCTCTCGGCCGGCTTCGTGCCGATCCGCAAGAAGGGCAAGCTGCCTTACGAGACGGTGCGCGTCGCCTACAGCCTCGAATATGGGCTGGACGAGATGGAGATGCACAAGGACGGCGTGTCCCCGGGTGAAAAGGTGATCCTGGTCGACGACCTGATCGCCACCGGTGGCACCGCCGAGGCGGCGGTCAAGCTGTTGCGGCAGATCGGCGCCGACATCATCGCTGCCTGCTTCGTCATCGACCTGCCGGATCTCGGCGGCCGCGAGAAACTCGAAGCGCTCGGCGTGCCGGTCAGGACGCTGATCGGGTTCAAAGGGCATTGAGAGAGCGTACGCTTCTCCCACAGGAGAAGGAGCGCCTCACCCCACCTTCACCAATACGGCGCTTTCGAACTCGATGACCTTGTCGCCGCTCGAATCGACGGCCTCCGAGCTAAGGGTGAGCAGCCGCCAGCCCGGGCGCGAGGTTATGGGGCGGTGGGCAAGCGCGGTGCGGGTGAAGGTAACGGTCTCTCCGGCATAGACGGGCTTCGGCCATTTAAGGTTCTTGAAGCCGGGCGAGGGGCCGAATTCGGGTAAGGGACCAGGGCCGGTCCAGCGGGCGCCCTCGGTCTCCATGCGGGTCTCGAGGTTCAATTTCATCCAGGTGGCGGCGGTGTGCCAGCCCGATGCGCATAGGCCGCCGAATACGCTCTTCCTCGCCGCCGCCTCGTCGAGATGGAAAACCTGCGGATCGTATTTCCTGGCGAAGGCCTTGATCGCCTCGGGTTCGAATGTATGCGAACCGAGCGTGACGGTGACGCCGATGCAGAAGAACTCGTCGAGGCTCACGCGCTGGCCTCACGGGTCAGGAACATCACGGTGTTCTCGAGATCGAAGACGCTTTCGCCGCGCTGGTTGAAAAGCTCGCTGCGCATGGTGACAAGGCCGAGCTGCGGCTTGGATCGGGACAGGCGCTTGGCAAGGACGGTGGTGTTGCCGCTCAGGATGTCGCCGGCCAGCACCGGCTTCTTCCACCGGACCTGATCGACCCCAGGGGCGCCTTGGCAGGTCGAATCGAGCAAGAAGGCATCGCACAGCATGCGCATGAACATCGCACAGGTGTGCCAGCCGGAAGCCGCCAGCCCGCCGAGGATGCTGGCCTTGCCCGCAACCTCGTCGAGATGCATCGGCTGCGCATCGAATTCCCCGGCGAATTCGATGATCTCGGCCGCGCTCACCAGCTTCGTGCCGAGGTCGAGCGACGCGCCCTCGACGAAGTCCTCATAGGCCCAGGTCTTTCCGGTCATGGTCTGGAATCCGGTTCAAGATTGTACGATCGCGACGGATCGGGGTTCCCGGATGCAGGCGGGACGGGATTTGGTCAAGTAATTTCTGGTGCGCCAGGCCACCGCGACCAACGGATAACAGAAGGTTCGAAGGCTCTACAACCAGCCGCGGCGGCGGAAATACCAGAAGGGCAGAATCGCGGACACGATCATCAAGCCGACGGCGAAGGGATAGCCGAACTGCCATTTCAGTTCGGGCATGATGTCGAAATTCATGCCGTAGATCGAAGCGACCAGCGTCGGCGGCAGGAAGATGACGGCGGCGACGGAAAAGATCTTGATGATGGCGTTCTGCTCGATCGAGATCATGCCGAGCGTCGCGTCGAGCAGGAAGTTGATCTTCTGCGACAGGAAGGTGGCGTGGTCGGCGAGCGACAGAACATCGCGCGACAAGGTCTTGATGCGCGCGCGGAGGTCCTTGCTCATCCTGGTCTGGGTCGAGGCGTGGGCGAGGAAGCCGGCGAGCCGCTGCAGCGAGATCAGGCTGTCGCGGATCGAGGAGGCGATGTCCTCCTTGCGGCCGATGGCCTTCAGCAATTCCTGGAAGTCGCGGTTGCGCTTGGAAGCCTTGGTCGAGCTTGCTTCGAAGATGTCGCGCGAGATCGTCTCGATGTCGCGGCCGGCGCGCTCCAGAATGTCGGCGAGGCGGTCGACGATCGCCTCCAGCAGACCGATCAGGATGGTGTCGCCGCTGGTGCAGCCGGTCGCTACCTTCTCGGCGCGCAGCGGAAAGGTCTTGAAGGCCTTCGGCTCATGGTAGCGCACGGTGATCAGCCTGTTGCCGGCCAGCACGAAGGTGACCGGCGACATCAGGGGATCGTCGGCCTCGGTCTGGGCCGGCAGAATGGCGGTCATGAAATAGGCGCCGTCCTCGATATAGAGGCGGCTCGAAATCTCGATCTCCTCCATCTCCTCGCGCGTCGGAATGGCGACACCGAGCCAGGCCTCGATGGCCGCTTCCTCCTCCTTGGTCGGGCTCAGAAGGTCGGCCCAGACGACCTTGTCGCTGCTTTCCAAGAGATCGTCGGCGAGGCGCAGGCGATCATTGTCCACGACGAATGCCTTGATCATCGCCGGGTCTCCCTTGCTGTGGCCAAAGAGCGGTATGTTCGGTAGCGATGCGTCGTTTCGGATTGCACGGGACAGGCGCTTTCGATGAAAGCCCGAGCCGGTGCAGACGCCCCTTAGACCGGGCATTGCGGGCAGTCAAGCCGCGCGGAAAGGGCTCGTGCATGGTGCACGAGGCTGTGGTCGCGCCGACGGCCATGACGGCTGCCGACGCGCCGTCGGTCGGGTCAGGTGTTGAACTTGAACAGCATGATGTCGCCGTCCTGGACGACATACTCCTTGCCTTCGTCGCGCGCCTTGCCGGCTTCCTTGGCCGCCACTTCGCCGCCCAGGGTGATGAAGTCGTTGTAGGCGATGGTCTGGGCGCGGATGAAGCCGCGCTCGAAATCGGTATGGATGACGCCCGCCGCCTGCGGCGCCTTGGCGCCCTTGTGCACGGTCCAGGCGCGTGTCTCCTTCGGCCCGACGGTGAAATAAGTGATGAGCTGCAAAAGCTCGTAGCCGGCGCGGATCACCTTGTTAAGGCCGGGTTCCTCGAGGCCCATCGTTGCGAGGAATTCCATTTCCTCCGCATCGCTGAGCTGCGCGACCTCGGCTTCGATGGCCGCGGAAATCACCACGGTGCGGGCACCTTGCGCGGCAGCCATCTGTTCGACCGCTTTGGTGTGCGCGTTGCCGGTGGCGGCGTCGGCCTCGGCGACATTGCAGACATAGAGCACGGGGTGCGACGTCAGCAGATTCAGCCCCTGCAGGATGCGCAGATCCTCGGGCGCGATGCCGTTGAGCAGGATGCGGGCGGGCTTGCCGGCCTGCAGGAGTTCGAGAGCGGCTTCCATCATTGGAAGCACGGTCATCGCCTCCTTGTCCTTGCCGGAAGCGCGCTTGCGGAACTGCACGATGCGGCGCTCGAGGCTGTCGAGGTCGGCGAGCATCAGCTCGGTCTCGACGGTCTCGGCGTCGGCGACGGGATCGATGCGGCCCTCGACATGGGTGATGTCGTCATCCTCGAAGCAGCGCAGCACATGGACGATGGCGTCGACCTCGCGGATGTTGGCCAGGAACTGGTTGCCCAGCCCCTCGCCCTTCGAGGCGCCGCGCACCAGGCCGGCGATGTCGACGAAGGAGATGCGGGTCGGGATGATCTCCTTCGACTTGCCGATCGCCGCGATCTTCTGCAGGCGCGGGTCGGGCACCGCCACCTCGCCGGTGTTCGGCTCGATGGTGCAGAACGGATAGTTGGCGGCCTGCGCCGCCGCCGTCCTGGTCAGCGCGTTGAAAAGCGTCGACTTGCCGACGTTGGGCAAGCCAACGATGCCGCATTTGAAACCCATTTTTGTCCGGTCCTATCGGGAAATCGAAATTTGATGAGGGCTATGGGCGAAAGCGCCGACGATCGTCAAGGCGCAATTCAGTTCAGGGGCTGCGCAATGTCGTCGGTGCCTATGGCCAACGAGCGGACGCCGGACCTGCTCAATACCTGTAGGAGATGCCAGAACGCGTCGGCCTCGGCGGTTCCGAAATCAACCGTCAGCTGCCCATCGAGCAATTGCGTGCTGTGAATGATGTTTCCGACGACCTCAATCGTTTCACGCTCGCCATCGATATCGAACCAAGTGCGAAACCATTCATCGAAGAGATCGTCGTCAAGGTCCTTTGTATCGAACTTGAAATGGACGTCGTCCCACTTGAACGGTGATATGAAAACGTCCATTCCGCCGATCTCGGCGCGAATATCCGGAGAGAATTTCAGATAGGTATCGCTATTGATGAATTGCGGATTGGGCTGTCCGTCATTGGCAACGAAATCAACTGCGATGAAATTTCGATAGAAGGAATCGACGTTCGAGAACTTGACTTCGGTCGCATGCGATCCTTGGCTGCTGGCAGCAAGTTCGCCGACAGCTGAGACGAAGTGATCGACATATTTCTGCCTGACGCGGCGGACCAATTCCTGAACGTCATCCGTATTCATGACTCAATCCTTGCCGCCGAAGAGCTTCTTCAGCATGGCGGCCATCGGGCCGGTTTCAGGCAGCTTGATCGCCGGCTGCTGCGGCCGCGCCTGACGGACGTGGCTCTGTTGTTTTGGGCCCTGTTGTTTCGGGGTGGGCTTTTCGGACTCGGGCGCGGCACCGGTCTTGCCCTGAACGGCGAGGCTGAGCTTGTTCATGAAGCCGGATTCGTCGCCCCTGACGATCATTTCGGCATGAGCACCGATGGCATCGAGCAGCGGCTCCAGCCATTCGCGATCGGCCTTGGCGAAATCGCCGATCACGTGATGCTGAACGAACTCCTTGACGCCGGGGTGGCCGACACCGATGCGTACGCGACGGTAAGCGTTGCCGACGTGGCCGTCGATCGAGCGGATGCCGTTGTGGCCGCCGGCGCCACCGCCGGTCTTCACGCGGACCTTACCGTCGGCGAGGTCGATCTCGTCATAGAAAACGGTGAGCGCCGAGGGAGCAAGCTTGTAGAAGCGCAGCGCTTCGCCGATCGACTGGCCGGAATTGTTCATGAAGGTCTGCGGCTTGATCAGGATGATCTTTTCGCCGCCAAGCGTGCCTTCGGCGATCAGGCCCTGGAACTTCTTCGACCAGGGCGAAAAGGAATGGCGGCGGGCAATCGCGTCCGCCGCCATGAAGCCGACATTGTGCCTGTTGTCAGCGTATTTCGCGCCCGGATTGCCGAGGCCTGCAAACAGCAGCATCGTCACCTCTAGTGTGGTGGATTTGAATTTCCTGCCACTTTGACGGCATCAGCGGCCAGGAACTTCAAATCCAAAAACCACACTAGAACGTCACGGTTGCTAGTGTGGCCTTAGGTTCCGAAATTCGCCCGGTGCGGCTCCAAAATGATGGGAATTTCGGATTCGCCACACTAGGGCGGAAAGGATTACTTCTCTTCGTCGGCAGGAGCCGCCTCTTCGGTCTCAGCCTCTTCGACCGCCTCTTCCGTCTCCGGCTTCATCGCCGCGGAGCCGGCAATGGTCGCGACGGTGAAGTCGCGGTCGGAGATCACCGGCTTGACGCCGGCTGGTAGCTTGACCGCCGAGATGTGGATCGAATCGCCGATGTCGGTGCCGGCGAGATCGACGGTGATGAATTCCGGGATCGCATTGGCCGGGCAGTGGAACTCGACCTCGTGACGCACGATGTTGAGCACGCCGCCGCGCTTGATGCCGGGCGACTTGTCCTCGTTGATGAAGTGGACCGGCACGTCGACATTGACTTCTGTGTCCTTGCCGATGCGCAGGAAGTCGACATGGACAGGGAAGTCCTTGACCGGGTCGAGCTGGAAGTCCTTGGGCAGGACCTGGATTTTCTTGCCGTCGACATCGATCGTGGCGACCGTGGTCAGAAACCCGCCGCCATGGATCTTGTAGTAGATGTCCTTGTAGGTGAGGGCAATCGCCAGGGGAGGCTGCTTGTCACCGTAGATTACTGCAGGCACTTTACCGTTACGGCGAACTGCACGGGCGGACCCCTTACCGACCTGTTCGCGCGCTTCGGCCTTGAGCTCGTAAGAACCGTGGCTCATGGCATTTCCTTTCGCGTTGTTCTGGAGCGTTCGCGGCCGGCGAAGATGCCTGGGCCGTAAACGTCGAAAGCCGCCATGGCTATGCATGATCTGGTCCAAAATCTTTTGGGATCACGCAGGCCGGACAGCCTTCCGCCGCGTTGCCTCCAAGGGTGTCTACGCGGGTGGCGGCTCTATAGCGGAAGGCGGAGCGCGGTGCAAGGTGGGCGGACAGTATGGCGGCTTCCGCTCGGTAGCGCGATTCAAGCCAGCGCAATGGCGTCAACGTAGAAGTTCGAATCCTGCATGCCCCGCCTGGCGAGATTCGAACTGCAACGCGAAGGTCAAAAGCCGAAATCTAAACTGAGGCCTCACCTGTGGCGGTCCCAGTCGCCACCTCTCTCGCCTGCTTCATGTTCGGCAGGAACACCGTCAACAGGCCAAGCAGCGGCAAATACGAGCAGACCTGAAAGACGAAGTCGATGCCTTTCATGTCGGCGACGATGCCGAGCACGGCTGCGGCGATGCCGCCCATGCCGAAGGCGAAGCCGAAGAAGATGCCGGCGATCATGCCGACGCGGCCGGGCACCAGTTCCTGCGCGAAGACGACGATGTTGGAGAAGGCCGAGGACAGGATCAGGCCGATCAGCACCGTCAGGATCATCGTCCATTCGAGATTGGCGTAGGGCAGGGCCAGCGTGAAGGGCAGCACGCCGACGATCGAGAACCAGATCATCGCCTTCTGCCCGTAGCGGTCGCCGAACGGGCCGCCGAGCAGGATGCCCAGCGCCGAGGCGCCGAGGAACAGGAACAGCATGACTTGCGACATCTGCACCGAAACGCCGAATTTATCGATGGCATAGAAGGTGTAATAGCTGGCGAGGCTGGCGACGTAGGCATTCTTGCTCAGCACCAGCAAGGTCAGCACCGCCAGCGCGCCCATCACCCTGCGGCGCGGGAAGGGCGAGACGAACCCTGCCGCCTTGCGGTTGGCGAGCGAGGCGCGCAGGCGGCTGTACCAGCCGCCCACCCGCCACAGCACGATGATGCCGATCAGCGAGCCGACGGCGAACCACGCGATGCTGGCCTGGCCGAGCGGCACGACGATGAAGGCAGCCAGCAACGGCCCGATGGCCTGGCCGAGATTGCCGCCGACCTGGAACAGCGATTGCGCCAGGCCGAACCTGCCGCCCGAGGCGAAGCGGGCGATGCGCGAGGATTCCGGATGGAAGATCGCCGAGCCGATGCCGATCAGCGAGGCGCCGATCAGCAGCAGCGAATAGTGTCCGGCATAGGCCAGCACGATCAGGCCGATCAGCGAGGAGGCCATGCCGTAGGGCAGCGAATAGGGCATCGGGCGCTTGTCGGTGATCATGCCGATCAGCGGCTGCAGCAATGACGCCGTCACCTGGAAGGTGAAGGTCAAAAGGCCGATCTGCCAGAAATCGAGACCGTAATTGTCCTTCAGCAGTGGATAGATGGCCGATAGCAGCGACTGCATGGTGTCGTTGACACAATGGCAGAAGCTCACCGCCAGAATGACGGTGAAGGCCGTCGCCTGCGCCGAAGCGTGGCTGGCTGACGTGGCCGGGGCTGTCGCTGTGGTATCGGTCAAGGCAGGCTCCGTGTCTTTTGGCAGGCGATGCCGCGGGAGCGCTTATAGTCCCGTTGCGAAGCGACTTCTTTCGTGGTTTGGTCCAATAGTTTCGCAAGTGGGCCACGACCATGGCAGAATTGATATCGTTTCTGGAGGCGCCGCCCAGCGATCTCGGCCGGTTGCACCGTGAGCGGCTGGCCTGGCTGGAGGGGACCAGCGGCCCGATCGTGGCGCTGCCGTCGGAATATCCGGACGGCTACAACGTGCCCAACCATCATCACAGCCGCAGCCAGTTGCTGCACGCGCTGCGCGGCGTCGTGCTGGTGACGACGCAGCAAGGCCGCTGGATGGTGCCGCCCGACCATGCCATGTGGATACCGGCGGGCATCGAACATTCGGTCGAAATGCTGGGCAATGTCAGCATGCGCTCGGTCTATGTCACGCCCGATGCGATAGAAGGCCTGCCCACAGGGCTGCGCGTGGTCGGCATGACGGACCTGATGCGCAGCCTGATCATCGAGGCGGTGACGCTGCCGGCCGAACCGCGGTCAACCGGTCGGACGGGCCTGGTGCTCGGCCTTTTGCTGCACGAGATACCGAACCTGCCCGAACAACCGCTCGGGTTGCCGTTCCCGTCCGACCCCAGGCTGGCAGCGCTTTGCCGGCGTTTCGTCGCGGCACCCTCGCCGCATGCGACGATCAACGAGTGGGCCGATATCGTCGGCATGAGCCGCCGCTCCTTCACCCGCGCCTTTCATCGCCAGACCGGACTGTCGCTGTCGACATGGCGCCAGCAGGCCTGCCTGTTCGCGGCCTTGCCGAGGCTGGCGGATGGCGAGCCGATCACAAGGGTGGCGCTCGACCTCGGCTATGACAGCGTGCCGGCCTTCACCACCATGTTCAGGCGCATGCTGGGAACCTCGCCGCGCGGCTATATGCGCGGGTCAAGGGACAACATCGTGGCGTCGAAGAGGTAGCGAGATTTCAGTCGAACAGGCTCGACACCGATTCCTCGGTCGCGGTGCGCGAAATCGCCTCGCCCATCAGGTCGGCGATGGAGATGACGCGGATGTTGGGGGCGTCGAGCACGCCTTGCGTCGGCTGGATGGAATCGGTGATGACCAGCTCCTGCAGCTTCGAGCCGCTGATGCGGGCAACGGCGCCGCCCGACAACACACCATGGGTGATATAGGCGGTGACGCTGGTGGCACCGTTGGCAAGCAGGGCATCGGCGGCGTTGCACAGCGTGCCGCCCGAATCGACGATATCGTCGATCAACAGGCAATCCTTGCCGGCGACCGCGCCGATGATGTTCATGACTTCCGATTCGCCGGGGCGCTCGCGGCGCTTATCGACGATGGCGAGTTGCGCATCGAAGCGCTTGGCGAGCGCGCGAGCCCGGACCACGCCGCCAATGTCGGGCGATACGACGACGACATTGGCAAGCTGCTTGTACTTTGCCTTCACGTCGCGGGCCATGACCGGCACGGAGAACAGATTGTCGGTCGGAATGTCGAAAAAACCCTGGATCTGGCCGGCATGGAGATCCAGCGTCAATACGCGATCGACGCCCGCCCGCGTGATCATGTTGGCGACCAGCTTGGCCGAGATCGGTGTGCGGCCCGAGGCGCGGCGGTCTTGCCTGGCATAGCCGAAATAGGGAATGACCGCCGTGATGCGCTTGGCCGACGAGCGCATGAAGGCATCGATCATGATGAGCAGTTCCATCAGGTGATCGTTGGTCGGGAACGAGGTGGACTGCAGGATGAAGACATCCTCGCCGCGCACATTCTCCTGGATCTCGACGAAGATCTCCTGATCGGCGAAGCGCCTGACGCTGGCTTTGCCCAGCGGGATGTTGAGATAGCGGGCGACCGCTTCGGCCAGCACCCTGTTGGAATTGCCCGCGAAGAGCTTCATGCACCGTTCCTGGTGAAGGATGGAGTCTGACAGACTCTCTTGAGCCTCTCAGTCGGGCTTTTAGCGGCCCGTGCCGGTATTGCAAGCGTCGTGATCGGGAATCCGCCGGCTAATCTCAATAAACGTTTTCGGCGAGGGAAGCCGGCAACATGTCAGCCCGCCTGTCAGCCCGCTTGACCGCCAAGCCATGTGGCAAACTGGTCGATCGTCTGGTCGGCGATCGTCTGCATGGTCTCCGGCGCGACCGCGGCCCAGCCTTCGCCACCATTGGCCGAGGGCGCCTTCTGCTGGCCGTTGATGCGATGCAGCCGGTTGCCTGCCGGGTCATAGACGTCCCAGACATAGATGACGGTGGTGTCCTTGCCTTCCGACATCGTCGAAAAATAGCCTTTCAGCACGTGCGTGGGGGTCTGGCCGGCGCTGCCGGCCAAGGTGATGCCGCGTTGCTTGGCTCGGGTCTGAAGCTCCGCGGTCAGTGGTGTCGCGGCTTCCACCGAGGCGCCGACGATCGGCGCCACCTGCAGGCGGGTCCGTGCGATGACGGCTGCGCTCGTTGCGGGCGTTGTTGCAGGCTGCGCAGGGGCGGAAGGTTGTGCCGTTGCGGAAGGCTGGGCAGTCGTTGCGGGTGGGGTGTTCGTTGCAGTCGCGTCGGTCCCGGCCGTGGTCACGGCCTGTGTCGACTGCGGGGCGATGGCCGAGGGTTCGAGAACGTCCTTCGCACTGGTGCAGGCGGCCAGCGTCAGCGCCGCGAGCAGTGACACGGTCGTCACATGCGATCGCCTCATTGCCTCAAAACTCCCTGGCGATGAACGCCCCTTGCATTCTTGCCATTATGGATTCACCGTACGATCAAGTCGAGATCATGGCGGGACAGCGGCTTCGGCTGCGACTCGGTCGTCAGATAGGTGCGGCCAAGCGTCATCGCGGTCTCGGTTTCGGAATCCATGATGATCATGTGGGCGAACAGCGTCATGTTCGGCGCGATGGGTTCGGGATTGCCCTGATAGAACATCGGCATGTCCATCCAGGACGGGGTGAAGCGGGCGCCGAGCGAATAGCCGCAGGCATTGAGCCGGTGCTTGGTCAAATTGTGCGCCTCGAGCGTGCGGGCATGCTCGTCGAACACGTCGCCGAAGGTATTTCCGGGCGTCATCGCCTTTTCGACGGCCAGAAGTGCGGCGCGCGCGGCATCGAACAGTTCCTGGTGACGTTTCGACACCTTGCCGGTCAGCACCGTGCGCATCATCGCCGCATGGTAGTGATGGAAGACGCCGGCCCATTCGAGCGTCAGCTGATCGTTCTTGGTCAGCTTGCGGCGCCCGGCCTTGTAACGGCAAAGCAGTGCGTCCACCCCTGAGCCGATGATGAACTCGTTGGCCGGATAGTCGCCGCCGCCGGCAAAGATCGCGCCCTGCATGGCGGCAAGGATCAAGGCTTCGTCGCCACCCTGCTTGATCAGTGGCAGGGCCGCGTCCAGCGCGTCGTCGGCGAGATTCGCGGCCTTTTCCGCCTTGGCGATCTCGGCCGGGCTCTTGAACAGACGCAGCCGGTTGATGATGCCGGAGGCGTCGGCGATCTGGCCAAAGGTCTGCAATTGCTCGTCCAGGCGTCGGCCATTGTAGGCGGTCAGGCCGTGGGTATCGTATTCGACGCCGATGCGGGCGCCGAGCAGGTCGAGGTCGTTGAGCAGATTGCGCAGGTCGATCGCCGGATTGGCGCCGTCGCGATCGGTCCACAGCACGATGTTGTCGATGATCGAGGTGTGGCGCGCCTGGCGCAGATCGGCCGAGCGCGTGAGCAGTATCATCGAACCGTCCGCCTTCACCACCAGGCACTGGAAGAAGCAGAAGCCGAACGTATCGTAGCCGGTCAGCCAGTACATGCTCTCCTGCGCAAACAGCAGGACGGCATCGAGCTTCTTCTCGGCGATCTCGATCATCAGCCGATCGCGCCGTGCGTCAAATTCCGACCGTTCGAAATGCAGCGCCATTATTCCGTCTCCAAAACGATTGCCGAAATCTGCCGTCCGTAATCCGGCTCCTTGCGATGCACGGTACGCCGATAGGAATAGAACAGATCCTCCTCGGCGTAGGTGCAGCGGCCGAGCCCGTCGGCGGTCACACCCGCCCGGGTCAGTCGATCGACCGTATAGAGGTTGAGGTCGAACATTGCATGTCCCGGCTTCGCGGAAGCCGCGAAATAGCGGATGTTGTCAGCACCGGCCTCGACGAAGCGGGCGACGAATTCCGGCCCGACTTCGTAGTTTTCGGGGCCGATGGAAGGACCGAGAACCGCAACGATGCGCTCGCGCCGGGCGCCAAGGCCTTCCATCGCCGCAATGGTGTTTTCCAGCACGCCTGACAAGGCGCCCTTCCAGCCGGCATGGGCAGCGCCGATGACGCGCGCCTCGGCATCGGCGAACAGGACCGGTCCGCAATCGGCGGTCGAGGCGCCGATGGCGATGCCCGGCCGGTCGGTGACGATGGCGTCGGCTTTCGGCCGCTCACCGGAAAAAGGCTCCCTGGCGATGACGACGTCGGGCGAATGGATCTGATGGGCGGTCAAGAGATGGGTTGGAGGCACGCCCATCCAGTCGGCGACGCGGCGGCGGTTCTCGGCTACCTGAGTCTGGTCGTCACTCGAGCCGGTGCCGATGTTGAGGCCCTGATAGATGCCGCCGGAGACGCCGCCGATGCGGGTGAAGTAGCCGTGGCGAATGCCTTGCGCCCGCGCCTTTTCCAGAAAGAGCGACCGAACGGGATCCGGTTTGGTCTGATTCAGCATGGCGGCGTTGTTGTCCGTGTGGGCGATTTCGTCAAGCTACAGTCCAAAGATCGATCGGCGACAGTCTAAGATCGGCGACGGTCGAAAGTCGGGAGAGTGGGAGAGGCGGCAGCGAAAAGTCAATCCGCCGTTGCAAAGGGCTGAACGGTGACGCCGGCGGGCAGGACGGCAAGCACCTTGAAGAGGTCACCCATGGCCTGCGGGCCGGCGAGGCGTTCGACCTCGCCCGCAATCTTTTCGCGGGTCGCCTCATTGGCATTGGCGCCGAGCTGGCCGGCGCGTTCGAGAAGCCCCATTCCAACCAGGAATTCGCCTTGCGTGGAGAGATGGGCATCGAGGCCATGCGCCCGCACAATCGCGGCAAGGGCGGCGAAGTCGACATGGGCGGTGAGATCGGCTTCGCCCGGATTGGCCAGCACGTCTTCGTGATCGTGCTTGCGCAGGGCCTGCAACGTGTCGCCGACTCCCGGTCGGAGGTAGCCATAGTCGAGGAACAGGCCGGCGCCACCGCGCCCAGCCAACCGCTCGGTGATGGCCGCCATCAGCGCGGCCCGGGCCGGCGCGACCTCGACGATCGCGCCCTGTGGCGCGCCTTCGGCATCGTTCGGCAACAGCGTCGGATCGACCGAGCCCGCGCCGGCGAAGAAGCGCAATTCGTCCGCGCCGTCGAGGCCGATCGTCCGTTCGCGCCAGTCTGGTCCGGCGCGGACGAACTGGCGGATGGGCACCGCGTCGAACAATTCGTTGCCGACGATGAAAAGCGGGGTCTGCGGCAGCGTGTCGATGGTCTCGTGCCAGCCGACCTTGCCCGGCATGGCGGCCAGCGTTTGCTTCTGGACATCGGCCAGCCGCGGGCTGGTCTCGATCATGGCGAAGGAGGCGCCGGCGGTCAGCGCCGGATCGAGCTTTGAAAACGTGCGCAGCATGTCCTTCATCAGCGTGCCGCGGCCGGGGCCGATCTCGGCGATGATGACCGGCATCGGCCGGCCGCTCGCCAGCCAGGCTCCGTAGAGCCAGACAGCGACCAGCTCGCCGAACATCTGACTGATCTCCGGCGCGGTGACGAAGTCGCCGGCAGCCCCGAACGGCTCGCGCGTCTTATAGTAGCCGTCCCGCGGATCGAACAGGCAAAGCGCCATGTATTGGTTGACGGGGATCGGCCCCGCCGCACCGATCAGCTCGACGATGCGGGTTTTCAGCCGAGTCATACCGGCTGCGATTTTGTCACCGGGCGAGGGCGACGCGCGTCCATTTGGAAAGTACGCTCTAGCACTATGATTTTACGCATCGTGCTTCCCCAAAATCGATTCCGGTTTTTGGGTCGATGCGGTCGCCGTCGCCATCGCCCAGATGCCGGCCAGCAGCATCGGCAGCGACAGCACCATGCCCATCGTCAGCCAGCCGGTGCCGAGGAGGTAACCGAGCTGTTGGTCGGGCTCGCGGAAGAATTCGACGAAGATGCGCGAGAGGCCGTAACCGGCGATGAAGGCGCCGCCGACGAAGCGCGGCGTCTTCAGCTTGAGCCTGGAATGGGTGAGGAAGCGCAGGATCAGGAACAGCACCAGGCCTTCGAGCAGCGCCTCGTAGACCTGGCTCGGATGGCGCGCAAATGGGCCACCATTGGGGAATTCGACCGCCCACGGCACGTCGGCCGGCCTGCCCCAGAGTTCGGAGTTGATGAAATTCGCCATGCGGACGAGGCCGAGCCCCACCGGCACGCCTGCCGCCACCACGTCGAACAGCGACCACGTGCGGATGCCGCGAGACCAGGAAAACAGCGTCATGGCGAGAATGACGCCGAGCAGCCCGCCATGGAACGACATGCCGCCCTGCCAGACGGCAAGGATATCGAGCGGATGGGCGATGTAGCGCGGCAGGTCGTAAAACAGCACGTAGCCAGTGCGCCCGCCAAGCACCACGCCGATGGCCGCCCAGACGATGAAGTCGTCGAGATCCTCGGGCTTCATCGGCAAGGCGCCGTCGGGCCAGAGCCTTGCATTGGTGACGAGCCGCTTGGCATACCACCAGGCGAAGAGAATGCCGACGATGTAGCCGACGCCATACCAATGCACCGCCAGCGGCCCGATCTGGACGATGACCGGGTCGATCTTGGGGAAGGGCAGGGCGGCCAGCGGCAGCATAAGATACTCGCTCAACAGGATCTCCCGGTTGCGATCGCGTTTGGGCGCGGACCATGCGGCAGGGTTTTGGCGGGGTCAAGGCGACGTGGATGCTTGCATTCCGCGTCGTGCGCCACTACGTCAAATCGACCAAGCGAGGATTTGCCATGTCGACCGGACCGAACCGCATTCTCGATGAATTCGCCAAGCTGATGACCGACGCCGCGGGCGCCGCGCAAGGGGTGCGACGCGAGGTGGAAACCGCCTTCAAGGGGCAGGCCGAGCGCGTTCTCAACTCGATGGACCTGGTGCAGCGCGAAGAATTCGAGGCCGCCCGCGACATGGCTGTGAAGGCCAGGGAAGAGAACACCCGTCTCGCGGCGCGCATCGAGGCACTCGAGGCGAAGCTCGCTGAATTGGCCGGGCAGGCCGCACCTGCGGCTGCGGCAAAGCCCAGATCAAAAAAATAATCGTTAAACTTTTCCACAAAGCACGATCGCAAAAAGCGCTTTGTCGTGAATCGCTTACCGGCATTGCGTGAATCTTTGTGACAGCGGCTTTCCACATGCGAATGACGCAGTGCGAAAAATTGGGCTGGTCACGCGACTCCCGATCAATAGACTGAATTTGTTGCATGATTCGGAGCAGGGTCATGCGCCGGGCGGTGGGGTCCGGTCTGGGTCTTTGCGTTGACGAAGTCCCGGCCGTCCGAGTTTCTAGACAAGATTGTTCGTCGTGTGTGCCCCGCGGAGCGTGTGGCGCTCCCCTGAACGACAGGAAGCATTCCATGGAACTTCTCGAACTCGAATTCTCGCGCGAAATCCATCCGGTGGATGTTATCGAGCAGGTAGCCCACAACAACGACTGGTCCTTCGAACGGGCCGGCGACGATGAGATTTCGATTTCGGTTGCCGGAAGCTGGACCGACTACCACGTCTCATTTTCCTGGATGGAGGATTTCGAGGCGCTGCATCTGGCCTGCGCTTTCGACATCAAGGTGCCGGAGGGGCGCGCTCTCGAAGTGATGCGGCTGCTATCCCTGATCAACGAGCAGATGCTGTTCGGCCATTTCGACCTCTGGGAGCAGGAAGGCGCGATCATGTTTCGTCAGTCGCTGCTCTTGGCCGGCGGGGTAGAACCGTCGAGCCAGCAGGTCGAGGTGCTGCTGTCATCGGCGCTGGAGGCCTGCGAATGCTATTTCCA
Source organism: Mesorhizobium sp. M9A.F.Ca.ET.002.03.1.2 (assembly GCF_003952365.1). NCBI lineage: Bacteria > Pseudomonadati > Pseudomonadota > Alphaproteobacteria > Hyphomicrobiales > Phyllobacteriaceae > Mesorhizobium > Mesorhizobium sp. M9A.F.Ca.ET.002.03.1.2. Next base: position 154,177 of record NZ_CP034443.1, on the reverse strand, counting down.
GGCATTCCAGTTCGTCGTCTGGTCGGGAACCTCGGCCAAGGACGCGCTGGCCGGCGTCCTGTTCGAAACCTATGGAAACGCCTGAGTCAGGTCCCGACCCTCAATGAGTTCGAGCAGCCAGCGCAAGCCCGAGATCAGCTTCGCCGATTTCGACCGTGTCGATATCCGCGCCGGCACGATCGTCGAGGCCGAACCTTTTCCCGAGGCGCGAAAGCCGGCATTCAAGCTGAAGATCGATTTCGGTCCGGCGATCGGGGTGAAGAAATCGTCGGCGCAGATCACCAAATATTATGCGCCCGAGACGCTGATCGGCCGGCAGGTGTTCGCGGTGGTCAATTTCCCGTCGCGGCAGATCGGACCGTTCATGTCGGAAGTGCTGACGCTTGGCTTTCCCGACGAGGAGGGCGCCGTCGTACTCGGCGCCATCGAACGCAGGGTGCCCGACGGCGGCCGCTTGTTTTAGCTTCGTGCGGCTCGTCGCCTCAACCCAACAAGTTCTTCACCGAAGGGGTTGCTCGCAGGTCACGGAATGGATCCTCGGGTCTGCGCGTCGGCTTCGCCGCCGCTTCGCCCGTGGAAGACGAAAGGTGGTGCCAACTTCCGCGTCGCGCCGATCGCTTCCTCGACCGTGTCGAGAAACATTTCCGCGCAGGCCCTCCAGCTATAGCGCATGGCGCGCTCGCGCGCCTCGGCGCGGTCGACGTGGAGCGCGGCAAGCGCGGCCTCACGCAAATCGCTGGACACCGCTCCGCCAACGCCGTCGCCGACAATGTCGATCGGCCCTGTCACCGGATAGGCCGCGACCGGCGTGCCGCTGGCCAGCGCCTCGATGATGACATTGCCGAACGTGTCGGTGCGGCTGGGGAAGACGAAGACATCGGCAGAAGCGTAGATTTCGGCCAGTTCGTCGTTCGGGCGGTGGCCAAGGAAATGGGCATCGGGGTATCTGGCCTTGAGCCTGGCCAGTTCTGGCCCCTCGCCGACGATCACCTTGCTGCCGGGCAGGTCGAGGTCGAGGAAGGCTGTCAGGTTCTTTTCGATCGCGACGCGGCCGACGCAGAGGAAGATCGGTCCCTTGAGCCCCAGATCCTTCCTCTTGTCAGGCCGGAAATGGCCGGTGTTGACGCCGCGCGTCCATGGCCTGAGCTTGGTGAAGCCGCGCGCCGACAGATCGTCCGCCAGCGACTGGGTGGCGACCAGCGTGCCTCGTCCGGAATTGTGGAAATCGCGAAGCCAGCGATAAGCCCAGGCTTCCGGTATCGGCAGCCGCGCGCTCAGATATTCGGGAAAACGCGTGTGATAGCTTGTCGTGAACGGCCGGCCCGCCTTGCGGCAGTAGCGCCGCGCCATGATGCCGAGCGGCCCTTCGGTGACGATATGGATATGATCGGCGTTGCGCGCCGCGATCAGGCGCGCGACATGGCCTGGCGTCGTCAGCGCCAGCCGGATGTCCGGGTAGGTCGGCAGAGGCAAGGTGCGAAAGATGTTCGGCGTCAGGAAACCCGTCTCGACGTCGAAGGATTTCAGGGTTTCCGAAAGCCGTTCCAGCGTGTGGACGACGCCATTGACTTGCGGGCGCCAGGCGTCGGTGACCATCAGGATGCGCATAGCAGCCCTTTGCTTGAAAGGTCGTCGGTTTCCTTGATGCGAGGCCGCAAGGCCGAATCAATCAGGATCGCGCGCTTCATGCGCGCTCTTCAGCATGGTTTCATGACGGGCCGATGAAGGCGTAGGCCGGTGGCCGTCCGCAACCACCAAAAGCAGACGCATCGGCCCGAAAATCGAATTCGATTTTTGCTGCGCTGACCTTCGGTTCGGAAAGCACGATACGTAGGTTCAACGTGTTAGGGCCACTTTGTGCGTCCAATTGGACGCACGTCGCTCTAATCAGGCCGGAACCTTGATGACGGCGCGCAAGCCGCCGAGCGGGCTCTTGTCCAGCATGATGTCGCCACCATGGCTGCGGGCGATGTCGCGTGCGATGGAAAGGCCAAGGCCGGTGCCGCTGGCGTCGAGGTTGCGGGCCTCGTCAAGCCGCACGAAAGGCTTGAACACGTCCTCGCGCTTTTCAGGCGGGATGCCTGGACCGTCGTCGTCGATCGTGACGAGCAGCGTGCCGCGGCCATGGTTGGCGTTGATCTCAACCGTCTTGGCGTAACGGAAGGCGTTGCCGACGACATTGGAAAGCAGCCGGGCAAAAGCATGGGGCCGCACATGCAGGTGCGGATCGCCGGTGAGCGTGGTCGACAGTTTGCGCTTGCGCAGCGTGGCCTCCTCGCCGAGCTTCTCGAAATAGGCTTCAAGATTGAAACGGCCGGCGTCTTCCGCCGCTTCGCCGCGGGCAAAGGCGAGGTAGCCTTCCAGCATCGACTGCATGTCGTCGATGTCCTGGCCGAGCGCCTCGGCGTCGGCCTTGGTCCCGGTCAGCGCGAGCTGCAGCTTGAAGCGGGTGAGGATGGTTCTCAAATCGTGACTGACGCCCGTCAGCATGGCGGTGCGCTGCTCGAGCTGGCGTTCGATACGTTCACGCATCTGGATGAAGGCAAAGCCGGCGCGGCGAACCTCGTCGGCGCCGCGCGGACGGAAATCGCGCGGCATCGGCCGGCCCTTGCCGAAACTTTCGGCGGCCTCGGCCAGCGTCAGGATCGGCCGAATCTGGTTGCGCAGGAAGGGGATGGCGATCATCAGCAGCACCAGCGACGTGCCGACCATCCAGATCAGGAAAATATGCGTGTTCGAGGCATAGGCCTGGCTGCGGCGCACGAAGGCGCGCAGCACCTTGCCCTCGAGCTGGACGCGGACCTCGATGATGTTGGAATTGCCGACCGTATCGATCCAGAACGGACGGTTGATCTGATGGGTGATCTCGGACGAGAGGATCTCGTCGAGGATCGAGAAGAACGGCTTTGGTCCGGGCGGCGGCAGCGGCTCGGGCGGCAGCAAGTCGATCTTCAGCTGCATGCGATCCTGCGCGATGCGGATGACGTTGGCGTAGTCGGCGTCGTTCGGATAGGTTTCCACCAGGTCGACGATCGCGGCGATGTCGCGGACCGTGGCCTGCGACAGGCGCTGCGTCACGGTCTGCCAGTGGCGTTCCATGAAGACAAAGGCGAGGACCGATTGCAGCAGGATCATCGGCGCGATGACGATGATCAGCGAGCGGGCATAGAGCCGCTTCGGCATGTAAAGCGAAACGAGGCGCCAGAACCGTTTCCAGGCACGCGGCACGGCCTTCAGCGCCCGCGTGGCGCGAGCGCTGAAGCCGCGATCTCCCGGCCGTTCCAGTTGCGTGGTCGCCATTCGCCCTTCTTGCTCATCTGCAGCCACTCAACAAGGGGCCGCGGGCGGCAGTCTATTCCACGCTGAGCCGATACCCAATACCGCGCACGGTCTGCAGCCAGACCGGATTGGACGGATCGCGTTCGATCTTGCGGCGCAGCCTGTTGATCTGGACGTCGATGGTGCGCTCGCCGACCTCGGACTCGTCGCCGACAAGTTCATGGCGCGGTATCGTCTCACCGGCCCGCGCCGCGAAGATCGCCAGGATCTCCTGCTCGCGGTCGGTCAGCTTCAGAGCCTCGCCGCCGCGCTTGAGCTCCCGCCTGGCGATCTGGAACGTGTAGGGGCCGAAGACCAGTTGCTCGACCTTGGGCGTCGTTGCCGGACCGCCGCGGCGCAGGATGTTGTTGATGCGCAGGATCAATTCGCGGGGATCGAAAGGCTTCGGCAGATAGTCGTCGGCGCCAGCCTCGAGCCCGGTGATCCGGCTGTCGGTTTCGGAAAGCGCGGTGAGCATCAGGATCGGCACGTTCTTGCTTGCCCGCAGCGCCTTGGCGAGGTCGACGCCGGTTTCGCCCGGCATCATGATATCGAGCACGAGCAGATCGAAATCGAGGCCAGCGAGCTTGCGCCGCGCTTCGCCGGAATTTCCGGCAACGGTGACGCGAAAGCCGTTTTCGGTCAGATATTGTTTGAGAAGATTGCGGATACGGGTATCGTCATCGATCACCAGCAGATGCGGCGCATCGTCGTCCGGTGCTGCCGGTCGATCAACCCTTTCAATGGTCTCCATGGCTTTTCCCTGACATTTTTGTTGGCACAGTTTCGATCTGCGCCCTTAGTTCCGGATTGACCATCGCTTCCAGGAAACGTTCGATCAAGGCGCGTTCGGTGGCTCCGGAATCTTCCAATGCAGCATGGATGCGGCGCGACTGTGGCCGTGCCAGCGCTAGGGCCAGGGCGCGACCTTTGGCCGTCGGATAGAGTTCGCGCTGGCGGCGGTCGCGCGGACCCTGCAACTGGACGACATGGTCGGTGTCGATCAGTTGCTTGAGCACGCGCGCCAGGCTCTGCTTGGTGATCTTCAGCACATCGAGGAGTTCGGCGACCGTCAGGCCCGGCCTGCGGTTGACGAAATGCAGAACCCGATGATGGGCGCGGCCGAAGCCATAATCGGACAGGATCTGGTCCGGATCGGAGGTAAAATCGCGATAGGCGAAGAAGAACAATTCGATGATGGCAAAGTCGATGCCATCCTCGTCGGAGATCGCCGTCCTGATCGGTTTTCCGGCTGGGTGGCTACGATCGGTCATCTTTTCTCCGTGCGAAAGGGAAATTATGTCAGCACTATTGACGTAATTTTCCACCGATGGTAATTTTTGGCAAGCTTTTCGGCGGATTGCGAACGAAAAGGCAAGGGAAAGCCGTTTTTCCGGAACTTCCTGTGTTTGCCAGAGCTTTAATATCCGCCTACGCTTCAAGATACCGGTCGCACGGTGCGGCTGACACGCAACGACACAATAATATGCGGGCGGCCGCCCGCGGGAGGTTACCATGACATCCGTTCCCTTTGACCAAATGGATGGCTTTATCTGGATGAACGGCGAGTTCGTCGAATGGGCCAACGCCAAGATCCACGTGCTGACCCATGGTCTGCACTACGCCAGCGCGGTGTTCGAGGGCGAGCGCGCCTATGGCGGCGAAATTTTCAAACTAACCGACCACAGCGAGCGCCTGCATGAATCGGCACGCCTGCTCGGCTTCAAGATTCCCTATTCGGTCGCCGAGATCGACGACGCCTGCCGTACGCTGTTGAAAAAACAGGGGTTCCAGGATGCCTATGTCCGGCCGATCGCCTGGCGCGGCAGCGAACAGATGGGCGTTTCGGCGCAAAACAACCGGATCAACTGCGCCATCGCCATCTGGCAGTGGCCGAGCTATTTCGATCCGGCACAGAAGCTGAAGGGCATCCGTCTCGATCTGGCCGAATGGCGCCGCCCCGATCCGCGCACCGCGCCGTCGAAATCGAAGGCTGCCGGCCTCTACATGATCTGCACCATGTCCAAGCATGCGGCCGAAGCCAAGGGCTATGCCGACGCCATGATGCTCGACTGGCGTGGCCAGGTTGCGGAAGCGACGGGCGCCAACATCTTCTTCGTCAAGGACGGCAAGATCCACACACCCACGCCCGATTGCTTCCTCGACGGCATCACCCGCCGTGCGGTCATCGGTCTTGCCAAGGATCGCGGCTTCGAGGTGATCGAGCGCGCCATCATGCCGGAAGAGCTCGAAGGCTTCCAGCAGTGCTTCCTCACCGGGACGGCGGCCGAGGTGACGCCGGTTTCCGAGATCGGCCCGTACCGATTCGAGGTGGGTGAAATCGCCAAGACATTGATGAACGACTATTCTGCGGCCGTTCAACCCAACCACGCGATCGCCGCAGAATAACGAAAGTCACAGCTTTTTTTAACAAGCAGGGGCGGTTTTCGGGCCGCCCCTTTTATTTAAGCACTTCTGCATTTGACTTTCGCCCAATTCCGCGTCTCATCTTGGTGTCGGCCCGGGAGGCTGGCAGCTAAGGAGGGACTGGTAATATGGACATGAACACGCTTCTTCCGATCATTATTCAGGTGATTACGGGTATCATCGGTGGTCAGGCGGTGGGCGCGGCGCTGAAGACAGCGGCAATGGGTCAGCTCACCAAAATCCTGGGCGGCGCCGTTGGCGGTGTTGGCGGTGCGGCCATCCTCGGCAGCCTGCTCGGCGGTGGCGCGGTCGATCCGGCTGCGGCCGCAGCGGCAACGAGCGGGTTGGGCAGCGCGCTGAATCTGCAAAACATCATCGGCGGTGCCGGTGGTGGCGCCATTCTGACGGCCATCATCGGCGCGGTCATGAATGCGATGAAGAAGTAAGCTTGGCGGTTTTGGGTTTTTCGCATGGGCGGCTTCGGCCGCCCATTTCGTTTTTGCCATTGCCGCGACCGGTTTGTTCGAGCATTGGATTTTCCAAACCGGCTCCCGCCCACGGGGCAGGCCTTGGGCGCTCGGCGACGGTGGACGCTGTAGGCATGAGCCTCTACATCAAGGGCGACACAGCGAAAGGACGATCATGGGTCAGCTCAATGCCGGTATCGTGCCGGTCACGGCCTTCCAGCAAAACTGCACCATCCTCTTCGACATGGACGACAGACAAGGCGTCGTCGTCGATCCGGGCGGCGACATCGACAAGGTGCTGGCAGCGCTGAAGGACAATGCGATCGACGCCGGCGCGATCTGGATCACGCATGGTCATATCGACCATGCCGGCGGCGCGATGGAGTTGAAGGAGGCGCTTGGCATCGAAATCATCGGCCCGCACGAAGCCGATCGTCCATTGCTCGCCAATCTCGAGAACCAGGCGAAACGCTACGGCATCACCGATCCCGTGCGCAACTGCGTGCCCGACCGCTTTCTCAGCGAAGGCGAGACCGTCTCGTTCGGCCAGCACGCGTTCGAGGTCTTTCATTGCCCCGGCCACGCGCCCGGCCATGTCGTCTACTACAATCGTGCCGCGAAGTTCGCCCATGTCGGCGACGTATTGTTCCGCGGCTCAGTCGGGCGCACCGATCTGCCGGGTGGCGACCACGCCGCGCTGATCGCCTCGATCAAGGACAAGCACTTGCCGCTCGGCGACGACATCGGCTTCATCTGCGGCCATGGTCCCGGCGGCCGCTTCGGCGAGGAGCGCCGGACCAATCCATTTCTCATCTGAAGCCGGCCCGGCTGCAGCGCAAAATTGATCGCGAAGAAAAAAGCGCTGGTCTTTCGGACAGCGCTTTTGGTTGGGGCAGGGGAGCTTTAAAGCGCTTCGCGCTTTAAAGTCTTGTCCTGGTGCATGTCGTTATCCCAAAACCGCTATGCACTTTTGGGCGACATGCATCTAGTTGGCGGTGCAGAAATGCTGTTCGCCGTCATAGCCGGTGAACGTGCCGGTGCGGGCATTGAACGTGCGATAGCGGTCCGAACAGTATTCATACCAGCCACGGGTCCAAGGCTCGGCGTAGCCGTCATTGTAGACGACCCGCGGTTGGGCGTAGTAGCGGCGCACCGGGGCCTGCCGCGGGTAGCGATTGTAATCGTCATAGCCGGGATCGTAGTAGCTGGGCTGCGGGTTGTTGAGCGCGCCAACGATCAGGGCGCCGGCCGCGAGGCCAAGGACGCCTGCCGCGATCGCGTCGCCATTGCCACGATGGTGGTGCCGGTGGTGGCGCCACTCACCAGCGCTGGCCGCCGGCAAGGTCGCAAGCGTGGTCGCGACAATCGCGGCTGACAGGATAGCGGTCTTGAAAATTCGGTTCATGTCGGTCTCCTTCGTTCCGGCCCGCGTAATCTGGGGATGCGGTCCGGCTTTACCGAAGACTAATAGGCGACCGTGGCTGAACGGGGGCTGAACGAAATTGGCAGGTTGAGACCAGTCGACATTCATCGATCAGGCACGGCGCGACCAACAAATACCCGCACGCTCACCAAGGAGCGGACCTGCCCCGCAAGGGCCTGTCCGATGCTGTCTCGAGTTCGGCTTAGCCGATCGACAGGTTGACGGCTTTCGGACCCTTGCCGCGCTTGTCCGGCTCGGTGTCGAATGTTACCTTCTGCCCATCCTCAAGACCGGGAAGACCCGACGCCTGCACGGCCGAAATATGGACGAAGACATCCTTCGCGCCATCATCCGGCGTGATGAAGCCGAAGCCTTTGGCATGATTGAAGAATTTGACGGTGCCGGTCTGCGGCATGGGAAGCTCCTTTGATCCCATCAAGTCCAGTCTCGGGCCGGCAAATGCCCGAGTGGAAATTTGTCCTTTATTTTAGCGTCATCGGCAAGAGAAAGTTTTTGCGAACATTGGCTTGCCTCCCGGGCACGAAAAAGGCGCGACGAAAACCGCCGCGCCTTCGAAAACTCGGATCCGGCGCTGAAAGCCGGTTCAAGGCGTTTGGAGCGCCCTCGGATACGTTCCTGCGCACGCTCGAGTGGACATGCGCGAGCCGACGGCTCAGTCCGCGCGGAGATTGACCGCCTTCGGTCCCTTGCCCATGCGGTCGGGCTCGACGTCGAAGGTGACCTTCTGGCCATCGACGAGCGTGCGCAGGCCCGAAGCCTCGATCGCGGAGATGTGGACGAACACGTCCTTGGCGCCGTCATCTGGCGTGATGAAGCCGAAGCCTTTGGTAGCGTTGAAGAATTTAACGGTGCCGGTCTGGGCCATTGGGGAAACTCCTTCACCCGTGTCAGTCTTGTGGTTTGCCCGCCGCCTGGCGCCGTGGGCAAGTCCCGGTGGTTGCTTCGGCAGTCATGCATTGGCGCATGATCAAAACCCCTCGCCGAAAAACGGGGCCGTCAGAGATTCACAATGTATCGGGGAAAGGTCGTCCAAAACGTTCCGCTCTCCGGGTCGCAAATGCCCGAACGCAAAATTTATCGCACGGAAACGTGGTGGTTGCAAGGTAGCGCCGCGGGCCGCCTTATAGGCGCACTCCGACGCACGGTATCGATAGACTTGGGTCCTTGCCCGGTCATCGGCCAAAGCCCGGCCACGCATGGTCCAGCGCGCTGGGGCGGCTTGCAAACAGGGGTTGCATTTGGCGGTGGAATAGCGAGGATCGGCGTGGAGGGGCGTTTTGCACTTTCTTGTGCATGTCGTTATCCCAACCGCTGCGCACCCTCGGGTCGGGCCCGCGGGCGTGCTTTTGGGTGACATGCATTGGAGCGGGGGCTCGAGGGAGCTATAGTCATGAAGTTTCTTGCGGCAATCTTCTCGCGGCAGGGTTTTACCATCCTGTTGCTGTCGGCAGTTCTTGCAGCTTGTACCGCGGTGGTGGTGGATGAAGGACCGGGGTACCGCCCGCCAAGGCCCGGGCCGCAATACTGCACCAGGCAGTATGATCCGGTCTGCGCCCGGCGCGGTGGCGACCGCCAGACCTTCGCCAATGCCTGCCTTGCCGAGCGGGCTGGGTACCGCATCATCCGCGGCGGCCAGTGCCGCGACGACGGCGGTTATGGCGAGGAGCAGACGTTCTGCACGCGCGAGTATGCCCCGGTCTGTGCAAGCCGCCGGGGCCGGCTGCGCACCTTCCCCAACGCATGCGAGGCCCGCGCCGCCGACTATCGCATCGTCGACAATGGTCCCTGCTGAGAGGCTGGGGTCCCTGCTGAGGGGCTGGTTTCCTCTCCGTTTCCGGACGGGGGTCTCCGGACGGGGAGGGGCGGGCAGATGAGGTGACGCTTGCGCGGCGCCTCAGGGCGCTAGCCCTTGGACTTCGGCTTCAAACCGGCTTCCGCCTGCTTGACGGCCGAGCCGAAGGGCGAGGCCGGCTTTGCCACCGCCTTGTCCTTCTTGGGCTTGCGTGTCTCGCGGTTGCTCAGCGCGTTCGATGCGGAGCGTTCGTCGATCCAGGATGTTGCGCGGAAGCCTATTCGCACGGTCTCAAGAACATGTATGTGCTGACCCAGGCCGATTTCCGGTAAGCTGGCCTGCGAACCCTTGAACCTGACGCGCCAATGGCCTAGATCGCGGCAGGCGGACAAAAACACGGCAGGTTTCCCATCAACAGAGATCAGAGAAGACCGGCAGGCGCTGGCGCTAAATTCGGCTCAGGCGGACAGCCGCCGCTGGGGCTCGACCAGCGCGTGCAGCAGGCGCTGCAACTGCATCAGGCCGGGCGCCGGCAGGAAGCCGAGATGCTCTACCGGCAGGTGCTTGCGCAAAAGGCCAATCACGCGGCGGCGGCGCATTTCCTCGGGCTTCTGCTGCACCAGACCGGGCGCAGCGCCGAAGGGCTCGATCTCCTCGAACAGTCGGTGCGCCTGCAACCCAAGAATCCGGATTTCCTCAACAATTTCGGCACAGTTATGCGCGATCTCGGCCGCGTCGCGGCGGCCATCGATTTCTTCCGCGGCGCGGTGGATATCCGGCCGGACCAGCTCGCGGCGCGCGACAATCTCAGCTCCTCGCTGAAGCAAATGGGACAGTTCGAGGGCGCGGAGGAGATCTATCGCGGCACCATCGGCCGCAATCCGTTCCATGTCCGCGCCCGCATCGGGCTTGCCGAAACGCTGCAGGAGGCCGGGCGGCTCGACGAGGCGCTCACCGTCTTCCGCGAAGCATTGGCGATCCGGCCGAAGGACGCCGATTTGCTGCACGGGCTGGGCGTCGGACTGATGGAGAAGGGCAGCCTCGCTGAAGCTGCGGAGCATTTCCGCCAGGCGCTGGCGGTCGATCCCGGCATGGCCAGGGCCTGGCTGATGCTCACTCAGGTCAAGCGCCAGCAGGAGCGCGACGCTGAGCTTGCCGGGATGGAGGCGCAGCACGCCAAGGCGCCCGAAGGCAGCCTGGCGCGGATGCAGCTTTCGTTCGGCCTCGGCAAGGCCAATGACGATCTGAAGGATTATGGCCGTGCCTTCGACTATTTCTCCGAAGGCAATGCGATCCGCCGCAAGGGCATCGACTATGATGCGGGCAGGACGCGCGCCGAGTTCGAAGCGATGAAGGCGGTGTTCGACAAGGCGTTCTTCGACGAGCACAGACCGAGCGGGATAGCCGACGACACACCGATCTTCGTCGTCGGCATGCCGCGCTCCGGCACCACGCTGGTCGAACAGATCATAGCCAGCCATCCCCAGGTCTATGGTGCGGGCGAGCTCGGCATATTGAAGACGGCGGTGGGAAAACAGTTTCCGCCGGGCATGAAGGGCGGCTTTCCCCAGGGGATCGCCGACATGTCCGACAAGGTCTATGCCGAGGCCGGCCAAGCCTATCTAGACCTGCTGCACGCCCGCTATCCGGGTTTCCGGCACGTCACCGACAAGATGCCCGGCAATTTCCTTTTGGTCGGCTTCATCCACCTGATGCTGCCCAAGGCCAAGATCATCCACTGCGCGCGCGATGCGGCGGCGACGTGCCTGTCGATCTACAAGGTGCATTTCCGCGGCGACAGCCACCGCTATGGCTACGACCTCGGCGAGCTCGCCGATTTTCACAATCTCTACACCGACATCATGGCGCATTGGCATTCCGTCTTGCCTGGTGTCGTGCACGATGTGCGCTACGAGGATTTCGTCGCCGACCAGGAAGGGCAGACGCGGGCGCTGCTCGCCCATCTCGGTCTGCCATGGGACGATGCGGTGCTGTCGTTCCACGAGACCAACCGGCCGGTGCGCACGGCCTCGGCGGCGCAGGTGCGCCAGCCGATGTATAAGGGCTCGGTCGATCTGTGGAAACGCTATGGCGACCGGCTCAAGCCGCTGCTGGACAGGCTGAACTAGCACACAGGTCGCCAATTGGCCGAAGCGCCAGAACTCGTCATCCACGGGCGGAGCGGCCGCGAAGCGGCGTCGCGAAGACCCGAGGATCCATGCCGTGACCTCGCGCGAAGGGTAAAGGCGGCGCAGAACAGAGGTCGTTCTGCACCGCCGTGACGCTTATAGATAACGGCATGGATCCTATGGTCTGCGCCGTGTCGCTTCGCTCCTTGCTTCGCCATAGGATGACGACATCACGAGCGTTTCGGCCAGTCGCAAAGGGTTGCAATCTGCCAACCCTGTTGTTGCGCCAGCTCCTCAAAGCTCCATGAACGGCTGAAAGCCGCCGAAGATCATGCGCTTGGCGTCGAACGGCATCGCCGACCAGTCGGAGTCCATGCGTGGGTCGGCCATCACCTTGGCCATTACCGCATCGCGGCTCTGCCGCGATTCATAGACGACCCATGAGAAGACGACGATTTCGTCGTCCTTGGCCTGCACGGCGCGCGGGAACGAGGTCAGTTCGCCGTAGGGCACGTCGTCGCCGATGCATTCGACATAGGCGAGCGCGCCATGCTCCATCCAGACAGTGCCGCCTGTCTGCGCCATTTTCTTGTAGGCATCGAGATTTGCCTTGGGTACGGCGAGAACGAAACCATCGACATAGGACATTGTGCTTCTCCTATGCCTTTTTCACCGGCGCGTTCATCGCCCACTCGACGCCGAACGGATCGGTCAGCTGACCCCAGCGGTCGCCCCAGAACATCACCTGCAGCGGCGTGCCGACTTTGCAGCCGGCGTCGACGGCCCGCTGCCACCAGGCGTCGATATCGTCGCTGCGCAGATGCAGCTGCATGGTGAAGCCCTGCGGCTTCACCGCGGCCATTCCGTGCTCGGGATAGAAGTCGGAAATCATCAAGGTCGAACCGTTGATGTGGAGATGGATGTGCATCGTCCGCCCCTTCTCATCCGGCGGGTAGAAGAAGACCTGCTCGGCGCCGAAGGCCTTCTGATAGAATTCTGAAGCCTTGAACGCGCCGTCCAGTTGAAGGTAGGGCGTCAATCCGCCGAGGACTTTCGCGGCAGGCTGGGTTTGGGGCTGATCGTTCATCTCTGTTCCTCCTTGATACCGGGTTTTGCCGTTGCGGCCATTCGCAGGACGAATGAGGCGGCGGCGATCCTACACCGTCGACGCGCTTTTTTAATGCCGGGACCAGATGCGCCGGGCCGTTATCTTGCCTCGGACAAGGAGATTGCGATCCGGGGGCTGTTTTGCGCGTCGACGACGATTTCCGGCCAGCCGATGTCCTTGCGCAATTCGATCGGCAATGAAAGGAGCGCGCGCTCGCTGCGGTAACGGGCGCGGGCCGCCGAGTAACGGGTCGCGATGCGACCTATGGATGACAGAATAGACATGATGCTCTCTCCTCGATTGGCGCCGGCATCACCGTGTCGGCAACCCAAGGACGTGGCGCGCGGCCATGATCCGACAGGCCGGCGAATTTTTTTGCCGCAAGACTGGCGGACCGGCGTTCGCAACTGTTCAGCCACCCGTCCCGGCGACCTCCCGGAAAAAATCCTCCGGGTCGTCGACCTCGGTCAGCCGCCGCCTTTCGATCAGCCAGAAGCGGTTGCCGATCGCCCTGATGAAGGAGCGGTCGTGCGAGGCGAGCACGCAGCTTGCCTCATGAGCGAGCAGTTCCGTTTCCAGCGCTTCCTGGCCGTCAATGTCGAGATGGTTGGTCGGCTCGTCGAGCAGGTAGAAATTGGGATTGGCGAGCCTGAGCGCCAGCATCATCAGCCGCGCCTTCTGCCCGCCCGACAGCACGCCGATCCTGCGACCCTGCATCTCGACGCTGACGCCAGCACCGGCCAGCAGTGAACGGGCGCGCTGCTCGCCGACATCGAATCTGCGCGAGAGCATCGCCAGCGGCGTGTCGTCGCCGCTGATGCCCGACAGCGCCTGGTCGCTGTAGCCGAGCACCGTCGACGGCGTCACCTTCACGCGGTGCGCCGCCCTGTCCGGTTCGACGATGGCGTTCCTGATCAGGCCGATCAGCCATGACTTGCCGACGCCGTTGCGGCCGAGCAGCACGATGCGGTCGCCCTGGCAGATGTGGCGCTTGCCGGTCCTGAACAGCAGCATGCCATCGGGCGTTTCAACCGCCACATCGTCGAGCGTGATCAGCACCTTCGCATGGGTGCCGCGATTGGCGAGCTTGATCGCGCCCGCTGATTTCTCGCGGTGCGCGGCTGCTGCTGCTTCTTCCAGCCGCTCCGCCCGCTGGTTGAGCTGCTTGGTCTTGACCGTCAGGAGGTCGCTGCCCGAATTGATGCCGATGTTGTTGAGCTTGGCCGCCTGCCGGCGCAATTGCTGCGCCACCTTCATGTCGCGCTGGAACTTGCGCTCCGTCGAGGCGTCGACTTCGCTCAACGCATCGCGTGCCCGCGAATAGGGCAGCGAGAACACCGGCGACTGTTCCGGGCGCAGGAACAGCGTCCGGTTGGTCGTCGCGTCGAGGAATGCCCGGTCGTGGCTGGCGACTACCACCGGCACCTCGCGCGGCAGCGCGTTCAGCCAGGTTTCGAGCTGACCGATCTTGGCGAGGTCGAGATGGTTGGTCGGCTCGTCGAGAAGCAGGACGTCGGGATCGGTGACCCAGACGCGGGCGATCAGCGCCAGCCTTTGCCAGCCGCCGCTCAAGGCCCGCATCGGCCGTTCACGCATCGGCTCAGGTACGTCGAGGGAGTCGAGCACCACGTCGACGCGCCACAGCTCGCTTTCGACTTGCTCGGCCGGCAAGGCGTCGGCCACCACCTGATGGAAGCTGCGTTCGGCCAGTTCAGCGGGAACGGCTTGCTCGACATGGCCGACGCGCAGGCCGCGCGTGCGGATGATGTCGCCTGATGTCGGCTCCATTTCGCCGGTCAGGCACTTCAGCAAAGTGGACTTGCCGCGGCCGTTGGCGGCGACGATGCCGAGCCGGTCGCCGGCGCCGATGGTGAGGTCGAGGTTGGAGAAGAGCGGCGCACTCATGGTGACGCCGAGGGACTTCAGGCTGATCATTGCCATTTGGATTTCTCTGGTCTTGCCGGAGCCCGGCTCAATGCACTTTGACGGTGCGCGTGCTGGCCACCAGGCTAAGCGTTGCGGCACCACGAAGGGCAGACCAAAAAATCGAAGCGGGAAAAACCCGGACCGTCCCTGGTCAGCCCTGCAGGCAAGCTCGCAGGGCAGGGACAGGGCCGCGCTGACGGTGGTGGTCGAAAGTCACGCAGCCCTCCTTTCAAGACGTTCGAGTTGGGGAATTGGCTACACCAGGGAGGGGCCGATAGCAAGTGCCACACCCCTCCCGTCCGGGCAGTCGCTTCAGACAGATAACAACCCATGCGTGGAGGCAATTGACCATCAATGTCGGTGCTGCCCCTCATCTGCCTGCCGGCATCTTCTCCCCGTATAGAGACGGGGAGAAGGGCGCCTTCGCTGACGGTTTCGCCAATCTCCAGCGTTGCGGAAAGGGTGCCGAGGTTGCGGCCAGCGGGCTTCTCCCCGTTTACGGGGAGAAGGTGCCGGCAGGCGGATGAGGGGCAGCGCGACCTGAAGCGATTGCCCGGTCCTACCGTCCAGGCCGCCCTGTCTTGCCGGGACGGCGCTTCTCACGGCGGGCGTCGGCCGGATCCTCGTAGGAGCCGATACCACTGCGCTGGCGGACGATTGGCTTCGCGGAATCGTCGCGTTCCTTCGCGCCCCCCTCTGTCCTGCCCTCTTTGCCACCACTTGGCATCTGCCCCACAATGGGGAAGATCGGCTGTGGCTTGGCCGGCACTTTTCCCTCAACAGGCTTTTCGGTCCGGCGCACCGTCATCTCGTCGAGCGAGTTCTTCTTGAACAGGCGCTTGGTCGGCTCTCCGGGAATGCCGAAATCGGAACCGTGCGCCTCCTCGGCTGATTGTTTCTTGAACAGCGAGCGCGATACCGCCCCGGCTGGAGTCTGCATATCGGTGCCCGGACCCATGGCGTCGAGCGAGGGTTTGGCGAAGAGCGGCTTCTTGACCGGCACGGCGCCGTCGGCGCCCATCTCGTCGAGATGCGGCTTGCGGAAGAGACTCTTGCCGTCATCGTCGACCGTCCGGTGCACCGCGCGGCCCTTGTTGTGCTTGCCCTTTTCGCGGCCCGAAACCGGGCTTTCCATGTCGGCATATTTGGCCAGTGGGTCGTCGGAGATGGACAGTTCCATCTCGCGCAGCCGCTTGATCTCGTCGCGGATGCGGGCGGCCTTCTCGAAGTCGAGATTGGCGGCGGCGTCGCGCATCTGCTTGTCCATCGCGTCGAGATGGGCTTTCAGATTGTTGCCCATCATCGCGCCGGCGCTGTCGGTGAACTGCGAGATGTCGGCGCGGACATGGTCCTTCTCGTAGACCGAGTCGAGGATGTCGGAGATGCGCGACTTGACCGATTCCGGGGTGATGCCGTTGGCCGCGTTCCATTCCATCTGCTTTTCGCGACGGCGGTTGGTCTCGGCCATCGCCCGCTCCATCGAGCCGGTGACCTGGTCGGCATAGAGGATGACCTTGCCATCGACATTGCGCGCGGCGCGGCCGATGGTCTGGATCAGCGAGGTTTCGGAGCGCAGGAAGCCCTCCTTGTCGGCATCGAGGATGGCGACGAAACCGCATTCGGGGATGTCGAGGCCTTCGCGCAGCAAATTGATGCCGACCAGCACGTCGAAGGCGCCGAGGCGCAGGTCGCGCAGGATCTCGATGCGCTCCAGCGTGTCGATGTCGGAATGCATGTAGCGGACGCGGATGCCCTGCTCGTGCAGGTACTCGGTCAAATCCTCGGCCATGCGCTTGGTCAGCACGGTGACCAGCGTGCGGTAGCCGGCTTTTGTCGTGTCGCGGATTTCGCCGACGACATCGTCGACCTGGGTCTTGGCCGGGCGCACCTCGACCGGCGGGTCGATCAGGCCGGTCGGGCGGATGACCTGCTCGGCGAAGACGCCGCCGGACTGTTCCATCTCCCAGCCGCCGGGCGTCGCCGAAACCGCGATGGAAAGCGGGCGCATGGCGTCCCATTCCTCGAAGCGCAGCGGCCGGTTGTCCATGCAGGACGGCAGGCGGAAGCCGTATTCCGCCAGCGTCGCCTTGCGGCGAAAGTCGCCGCGGTACATGCCGCCGATCTGCGGTACGGTGACATGGCTTTCGTCGACGAAGACCAGCGCGTTATCGGGGATGTACTCGAACAGCGTCGGCGGCGGATCGCCCGGCTGGCGGCCGGTGAGATAGCGCGAATAGTTCTCGATGCCGGCGCAGGAGCCGGTCGCTTCCAGCATCTCCAGGTCGAAGCGGGTGCGCTGTTCCAGCCGCTGCGCCTCGAGCAGGCGGCCGGCCCGTTCGAGCTCCTGCAGGCGATGCTTCAGCTCTTCCCTGATCGACTTGATGGCCTGGTTCAGCGTCGGGCGCGGCGTGACATAGTGCGAATTGGCGTAGATCTTGACGCTTTTCAGCTCGCCGGTCTTCTGGCCGGTGAGCGGGTCGAACTCGGTGATCGCCTCGATCTCGTCGCCGAACAGCGAGATGCGCCAGGCGCGGTCCTCAAGGTGGGCCGGAAAAATCTCGATCGTGTCGCCGCGCACGCGGAACGAGCCGCGGACGAAGTTGACGTCCTGCCGCTTGTATTGCTGCGCGACGAGGTCGGCGAGCAGCGCGCGCTGGTCGAGCCGGTCGCCGATCTGCATCTGGAAGGTCATCGCCGTGTAGGTCTCGACCGAGCCGATACCGTAGATGCAGGACACCGAGGCAACGATGATGACGTCGTCGCGCTCCAGCAGCGAGCGCGTCGCCGAATGGCGCATGCGGTCGATCTGCTCGTTGATCGAGGATTCCTTCTCGATGAAGGTATCGGTACGGGGCACATAGGCTTCCGGCTGATAGTAGTCGTAGTAGGAGACGAAATACTCGACGGCGTTTTCCGGAAAGAATTTCTTGAACTCGGAATAGAGCTGCGCGGCGAGCGTCTTGTTGGGGGCGAGGATCAAGGCGGGGCGCTGCGTCTCCTCGATCACCTTGGCCATGGTGAAGGTCTTTCCCGAGCCGGTGACGCCGAGCAGCACCTGAGTGCGGTCGTTGTCGTCGACGCCTTCGACCAGATCCTTGATTGCCGTCGGCTGGTCGCCCGCCGGCTCGAAATCAGACACCATCCTGATGGCGATGCCGCCTTCGGATTTTTCCGGCCGGGCCGGGCGGTGCGGCGTCCACAGCACGCCGTCCTTGTGCAGCGGATTGCCGGATTCGATCAGCGCCGACAGCGCGGCGACGGTGGCGGTGACGCCGCCGGAGGCCATGGTCTCGGCTTCTTCCAACGAGATATCGAGGCCGGCGACCGGGTTGAGGCCCGCCGCGGTGCGCTCCCTGGCCGACGCCGCGCCACCCATCGAGGTGCCGCGTGCCGTGCGGCCGGGGGAGGCGGAGCGCCCGGGGATTTTTTTCGCCGCCTTCGGCGATTTGCCGCCGTCCTTGCCACCATTCTTGTCGGAAACGACTTGGCGTCCTTCCTTCTCGGCTTCCTGCTCGATCTGCTCGGCCCAATCGGCGATCGAACCGGTCAGCGGCGCGCCGGAGAATTCGGCCTGCGGCGCCTCGGCGAAGCCGCCCTTGTGCAGCGGCTCGGACGCATCGAGGAAATCGGTCAGCGGGCTGCGCCGCTTGGGCGGCGAAGCGCGATCGTCACGCGCCGGTGGCGGCGTGTTTTTATCGGGAAGTTTGGCCATGCCCCGAATATGGGAGGTATCGGCCAAAATGGAAAGAGCGGAGTGGCGAGGGACGCGGGACGAAAAGAAGCTGCTGACACAAGGGTGTCAGGAGCGATGTCGAAACACGCCCTCAGTTGAACCACAGCGCAAAGGTCAAGAATCCGGCACCGCCGAACTGGCGCTGGATCTGGTCGAGCTCCTCGCCGGTGAGGATCTTTCCGCTCTCGAGATAGGGCGCGATGGCCGGGCCGGTGATCGACAGCACCAGGTCGAAAGGTTTTGGTTCGTCGAAGAAGCGCTTCATGTCGATGCCTTTGTCGGCGATGCGGAAATGCGGCAGCAAGGTGCGGCCTTCGAGCAGATCCTCGGCCATATCAAGCGCGGCGTGCCAGGCCTGGACCTGCTCTTCGCCGACTTCCAGGCCGGTGAGCGGGCTGGCGCCTTTCTGCTGCGGGCCGGGCAGCCATTCACGGTCGTTGTCGGTCTCGGCGCGGATCGCCTTCCAGTCCTCACGCGACAGCCGGATCATTTCCATGAGATGGCGGCGCGCCGCCTGCCGGCGCTCCGGCTCGACCACTGGCCAGTTGACAAGATGAACCAGCGAAATGAAGTCGGCGATGCGCCATTCGGCCGACAGCATGCCGCCACCCATGCCGCCGTCCGGCGGAACGAGCGTGTCCTGCAGCGGCAGCTTGGCGCGCGGGAACAGCATGTGGAACGAGCCGTCGAAGGCGTTCCTGAAATCATGCGCCAGCCAGAAATCCGCTTGCGCCATCAGGAATTCGGCATAGCCCTGCAGCCAGTAGCCATCGGCGCGGTCGAAGCGGAAGGTGAGGGCGGGCGCGGCGGCGTCCGGCGTGACCCCTCCACCTGACAGAGACGCCATGATCGCGGCCGCACTTTCGTCCGGCGCGATCTGGCCGTCCTCGTTGAGATCGATGCCGACACGGGTGAGGTCGACCTCCATGCCAATATCGGCATCGGCAGGCACGGACCCAAGCGTGGCGGCGGACTTTTCCAGCCGGTCGCGGAAGGCGACCAGGATAGCGCGGAAGCCGTCATAGGTCAGCGGTTGAGGATCGGGATTTTCCGGCACCGGCAGCCGCATCAGCGGCAGCACCAGGGATTGCGGGCTTTCGAAACCATGGCGGTGAAGGCCGCCGGCCAGGATTTCCAGCGCGGTGAAGAACTCACCGGCGCCGGCGGCATAGGCGGCCGCGGGGTCACCGGGCGCGGCGGCCTCGAGCGCGGTGAGCGTGCTGTCGCGCTCCGCCACGGTTCTTGCCTCGAACAGGGCGGCCGGTTCGGGGGCTGCGGCACCGGCGGAAGCAACCGGCAGCAGCAGAATAAGGGCGGATGCCAGCAGGCTCGAAAATCGCGTCATCTAGGTCTTCCTCCAGTATTCCACGCCGACCATGCATGCATTTCTGCATGGCGCCTGTGGGTTATTTGTGGCCCTGCCATGAGCCCTCGAACGGTTTGATATGCCAAGGTGAAGGTGCGCAAGCCTGCTGTTCATCGCCTTGTGAAGGAATAGCGCCGAAGCCTGAAATGAAAAACCCGCCTCGACGGGCGGGTCGTTGGCGCAAATCAGCACCATGAATAAATTCCTAGCATAACTGCCGTCACCTGTCAAGTTGAAACTCTTCGCTATGGCAGGCACATCGTCTACCTTGGCCGTTCATTCCGGTACAGGTTGCGCGTGTCGAACTATCCGCTCTCCTACAAATTGTCGTGGCTGCCGCGCTTCCTCCGGCCTTCGCTCGGCGGCGATCGACAAGGCTTTGCGCCGGCGGCCGCAGCGACGATGGAGCCGCCGGCCAGCGCGGTGCGACTGGCCTTTGTCGGCGATATCTCCGCGGTGGCCAATCGCAGAGCGCCGGAGTGCGATCCGGCGATCAAGGCGCTGCTCGGCTCCGCCGACCTGGTGATCGGCAATTGCGAAAGCCCGGTGGTGGAGCGACCGAGCGCGGCGATGGGCACGACGCTCGGCACCCATCATGCCATGACAGAGCGGTTTCTCGCCGAGGCGCTGGCCGCCGTCGGCATCCCGCATGAGAAACTGGTTTTGTCGCTCGCCAACAATCATGTGCTCGACCAGGGCGTCGAGGGGTTCGACGAGACGGTTGCGGCGCTGAAACGGCTCGGCATCCGCACCATCGGTACCGCCGCCGACGGTCCGGTCGAGCGCCTTGCGGTCGGGCCGCTGACGATAGGCTTTGCCGCCTTCACGCTGTGGCGCAATGCCGACGCGGCGGCGTTCGCGAGCCGGGCGTCGATGCAGGGCGACCCGGCTCAATGGCCGCGCGGCGCCGCCGACGGTGTCGATCTCGTCTGCGCGGTGCCGCATTGGGACTGGGAGTTCCGGCATTTTCCGCGAGGCGAGACGCGGGCACTGGCACGGCGTTTGGCCGCGCAAGGCGTCGGGCTGATCGCCGGCCATCATGCCCATGTCGTGCAGCCGGTGGAACGGATCGGCAAGGCGCTCGTCGCCTATGGGCTCGGCGATTTCCTCGGCACGGCCTTTGCGCGCCAGCCATGGCCCGGCCGCATCGGGGGCATCCTGACCGTCGATATCAGCGCCGACGCCGGCACGCGGGGCGCCATTGCCGCCTACCGGCTGCACGCCTTCATGCGGCTGCGGGAGGGCGGGCATGAGCGGCTGGTTCCGGTTGAGGCGCTGAAAAGCCGAATGCGCGGCAAGGTCGAGGGTCGGTTGAAAGCGATCTTCCCACAAGAGGAGAACGGATAGCCAACGCCGGCGCCCATCCGACAGGCGACTTTCCCGCAAAAGCAGCTATCATACCTGACGCGGCCAGGTTTTCGACGGCGGGGGTGGCGATGGAAACAGCGGATTTCATGCCTGATGAAGCTGACATCGCCGGCATCAAGAGAAATCTCGAGGCCTATGAGGCCGGGAGGGCTTTGGCCTACCGGCAAGTCCGCTGGCGGGTGCCGCTGTTCGTCGGGCTGGTGCTGGTGTTCGTGGCGCTGGTCGCCTGGCTCTTCAACACGGTCGCCGATCCCAACGAGCAATGGGTCTCGACGCCGCATGTGTTGCTCTATGTCGTCGGGTTCGTAGCGGCGATCCTGCTCTATTTCCAGGCGATCAAGCCAGCGAGCAAATTGCAGCAATCGTACCGCAAGACCCTGCTGCCGATCGCCTTCGGCTTCATCAGGGATATTCGCTACGAGCATGACGTGACGCCGAATTCGTTCGGCCGGCTGCCGCGCGAGACGATCGGCACGTTCAACACCAAGCGCTTCGACGACATCGTGTCCGGCCGCTACGAGGGATTTCCGTTCGAGCTTTACGAAGCCGATCTCCGGCAAGGCACCGGCAAGAGCGAAACGACCGCGTTCAAGGGCGTCGTCGTCGCCTTCGAGACCATCGTGCCGTTCCCCGGCATATTGGTGGCGACGCGCCGGACAAATGCGGTCGTCGGCTTTTTCCGCGGCATCTTCGCCGGCAAGATGCAGGAACTGTCATGCGGCGTGCCGGAACTCGATGCGGCCTACGACTTCCGCACCGACAATGTCGAGGCGGCGCAGCCGCTGGTGAGCGGCCGGCTGGCGCAGGCTCTGACATGGCTAGGCGAGACATGGCCTGATGATCCGGCGCGGGTTGCGCTCAACGGCAGCGACGGTTTTCTGCTGTTGCCGCAGACGAAGAATTTCTTCGGGCTGCCTGATATCTCCGTGCCGATCGACTACGCCAAGCATGTCGCGCCGATGATATCAGACATGGGCGCGATCCTGGCGACGGCGGCGCTGGTGCGCAAGATCGGGGCGAAGGACGAGGCGGCGGGTTAGCCGGATCGAGGCGTCACCCTTGGGATGGGCAGTGGGAGCATCATGATAGAGCAAAAAGGATTTCGCCTGTCGCGGCGGCTGCTGCTTGGTGCGGCCGTCGTCGGCGGCGCCATGCTGTGGGGCGGGACGACGGTGGCGCGGCTGGCGCGCGGCCCGTCGGGGCAGAAGAATGCTGGACGCATCGCCGACATAGACGGCATTTCCTTGCCGCTGAGGCCGCTGGAGAACGCGCCGGCCCATGATCCATCGCTGCCATGGTCGGCCAAAGGCGGCGACATCAACGATGCCAGCGGCCTGTCGATGACGCCGGTCTATGGCGTGGTCGAAGTGCGCGAGGAAGACCACGTCGCCAAGGCATTGGCCTTCGCCCGCGCCAACGGCTTGAAAGTGTCGGTGGCCGCGGTGCGCCATTCGATGGGCGGCCACGCCTTCGACGACAATGCGCTGGTGCTCGACATGCGCGCCTTCAACAAGGTGACGGTCGACACGGCGGCGAAGACGATGACCCTGCAGCCGGGTGCGTGCTGGCACGATATCCAGAACCTGCTGCATCCGCGCTTCGCGGTGAAGGCGATGCAGTCGACCGACATCTTTTCGGTCGGCGGATCGCTGTCGGTCAACGCGCATGGAATGGACCATCAGTCCGGCTCGGTGGCGAGCTCGATCCGCTCGATGCGGGTGATGCTGGCCGACGGGTCGGTGACGAGTTGCACGCCGACCGAGAATGCCGAACTGTTCCGCCATGTCGTCGGTGGTTACGGCCTGTTCGGCGTGGTGCTGGAGGCGACGCTCGACATCGTCGACAACGCCGTCTACCGGACCTCGCGCGAGATCATCAAATCGGATGATTTCCCGAAATTCTTCGCCGAGGTGCTGGAGCCGAACAAGGATATCGGCCTGTTCTACGGGCACCTGTCGACGGCGCCGGGCAATTTCCTCGAGGACATGATCGTCTACCGCTACGACAAGGTGGCCGACCAGCCGCCGGCCGGGCAGCCGGTCCTCGGCGAACCCGGATCAGTCGAGTTGAAACGGGTGATTATGAACCTGGCGAAATGGGGAGACCTGTTCCAGGAGCTGAAGTGGTTTACCGAAAAGACGCTGGAGCCGAAATTCGAGAGCTGCACGGTGGCGCGGACGGCAGCGATGGGAGAAGGCGAGGCCTGCCTGGTCACGCGCAACAACCCGATGCACGATTCAGTGCCCTATCTGTTCAACGATCTCGTAGACGAAACAGACATATTGCACGAGTATTTCATCCCACGCGCAGCCTACACTCCGTTCATCGCGGAAGCCCGGGAGATCCTGCGCAACCAGTCATTACCGGTGCTCAACGCCTCGGTGCGCATCGTCCACAAGGAGGATGTGGCGCTGAATTACGCGCCGGAACCGGCCTATTCGCTGGTGCTCTACATCAACCAGCCGACAGATGCCGGCGGCAATGCGAAGATGCGCGCACTGACACGGGCGCTGATCGACGTGACGACCAGGCATGGCGGGCGGTTTTTCCTGCCCTACCAGCTGCATTATACGGGCAAGGAACTGCTGGCTTCCTATCCGGAACTGCCGGCCTTCCTGGCGAAGAAGCGGGAGTACGATCCGGAGGAGCTGTTTTCGTCGACCTTCCACCGTGCGATCAAGGCGTTGAGCGGGATGGCCTGAAGGTCACTCACAGACCATCCGGCATCTTCGCCGCCAGCCAACTCGCCGACCGCTTGGCCATGCCGATCGTTGCGGATGCGGCGCGGCCAAGGTCGGTCCTGACCACGGCGTAACCGCTCTGCGTGCGATACAGCACCGCGCGTTCGCCATCGGCCACGGATTCATAGGCGACGGGCAGGGCAGCTTCCGGTTCCGTCGCCGTTGCCTGCGACCCGACAGCGACGCTGGGCCGACGGCTCAATTCCGAGGGAAGCGGGCCGGTCGCGGTCTGCATCGCCGTCGTCAATTCAGGATCGGTCGCGGCAAGCTGCGACGACTGCGTTTGCGTCGTGCGGCAGATGCCGGAGACAAGCGGGTAGTTGAAATTGCGCTCGTGCAACATCTGGCTTTTCATCGCCGCTTCGCAATCGGCGATGGTCGACCACTTGGCCGGCGTCTCGCCGATATATTCGCAAAGCCTGGCGTCGCAGTCGCAGCCGACGATGGTCATGGCGACAAGGGCGTTCTTGATCACGGTCTTGTCCTTCGAGCTACAGCGTTCCTCGCGCGACGGAAAAGATGCGCGGCGCTGGAACGTCTTCAATCGCCGTGGAACAAGGCGGGATTTGGCCGCGATTGCGGAATGAGCGTGGCGAAGCGTTACGGAATGTTTTGGGAGCACCGGCTGTGGCCGAAAAGCCTCAATAGTCGTAGACGTGCTCCAGCCTGGCGCCTGCCTTGGTCAGCGCCGGCAGAGCTGTGTGCAGCTTGCGCACGGCCACGGTCAGGCCGGTGCGGCGCGTGGCTGGCTCTGCCGGAACCTCGTAGCTGAACAGGGCGCGGGCGCCATCGGGAACGGCGATCTCGTCATTGGAGAGCATGGTGACCATGATCTCGTCATTGCCGCCGATCTCGACGAAGGAGACGCCCTTGCCGATCAGGCGCGGGATCATCTGCGTGAACACCTGGTAGCGCCTGGTGACGAAGATCGCGCCGTCGGCACCGTAGTCGCGTTCGAGCAAGGTGTCCGGCTCGTTGCGCGTCGCTTCGCCGACCGGGCCCTTGGCCCAGACGTGGATGTCGAGCATGGCCGGGTCGGACGTGGCGGCCAGCGCCTGTTTGATCAGGTCGGCATAGCCCTGCTTGATCGTATCGGCGAGGCCGAAGGCGAGCTTGCGTTCGCCAGTGCGGACGGCGCCGTCGCCCGGTGCCGGCTCGACGGCAAACAGGCCGGCGCGCTTTTCGGCGTAGGGAAACTCGTACCACGGCACCTGGTCGAGAAAGCCGGCATATTCGCTCGCCACCTTGGCCTGATAGATGTCGACGGCGGCGCGCTTGCCTGATGTCGCCTCGGTGATGCGGCCGACCGTGTTCTCATAGGCCCACTGGATGGCGTGCTCGATCGTATGGCTGATGCCGATGACCGTCAGCATCTGGTGGTTGGCGAGGTTGAATTCGTAGTCGGAGGTGGCGCGGAGGACCATCGCATAGTCCTGCCAGTAGCGGCCGATATACGACCAGTACGGGAAGCCGCTCGGCTGGTTCCTGTCGACGAAACCGGCATAGTCGCGGGCGGCGTAGACGATCGCCCATTCCGGATAGGTGAGCCAGGTCGATTCCTCCGGCCGCTGGTAGCCGGGAATCTCGGCGCGCACCTTGTCGGCCAGCTTCGCCGGCGGGGCGCCGTCGGCGATACCTAGCAGCGGTGCCGTGTCCTGCGACGGCGTGGTCAGGAAGCCATAGGCCAGCCCGGCGATCGGGATGAACACGACGATGACGACCAGCCAGAGGATCGCCTTGACGATGCGCTTTACCAGGCGGAACACGAACATGGCCGGTCAGGCCGCGGCAAAATGGTCGTGCACGCGCTTCGACAGCCGGAAGCCGACATAGACGGCGAAGCCGCCGATGACGAGATGCGGCAGGTTGGCGAAGAAGCGGGCCGGGAATTCGATGTCGTCAAGTGAGCGGAAGCCGTTGATGAAGATGCCGGCGTCGAGGCAGCCGGAACCGGTGATCAGGCCGAGCACGCCGTCGAACAGATAGACCGAGCCGAACAGCTTGAAATAGAACACCGCCTGGCGGTGCGAGATGAAGGCGGCGGCCAGCGCCCAGACGCCGGAGAAGGCGTGCAGAAGATCGTCGTACCATTGCAGCGAGAACAGGCCGAACAGATTGCCGCCGGGGTCGTTGAATGCCGGGATGTAGCCGATGGCGACGACGCCGAAGAACAGCAAGGCATAGGCGACGGCAAGCTTCTGGATCAACGTCATGAAGTATCCCCCTCCAAGTGACGCTAAACGTTAGCTGATTTTGCTGCCAGTTGCAGCCCCAACCGGAAAGACCGTAAAAATTGTGGGGGAATGCCAGGTCAGGGATTCATGACCGAAAAGACAGTCGGCGCCGGGATTTCTCCCAGCGCCTCCCTGTCAGATCAGGACACGGTTGCGGCAGCAACTTCCGTAAAGACGTCGCGCCTTGCCAGCCTTGATGTTGACGGTCCTGCCAGCCACCGCCCAAGGGCAGCGTCCGTTCGGGACCACGCCAGTCTCCACCCTTGCGAGCTTCTTCCAGCGTGCCATCGAAGGTTTTCGCCGTCCTTCATGGCAGCATCGGTCCGCCGTTGGCGTTCGCACGCTTTCCGCGGCCCCGTAGGTCTCGGCGTCCCTCCTCAAACAGGCAAGCCTGCTGTCATTGGGGCCGTACGGGCCTCAGGAAATCCGCCGTTTCGCTTTGCCTTTCGGCTTGGCGATTGGTAGCCGCCTGAGATGGGTTGAATATACGCCGGATAAGCTTTTGGCGAAACAGCCGCGGGCCTGTGGATAGCGGGATTATCGGGGACCAAGTTCGGCGGCGGAGCATTTTTCTCGACCAGACGCCGCCGCGGGCGCTGGCACGGCCCATACCATTTCTGTGGCGAACCGAGATTGCCGGACAATCGACCTTGCCCCGCCGGCCGGCGCGGGTTTCAATGCCGGCAAAGGATCCAGGGCGGCGTGGCTTGGTTCCCTGGGGGAGGATGTGCTTGAAGGTCGGGGTGGTTCTCAATCCGATTGCCGGTGGCGGCCGGCTCAAACGACATTGGCCTGAGGTCGGTGCTTCGCTGAAAAAGCATTTTGGCGATTTCGAACTGCGCGAGACGCAAGCCGAGGGCGACGCCGAACGGCTGGCGCTCGACCTTGCCGCCAGCGGCTTCGACCTGGTGATCGCGGCCGGCGGTGACGGCACCGCCAGCGAAGTGGCCGACGGGCTGTTGCAGGCGTTTGGAGAAAGCGGCCGGACGGCCGCGCTCGGCGTGCTGCCTTGCGGCACCGGCATCGATTTCGCCCGCGGGCTCGGCCTGCCTGATGAGGTCGACCTGACGCTGAAGCGCATCGCCGGGGCCAAGGCCCGGAAGGTCGATGCCGGCCGCGTCTGCTATGTCGACGACCATGGCGCGCTGGCCAGCCGCCACTTCATCAACATCGCCAGCCTCGGTCTTTCGGGCGCCACCGACCGCGCGGTCAACGCCGACAAGCGCAAGGGCAAGGTGTCGGCCAAGGCGCTGTTCTATTGGCGCACCGTGTGGGAGTTCATCCGCTACCGGTTCCAGGACGTCAGGATATCAGTCGACGACGGCGCTCCGGTCGAGGCGCGCACGGCGCTGGTGGCGGTGGCCAACGGAAAGTTCTTCGGCGGCGGCATGATGATCGCGCCCGATGCCGAACTGGACGACGGGCAGTTCGACATCATCATCCTGCGGGCGGCGGGCAAGCTGAAACTGATCTGGGATATCAGGCTGCTCTATGGCGGGCGGCACCGCAACCATCCGGCAATCACCATTTTGCGCGGCAAGAAGGTGGTTGTCGAACCGCTCGGCGATGTGGCAGAGAACGGCGCGCTGGTCGACATAGACGGCGAGTCGCCGGGGCGCATACCAGCGACCTTCGAGATCCTGCCCGGCGCGCTGACGCTCAGATATTGAATCAAGGTGTTGAGAGACTGATTCAAGTCCCTTCGGATGTGATTCGAGCGATCCGGCCAATATGCTGAAATCGCGTGATAATTGCCCGATGTCAGATATCTGGCCTGGCTGGGAAACCGGGCGAACGAAGGTCGGCCAAGCGCGGCGCGCTCACGGCGTCAACGGCGTCTGCATCATCTGCAGATGCAAGTCCTTGCCGGTCCAGGGATGCGCCTCGCAGACGGCTTCGTTCAGCTCGACGCCGAGGCCAGGCTCCTTCGACGGAATGACGTTGCCGTCCTGCCACTCGATTTTCTTCTTCAGCAGCTTCTCGTGAAAGCCGTCCCACTGCTTCAGCGATTCCAGGATGAGGAAGTTGGGCAGGGTCACGGCAAGCTGGATGTTGGCCGCACCGACGATCGGCCCGCAATAGCAGTGCGGGGCGATCTGTATGTGATAGGCTTCGGCCATGGCGGCGATCTTCTTGGTTTCGAAAATGCCGCCGGAGCGGCCGAGGTCGGGCTGCAAAATGGTCGCGGCGCGGTTCTCGATGACACGGGCGAATTCGAACTTGGTCGTCAGCCGTTCGCCGGTGGCGATGGGGATGGAGGTCGCGCGGGCGACCTGCGCCATGACTTCTGGCATGTCGGGCGGCACCGGTTCTTCGAACCACAGCGGATCGTAAGGCTCGATGGCGCGGGCCATGCGCAGCGCTCCCGATGCGGTGAACTGGCCATGCGTGCCGAACAGGATGTCGGCCCTTGTGCCGACCGCCTCGCGGATCGCCCTGATCATGCGGGCGGAGAGGTCGATGTCGACGAGGCGCGGCTGGTGGCCGTCAAAGGCGGTGTAGGGACCGGCCGGGTCGAGCTTGACGGCGTTAAAACCCTGCTCGACATATTCGAGCGCGCATTCGGCCGCCAGGTCGGGATCGTTGTAGACGTTCTTGCCGCGCGCGTCCTCCGAATGGACGCTGCCGGTATGCGGGTAGAGATAGGTATAGGAACGCAACGTTTCGTTCACCTGGCCACCGAGCAGCTTGTAGACCGGCTTGCCGGCCTCCTTGCCGATGATGTCCCAGCAGGCCATTTCGAGCGCCGAGAAACAGCCCATGCCGGAAACATCGGGGCGCTGGGTGAAGCCGGAGGAATAGGCGCGGCGGAAGAAATTCTCGATGTCGTGCGGATCGCGGCCGACGAGATAGCGCTCGGCCATGTCCTCGACCATCTTCGCGGTGACATGAGCGGAGAAGGTGGCGTTGTAGGCCTCGCCATAGCCAATGACGCCGCCGTCGGTGGTGAGCTTGACGAAGATGAAATACTTGCCGCCGATGCCGGGCGGTGGATTGCCGACAACCCAGGTTTTTACGTCGGTGATTTTCATTTCTGATCCTCCAGAACCAATTCCGCGCCCTTCCATCCGGTCATGATCGCGGCGGCGTTGGTGTTGCCGGTGATATTATCGGGAAAGATCGAAGCGTCGATGACGCGCAAGCCGGCGAACCCGTGAACTCGCAGGCGTGGGTCGACGACGGCGCGGGCGGCGTCCGGCCCCATGCGGCAGGTCGAGACCGGGTGATAGACGGTGCCCGAGCGCTTCCTGAAATCCTGGATCAGATCGGCGTCGGAGGTGATCGATGGACCAGGCAAAACCTCTTCCTCGATGATGTCGGCCATTGCCGGCATCGAGGCGATCTTGCGAACGAACTTCACTGCCGCCAGCATTTCGGCGACATCCGCTTCGGTCGAGTAGGCGTTGGCGACGATCCGGGGATAGTCGCGCGGATTCTTCGAGCGGATCATGATCTCGCCACGGCTCGACGGACGGCAGTTCGACAGGCCGATGGAAAAGCCCGGCCACGGGTCGGGCGTCAGGATCGGACGCTCGCCGCTCTTGGGGATGACGGTCGAGAACGCCTGGAAATAGAGCTGCATATTGGGCCGCGAAAGCGCCGGGTCGGTGCGGAAAAAGCCGCCGGCGTTGTTCATCGACAGCGACAGCGGGCCGGAGCGCATCAGCATGTATTGCATGCCGACCATGAGCTTGCCCCACCACGGGCGCAGGATCTGGTTGAGCGTCGGCAGCCTGCCCTTGAACGTGTAGTTGATGCCGACATGGTCCTGCAGGTTCGCCCCGACATTCTCGTTGGCGTGAATGACGGGAATGCCGAGAGCGCCGAGCAGCGCCGAGGGACCGACGCCGGAGAGCTGGAGCAGTTGCGGCGAATTGATCGAGCCGCCCGACAGGATCACTTCGCGGCCGGCGCGGGCGGTCCTGGTCTCGCCGTTCTGCAGATATTCGATGCCGACGGCGCGCTTGCCCTCGAACAGGACCCTGGTCGCCAGCGCATTCATCTCGACACGGACATTTTTTCGCTGCATCGCCGGACGCAGGAAGGCGCGGGCGGCCGACATGCGGCGGCCGTTCCTGGTGGTGATCTGGTATATGCCGACGCCCTCCTGGGACGCACCGTTGAAATCCGGGTTGAGCGGCAGGCCGGCCTGGGTGGCGGCCGCGAGATAGAGCTTGGTCAGCGGGTGGACGGCGTTCGAGCAGTCGGTGATGTGCAACGGACCGCCGACACCGCGCCAGCGGTCGGCTCCGGCTTCATTGTCCTCGAGCGCCTTGAAGGCGGGCAGGAGATCGTCAAAACCCCAGCCGGGGTTGCCGGCCGCCGCCCAGGCGTCGAAATCCTCGCGCGCGCCCCGGATCCAGACCATGGCGTTGATCGAACTGGAGCCGCCGAGCAGTTTGCCGCGCGGCCAGTGGTCGACATTGTTGCTGAGCCCCGGGTCCGGCTCGGCCTTGTAGTTCCAGTTGACCGCAGGGTCGAAGAAGGTCTTGCCGTAGCCTAGCGGCATCTGCACGTAGAAGCGGCGGTCGGTGCCGCCGGCTTCGAGCACCAGGACCGAGAAGCGGCCCGAGGCCGACAGTCTTTCGGCCAGAACCGAGCCGGCCGAGCCGGAGCCGACGACGATGAAATCATAGGTCTGCATGGTGGATGCGGCCGGCTCCGGAATTCTGGTTCTACCCTAGACGGCGCACGCCTCTGACGTCACTGAGCCTTCCGGCATCCCTTGTGAAAAAAGCGACTGGCCCTCAAGTCCAGGCGTGTAGAAACGACATCAAAATCCTCTCTCGAACGTCGTTCCAGCGACGCTATGGGGTCAAGTCCAGGACTGCTGTCCCGCTCCGCATGTCGACGGGGAGGGAAACGTGCTCGTGCGTGATGGTCCATCTGTCTCCAGATCGACGAAATGCATTGCTCACGCGCACCCAGTAGTCGACATTCGCGCCGGTTTTCAGCGTGCCATGCGCTCGGATAAGCATCCATGCGGCGGCAACCGCGTCGCCGGCTGCAACATCCAGTTGGCCAAGCTCCTGGCCAATCGGACCAGACCAGCGGGGAAACCAATCCAGGAACCGCTCGCGAAGGGCGTTGGATCCCACATAACGAAGCGGCGGCACGAGGTCGAAATAGGCTATGTCGTCGGCGTAAAGGGACATAAGCCACTCGATGTCCTTGGCGGCCATGGCAGCCGATCTATTCTCCAGCAGTTCCCTGATCGCGGCTTCAACGCCTGGCATCGTCTCCTCCGATCTCAGTATTTCTCCCGCTTGCCGGGCATGAGGCTGTCCTCCCACATTGTCATCAAGATAATGCCGATGTGCTCCCCGACAACCAGCGTTCACCACCAGGCAATTGCGGTGGACGTCATAACGGCCGAAGCCCCCAACCTCGTCATCACCCTAAACGCAAGGCTCCGAGACGCTACCATTCCTCAGAGTTGATGACGAAGCGACGGGCGTTTCCGCTAATCGCCAAGGCATCCGTCAACGCAAGCCCATCCGGTCGTCAAATTCCATGCCGAGGAACTAATGCGATACCGGGCAAGGAAGGTCAGTTCCCCACCCCTGGCCGAATTTCAAACCCCGCCATCACCCGGCTGGCGGCGCGTTGACGCATTGGTGCCATAACGGTACGGGATCAGGACTACCGATCTCGAAGGGATTTGGCGCATGGTGCATTACGCGGATGGACGGCCGATCGGCGATCTGACGCTCAGGACGCTGGCCATGCCTTCGGACGCCAATGCGGCGGGCGATATCTTCGGCGGCTGGGTGATGGCGCAGATGGACCTTGCCTGCGGCATCCGCGCCGCCGAGCGCGCCAAGGGCCGCGTGGTGACGGCGGCGGTGAAGGAAATGTCGTTCGCCAAGCCGATGAAGGTCGGCGACACGCTGTGCATCTATACGCATGTCGAGCGCGTCGGCCGCACCTCGATGACGCTCAAGGTCGAGGCCTGGGCGCAACGCTACCTCTCCGACCTGATGGAGAAGGTCACCCACGCCGACTTCGTCATGGTGGCGCTGGACAGCGAAGGCAGGCCGAAAGCGATTCCGGCGGAGGGCTGACTGGCCCGGTTTCCGAGGTCCTGAATTGACTTTCCGTCCCTAGTAGCTTTGCACAGGGATTTGACGGGTTGCAGGCCTGTTGGCAGCCAAGATGTCATCGTTCGTGTTGGTGGACCATCACAGACATTCGAGATTGGCCGAAGCCTCCCCAACTTCGTCATCCCAGGGCGAAGCAGGAGCGAAGCTCCGTCGCGCAGACCCTGGGATCCATGCCGTAACCTTAGCCGAAGAGTGCAGCGGAACAGAATTCTGCACCGCAGCAGCGCTCTGAAGTCGCGGCATGGATCCTGGGGTCTGCGCCGCGTCGCTTCGCTCCTTGCTTCGCCCCAGGATGACGAAGCGATGGGCGTCTGCGCTAATCGCCAAGGCATGCGGTTCGTCAACGCAAGCACATCCGACACGTCAAAACTCCCGTGCTGCCCTGAACCCTTGCAAATCAAGGGTTTCAAGCGTGCATACTGTCGAATTTTTCGCGTGCCACCTTGACCCGTTCGGTGTTCTTGCGCGCCCACTCGCCGAGTGCGCCGACCGGCACCAGAAGCTCGTAGCCCAGATCGGTCAGCTCATAGTCGACGCGCGGCGGGATGGTCGGGAACACGGTGCGGGTGACGAAGCCGTCGCGCTCCAGCCCGCGCAAGGTGGTGGTCAGCATCTTTTGCGAGATGCCGCCGACGGCACTGCGCAATTCGTTGAAACGCATCGACCCGTCGCCGAGCTTGCCGACGACGAGCACCGTCCATTTGTCGCCGACGCGCTGCAGGATTTCCGAGATGGCGCGGCAGTCCTCGGTGCGGTGCGGGTGCCTTGGTATCAAAAAGGTGCCTCCTTGCGCCTCGTGCGCGTAGTCACTCATATAGCTCAGGTATCCAAACGATACCAGAAATTTGCCTAAAGGAGAGCCCCTCTATGTCCAAACCCAAAATCGCCATCGTCATCGGTTCGACCCGCGCCGCGCGCTTCGCCGACATCCCCGCCGGATGGATCGCCAAGATCGCCAAGTCACACGCCGACATCGACGTGGAAGTGGTCGACCTGCGCGACTTCCCGATGCCGTTCTTCGACGAGGTCGCATCGTCCGCCTGGGTGCCGTCGCAGAACGAAGTGGCGCTGCGCTGGCAGAAGAAGGTCGCCGAGTTCGATGGCTTCATCTTCACCGCCGCCGAATACAATCATGGCCCGACGGCGGTGCTGAAGAACGCCATCGACTACGCCGCCAACGAATGGAACAAGAAGCCGGCCGGCTTCGTCGGCTATGGCGCCGTCGGCGGCGCGCGTGCCGTCGAGCAGCTCCGGATGCATGCCGTCGAGTTGCAGATGGCGCCGGTCAAGTCCGCCGTCCACATTTCGTGGGGCGACTTCCTCGCCGTCAGGCAAGGCGAAAAGAAGCTCGACGAGATCGAGCACCTGAACCAGTCTGCCACCGCCCTCATCAACGACGTCGCGTGGTGGGCGAAGGCATTGAAGGCAGCGCGTCAGGCCGACGCGATCAATGAAGAAGTCAAGGCGGCCTGAACCGCCGGTTCGAAATCATCCTCCCAAGGATCCGGGGCGGCGCTTGCGTCGCCCTTTTTCAATTTCTGGAAGCCGGTTGCATGTTCTGTGCCTGTTTTGGCCCGACGACGCAATCGGCTGCACGATCCAGCTCGTTCAGCCCGTCCGCATGGTGCTGGCCCCATTCGCAGGGCGCCAGGCTCGTGCGATGAACCGGAACCGCCCGCCCCCTCCGTGCATTTCGGTGGATCGTGAACAAGACCACTTTCAACAATGCTCCGGGCGGGTCACCGGCAGGCTGGACAATCAAGCTCGGTGATTCCCCCGTCATTGGCACGGCGATCCACAGCGGTTCCGACGTCGGACGCGCTTGCCAATCGCTCCTGTGCATCGCCGACCCTGACCGGCTGCGGGAGGAGGACCCCTTCACCGAGCACTTTATCGCCGATTTTCCAACCCAGATCATCGTTCACAGATCGCGCTTTCAAGTCGATCTGAACCGCGCGCGCGAGGCTGCGGTCTATCGGTCGCCGGACCAGTCCTGGGGTCTGAACGTATGGCGAGAGCCTCCGGCCGAGGACATTGTGAACGAGTCTCTCGCCTTTCACGACGCATTCTACGGCGAGCTCAAGCGAGTGCTGGCCGATGTCGAGAAGCGTTTCGGCAGGTTCGTCCTTGTCGACGTCCATAGCTACAACCACCGGCGCCAAGGGCCGAAAGCAGTGCCTGCGTCGCAAGATGTCGCGCCCGACATCAATATCGGCACATCCTCGATGGACCGCGCGCGCTGGGCGGCGGCCGTCGACGCCTTCATGGAGGCGCTGCGCGGCCAGCGTTTCAACGGCGAGCTGATCGACGTGCGCGAGAATGTGTCTTTCCAGGGGAAGGGCGAACAGACCCGTTTCGTCCATGCCAATTTCCCCGAGACCGGCTGTGCCATCGCGGTCGAGTTCAAGAAGATCTTCATGGACGAATGGAGCGGCGACCCCGACTGGGCGGCAATCGAACGGCTGCGCGCCATGCTGGCGTCCACGGTGCCTGTTCTCGAGGCCGCGCTGCGGGGCATGACATGAAGCCGAAACTGATTGAGGCTGCGTCTCCGCTGACCGACATCGAGGCGGACCTGGACGGGCTCTTGCGGGACGGCAAGCCGATCCGCCGCGAGTTCGGCGACGGCAACCGCTTGCACATCGATCGGCCGCTGCCCTTTCTCTGCGTCCATGCCGGGTCGCATCAGGATGCGGCGTTCCACGTTGTCTCCGCCAACGCATCCTATCTGATCGTGGCCGATATCGGCTTCGCCGGCGTGGTTGCGCGGTTGGTGGCGCGAAGGATGCGCGAGCATTGCGGCGCATTCCTCGTGCTCGACATCGGTGAGTTGGCCGAAGACCGGTTCCTGACCGAGGACGTACCGTTTCTGCCGCCTTTCGAGATTGCACTGGCCAGCGGCGACACGGCGGCGGAGAAGGCGGCGCTCAAGCGCTTTGCCGCCGCCGCATCCGGACGCGAAGCAAAGTACCGCACGCCCCGCGTGGAAGAATTTAATCCCACGACACGCGCCCAAGCACGGCTTTCGGATGATCTCGGTGATGTGGCGGGCCTTACGGTGCGCTTCGCGCCGATCTACAGGGTGCCCGGCACGGAGCGCGTCTATCCTGAATTGCGAGACCTTATCGTCGCCAACATGGTGGATTCCGCGCTTCAGGCCGTCAGCGCCTTTCTGAAGGCATCAAAGCTGGAACAGCCGGCAACCCATCGTTCGCTGGGGCGGCGAGCCTACATCGACGCTGTCGTGCGGGCCGACCGGGCAATCGACAGCGTCGCGTCGACATTCGATTTTCTGCTTGCCGTCACACCGATCAACGCCGAACCAGCCTGGCGGGAATTCCGGGCAGGCAGCTTCGAGCATGTGCCCAGACTGCTCTACAGGCCGCTCGAGTTCGAGGTCGCCGCCCAAAAGCGGAAGCTCTATTCGATCTCGCTCGATCATCTGGAAGATCCGCTGCTGACCAAACTGCTTTCCGAAAAGCAGCAGGAACTCGATCTCCAGCTGTCGATGCTCGCGGCACGCGAAACCCCCAGTTTCGTCGAACTCGGACGAGCACTCTATGGCAGCGTCGAACCGAACCTGGCGGCGAGGGCACACATCATTCTTGAAAAGACGCCTCGCGGTGCGTCGGCGGTCCAGCAGGGGGGCCTAGGCGCCGACGCTGTCGCCGCGGCCGCGCGAGACATGATCGCCGGATACCGTGCCACCTACTCCGATTTCGACGCTTCCGTGGAGATCCGCGGCGACCTGCCTGCCGGCCTCCTCGTCTCCCGAAACCAGCTGCTGGTTTCGCGCGATACCAACCTCCCATCGGGGCGTCTGACCGCGCTGCTCAGTCATGAGATCGGTGTTCATCTGCTGACCTATTTCAACGGCGACGCGCAGGGGCTCGCCATCTTCCGCAGCGGGCTCGCCGGCTACGAGGGCATGCAGGAGGGACTGGCGGTGCTGGCGGAATATCTGGTCGGCGGCATGACCGCAGCGCGGCTGCGGCTGATCGCGGCCAGGGTCCTTGCGTGTCGGGCAATGCTCGACGGCGCAACGTTCGAGGAAACCTTCCGCATTCTCCATGGGGATTTCGGTATCGATGATCGCAGCGCCTTCAACGTCGTTCTGCGCGTCTTTCGAGGTGGCGGCCTTGCAAAAGACGCTATCTATCTACGCGGCGTGGCGCAAGTCCTCGATCATCTGAAAAACGGCGGCAGCCTCACGCCGTTCTGGATCGGCAAGATCTCCGCCTCGCATTTTAGCGCGATCCAGGAACTCAATGCGCGCGGCTTGCTGCGGGCGCCGCGCCTCGAACCCGCGTTTCTCGCTTCCGACGCAGCGCGTTCGCGCCTCAAGAAAGCGATGGCGGGAATCGATCCGATCGATATGGTTGAGACTTGAGCGGAGCTCCCCAATGCGCATTGCGTTCTTCGTCAATTCGATTGAGAGCGAGACGCCAGACTACACGACGACAACGCTGGCGCTGAGTGCAACCCAGCGCGGCCATTCCGTTGTCTATGTTGAACCAGGCGACTTCATACTGCGTCCGGACGACAGTCTGGCTGTCAGCGTCGCGGTTCTGCCGGACGCTCCCTACAAGACGAACGACAAGGTGTATGCTGCGCTGAAGGAGGCCGCGAAGCAGAAAAAGACCTTCGCGATAAGCGATATCGACATTTTGTTTCTGCGCAACGATCCGTCACTCGACGCCACCGATCGACCATGGGCCGCCAACGCAGGCCTCATGTTCGGGCGGCTCGCGGCGCAACGCGGCGTGATAGTCGTCAACGATCCGGACGGTCTGGCGCAGGCACAAAGCAAGCTCTACCTTCAGAGCTTTCCCGAGGCGGTCAGGCCAGCGACCCTGATATCGCGCAGCGTCGCCGAGATACGCGCGTTCATCGACAAACACTCGAAGGGTTGCATCGTCAAACCACTCCAAGGGTCGAGAGGCAGGAACGTTTTCCACATTGCGACGCCTACCGATTCCAACCTCAACCAGATTTTCGAGGCGGCCAGCGGTGACGGCTATCTCATCGCGCAGGTCTATATTCCCGAGGCCAAGGCTGGCGACGTGCGTCTTTTCCTGATGAACGGCCTGCCGCTGGTGCGCGATGGCAGTTACGCCGCGTTTCGCCGCGTCCCAGCCAAGGGCGATGTTCGCTCCAACATTCACGCCGCCGGAACCGCCCGCAAGGTCAAGGTAACCGACACGATGCTAAGCATTGCCGAGATGGTACGCCCCAAGCTGGTCGACGACGGCATGTTTCTGGTTGGGCTCGACATCGTCGGCGACAAACTTCTGGAGATCAATGTCTTCACACCAGGCGGCCTGACACGGCTCGCCGCCATGTACGAGACGGATTTTGCCACACGTGTCATCGTTGCGCTGGAGGAGAAGCTGACGCTGCGCCGGGCCTATGGAAAAACCATGCCGAATTCGCGGCTGGCGACGCTTTGAGGAACGCAGGCAAGTCGGCCGTCGGAGCAGCCGGTGCGGCAAGCGGCCGGCTTGGCGGGCGGGTGGCGATGAAACTTGTCGATGCGGCGGCCGTCAGGCCGACCATCTCGAAGCGCCAGCCCTGCGCATGGATCAGCATCATGGGCTAGTCATCCACGCGATGTATAGTTGGATACAATTCTGCCTGATGCGGCTGCGCTGGCAGAAGAAGGTCGCCGAGTTCGACGGCTTCATCTTCACCGCCGCAGAATACAATCACGGCCCGACGGCCGTGCTGAAGAACGCCATCGACTACGCCGCCAACGAATGGAACAAGAAGCCGGCCGGCTTCGTCGGCTATGGCGCCGTCGGCGGCGCGCGTGCCGTCGAGCAGCTCCGGATGCATGCCGTCGAGTTGCAGATGGCGCCGGTCAAGTCCGCCGTCCACATTTCGTGGGGCGACTTCCTCGCCGTCAGGCAAGGCGAAAAGAAGCTCGACGAGATCGAGCACCTGCCGTGATTGGCCGACGGGAATCGGCGCGGGCACTACCGCTCGGGGGCCGTAAACGGACCGGCGGCTTTGCTAGAGGGCAGCAAGAACAGCAGACAGGTTCTTGCGTCAAAAACTGAGGGGAGGTTCGAAATCTCGACAGGCGCGCCAATCCATCGCAAGACAGTCTTGTGATCGATATGGTGCTGCAAGCGCGACTTCTGTGGAGAAAGCTGACACCGCAGACCGGCTCGAAAGCCTCGTAGCCAAGCGCGGCGTCCAACGCCGCCGCTATTGCAAGGCTGTGCTCATGCCTCGGCGATCATTGCTATCGAGACTTTCATTTCCGGAATGCGCACCGGCATCTTGGCGCCCTGTCGGGCAGGTGGATTGCGTGGAAACCACTTAAGCCATTCCTCATTGGCACCTGCGAAGTCTTCCTCGTCGGCCACAATCAGCGTCGCACTGACCGCCTTCTCCAAACTGCTCCCTGCGGCTTCCAGAATAGCGGAGATGTTGCGAAGACATTGTGCGACCTGCGCCTGCACCGGCCCCCTCACAACCTGCCCTGTTGACGGGTCGATCGGCGCAGTCCCTGACACGAAAACCAATCCTGCGGCCTTGACGGCTTGGCTGTAGGAAGCTGGCGCCGCTGGTGCGGCCGGGGTGGTGATTATCGTGCGCGACATGAAGCTTATTCAGTGAGATTTTGATCTAGGCCGACTAAGCTCGGCCAAACAGGGCCAAAGTCAAGCATCAGAATCCAAAGCTGGATGGAGCGGCCCGTTTTCAGTCGCAATAGACCGCCGCCATTAATCAACCGGATATCCGCTTGTGGAGTGCAGCCGCGGTCAGCTGTACGACCGAGATGAGGGCGCAAAGCAGTCGTCCACGTTGCAGCAGAGGTTGTCGCCTTCGGGGTCCGAGACCCGACACCCGAACAGCCCACACGTCGCGTGCTTGTCACCGCACCACTTCGCGGTGGCCGCCGGGCAGGCGGGTGGCGATGAGCTTGTCGATGCGCCGGCCGTCGAGGTCGACGACCTCGAAGCGCCAGCCCTGCGCATCGACGCTTTCGCCGGTCGTCGGCAGATGGTGCATGTGCGACAGCACGTAGCCGGCGACGGTCTCGTAGTCGCGGTTCTCGGGCAGGTCGATGCCGAGAACGTCCGCCATCTCGTCGGCCTGCATATAGCCGGCGAGCAGCCATGACCCGTCCTCGCGTTTGACGGCGTTTTCCTCCTCGTCGCCGGCGTCGAGGTCCGCCCGGAAGACGCCGGTGATGGCTTCCAGTATGTCCGCCGGGGTGACGATGCCCTCGAAATGGCCATATTCGTCATGGACCAGCGCCATCGGCACGTCGGATTCCCTAAGCGTCGAAAGGACATCCAGCGCGTCGGCCTGGTCATGGACGATGGGAGCGGTGCGCACATGCCGGCGCGGGTCGAGCGCGCGGCCGCCAAGCATCGCGGCCAGCACGTCGCGGGTCTGGACGACGCCGATCATGGCGTCGACGCTGCCATCGCCGGCCGGCAGGCGCGAATGCTGGGTCTCCATCAGGAGCTTGCGGGTCGCCGCGTCGTCGGACTGCAGGTTGATCCAGTCGACCTCGGTGCGCGGCGTCATCACCGCGCGCACGGCGCGGTCGCCGAGCCGCATGACGCCGGCGATCATGCGCCGCTCGTCCGATTCGATGGTGCCGTGATGCTCGGCCTCGGCAACCAGCATCTTGATCTCCTCGTCGGTGACCTTCTCCTCGCTTTCACCGTGCTGGCCGAGCAGCCACAGCATTGCGCGGCCGGAGATGTCGAGCAGGAACACCAGGGGCGCCGAGACGGTGGCAAGGATGGTCATCGCCGGAGCAACCCTGGCCGCGACGCGTTCGGGATCGCGCAGCGCGATCTGCTTGGGCACAAGTTCGCCGATGATCAGCGAGCCATAGGTGATGAGGGCGACGACGATGCCGACGCCGATCGGGTCGGCAAGGCTTTCGCGGACGCCGGTCGATGCCAGGAACGCCGACAGCCGCTCGCCAAGCGTGGCGCCGGAAAAGGCGCCTGATAAAACACCGACCAGGGTGATGCCGATCTGCACCGACGACAGGAACTTGCCGGGATTGGCGCCGAGCGCCAGGGCGCGGCCGGCGCCCTTGACGCCGCGGTCGATCATCCCCTTGAGGCGGGCCGGCCGCGACGAGACGATGGCAAGTTCGGACATTGCCAGAAGGCCGTTCACGCAGATGAGGACGACCACGATGGCGATTTCAACGTAAAGCATGCGGGGTCAATAGCATTGCGGGTGCATGCTCGAAAGGCCTGCGAGCAATCTTCGCCGCGATCGGGCCTATGGCAATTGCAGCAGCACGCCGACGACCGCCTTGCCGTCGGTGAAATAGGGGTCGCCACCGCCATTGCGCCCGGTCCTGGTCGCGCCGATGCCTGATATCTCGCTGGTCGAGACCAGCATGCCGGCGGCTGACAGGTCGCGGATCAGGAAGTCGCGCTCGGCGTCGATGTCGGGAGCGATATGGTGGGTGATCGCGCCGGTGTCGTGGCTGAGGCCGACACCGCGATCGAAGCTCGCCGAACCCAGCCACAGCGGCCGGCCGTCGTCTCCGGTCGCATCGGTCTGCCAGAAGCGGACGT
Organism: Mesorhizobium sp. M9A.F.Ca.ET.002.03.1.2; assembly: GCF_003952365.1. Taxonomy (NCBI): domain Bacteria; kingdom Pseudomonadati; phylum Pseudomonadota; class Alphaproteobacteria; order Hyphomicrobiales; family Phyllobacteriaceae; genus Mesorhizobium; species Mesorhizobium sp. M9A.F.Ca.ET.002.03.1.2. Next base: position 113,456 of record NZ_CP034443.1, on the reverse strand, counting down.
GATGACGCCGGTCGGCGCTGATGCCGACCGGTTTTTCGAACGCCATGTCCTGCGCACGCCCATCGAACAGGAGACGGCTGACCGGCGCGTCGGGATAGGGGCGGCCGAACAGCACGCTTTCGCCGATCTCGATGGCGGTCTTCAGCGTGACGGCGTCGGCCGTGTCCCATCCGGCGATGGCGAAGGCGTGGACCAGCTCTTTTTCGGTGCCGACGAGGCCGACATTGATCGGGTCGCCAGGAATGCCTTGCGGCGTGTGCGTCACCATCTCGAAGCGCTGCGTGCGGAAGTTGCGGTTTCGCAGGCTCCAGAATTCCGGCGCGGCGAAATAGGCGAGCACGAGATAGCCGGCGCAAAACGCCGCCAGCCAGATCGTTGCGCGTCGTCGAAGGCTTCGTCGGCTCACGAGATACCACCCAAGCGATATGGCACCACTTCATGTGGCGTCATTCTACGCGGCGCCACGGACCTTGGGCAGAGGGCAACCGCCACGGCTCAGCGGCAGGCGCGGTAGCCGTTCTTGCGGTTCTTGACGTCGAAATGGAAATGGTTGCGGTGGTCGTAATTGTAGCCGGGACCAAGCACGGTGGTGAAATACTGGCAGCCGTCGGCGCGCACGGTGTTGAGGAAGCCGCGCGTGCGGAAGGCGAACAGGCCGGGCTTGCGCACGTCGATATCGTTGCCGTTGTTGAGCTCTATGCTCATGATGTCGAGGGCGTTGCCCTTGCCGTGCTCCGACAGCACGCCTTCGCCGGCGATCCTGCGGCAGGAATAGCTCGAACCCTGGCGGATGGTCTTGACGCCGGAGAAATAACGCCAGCGGGCGGACGGGATGAGTTCGTTCCTGGTCCAGCCGGCGAAAGTGGCGGCCATGTCGCAGGTCAGCGTCGCGGCCGGCTTCATCCCGATGCTGCCGATGGACGAGACCTTGACCGGATAGTCGATGCCGCATTGGCCTTCACGGATCGGCGCAAGGTCGGTGTAGACGACGCCGAGGCGTTTCAACTCCTTGCGGCAGTCGACCTCGCTGGCAGGCATCTGTTCGGTCGGAGCCATCGGCTCGTCCATGCGCGGATAGGCGGCGGTCATATACGGGTTGGACGGGACGAGGGTCTGCATGCCAGTATATTTTGGGCCGGAATATTGCGGCACTGCAGCTGTCTGGGATCCGACGTCGACGGCCGGCTGCAGCGACAGCACGCTGCCGGTGTTGCAGGCCGAAACCGCAGCGAGAGCAAGGCCGGCGGCAACGGTGCGCGCGCGTTTCGTTTGCCGCACGGCGACAGACGCGGCGCGAAATATCCCGGCCATAGGCAGGTTCCCTGTCCCCGAACCTGATCCCGATCAGGTTCTGCCTGTTTGTTTGACCATGATCTTTTCCGAAAACCGGTTCCCACTTTTCGGAATCATGATCGGATGGCAGGCATTTTAACGATCAAGGGTAAAGGAAAACTCAGCGCCGGCGTTCAGGCCTGCGGCCAAATTGCGGCAACTTGATCAGGATCACTGGCAGAAGGTGCCGCCGTTGCGGCGCGGTGCGAGATCGAGATGGAAATGCAGCGAATGATCCGCATCGCTGCCCGGGCCGAGCACGGTCCTGAACGGTCCGCAGGCTGCCTTGCGCAGTGCGTTCAGGAATTTTGCGTCCTTTTCCGGCGGTGCCGGGCCGATGTCGATCCTTTTCCCGTCCGAAAGCGTGAAGCTGGCGATGTCGAGCGCGTTGCCGAAGGCATGCTCCGACAGTTTCCCTCCGCCATTGCGCTGTCGGCAGACGAAAGCGGATGCCTGGCCGACCGACTTGAGATCGGCGCCGAACTCGGCCTTGGCCGCCGGCTGGATGATATCAGTGGCAAAGCGCGCGGCGGCCTCGGCCATCTGGCAGTTCAGCTCGGTTTCGGGGCTGATATCCAATGACTTGCCCAGCGTCTTCAGCGCGATCGGATAGGGGATCGAGCAGCCGACCGCCGCATCGTGCTCGGCCTTGCGTTCCTCGAAGTCGACGCCCATCGACTTCAGCCGCCTGCGGCAGGCAAGTTCCTCCTCCGGCAGTTTTTCCTGCGGCACGGAGGCCGAGCGCGGGTCGGGGGGGATTTCTTTCTCCTGCGTTTGCGTCGGCTTCTCCGGTGGTTTCGGGGCGGTGGCCGGCGGCTCCGCCTCAGCGGGCTTTTCGGCCGGCTTTGGAGCGACTGCCGGCGGCTCCGGCCTGGCTTCCCCGTGCTGATCGGGTTTCTGCTGGTCCGGTTTGTCGGTCGCGGGTTGATCAGGCGTTGGCGCATCCGCCGGACGCGACTCGGGGACCGGCACGTCGGCAGGCGCGGCTTTCTGCGCTGGTTGCGATCGATTGAGCTGCGGGACGGGCACGGTTTCAGGCAATTTTGGAGCCTTGGCCAAGGCCGCTCCTGCGCACAGCATGGCCGCCGCCAAAGGCAGCACCAATCCGCTCGATCTGGCCAATCCGGGCAATCTGATCGATCGGGTCAATCTGATCAATCGGGGAAGGGTCAGCGCCGCCATTCGCCCTTAACGGCGGGCGCGTGCGGAGGTTGCCGCGAAGGCAGGTTTGGCCGATCACGAACAGTAACCGCGGTGTTACGCGCCGATCGCTTCCAGCCCTTCCTCCAGCCAATCGGCCAGGAGCGGCATGCCGAGCAGATATTTCGCCGTGCGCTTGCTGACGCGCTCGCGCGCGGCGGCCACCGCGTCCGCCCATTCCGAGGCGTCATAGTCGCCGCGGCCGACCCAGGCCAGCGCGATGAGTTCGGCCGCCTCGTCGACATTGAGGTCGTTGATCAGTTCGCGCAGTTCTTCTTCGGTGAGGTTTTCGGAACTTTCTTCTGCGAGGCCGTCATGATGGTGGTTGTCGTGCGCCTCGCCGTCGAGTTCTATCTCGTGCTCGGCGCCATCGGCATAGTCTTCGTTGACGGCAGCACTCAGCGCCTTCGCCTTGAGGATAAACAGGCGCACGGTGTCGGGACCGATGGAAAGTTCCCATTCCCTTTCAACGCGCCGCCGCACTGGCCTTCTCCGCATGCTCCGTTTGCCGTATGCTGGATGATAGCGAATTTGCGGCGCTCGTCACGTCACCTTCGGCTCTTCAATCTTGCGGCCGTTGCGGACGGTTTCGAAAAAGCTTTTGGCGGCCGCAATCTTTTCCGGGATGAAACGGCTTCTGCCCGGCGTTAGCCTCGCACTATCGTGTTTCAAGGAGGTTTCGATGCGCAGACGATTGCTGATCCAGGTTCTGGCGCTTGCCGCCCTGCCGCTGTTTGCGGCCCCGGTGTTTTCGGCGGGCGAGGGTGGCGGAGGTGGCGCCGGAGGCGGTGGCGGCAACGAGACCGTCACGAAATGCAAGAAAGGCTACGTCTACGACAAGAAACTGAAGAAATGCGCGGCACCCAAGCAAGGCATGCTGGACGACGACAACATCTATGAGGCGGGCCGCGCGCTGGCGATGGCCGGCCGTTATGACGAGGCGATCGCCGTGCTCAGCCTGGCTGCGGACAAGAAAGACCCACGCATCCTCAACTATCTCGGCTACTCGCATCGCCATTCCGGCCGCGTCACCGTCGGCCTCGGCTATTACGAGGAAGCGCTGCGCATCGATCCGAACTACACGCTGGTGCGCGAATATCTCGGCGAGGCCCACCTGCAGATCGGCGATCTCGCCGGCGCCCAGGAACAGCTCCGCGAGATCGAGAAGCGCATAGGCAAAGGATCTCGCGAATACGGTATGCTGTCCGAGCAGATCGACCATTTCACGAGGAGCTGACTCGACTCCCGAACGCTCCTCACACCGGCTGTGGGCAATCGCAGCCGGTTTTTGTCGCCGCTCGTCCTGCCAGCCGCGATGCCGCGATGGCATTTCCACAAATGAGGGTGAATTTTTCAAAACCGATTTTTTTGGCGTGAAAAACCCGCGAAGATTGCTATATTGGGAAAAATTGTGGTGAGACGGTTCCGTTAGCCCGAGGCTGCCGGACCGTTTTCTTTTTGTACCATCGACAAGGTCGCTCCCGGAAAGCGGGGGCGGCTGCAGGAAAGGGCAGGCATCATGAACAAGGTCCCGATGACAGGCGAGGGGTTCGCGTCGTTGAAGGAAGAGCTGCGCTGGCGCCAGCAAGAAGAGCGGCCGCGCATCATCGAGGCAATCTCCGAAGCGCGCTCGCATGGTGACCTTTCCGAAAACGCCGAATACCACGCGGCCAAAGAGGCACAGAGCCTCAATGAGGGCCGCGTCCACGAGCTTGAGGATTTCATCGCGCGCGCCGAGGTGATCGACATCACCAAGCTCAGCGGCGAGAAGGTCAAGTTCGGCGCGACCGTGGTGCTGGTCGACGAGGACACGGAAGAGAAGAAGACCTACCAGATCGTCGGAGACCAGGAAGCGGACGTGAAGTCCGGCCGTATCTCGATTTCCTCGCCGATCGCGCGGGCGCTGATCGGCAAGGAAGTCGGCGACGCGATCGAGGTCAACGCGCCGGGCGGCGCGCGGGGTTACGAGATCGTCCAGGTGCAGTTCATCTGAGGGGATTGGGAGGCTCGGCTTCGCGCGGACCCGCGCTTTTTAAACCAAGGCTTGCGCCGCCCCTCATCGCCCTGCCGGGCACTTCTCCCCGTATAGTGGCGGGGAGAAGGACGCCGTCATCGCTGATTTCGCCAATTTCTTACGTTGTAATGAAAAGTGCCGAGGCTGTGTTCAGCCCTTCTCCCGTCCCTATACGGGGAGAAGGTGCCGGCAGGCGGATGAGGGGCAGCGCTGGCCTTTCCGATTGAATTGATTGAATGAAATCAATTCTTGCCAACTTTGGCCTGATCAAGCGCTTGTCGTTCCAGCAGCCTCTCCGCCTCCGCCACCACCTCAGCGGGTGTGAGGCGACCGCCGGGCGCGGCAAGTAGCGTTGACGAGAATGGCCCGCGCGGGCCGGTCAGGCCGGGTTCCGTCGCCAGGAACACGGCGACGGTCGGCAGGCCGAAGGCACTGGCGAGGTGGGTGAGGCCGGTGTCGGCGCCGATGACCAGCACCGACCGGCCGATGATCGCGGCGATCTCGGCAAGCGGTGATTTCGGCACCAGCACGGTCTGCGGAACGGCCTCGGCGACCGCTTCGGCAACCGCCTTTTCCCTGTCGTTCGACCAGGTGGTGACCGGCGTCATTCCTCTCGCAACGAGAAGCCGGGCGGTTTCGATCCAGTCGCTGGCCGGCCATTTCTTGTCCTCGCGGCTGGTGCCGTGCAGCAGGAAGGCGGAGTTTTCGCCGACAAGAGTCAAATTGCCGGCTGGGGTCGAATTGCCGGCTGGGGTCGAACCGCCGGCCGGCGGCACAATGCCGGACTCGATCCCGGAAAAATCCGGTTCATAGCCGAGCGCCAGCCCGAACAGCCGCCTAGTGCGTTCGATGGCGTGCAGGTCGCGCGGCACAGCATACCGGCGGTCGTAGAACAAAGCCGCCGAAGGTTCGCGGGCGCTCGAGCCGTCGAAGCCGGCGATCGGCGCCGCTGCCTGTTTCGCCACCAGGGCCGATTTCAGCAGTCCTTGCGCATCGATGACGAGATCGTAGCGGCAATGCCGCAAGGCGCGGCGCAAGCCCGCCGCCTCGCGCCATGTGCCGCGGCCGAGCGGGCTTGTGCGCCAGCGCCGGATCGCCACGGTGTGGATGGTCGCGATCGCCGGATGCAGCGCCACGATGCCGGCAAAAGCCTCCTCCACGCACCAGTCGAACGACACATCGGGCCGGTTGCGGCGCGCATCCTCGACGGCCGGAAAGGTATGGATGACGTCACCCATCGAGGATGTCTTGACGATGAGCACCTTCATGCGGCGGCCGGTATTTCCAGCAGCCGCTCCACTGCCGCCGCGACCTGTGCGACTTCAAGCGTCTTCAGGCAGTTGAGATGACCGAGCGGGCAGATTTTCTTATGGCAGGGCGAACAGGACAGGCCGAGCCAGACCAGTTCGCGGTGCTCGGCGAGCGGCGGCGTATTCTGCGGCGAGGTCGAGCCGTAGACGGCAACGATCGGCGTGCCGACCGCTGCCGCAACATGCATCAGCCCGCTGTCGTTCGACACCGCGAGCCTGGCCGCGGCGATCAGGTCGATGGCGTCCTCCAGCCGCGTCTGGCCGGCGAGGTCGACAGCGCCTGGTGCAAGCGCGGCGATTTGCGCCGTGACGTCGGCGTCGTTCTTCGATCCGAACAGCGCGACCTTCAGCCCTTTCGCCATCACGTCGCGGGCAAGGCCGGCATAGGCTTCACTCGGCCAGCGTTTGGCCGGGCCGAATTCGGCGCCCGGCATCAGCGCGACGAATTTTTTCGCCTCCAGCCCGAAGCGACCCAGCAATGCCGCCTGGTTTTTCGTGTCGACAGCAAGCCTTGGGGGCGGAACGTGCCCCCTTGCGCGAGGCCGAAATAGGCCTGCGCGGTGCGCCGTTTCACACCATCGGGCAAGGGAACGATGTCGGTCAGCAGCCCATAGCGCATTTCCTTGAGATGGCCGACACGGCGCGGGATGCGGGCAAAGAACGGGACCAGCGCCGACTTCCAGCTTCCCGGCATGACATAGGCCATGTCATAGCGACCGCGCAGCAGGCGGCCGAACCGCTTTCGGACACCGAAGGCGAGGACGCCGGATTTCAGCGGCAGATCGATCTGCTGGCGTATCTCGGGCATACGCTTGACCATCGGCGCCGCCCATGCCGGGGCCAGCACGTCGATCGCGGTGTTCGGGTGAAGCTCTTTTAGCGCCGAGAACAGGCACTGCGCCATCACCATGTCGCCCACCCAGCGGGGGCCGATCACGAGGATCGCTGGGCTTTCAACCATTCGACATAGTCTCTGACGCCGGTTTCCACTGTGCGAAACTGACCATTGTAACCGGCAGCGCGCAACCGGGACATATCAGCTTGGGTAAAACTCTGGTAGCTGCCCTTGAGGTGGTCGGGGAAGTCGATGAACTCGATCTGCCCTTTGCCCAGCGTGCCGATCACCGTTTCGGCAATGGTGCGGAACGGCTGGGCGCGGCCGGTACCGCAATTGAAGATGCCGCTCAATTCGCGTTTCCACAGCCACAGATTGACGTCGGCGACATCGCTAACATGGATGAAATCGCGGCTCTGCTCGCCGGGTCCGAACCCGTCATGGGCGCCGAACAATTTCGGGTTCTGGCCCTGCTCGACCTGGTTGAACAGATGGAAGGCGACCGATGCCATGGCACCCTTGTGCGCCTCGCGCGGTCCATAGACGTTGAAGTAGCGCAAGCCGGCAACTGGCGAATGATCGGTGTCGAAGACTGTGCGGCGGACGTAGTCGTCGAACAGCTTCTTCGAATAGGCATAGACGTTGAGCGGGCGTTCGCATTCCGGCTCCTCTCGAAACTCGGCGCCGCCGCCATAAACCGAGGCGGAGGAGGCATAGAGGAAAGGCACGCGCAGCGCGAGGCAGGCATGCAGCAGCCGCTTCGAATAGGCGTAGTTCACCTCCATCATGAACTTGCCGTTCCACTCGGTGGTGGTCGAGCATGCGCCCTGGTGGAAGACGGCCTCGATGCGGCCGAGCCCGCCTTCTTCGAGGCGCGGCAGGAAATCGTCCTTGTCGAGATAATCGGCGATCTGCAGATCGGCGAGATTGGCGATCTTGTGGCCGTCGGTCAGGTCGTCGACGACGAGGATGTCGCTGAACCCTTCGGCGTTGAGCGCGGCGACGATGTTGGAGCCGATCATGCCGGCGCCGCCCGTGACGATGATCATGTTAATAGGCCCTGACCTGCGGTTGCTTGCCGAATCCGGCCCTTATAGGGGACGCTGGCAGGCCTGTCGATAAAGCAGGCTGGAAGACCAGGCAGCACATTCAGGTCGATGCCTTGGTGGTTGCGGATTGGCCGTCCGGCACCGCTGCCGACCTTTTGCGGGGGGATGCGCCCGAATAGAGGGCGGTGGGAGAACGCGAGTTCAGGGCACAGGCCAATTGTCGACGCCGCGCTGCCCCTCATCCGCCTGCCGGCACCTTCTCCCCGTATAGTGACGGGGAGAAGGGGTTTGTCGCGACCCTCGGCGCCCTTTCTGCAACGGTGGAGATTGGCGAAATCCTTTGCGAAGGCGTCCTTCTCCCCGTCACTATACGGGGAGAAGTGCCCGGCAGGGCGATGAGGGGCAGCGCAAACCTGAAGCGATTGTCTTGCAACCGTGGGCGGTTTCAACTTGACAGGTGACCGCACTTATGCTAGGAATTTATTCAAGGTGCTGATTTGCGCCGACGGCCCGCCCACAGAGGCGGGTTTTTGATTCAGGTCCCGACGCCATCCCCGATTCCGGCTCTTATAGGAGAGGCCGGCCGGCCTGCCGATAAGGCCGCTGGCTGCCTGGACCGGCTGGACGCCGTAATTGTGCCAGTAGTCCATATTGATCCCTGTTCAAGTTCGACGGCGGCATGCCCGAGATTGTCGAGACCAGGTACGACGAATGTAGGGATGGATCGACCGAACCGTTTTCGAAATAAGGTCTGCCGTACAGGTGGTTGAATCGCTCTTCATTTCCGTTGGAAGCCTTACACCGGGTTTTCATCAACGCCGAGCGGCAGCCGCGCTATCGGCGGTCAAGCTCTCGCCTGTCTTCAATGCAACCATGACATCAAATCTAGAGCCCGGTCTTCGCTTCCTCCAGAGCCTGCGTGTCGACGGCACGCTCACGGTTCCGGCCATGGCGCCGGCCTTCACGGGCTTCGGCGACATGCCTCCGGTCTTTGCGACGGCCTTCATGGTCGGCTTCATAGAGTGGGCGTGCGTCGAGGCATTGCGCCCGTTTCTCGGCAGCCACGAAAGAACCGTAGGCACCCATGTCGACGTCAGTCATATCGCCGCCACGCCGGCCGGCATGACGGTCACCGCCGAGGTCGAACTTGTCGCCGTGGAAGGGCGCAAGCTGCGCTTCAAGGTGTCGTGCAGGGACGAATGCGGTTTGATCGGCGAAGGCTTCCACGAGAGGGCGGTCATCGACCATCTCAAATTCCTGGCGCGCGTTTCGGCCAAGTCGGAGCAGACCGGTCATGTTTGAGGGCTTCGAGCACAAGATCGTTTCGGTCGAGGGGACAGATATCGCCTGCGACGTGGGTGGCTCCGGGCCGCCAGTGCTCCTGCTGCACGGATTTCCGCAGAGCCGGGCCATGTGGGCGCGGGTTGCTCCGCAACTGGCAAGCCATTTCACGGTTGTCTGCGCCGATCTTCGCGGTTACGGCGATTCTGCGAAGCCGAAATGCTTGCCGGATTGTTCGAACTACGCCTTCCGCGCTTTCGCGGCCGACCAGGTTGGCCTGATGCGTCATCTTGGATTCAACCGCTTTCACATGGTTGGCCATGATCGGGGTGGGCGTACCGGACACCGGATGGCGCTCGACCATCCCGACGCGGTGCTGTCGCTCACGGTGATGGACATCGTGCCCACCTACGCGATGTTCATGGACACCAACCGGAAGGTTGCGGGCGCCTATTGGCACTGGTATTTTCTTTCGCAGCCCGAACCTTTCCCCGAACGCCTTATCGGCAACGATCCCGATTTCTTCTATGAAACCTGCCTTGTTGGCTGGGGTGCGACGAAGATCTCGGATTTCGATCCCGAGATGATGGCCGAGTATCGGCGTGCGTGGCGCGCTCCCGGCATGGTTCACGGCTCATGCTCCGACTACCGGGCGGCCGCGAGCATCGACCTCCAGCACGATGCAGCCGATCTCGACCGGAAGGTCGCTTGCCCGACGCTCGTGTTTTACGGCTCGTCCGGCACAATGGCGTCCCTGTTCGATATTCCCTCGGAGTGGCGAAAGCGCTGTTCCAATGTGACCGAAGCCTCGCTTCCGGGAGGCCATTTCTTCGTCGATCAATTTCCGGTAGAAACGGCGCGGCGCCTGAGAGAGTTTTTGTCCGATCTCGCGTGAGTTCGGGAGCCGGGCCTACTTCGCGACCATCCCCATCGTCACAAGACCGGTGCTGGAGCGCCACAGTGCCGCCGCAAAGCTCTCGCTTCAGTCGGCGATCCACCGGCGAAGCGCGACAGGAGCAAAGGCAATGCCGTCGACCGAACTGCTTATCGCCTTTTTCGCCACCACGGCGATCTTCGCCTACATTCCCGGCCCGGCCATGCTTTACGCTGCTGCGCAAACCATGGCGCGCGGCCGCTGGTCCGGCCTGACAGCTGCCTTGGGTATTCATCTTGGCGGCTACGTGCATGTCGTCGCCGCCGCTGCCGGGTTGTCCGTGCTTTTCCACGCCGTGCCGACGCTCTACGTCGCGGTCAAGCTGGCCGGCGCGCTCTATCTGATCTGGCTGGGCATCTCGCTGTTTCGCGCCAGGGCGCAAGACGATGCCGTCATCTCAGGCTCCGTCGCCTCGGGTACTGTCCCGAAATCTGCCCGCCGCGCCTTTTTCGAGAGCATCACCGTCGAGGTGCTCAATCCCAAGACGGCGATCTTCTTCATGGCGTTCCTGCCGCAATTCATCGACGCGTCGGCGGCGTTTCCCGTCTGGCTGCAATTCCTCGTCCTCGGGACGATCGTCAACCTGATGTTCTCCTCGGCGGATGTCGTGTGCGTGGTGCTGGCCGGCGCGCTGATCACCAGGCTGCGGCGTTCGAGCCACGCGCAGCACCTCATGCGGCGTGCCGGCGGTGTGGTGCTCGTGGGATTGGGCGTCCATGTCGCTTTGCAGAAAAGCTGATTCGCCAGCCGCCATTGGCTGTCACCCGCTCGATGCCTGCCGTTGCGCTGCGCCGAATTGCAGTATATCGGCTTCGCCATGAACGACCAGCCCTGCCAGTCCGGCATTTTCACAGCATCGGGACCGGCTTTCATTGCACGTCGCGGATGACATGAGCCAGCAATACCTGCCTTCTCCCGAACCCCTTCACCGTGCCATCTCGCGGTTCGGCAACGTCACCGTGCTGGTGGTCGGCGATTTCATCCTCGACCGTTTCGTCAACGGCGTCATCGAGCGGATTTCGCCTGAAGCGCCAATTCCAGTGCTGCGCGGGCGTGGTGAGACGTTGGCGATGGGCGGCGCCGGCAATGTCGTCTCCAACATCGTCTCGCTCGGCGCTGCCGCGATACCGGTTTCGGCGATCGGCGACGATCAGGCCGGCGGCAATCTCATGCGCATGCTCGGGGAATCTGGCGTCGACACCGGCGGCCTCGCGCAGGACGCGAACCGCATGACATCATCGAAAAGCCGCTTCAGCGCGCAGGGCCAGCAGGTGCTGCGCTTCGACGAAGAGGAAATCAAGCCGCTGGACGACGCGGAGCGCGCGACGCTGATCCGGCATTTCCGTGCTGCGCTTACGCAAGCCGACATCGTTATCCTGTCCGACTACGGCAAGGGCATGTTGCTCGACGGCGTCGCAAGCGAGCTGATCTCGACCTGCCGCGGGGCCGGAAAGCCGGTTCTGGTCGATCCGAAGGGGCGCGACTATGCGTGCTATGCCGGGGCGACGGCAATCACGCCCAATCGCAAGGAACTCGGCGAGGCGGTTGGACGTGAAGTGTTTGCCGACGACGAGATCGTGGCCGCGGCGCGTGAGCTGATCGCGGCACATGGCTTCGATTTCGTCGTCGCGACGCGCAGCGAAAAAGGCATGAGCGTCGTCGGCTCGGACGATGCCCGGCACATCACCACGCAGGCGCGGGAAGTGTTCGACGTTTCGGGCGCCGGCGACACGGTCATCGCGACATTTGCGCTGGCTCTTGCCGCGGGCGCCGACCGCATCATGGCCGCCGCCATCGCCAACGCGGCGGGCGGCGTGGTGGTGGGAAAGCGTGGTACCGCGCGGCTGACGGTCGAGGAACTCACCGGCGCGCTGTTTCGCTCGCACGGACCGATTGCCCACAAGGATGCGATCCTCGATGCCGCTGCCGCCGCCAGGCTGGTGGCGACGTGGAAGGACGAAGGCCTGAGCGTCGGCTTTACTAATGGCTGTTTCGACATCCTTCATGCCGGTCATGTCAGCCTCTTGCATGCGGCGCGCAGCCAGTGCGACCGGCTGGTTCTGGGCCTCAACAGCGATGCCTCGGTGCGCCGGCTGAAAGGGCCTGGGCGCCCGGTCAACGATGAGCATGACCGGGCCTGCGTGCTGGCGGCGCTTGCCTCGGTCGACGCCGTCGTCGTCTTCGAGGAAGACACGCCGCTCGCCCTGATCGAGGCGCTGACGCCCGACATACTGGTCAAGGGCGCCGACTACACGATCGATCAGGTGGTCGGCGCAGATGTGGTGCAGAAGGCGGGTGGACGCGTCGTGCTGGTCGATCTCGTCGCCGGCAAAAGCACGACAGGCACCATTGGCAAGTTGCGCGCCGGCAATACAAACTGAGGTTTTCATGTCCGAACTGAACGATTACCTAGTCCGCTCGGCGGCCGCGATCTCGGCGATGGTCGAGCGCGACCTCACCAGCGAGATGGAGCGGGCCGTTACCGCCGTGGTTGCGGCGCTTTCACAGGGCAAGGCGCTGCTGATCTGCGGCAATGGCGGTTCGGCCAGCGATGCCATCCACATCGCCGGCGAACTGGTCGGCCGTTTCCTGAAGGAGCGCAAGGCCTACAATGTCATCGCGCTGCCGGCCAATGCGGCGGTGCTGACCGCCTGGGGCAATGATTACGGCTTCGACACGGTGTTTTCACGCCAGGTCGAGGCGCATGGCTCGGCGGGTGCCGTGCTGCTCGCCATCTCGACCAGCGGCAACTCGGCCAGCATCCTTGCCGCGGCCGAACAGGCGCGCATGATGGACATGACGGTGATCGGCCTGACCGGCGATACTGGCGGCAGGCTCAAGCCGCTCTGCGACATCCTGCTCAACGTGCCGTCGACCTCGACGCCGATCATCCAGCAAGGGCATCTGTGCCTCTATCATCATCTGTGCGAAATGGTCGAAGCGCGCCTCTGCGATGGCTGACAGGGACGCTGTCGCGAAGCGGTATCCGCTCGAAGAGCTCGGTTTGTGGGTCGAACGGATCGGCACCGCGGTTTTTCCAGCTGGCACGCCGGCGCTGTTCCTCGATCGCGACGGCACCATCAATGTCGATTCCGGCTACCCCAGCGATCCGGCCGACATTGTGCTCAGGCCGGAGATGCTGCCGGTGATCCGAACGGCCAACAGTGTCGGCCTTCCTACGATCGTAGTCTCCAACCAGTCAGGCATAGCTCGCGGCTATTTCGGCTGGCCGGATTTCGCCGCAGTCAATGCTCGGCTGCTGGTGCTTCTCGAAGCGCAGGGTTGCCGGATCGATCTGATGCTCGCCTGCGCCTACCATTCGAGCGGGACGGGGGATCTGGCGATAGCTGATCATCCGATGCGCAAGCCCAACCCGGGCATGCTTCTGCGCGCCCGCGATCTGCTGGGCGTGGATATCAGCCGATCGATCATCGTCGGCGACAAGGCCGACGACATGGAAGCTGGACGGCGAGCCGGGCTGCGCGAGGGCTGGCTGGTGCGCGGCAGATCCAATCGGATCGCCGGCGATGGTGCCTTCGCGACGCGCAAGCTGATGACCGGCAACGATCATAGAAAACTCTGCGACGCCATCGCCGAACTCGGCAGGGCTTAAATCAGGTTCTCACTTCGTTGAAAGCCACCAGGCCTTCGTCCTTGACGCGGCGGATGGTCAGTGCGGTGCGCACCGTATCGACATTCGGCGCCGAGGCCAGCTCCTCGATGACGAAGGTCTGGAAGGTGCCAAGGTCGCTCGCAACGCAATGCAGCAAAAAGTCGGATTCGCCCGACACCATCCAGGCGTCGCGCACGATCGGCCAGCCGCGCGTGCGTTCGGCGAAGGTTTTCAGCTCGGCGTCGGCCTGGTGATGCAGGCCGATGAGGCAGAAGGCGACGACGTCCATGCCGAGCGCCGGTGCATTGAGCAGGGCGCGGTAGCCGCGGATGATGCCGATCTCTTCCAGCCGCCTGACACGGCGCAGGCATGGCGGCGCCGAAATGCCGACGCGGCCGGACAGCTCGACATTGGTCATGCGCCCGTCCTGCTGAAGCTCGCGCAGGATCTTCCAGTCGATGGCGTCGAGATCGGCTTTGAGCGGCATGGATACCTTCGGCGCTTCACGCAAGAATCTTTCGTGATTTTGTAATTAAACGACTTTGGTGTCCATTCCATCCCCTTCAGCCGGTGATTTTCGGACAGTCACAGTGCAAGATGTTCATGGATCGCCTGTTTGTGTCCAAGCTTTCCGGGGACGAAGGCCAGGTCGTCTTGCTGGCGTCGTCTGCAACACCTAGATTAGGGCCGATATTCGACCCCTGTGCCGGACGCTTCATTCGCGTCCGGTTGTTGTGAAGGCTTGTCCATGACCACCAAGCACGCACCCGTTCTCATCATCGGCTCCGGCCCCGCCGGCTATACGGCGGCAATCTACGCCGCCCGCGCCATGCTGAAGCCGATGCTGGTCGCCGGTCTGCAGCAGGGTGGTCAGCTGATGATCACCACCGACGTGGAAAACTATCCGGGATTCGCCGATCCGATCCAGGGTCCGTGGCTGATGGAACAAATGCTGAAGCAAGCCGAGCATGTCGGCACCGATATCATCAACGACATCATCACCGAGGTTGACCTCAATGTGCGCCCGTTCCGGGCCAAGGGCGATTCCGGCACGATCTATACAGCCGACGCGCTGATCATCGCCACCGGTGCGCAGGCGAAATGGCTGGGCATTCCGAGCGAACAGACCTTCATGGGCTTCGGCGTTTCGGCCTGCGCCACCTGCGACGGCTTCTTCTATCGCGGCAAGGATGTCGCGGTGATCGGCGGCGGCAATTCGGCGGTGGAGGAGGCGCTCTACCTCTCCAACCTGGCAAAGAGCGTGACGGTCATCCACCGGCGCAGCGACTTCCGCGCCGAGCGTATCCTGAGCGAGCGGCTGTTCAAGAAGGACAATGTCCGCGTCATCTGGGACACCGTCGTCGACGAGATCACCGGCCAGTCCGGCAAGATGCCGCTGCCGCCTTCGGTGGAAGGGCTGAAGCTGCGCAATCTGGTGACCGGCCAGGAGATGCATCTGACGGTCGACGGCGTGTTCGTGGCGATCGGCCATGCGCCGGCGGTCGAGCTGTTCGCCGGCAAGCTGAAGCAGAAGCCGAACGGCTATCTGTGGACGGCGCCGGATTCGACCTGCACCGACGTGCCGGGCGTGTTCGCCGCCGGCGACGTGACCGACGACATCTATCGCCAGGCGGTGACGGCGGCGGGGCTTGGCTGCATGGCCGCGCTCGAGGCGGAAAAGTACCTCGCCGGGATCGAAGTTCACCGCGAAGCGGCGGAGTAAGCAAGCGCGCCGAGAGAAGCCGCGCAAAAGCCTAAATTTTCATTCAGACGCCAAAAAACAGAACGAGGGGCATCATGGCGTTGGACTGGGACAAACTACGCGTGTTTCACGCTGCGGCGGAAGCAGGGTCGTTCACCCACGCCGCCGAGACGCTGCATCTGTCGCAGTCGGCGATCTCACGGCAGGTCAGCGCGCTCGAACATGACGTCGGCGTGCCGCTGTTCAACCGCCATGCCCGCGGCCTGGTGCTGACCGAGCAGGGCGAGATGCTGTTCCGCACGGCGCATGACGTGCTGATGAAGCTGGAGACGATCAAGTCGCGGCTGACCGAGGCCAAGGACCGGCCCTCCGGCGTGCTCAGGGTGACGACCACGGTGGGGCTCGGCGCCGGCTGGCTGACTGAGCGCGTGCAGGAATTCATCGATCTCTATCCCGAGATCAGCCTGCAGTTGATCCTGGCGAACGAGGAACTCGACCTCACCATGCGCCGGGCGGACTGCGCGATCCGGCTGCGCCAGCCGCAGCAGCCGGATCTCATCCAGCGCCGCCTGTTCACCGTGCATTTCCACCTCTACGCGGCTCCCTCCTATGTGAACAAATATGGCAAGCCGGAGTCGATCGCCGAGCTGAGAACCCATCGCATCGTCACCTTCGGCGTGCCGGTGCCGGCGCATCTGTCGGAATTGAACTGGCTGGAAACAGTCGGCGATTTCGAAGGCGGGCAAAGGGTGCCGACGCTGCAGATCAACGACATCTTGTCGATCAAGCGCGCGGTACAGGGTGGCGCCGGCATCGCCATGCTGCCCGACTATGTCATCAGCAAGGACTCAGGGCTGGTGCAGTTGCTGCCGGAGACCGAGGTGCCGTCCTTCGACACCTATTTCGCCTATCCCGATGCGATGAAGAACCAGGCGAAACTGCATGTCTTCCGCGATTTCATTATCGCCAAGGCGCGCAGCTGGTCGTTCTGATCCAAGGTTGGCGGCCGAACTCTTGGCGTCGCGCTTGTTCTTCTAGCTAAAATCATCCACGCCACGGCGTCAGGCGAGGCAGCCAGCCGGGAACGGCATGGCGGTAGGCCTCGTAGTCGGCGCCATAGCGGCGGGCAAGCGTCGGTTCCTCATGGAACTTCACGAACGAGACCATGGCGATGGCGGCGATAGTGGCATAGGCGACGAGCACCCAGCTCGAAAACAGCAGCGCCTGGCCAAGGATGATCGACAGCACCGCCAGATACATCGGGTTGCGGACATGGCGGTAGATGCCGCCGACGACCAGTCGCTCCGTCGGCGCGACCGGGGCCGGTGTGCCCAGGCCTTCGAGCGCAAAACGGGCGAAGGCATGAAGCAGCAAGGCCGTCGCGACGACAACCAGAACCCAGCCGACCGGGACCAAGCCGGGCAGGGTCGACCATGGCAGACGATAGCGATCGGTCAACAGCCAGGGCAGCAATCCCGCGACCACGCCGGGCGCTGCGACGAGGAACAGCGCGCTGCCGGCGATCGCCTGACGTATCCTCATCGAAGCTCCTTCTAGAGCGACGTGCGTCCACTTGGATGCGCAAAGTGCGCTCTTGCGTTTTCGAATCTGCGCATCATGCTTTCCGAGCCGAAGGTCAGCGCAGCAAAATAGGAACCGATTTTCGGGGCGATGCGCGATTGCCGCAAAAATAAACGCGTGCTGCCCGATTCGACGTCATTCGTTGTTTACAGCGCCTTGGAGCGAGAATCGGCTCTGATTCGCTGTTTTCGCAATGATTCTTGGCTGGCTGAGCACTGCATTTCGTCGATTCTGCTGGTCCTATGGGATCAAGGAATGGGTTAGACCACAGCCTGCGTCTTTTTGCATGCGTGTGTTGCAAAATAGATGCTTGTTTCTTGGGCATGATGAGCACATATATAGATCATCTCCTGGGCGCGTTCTCCTCCCATTAGTGCCCTTGAGTGTTCCCCTCTGGAGGTTAGCCTTAACAGGCACTTCCAATCAAACTCAGCCGGATCTTCGTTGATCCGGCTTTTTTGTTGCCCGAAAGCTGCCGGCGCCGATGGAAAGCCGGCCGAAATTGTCACGTAACAGTGACATGTAACCTCAGGTAACATATCGCAAGCGTCCGGCATCGACTAAGCAGATCATAGGACGCGGTGTGGTTCGTGCGGGAGATGGGGGCATCACTCGGACGAATCGGGCTCAGGCGGCTACCGCGTCCGAACCATTCTTCCGCTGCAGCCATCAGGCGCTGGCGGTGCATGCGGCGGACCTGCCGTTTCGCCTCCCACGAAGACGGTCCGCAAGAGAGCGGCGTCCGGATAATTCCGGACGCCGCTTGCGTGTATTGGCCGAGATACTGCCGGCAAAATCCAGTGTCAGGCAGCCTTGCCGTTGGCATTCAGTGCCTCGTCGGCCAGGCGACCGGTGAGTTCGGCCATATGGTCGAAGGCGGCACGATAGCTGGCTACGCCCGCGGTCGCCGAACGCAGCTCGATGATCAGGTCGCCGATCTCGGCCTGCGGCATGGTCGCCTCGACGACATCCCATCCCGACCAGCCGGGCCGCGCATCGTAGCCGAGAATCTGGCCTCGCCGCTGCGGGATCAGGGCGATGATCTTCGAGGTCGCATCGGACGGCGTGACGATCTCGACCTTCATGACCGGTTCGAGCAGCACTGGCGAGCAGGCGGCCATGCCTTCCTTCATCGCCAGCTTCGCCGCCATCTGGAAGGCCATGTCCGACGAATCGACGGAATGGTAGGAGCCGTCGGAGAGGTTGACGGCGACATCGACTACCGGAAAGCCAAGCGGGCCGGATTTCAGATAGTCGCGCACGCCGGTTTCGACCGACTGGATATAGGTTTTCGGCACGGCGCCGCCGGTGATGGTGTCGGTGAACTGGAAGCCGGAGCCGCGCGGCAGCGGCTTGATCTCGATCACCACGTCGCCGAACTGGCCGTGGCCGCCCGACTGCTTCTTGTGGCGGCCACGCTGCTGCGCCGTTTTGCGGATCGTCTCGCGATAGGGCACGGCCGGCGGATGGCCTTCGACCGGGATCTGGTTCTTGCCCTCCAGCCGCTCGCGCACGACGCGCAGATGCATCTCGCCATGGCCCGACAGCACGGTTTCGGCCGAATCCTGATTGTGGCGCAGGCCGAGCGAGGGATCTTCCTCGGCAAGGCGCTGGATGGCCGCCGACATCTTCACCTCGTCCTTGCGCTCCTTCGGGCGCAGCGCGAAGGCGAAGACCGGTTGCGGCGGCGCCAGCGTTACCAACGACTTGATCCCGCCCTTGACCGAGCTCAGCGTCTGGCCGGTCGTGACGTCGTCCAGCTTGCCGAGCGCGACCGTGTCGCCGGCCTTGGCCGAGGTGAGCTTGGACTGATCCTTGCCAAGCATTCTGTAGATGCCGGAGACTTTTGCCGTGGCGCCGTTCGAAAGGAAGAGCTCGGAGGCGTCGGCAAGCTGGCCGGACAGGATGCGCGAGACCGACAGCTTGCCGCCATGCGCGGTGTGAATGGTCTTCATCACCTGGACCACCGTCGCGTTGCCATCGGGTGCGCCGAGACGTTTGCGGGTCGCCTCGACGTCGGGCGCGTCGTGGCGGATCGTCTTCAACAGGCGCAGCACGCCGTTGCCCTTCTCGGCGGTGCCGATCAGCACTGGCGTCACCGCGCCGTCACGCAGGTCTGCGGCGAGGTCGTCGAAGATCGCGTCCTTTGGCGGCTCGATTTCTTCGAGGAGTTGCTCCATCAACTGGTCGTCGTGATCGGCGAGCGTCTCCAGCATGGAAAAGCGCGCCTCCAACTCGCGCGCCTTGTCGTCATCCGGAATCTGGGCGATCTCACTTTCGGCATATTCGCGATAGATGTAGGCGCGCTCCAGCGCCAGATCGATCGAGCCGATGACGACGCTGTTCTTGCGCAGCGGAATCTGGCGCAGCAGCAACGGCACCGAGCTTGCCGGCTGCAGCATCTTCAGCGTGTCGCGCACGCCTGATATTGCCTTGTCGACCTTGTTGAGGAACAGGATGCGCGGCACGCCGAGATCGTCGAGCTTGCGCATGATCAGCTGCAGGGCAGGGATCTTCTTCTCATCGGCTTCGGCGACGACCACGGCGATGTCGCAGGCGGCGAGCACTGGCTCTGCCTCGAAGGAGAATTCGATGGAGCCGGGACAATCGACGAAGGTCAGCTGCTCGTCCATGAATTCGGTGGTGGCAAAGGTCGCCTCGACGCTCATGGCGTGGGCACGTGCCTCGGGCGAATGATCGGAAACGGTGTTTCCCGAGGAAACGGGATTCTGGCGGGGAATGGCGCCCGTGCGGGCCAATATGGCTTCGAGAAGTGTCGTCTTACCGCTTGCAAAGGGACCGACTATGGCAATGCATTTCGGTCCCGTGCGTCGTCCTCCGGCGCGAGTTCCCATGACTGACCTCCACTCAGGCGTTTCCCTGGGAGCGGCGGCCGGCCTGTCGACCGTCGCGGGCGGGGCTTTTTTCAGTTCGCCACCTACCCAAGAGCATCGTCCCACGGGTTAGCCGGGAGGGCAAGGGATTTGAGGATGGCCCGATGTCGCGGATGTTGAGCCGTGATCGGCGAAACCGTCGGATGCGAGGCTAATTTTAGGCTTTCCCGTCAATCCCGCGACAGAGCCAGTCGCCGAGAAGCCGCAAAAGCGGTTGCGCCATGAGGGTTATCGGACGAAAGTGCCCGTTTCTTGCGACAAAAAGGAACGGTCGTCGCCGACCGATCCGCCGTCAGCTTGAGGAATCGCGACGATGAAGATCATTGCCTGCGGCAGCGTGCCGACCATCATCGCGCCGGAAAAGTACTTCACCGGCCGTGTGTTGCAGACGCCGATCATCGAGAAGGAAGCGCCGGCGCGGCTGCGCGCCGTCATGGTCGGTTTCGAGCCCGGCGCGCGTACCCACTGGCATACGCATCCGCTGGGCCAGACGCTCTATGTCATATCGGGCGCCGGCCTCGCGCAAAGCTGGAACGGACCGATGCGGGCAATCAGGGCCGGCGACGTCATTTCATTCGCGCCCGATGAAAAGCACTGGCACGGCGCCGGCCCGAAATCGGCGATGGAGCATATCGCCATGCAGGAGGCGCTCGACGGTGTTCATGCCGAATGGCTGGAGAAGGTGACCGACGAACAATATGGCGGCTGAGCCGGGGCGTGACGGGCGATTGTGATCGCTCTTAATACGCGTCTGGCCGGCTTGGTGCGCGGCCTTGGTGTCCACACTCATGTTGGGAGTCGTCATGTCGAACCGTCGCCTGCCTCTTGTTGCCGCCGTCTATCTCGGCACATTCGTCGCGCTGCTCGACATCAGCATCGTCAACGTCGCCCTGCCGACGATCCAGATTGCACTCGGCATCGACTTCGCCGGGCTGCAATGGGTGATCGATGGCTACACGCTTTGCCTGTCGGCCTTCATGCTGTCGGCAGGCCTGATCGGCGACCGCTACGGGCGCAAACGTTCCTGGCTGGCGGGCGTTGGCATCTTCATGGCCGGTTCCGCCATCTGTGCAATCGCGCCCAACCTGCCGGTGCTGCTGGCGGGCCGGGTGGTGCAAGGGATAGCCGGATCGGTGCTCATTCCGGGTGCGCTGTCGATCCTGACGCAGGCGTTTTCCGACGGCCGCGAGCGCGCCGGCGTCATCGGCGGCTGGGCTTCCTTTGCCGCCGTCTCGCTGCTTGCTGGTCCGATCCTTGGCGGTGTCCTGGTCGAAACCGCCGGATGGCAGAGCATTTTCCTGATCAACCTGCCGCTCGGCCTGGCCACGATCGCGCTGGGTGCGGTTTCGATCGGGGAAACCGCACATCCTGAGCATGCCCATCTCGACCTTGTCGGCCTGGCGCTCAGCATTCTGTGGCTCGGCGCGCTGACCTTCGGCCTGATATCGGCGGGCGAAAACGGCTGGGGCGATCGGCGGACGGTCACGGCCCTTATTGTCGGCCTGGCCGGCCTGGCAGCCTTCCTGGTCTTCGAGGCGCGTACGCCAAGGCCGATGCTGCCGCTTGGCCTGTTTCGCGACATTCGCTTTGCCGTCACCAATGTCGCCTCGTTCGCGCTCGGCTTCACCTCCTACACCGGCGTCTTCCTCTATTCGATGTTCCTGCAGCAAGCACAGGGCTGGTCGCCGACGCAGACAGGCCTGCGCATGGCGCCGCTGTTTCTCGTCCAGATGGTCGTGTCGCCGGCAATCGGCAGGCTCAGTCATCGCTATGGACACTCGGCGCTGATGACATCAGGCTATGTTTTGACCGGTCTTTCCATGCTGGGCATGTGCTGGGCCGGACCTTCGACAACCTATCTGACGATCGGCCTGCTGTTTGCCGTCGGCGGCCTCGGCAACGCGCTGGCCATCCCGACAGGCAGCGCCGCCGCGATGTCGTTTGCACCACGCGACCG
Source organism: Mesorhizobium sp. M9A.F.Ca.ET.002.03.1.2 (assembly GCF_003952365.1). Lineage (NCBI taxonomy): Bacteria > Pseudomonadati > Pseudomonadota > Alphaproteobacteria > Hyphomicrobiales > Phyllobacteriaceae > Mesorhizobium > Mesorhizobium sp. M9A.F.Ca.ET.002.03.1.2. The sequence continues at coordinate 91,754 of NZ_CP034443.1, read as the reverse complement.
TTCGGGCATGGTGTCGGCGGTGATCAACGCGACCCGTCAGGGTGGCGCCGCCATCGGCATCGCGCTGCTCGGCGCCTTGATGAGTTTGCGGGCAACAACCCTGCTGACGGCGCATCTTGAAAATGCCGGTGCCGCCAATGCCGAAGCGGTGGCACGCGCCGCCGTTTCAAGGCATGATTTCGCAGCCGATGTGGCGATGGGCGAGGAGGGCCTGCGCGATCTGTTCGCGGCCGCCTATGCCGGGGGCTTCCATGCGGCGATGCTCACGGCGGCCATCGTTTCGTTTGTCACGGCCGGGCTGCTGGTTGCCGTTCTGGCGCCGGCCGAGGCACGTTCGGCGCGCGAAACCAATCAGCAGGGATGAGGCTGGTGCCTGTCGCCACGAAAAACCCGGCTCGCGGCCGGGTTTTGGTGTTCAAGATGCGCTTTAAGCCCTTGTTTTTATGCATGTCGTTATCGCAAAACCGCTGCGCACTTTTGCGCGACATGCATTAGTCAGGTCAGCGAGGCGGTGAAGCGCTGGATGCGCGTGCAGGCCTCTTCGAGCAAGGCCTCGGACGTGGCGTAGGAGATGCGGAAGTTCGGGCCGAGGCCGAAGGCCGAACCGAAAACGACCGCCACGCCTTCGGCCTCGAGCAGTTCCGAGCAGAAGGCTTCGTCGCTGTCGATCACCTTGCCGGCTTTGGTCTTCTTGCCGATCAACTGGGCGCAGGACGGATAGACATAGAAAGCGCCTTCGGGCGACGGGCAGGTGATGCCGCGCGCCTGGTTGAGCATCGACACGACGAGATCGCGCCGAGCCTGGAAGATCGCCTTGTTCCTGGCGATGAAGTCCTGCGGGCCGTTCAGGGCCTCCACCGACGCCCATTGCGCGATGGTGCAGGCGCCGGACGTCTGCTGGCCCTGGATCATGTCCATCGCCTTGATCAGCGCCACGGGCCCGGCTGCATAGCCAATGCGCCAGCCGGTCATGGCGTAGGCCTTCGACACGCCGTTCATGGTCAGCGTGCGCTCGTAGAGGTTCGACTCGACCTCGGCGATGGTCCTGAAGACGAAGTCGCCATAGGTCAGGTGCTCGTACATGTCGTCGGTCAGCGTCCAGACATGCGGGTGCTTGAGCAGCACGTCGGCCAGAGCTCGAAGCTCTGCTTCGGTGTAGGCGGCGCCAGACGGGTTCGACGGCGAGTTCATCAGCAGCCATTTGGTCTTCGGCGTGATCGCCTTTTCCAGTGCCTCCGCCGTCAGCTTGAAGCCGTTGTCGATCGAGGTGTCGGCAAAGACGGATGTGCCGCCGCAGATCGCCACCATTTCCGGGTAGCTCACCCAATAGGGACGGGGAATGATGACCTCGTCGCCGGGGTTCAGCGTCGCCATGAAGGCATTGAACAGGATCTGCTTGCCGCCGGTGCCGACGATGGTCTGCTCCGGCCGGTAGTCGAGATTGTTCTCGCGCTTGAATTTTTTCGCGATCGCCTCACGCAGCGGTACGATGCCGGAAACCGGCGGATATTTCGTTTCGCCACGGCGGATGGCCTCGATCGCGGCGTTCTTGATGTTGTCCGGCGTGTCGAAGTCCGGTTCGCCGGCACCCAGCCCGATGACGTCACGGCCGGCGTTTTTCAGCTCGCGCGCTTTCTGCGTCACCGCGATGGTCGCGGAAGGCTTAACGCGGGAAAGGACGTCGGCAAGAAAGGCCATGACGATGGTGTCTCCTTGTGGGCCTGGGGTGGGCTTGGGCGGTCCGTCCGACCGCAGCGTCTCTCATGTCGCATCATTCCGCCAAGCGCAAGCATTGTCGGATGCGCCAGACCGCAAATCCTCGGCAACGACAAATCCGGCAACAATAAATTCACCTACTGGCGGTAAAACCCCGGTGGCCGGATCACACCATTCCGCCAGTCTCGCAAAGCGAGGAACCGTGTCGCGCAGCATCGGGCTTGCCCAGATCATCCGTCATGATGACGGCACCGCCAGCGGTGTCTGGGGCATCTACACGCTGCAGAGCGCTTTCCAGCCGATCTTCGCCTTCAGCAACGGCAAATTGTCCGTTACCGCGTTCGAGGGGCTGATCCGGCCGTTCCGTGACGGCGAGCCGCAGTCGCCGATGAGTTTTTTCAGCACTTGTCAGACAGCCGACCGCTTGCATATCGAGGCGCTGACAAGGACGCTGCACCTTTTGAACGCCGGCGCCTGCCTGCCGCGGGAGGCATCCATCTTCATCAATTTCGATCCATCGGTGTTCACCGAGCGCAGCATCGCCGACGGTGCACTGCGTGACATGCGGCTGGTGCTGCATGAAGCTGATATCGATGCGAACCGCGTCGTCTGCGAGGTGACCGAGCAGAAATCGGCGTCACAGGAAACCCTCTACAATTTCATCGAGGCGCTCAGGGCCAATGGATTTCGCATCGCCGTCGACGATTACGGCGCCGACGAGTCCGACATCAACCGCGTCAAGGAACTCAGGCCTGACATCGTCAAATTCGATGCCCACTGGATCATGCAACTGATGGAATCGGGCGCCGGCTTCGCGCTGCTGACCGCCATGGTGGCAAGCTTCGAAGAGCAAGGCATCCGCACGGTGTTCGAGGGCATCGAGGAAGGCTGGCAGCTTGAGCTGGCCGAGAAATCGGGAGCCTCGATGGTGCAGGGATTCGCGCTGGCGCGCCCGGAGCTCGCGCCGACCAGCTTTCACGTCTTCAGCAAGGACAAACAGGCGACTGTGACAGTGCCCGATGCCGGCGAGGCGCCTGCGACTGTCTCGCCCTCGCCGCGGCCGAAACGGGCTTTCGGGCGCAAGGTGGCGCCATGACCGGGCGGCCAGACAGGCGGCGCCCAGACAGGCGGCGCAATGTCGGCGAGGCGATCTTTGCCGACGAGGTTGGCATCGAATACGGTGTCTATGGCGCATTCCGGCTGCGGAGCGCCTATCAGCCGATCTTCGCGCCGCGCGGCAGGTTTTTGAAGGCCGTTGCGGTCGAAGGCCTGATCGAGCCGCACCGCGCCGGCAGGCCGGTCGCGCCACCCGTATTCTTCGAGGGAGTACCTGCGCCGGATCGCCTGTTCGTCGAGACGATGTGCCGGGTGCTGCATCTCAGGAACTTCCGCAACATCGGCGTCGACGGGCTCGACCTGTTCTTCAACTACAATCCGCTGATCAACGATCATGCCGGCCGGGCGCTGGCCGAGATCAGGCTGATGACCAGGCATCTCGCCGAGTTCGACCTCTCCCCCGACATGCTGGTCTGCGAGATCACCGAACAGGCGGCCGACGACAAGGTGCTCGTAAGCCTGGCGCGTGAGATGCGGCGTGACGGCATCCGCATCGCTATCGACGATTTCGGCACCGGGCATTCGACGGCAGAACGGGTCGCCCTCGTCCGGCCCGATATCGTCAAGATCGACGGCACCTGGTTCGCGGAATTCTGCCGCCATGCCGCCGCCGAACGATTTTTCCGGCCGCTGGTCTCCGCGCTGCACGACCGCGGCACCAAGGTGCTGGTCGAAGGGATCGAGCACTCCACGCATCTGCGTGTCGCGCTCGGCGGCGGCGTCGACCTTTTGCAGGGTTACCATCTGGCGCGGCCGGCGCTGGCCGGTACGATTTTCGATGAAGAGCCGCTGCCCATCGATACGCTGCTTGGCATGGACAACAAGGTCGTGCCGCTGTTCGGGTGATGTATCAGCGGCGCTGATGGTTGCGCCAAAACAAATCACTGGATGAAGTCGTTGCTGCCGGGATAGAGCGTTGGGACTGGACTCGGGCCTCATGGGCTGTCGTTGCACGAGCGAGGGAGCACCAATGACCATACTCTACGGAATGATCGACAGCGGCAATTGCTACAAGCCGCGCCTTTTGATGGCCAAGCTCGGCATCCCCTTCACCAATGTCGAGGTGAGCTCGCATACCGGCGACACGCGCAAGCCCGACTATGTCGCCAAGAACCCGAACGCGATGGTGCCGCTGCTCGAGCTCGACGACGGCCGGCGGCTCGCTGAATCCAACGCCATCCTGCTCTATCTCGCCGAAGGCACGCGGTTCCTGCCGGCCGACAAATACGAGCGGGCGCTGGCTTATCAATGGCTATTCTTCGAGCAGTACAGCCACGAGCCCTATATCGCTGTGCGTAAGGCTCTGCTGACCTTTCCCGAACGCGCCAAGGACGCGACGCCGGAACGGCTGGCGGCGACGCTGGAGCGCGGCAACAAGGCGCTCGGCGTGATGAACAAGCATCTGCAAGGCAGCGCGTTCTTTGCCGGTGAGGCAACGAGCGTCGCCGATATCGCGCTCTATGCCTACACGCATACGGCCGAGAAGGGCGGCTTCCAGCTCGACGCCTATCCGGCGGTGGCGGCCTGGCTGAAACGAGTCGAGGCCGATCCAGGGCATGTGCCGATGGAATGGCTGGGGTGAGCAACGTCGGCGATTGGCGAAAGCGCCAATTGTCGGCGTCTAAAACCCGGACAGCAAAAAGGCGGGACAAAATCCCGCCTTCCCATGCTTGGTAGCCTGATCGGGAGCGTTTTGGCCGGGCCGGCAGCAATCTGCTGCTTCGGCTTGTCGGGGTCTTTCCGCTCCGGCGCGCTTCTCGCGCGACCGTCAGTACATCCGTGACTTGCCGCGCGCGCCCCGAGCTGTCGCTCCGGCGCGCGCCATTCGCAAAATCAGGCTGCCTTGCTCAGAGACCCAGCAGACGACTTGCCTGTGCGGCGGTCCTGCTCGATCTCGAAGTTGATCTTCTGGCCTTCGACCAGGGTCGACAGCCCAGCGCGCTCGACTGCGGAGATGTGGACGAAAACGTCCGCGCCGCCGCTGTCAGGCTGGATGAAGCCGAAACCCTTGGTGGAGTTAAACCACTTGACCGTACCTGTTGCCATTTCGATAGTCCTTCACATTTGCTTTAGTTTGACCGAACCGAAGTCCCGCCGGTGTGTATCGAGATTTTGGAGATAGACGTCAGCAAACGCGAAGATCGCGAGGCCCGGATCGATCGGCCGAAATATCAATGGAAGGCATATAGTCCGCTTTTGCACCAAAAACAAGACTGCGCAAAAAAACGCGCCGATGCGGCACGGCATAACGGCCGCCTCAATCGCGTGGACGCGTCGCCAGATACCACAGCGCCGCGCGTCTTTTTGGACGTGCAAAGGACGTTGTGGCAGGTTGTATCTGCGCACGATCCTTTCTGAAAGCCGATTCCGGTTCAGGGTCATGCGCGCGCCTCGGGGACAAAGCCGTCCTTCGGGCGCCGGATTGGTTTTGGGAGAGGACCATGAAAATTGTTCTGCTTGCTGTCTGCCTGACGTTGGTGGCCGCCGAGGCGCAGGCGATCTCGCGCTATGACCCGAGCCGCATGAGCTGCGGCAGGGTGCGGGCGGCGATCGCGCGGGAGGGCGCGGTCATCCTGCGTTACGAGTCGACGCGCACGCCGGGATTGCCGCTCTACGACCGCTATGTGCGGAGCCAGCGTTTCTGCAGCATCGGCGAGGTAAGGGCGCGCGCTTCGGTGCCGAGCGCCGACACGAAGTCCTGCATCGTCTACAAATGCAAACGGGTGGATACAGACCGGCGTTTCCGCCGGCGCATCCTGCAGGACTAGAGCGTTCACCGTTTCACGGAAACGGCGAACCGCTCTATCTCTTTGTTTTGACGCAATTCCGGGCGGAAAACCGCTACGCACTTTTCCTGGAATTGCTTTAGCTCCGCCCGGCCTTAGAAACCGAACGACACTTGCGCCGGCGGCGGCGGGCCGACGCGCACGCCTTCCATCGCCAGCATCTTTTCCTTGGTGGTCGAGCCACCCGGCGCGGAAAAACCGCCGATCTTGCCGCCGGCGGCAAGGATGCGGTGGCAAGGGATGACCAGCGGCACCGGGTTGGCGCCAAGCGCCGCGCCCGTCTCACGGGCCAGACCGGCATGACCGGCGCGCCTGGCCAGCTCGCCATAGGTGGTGGTCTCGCCGAAGGCGAGCTTTCGCGCCGCGTCGTAGATGGCAAGGCGGAAATCGTCGACGCCGGTGAGATCGACCGGCACACCGGAGAAATCGACGTCTTCGCCGGCTGCATAGGCCTGTATCGACGCGATCAGCTCGGTGACCCATTGCGGTCGGGCGCTCGACGCGGCGATGCCGGCATGGTGCAAGAGCCGGCGTTCCACGGCGTCGCGGTAGCGCTGGGGCAGGCAGAGCCGGGTCAGTCCGGCCTCGCTCCAGGCGATGCCCATGAAGCCGATCACGGTTTCGAAGACCGCGTGGCCGGCGGTGGCCCGAGAGGTGCTTTCCATGATGTGCTCCTTTCCGAAGAAACGGATGGGAATCCGGTACATATCGAGAACGAGATATCGCATTTTCAGGCTGCCGTTGCCACCCGAAAACCATCCGAAGTCCACAACAGGCTGCGGATTGCCCGGGCAAAGGCGCTGGTGTAAGGACTTTCTTAACAGACGAACCGGACCCGAGCGCGGCTTGCCAGCAAAAATCATCTTTCCCGCGATCGGCGTGATGCTCGCTGCGGCCGGTCTCAGCGGCTGCACTTCGACCTCGCAGACGAAGGCCGTGCCTTCCCTGACCGAAACCGCCGCAGCGGACGCTGATGCCGGTTTTACGCTGGCGCTGCCCGACACGGTTTCGGTGCTGCCGGAAACGTCCGGCGTCGCGCCTGTCCAGACGTCGGCGCTGCCAGCCGACCCCGCCGCGACACCTGCCCAGCCGGCCGCCTTCGCCGGCCCGACCCCGCTGGCTGCACCTGCAGCCATGACGGCCGCTGTCGCCATGCCGGCCACCGGTGAGACAGGCAAGACGATGCCCGGCGTTCAGCAGGTCGCCTATGCCGTGCCTCAGAAACCGTCCGCCCTGCTTTCGACCAGCCCTGCCAGGGAGTATTCGACGGGGCCGCGCGGTGAGATCGAGCGGCTGATCGCCAAATATGCCGCCCTCTATGAGGTGCCGGTCGATCTGGTGCGCCGTGTCGTCAGCCGCGAAAGCACCTTCAATCCCAAGGCCTACAATCGCGGCCATTGGGGGTTGATGCAGATCAAGCATGCGACGGCGCGCGGCATGGGCTATGACGGGCCGGCGAGCGGGCTGTTCGACGCCGAGACCAATCTGAAATATGCGGTGAAATATCTGCGCGGCGCCTGGCTGGTGGCCGGCGGCAACGCCAAGCGCGCCGACCGGCTCTACCAGAGCGGCTATTATTACGACGCCAAGCGCAAAGGCATGCTGGAAGAAACCGGCCTTGGCCGCGACCGCGCCCGGCGTCGCCTGCAGCCCGATGCCTGAGCCGCGCCCGCCGGCGCCAAACGATATCAGGCTGCGCAAGATCCTCAACGATACGCTTGCCCCGCCGCGCTGGCCGGAAGGCTTCGTCATGCGCGGCTTCGAGGCCACCGACGCGCTTGCCTTGCATGCGCTGCTGACCGCCGTGTTCGACGATGGCGCCGACGGGCCGTTCGACGAATGGTGGCCGCGCGTTTCAAGCGACGCGGAATTCGACCCTGCCTTGTGTTTCCTGGTTATCGACGGCAAGGGGCGGCTTGCGGGCGCGGCGCTGTGCTGGACGAGGGCGTTCGTCAAGGACCTCGCCGTCCACCCCGATGCGCGCGGCCGAGGCATCGCCGAAGCGCTGATGTGGCACGTCTTCGCCGCCTTTCGCGCACGCGGTGCCGCGCATGTCGATCTCAAAACCAACACGGTGGAGAACGCCGCCGCCGTCAGGCTCTACGAGCGGCTGGGGATGTTCGAAGTCGACTGGGCGGGGTGAGGAGCAGCGCTAACCTGAAGCGATTGCTCCTCGCCTGCGCAAAATGTCGGAACCCTCCTTCACCATACGTCCTTGAGAGGTAAGGCGCGTTGCCGCGCGCCGCCAAAAGCACGGATGATGGAGATGACGATGATCACCTTTCCCAACGAATCCGCTGAATACCGAACCGCCCGCGAAACCCTCTTGCAAAAGGAGATCGAGCTGCGCCGCGCCATGGAGGATGTGGCCGTCGCCCGCCGCGCGCTGCCGCCCGGCGGGCTGGTGCCTGAGGATTATGTGTTCGACGGTTTCGACGCCGACGGCAAGCCGGCCCGCATAAAACTGTCGGAGCTGTTTTCGCCTGGCAAGGACACGCTGATCGTCTACTCGATGATGTTTCCGCGCCATCCGCAGGAGACGCGCGACGTGGCGACGAGCGGCGGCACGGCCAAGCTCGCGCGGGCCGATCAGCCATGCCCGTCCTGCACGGCGCTGCTCGACCAGTTCGACGGCGCCATCGGCCATCTCGAGGCCGCCGGCTTCAACTTCGCCGTGGTGGGCAAGACCGCGCTCGAAAACCTGATCACGCTCGGCCGCGACCGCGGCTGGAAGAACATGCGGCTGGTCTCCTCGGCCGGCAACAGCTTCAAGCGCGACTACCACGCCGAGGCCGAGGACGGCGCGCAGCTTCCGGTTCTGTCGGTGTTCCATCGCGATACCGAGGGCATCCGCCATTTCTGGAGCTCCGAGCTCGGTTTCGCGCCGTCCGAGCCCGGCCAGGACCCGCGCGCTGTCGGCACCTGCGAGATCCTGTGGAACCTGATGGATTTTACCCCGGAGGGCCGGCCGGACTGGGACGAGCAGCTGCAATATGCCGGCGCCTGCTGCCATTGAGGCCCTGCCTCTCCCACAAGGGGGAAGGCAGGCGCGCAACTTCGCCGCCTGTGTCGCGTTGGAGACTCCGAGGATCACAAACTCGGAGATTTCCCGTGAAAACGCATCTCACCATCGCCATGGCCGCTCTGTTTGCCGGCGCGCCGGCGGCCTTCGCCCAATCCGCCGACATACCTGCTGTCGAGGAAACCAAGGTCGATACCGAGACCTTCTCCAAGACAGCCGCCAGCGCCAACCGGTTCGAGATTGAAGGCAGCAGGCTGGCCGAACAAAAGAAGGTCGCCGCCGATGTGAAGGAGTTCGCCGCGCTGATGGTCAAGGACCACACCAAGGCTGCCGAGGATCTCAAGGCAGCGCTCGAACGGAGCCAGACCACGGCCTCGGTGACGCCGAGCGGCCCGGCTCTGGAGCCGAAGGACCAGGCGATGCTCGACCAGCTCAAGACCCTCGACGGCGACGAATTCCAGGCGAAATACATCCTCCTGCAAACCGAGGCGCACAAGCAGGCATTGGCGCTGTTTTCCACCTACGCGCAGTCGGGCGGAGACCCGGCGCTGAAGGAATTCGCCAAGAAGACGCTGCCGACGCTGCGGATGCACGAAAAGCACCTAAAGAAGCTGGCGTCCGCCCACAGTTAGGCTGGAGAGCGAGTGTTCAGACCGAGCGCTGGTCAGCTCGTTTTGATCTGCTCGACCGCGGTCGCCAGCAGGTCGGCCATGGCGCCGCGAATCTGATGATCCGACTGGGCCACGCCGGCCGCGTCGAAATCGGCGCGCACCTTGCGGAACACATCGTCGTCGCCTGCCTCTTCGAAGTCCGCGCGCACCACCTCCTTGGCATAGGCATCGGCGTCCTCACCGGTCTTGCCGAGCTTTTCAGCCGCCCACAGGCCGAGCAGCTTGTTGCGGCGCGCCATGGCCTTGAACTTCGTTTCCTCGTCCATCGCAAACTTCTTCTCGAAGCCTTCCTGACGGTCTCTCATACTGCTCATGCTTTGCCTCGTTCAGGTGTTGGGTCTCCGACCCGGTGGACTGGAAGAGCGGGGGGCCGAACATGGCGTGCATATACGTCATAAGCAAGACCGGACCGTTCATGCCGCAGGGCAATCGCGCGAGGCTTGCGCTGCTCCTCATCGCCCTGCCTTCCAACGCTGGCGGATTAGCGACATCCGATCTCCCCCTTGCGGGAGGTGTGGAGTGGTCCGCGCAGCGGATGGCTTTCCGAACGACGAATGTCCGGCAGGACAGAGGGGCTGGGTGCTGTCCCTCCAACTTCTCAAGGCCTGGGTTCCTCGCCCCCGCGAGGCGGGGGAGAGGTGGCCGCGAAGCGGCCGGAGAGGGGGCCTTCGTAGGGCGCAGCCCCCTCTCCGTCTCGGCTTCGCCGATCCACCTCTCCCCCACTTTCGTGGGGGCGAGGAACCCAAGCTGGAATGAGGCCGCTGCCCTGGCGGACGTTCGTCGTTCGGAAAGCCAAGCAATTGGCTTTTCCGTCCGTCGCGCGGACCACTCCTCTCCTCCGCAAGGGGAGATCGGCAGCTTCGCCGACGGCCTTCGCACCGATGTGATTTGACGTTGCCACGCCGTGACCTACTCTCGAATGACGGGATGAGGAGACGAGTGATGCAGTCACCTTTCAACGAGATTCGGAGCGTCACGCTGGCAGCGGCGGCGATGCTTGCCGCCGGCACCGCGGCCTACGCGCATCACGGCTGGTCGTGGACCCAGGACGGGTTTTTCGAACTCCGGGGCAAGATCACGGCCATCTATATCGGCAATCCGCACGCCACGCTGGATGTCGACGCGGAGGGCGAGGTCTGGCGGGTGGAGATGGCGCCGCCATCGCGCACCATCGCCGCCGGCTTCACGGAAGAGGTCGCCAAGGTCGGCGACGAGGTGACCGCGATCGGCAACCGCTCGCTCTACGAGAAGGAAAAGCGCATGAAGGCGGTGCGCATCATCGTCGGCGGCAAGACCTACGATGTCTATCCCGACCGCGTGCCGCCGGCCTGAATGGACGGGCTGCTGGCCGGCATCGAGCAACTCGCTCTCGTCAAGGGGCTGAAGGCCTCCTTCGTCGCCTACCCCATCGTCAACGCGCTGCACATCATGTCGATCGGCGCGCTGCTGACCAGCGTCTGGCTCATGGACCTCAGGATTTTGGGCGCCTTCCGCTCGCTGCCGCAGGCGGCGTTCGTCGCGCTGTTGCGCCGCACAGCATTCGTCGCGTTCACCGGCGCGCTTGTCACGGGGGCGCTGCTGTTTTCGGTCAGGGCGAGCGAGTATGCGGCGATGCCGATTTTCCTCGCCAAGATGACACTCATCCTTCTCGCCGGCGTTAACTTCCTTGTGTTTATGCGGTTGTGCCGCGCGAGGGGTGGTGAGGAGCCGGCTGGTGGAGCCGCAACGATGTTGGCGGGGCTTTCGCTGGTGTTGTGGATGTCGGTGCTGTTCGCCGGGCGGTTTATTGGTTTTCTCTGACCGCCGCGAGCGCTGGCCGGTCGCGCTTCTGCAATGCCAACTATTTTCGACGAACCAACCGGCACACAGCTTCGTGCCGGTGGTGTCGTGGCCGATGAGTTCGATATCGATATCGATATCGAGATCGAGTGAGTAGCGGAGGTGCGAGGGGTAGAGCGGTCTCCAATCGTTCGATGAATTAAATTTTTTCCAGCTCACTAAGCAGTTTTTTTGCTTTCTGCACCCTCTCTTGTGTCGATTTATCTTCCTTTCTTTTAATTGTCTCTTTCCATGGATCATTTTCAAATCCATTTTTGGACAGGAAATCTGCAGTTGCAGCCAATTCTATCGATATCGAATCATATTTCGAAAGGATCTCTAGTATAGACTTTCTTTTATCGTCTTTTTTTCTTCTTCGGGTTTTAAATTTGACGTAAATACGGCGTATTTGGCTCCGTCCTTCGTTGATCTCCACTCTAGATTTAGATAGCCGAGGGCCTTTGCATCATCCATTCCTATGGAAACTTCGTCACTGTATGGCCCATAGTAATGGTACTCAAAAATGAATTCATTCCCTACGCCAAACTCCTCTAGAAAGTAGGCTGACTTTTGTAGTCGTGTTTTTCCAACGATTGAGCCGCCATTCAACGAAACAATTTTTGCGACATAAGAGGCGATGTCACTCATTTTCCCATCCTCCGAATAAGTTCTTCTATCTTTGCCTTTGCTTTTTCATCGCGCACGTATACGCGATAGATCGATTTTTCTTGGAGTGCCCTTACAACATCCGAGCGGTCGCTAAGGTCGTCAGGTCTCGATCCGTCTGCTCGCATGATATGGATTTTAGAAAGCGCATCGGGAGAGCCATAACCTCGCCGTTTGTAGGGATTTCGCGATGGTTGATCTTCGAAAATTTCAACCTCGTCGAAATCGCCATTCTCTTTCGCCTTAGTCAGTTCAGCGCGAAAGTGAGCAACCGCATTGGCGTCGCCGCGACCTTCAAAATGGTCAGAAATGTCGAGGGCCTTGTACAATTTTCTGGAGAGCAATCGCTGGGAGAGTTCGCTTAAAATGGCATCCTTCGACTCTGCCATGACGGAAAGGCTACCCCACACGACGAAATCGTCGGCCTTCAGGTATGAACTAAGGTCGCGATTCTGAACGAAAGTCAGTATCGGATTTCCTTCACTCAACGCAGTCAACGGGGCGTTTCCTTCAGCGCACAGTGTTCCAACCCTACGTAGGACAGCCGACAGAATTTTCTCGGCTGAGCGGGTCGCTTTGTGGAAATATACAGCAAAATAGAGATGGAACAAACCAAGAACATACGATTCTGCAGCTTGAAATGCCTTATGCCCTAAAACCAGGCTATCGACCGTCGAATATGTCTCATCGTCAATGGCAAGCGGGATCGATCCAACCTCTAAGTTGGCCAGTATCCACGAATAATCAAAGCCTCCATGCTTGGCGCCCGTCATCAGTCGGTCACGACGGACGTAATCCAGCCTGTCCGCATCAAATTGACTTGAAACTACTGCGGCGTAGATGTCACCAGGTGTATCAGCGATTTTAGGAGCTTCGACACGGCCTCTTGAAAGTCAGCGCTGCGGGATCTGAGAGCATTGCCGACCTCAGTGTCTCCTAGGACAATATCGGAGGTCCATTGCTCGTGCTTCTTAAGCTTCGGGGGGACTTTTTCTCCTTTGCGCCTGGCATTGTCCTTGTTTAGAAGCTTTATTGCCTCTTCGAATGCATGGCTGAACGGACCATGCCCTAAGTCGTGGACTAATGAAGCAGCTAAGGCGATTTCAGCCTTCTCCTGTTCAAATTTTTCGCCAATCCTATCTGAGATTAATGTCACTAGTTCGCGCGCAGTGTGAAATACTCCAATACTGTGAGCGAAGCGCGTATGCGTTGCGCCTGGATAGACAAGCTCCGAAAAACCAAGCTGCTTTACACGCCGGAGTCGTTGAAATTCTTTTGTGTCGATCAAGCTCCAAAGAAATTGATCAAATTCGTCTGTACCGAATTCAATGAGATCGTGTAGGGGGTCTCGAATTCGTTGAGTTTTGGACATAGTGGAGCGAATCACCCGAGGGCATTTCGGCGAAGCATAACAAAGACGCGGAGAAAGTTAAAATTTATAAATATTTACTTTCATGGCCATGGGGATGGCGGGGAATTAGTCTGATCCGCGTCAGGCAAAATACTCCTGCAGCGGCCGCACTTCCAAACTCCCCGCCCGCAGCGCAGCAATCGCCTCGGCCACGGCAGCCGCGCCGGACAGCGTCGTGTAGTACGGCACTTTCTGCATCAGCGTTGCGCGGCGCAGCGATTTTGAGTCCGACACCGCCTTCTGGCCATCAGTCGTGTTGAAGACGATCTGAACCTGGCGGTTGCGGATGGCGTCCTCGATGTGCGGGCGGCCTTCCAGCACCTTGTTTATTTTCTCGGCGACGACGCCGTTTTCGGCGAGGAAGCGGGCGGTGCCTGACGTGGCCATTACCTTGAAACCCTGGCCGGCTAGGCGCTTGACCGCCGGCAGTATGCCCTTCTTGTCCTCGTCGCGCACCGAGACGAACAGCGTGCCCGCGCGGGGGAGATCTACACCCGCCCCTAACTGGCTCTTGGCGAAGGCCAGCGCGAAGTCGCGGTCGAGGCCCATGACCTCGCCGGTCGAGCGCATTTCGGGGCCGAGCAATATGTCGACGCCAGGGAAGCGGGCGAAGGGGAACACCGCTTCCTTGACCGCGATGTGGCCGGGATTTCTGGGGTCGGGCATGGCACCGTAATGGGCGAAGGCATTTTCCAGTTCCTCGCCGGCCATGATGCGGGCGGCTATTTTTGCAATGGGACGGCCGATGGTCTTGGCGACGAAGGGCACGGTGCGCGACGCCCGCGGGTTGACCTCCAGCACATAGACGGTGCCGTCCTTGATCGCGTATTGCACGTTCATAAGGCCGCCGACATTGAGCGCGCGGGCAAGTGCGGCCGTCTGGCGCTCCAGCTCGTCGACAAGCTCCGAGGGCAGCGAATGCACCGGCAGCGAGCAGGCGCTGTCGCCGGAATGAATGCCGGCCTCCTCGATATGCTCAAGAATGCCGGAGACGAAGGTCGACTTGCCGTCGCACAGGCAATCGACATCGACCTCTATGGCGCCCGAGAGATAGGTGTCGAACAGCAGCGGGTTCTTGCCCAAGAGCGTGTTGATCTGGCCCGTTTTGTCGTTGGGGTATTTCTGCTTGATGTCCTCCGGCACCAGGCCGGGCACGGTGTCGAGCAGGTAGGTCTGCAGCATGCTTTCGTCGTGGATGATCTGCATGGCGCGGCCGCCGAGCACATAGGAGGGGCGTACCACCAGCGGGAAGCCGAGCTCGCCGGCGACAAGGCGGGCCTGCTCGACCGAATAGGCGATGCCGTTCTTCGGCTGGCTGAGGCCGAGTTTGTGCAGCAGCTTCTGGAAGCGGTCGCGGTCCTCGGCGAGATCGATCATGTCGGGCGAGGTGCCGAGGATCGGGATGCCGGCCTTCTCCAGCGCGTCCGCCAGCTTCAGCGGCGTCTGGCCGCCGAACTGGACGATGACGCCGACCAGCTCGCCCGACGCCTGTTCGGCCCGCAGGATCTCCAGCACGTCCTCCGGCGTCAGCGGCTCGAAATAGAGCCGGTCCGAGGTGTCGTAGTCGGTCGAGACGGTCTCCGGATTGCAGTTGACCATGATCGCCTCGAAGCCGGCGTCGCGCAACGCAAACGCCGCGTGGCAGCAGCAATAGTCGAACTCGATGCCCTGGCCGATGCGGTTCGGGCCGCCGCCGAGGATGACGACCTTTTTTCGCGCTGACACCTGCGCCTCGTTGGCGAGCGCGCCGGCGAAGGGCGTCTCATAGGTCGAGTACATGTAGGCGGTGGGCGAGGCGAACTCGGCGGCGCAGGTGTCGATGCGCTTGTAAACCGGATGAACGTCGAGCGTTCGCCGAATTTTCTCGATCTCCTCCACGTCCTTCCTGACCAGGGATGCGAGGCGGGCATCGGAAAAACCCATCGCCTTCAGCATGCGCAGATTGGCGGCGTCCTCGGGGATGCCGTGCTCGCGGATGCGGTCTTCCATGGCCAGAATGCCGGCGATCTGCTCGAGGAACCACGGGTCGATCTTGCACATGGCGTGCACGTCTTCGAGCGAGGTGCCCATGCGGATCGCCTGCGCCACCATGCGCAGCCGGTCGGGCGTCGGCGTGCCAAGGGCGGCGCGGATGGCGTTGCGGTCGTCGGCATGATCGGCCGCACCGTGCGCGATGCCGGGGATCTCGATCTCGTCCAGACCGGTCAGGCCGGTTTCCAGCCCACGCAGCGCCTTCTGCAGCGATTCCTGGAAAGTGCGGCCGATGGCCATGACCTCGCCGACCGACTTCATCGCGGTGGTCAGCACCGGCTCAGCGCCGGGGAATTTCTCGAAGGCAAAGCGCGGGATTTTGGTCACGACATAGTCGATGCTCGGCTCGAACGAGGCCGGTGTCGCGCCACCGGTGATGTCGTTCTCCAGTTCGTCCAGCGTGTAGCCGACGGCGAGTTTCGCGGCTATCTTGGCGATGGGGAAACCGGTCGCCTTGGAGGCCAGCGCGGAGGAGCGCGAGACGCGCGGGTTCATCTCGATCACCACGAGCCTTCCGTCGGCCGGGTTGACGGCGAACTGCACGTTGGAGCCGCCGGTCTCGACGCCGATCTCGCGCAGCACCGCGATCGAGGCGTTGCGCATCATCTGGTATTCCCTGTCGGTCAGCGTCAGGGCCGGGGCGACGGTGATCGAGTCGCCGGTGTGCACGCCCATCGGGTCGATGTTCTCGATCGAGCAGATGATGATGCAATTGTCGGCCTTGTCTCGAACGACCTCCATCTCGTACTCCTTCCAGCCGAGTACGCTTTCCTCGATCAGCACTTCGGTGGTCGGCGAGGCGTCGAGGCCGGACTGAACGATGTCGTAGAATTCGGCGCGATTGTAGGCGATGCCGCCGCCGGTGCCGCCCATGGTGAAGGACGGGCGGATGATGGCGGGCAGGCCGACATGGTCGAGCGCTTGTGCGGCGATCGCCATGGCGTGGCTGATATAGCGCTGCTTGCGGTCGCCTTCGCCGAGGTTCCAGCGCGTTTCCAACGCATCGAGCGCGGCGTCGAGATTGGCGGGCTTCTCGGCTTTCAGCGCGGCGCGCTCGGCCTCATGCGTCTTGCGGTCGGCGTTCTTGACGTCGGTGGCGTTGGCCAGCATCGACTTCGGCGTTTCCAGCCCGATCCTGCTCATCGCCTCGCGAAACAGCGCGCGGTCCTCGGCCTTGTCGATGGCCGTGGCGTCGGCGCCGATCATCTCGACATCGTAACGGTCGAGCACGCCCATGCGGCGCAGCGACAGAGCGGTGTTGAGCGCGGTCTGGCCGCCCATGGTCGGCAGCAGCGCGTCCGGCCGCTCCTTGGCGATGATCTTGGCCACCACTTCGGGCGTGATCGGCTCGATATAGGTGGCGTCGGCTAGCTCCGGGTCGGTCATGATGGTGGCCGGGTTGGAATTGACCAGGATGACGCGAAAGCCCTCTTCCTTGAGTGCCTTGCAGGCCTGGGTGCCGGAGTAGTCGAACTCGCAGGCCTGACCGATGACGATGGGGCCGGCCCCTATGATCAGGATCGACTTGATGTCGGTGCGTCTTGGCATATCGAGGTCCGTTCGGCGGGCGGCTTGCACGAAAAACCGGACGGGAAGACCCGGCCGGTTGTGCTCGCGATTCTGGTATCAGGCTAGGAGGGCCTTATAGGGAAGAGTTTTGCCCGATGTAACCCCCTAAAATGCAGGTTTGTGTGGGCTATTGCGAATGAGCGAACGAGCGTCTCATTCCTTCGCCAGCGTTCCGAAAGACGTCTAACCTCCGGCCGCCAAAGCATCTGTGATCTCGAAACGCTCGGAGACGCCGACGCGGATCATGTTCAGGCTGCCTTCGCGGGTAAAGCGGAACTCGCCCGGTGCATCGGAACTGGCCGGCAGGCCGGCGGCGAAGCTGATGACGCGCGTGCCGCCGTCGGGCCAGGTCACGGTCACCTCGGCCTTGTCGCCCGTGTGCACAACGCCTGCCTTGCAGCTGGTCATCGGTTGGCCGAGATAGCGCGCGCAAGGAATCTTGTTGCCGGCACCGGGGGCTGGCGTCCCTGGCGGCTGCAGCCGCGCGACGGCTTGTGCGTCTGCCGGAGGCGCCGCACTGGCAGCGCGATTCTGTACGGGCGCCTCCGCCGTCGCTATCTCCCCGGTCGACGGGTTTCCGCTGGCCGCGAGCGCCAGGCGGTAAGCATCCTCGATGGCGGCCCTGCCAATGGCCTCAGCCGCCGTCATCGTGGGTTCGGGACCGGTCGCGCCCAGGCGCGCCGTCAGGTCGGGCAGCGGCTGATCCACGGCTGCCGGGTTCGAGGCCTCGGCTGCAGGGGCAGCGCTTTCGCCGGTCGTCTCGGTATCCTCATCCGAAACGGCCGCCGGATTCTCGGGGTTCAGGTAGCGCGCGGGCGCCCATCCGGTCAGTTGCGGGTTGTCAATCTCTGCAACCTTGCACCAGCGGTAGCCGTTGACGTCGTTGCAGCCGAGATTGTTGACGCTCGTACCATTCGGCAGCCGGGCCATCACCTTGCCCATCGCCGATGCCGTGGCGCGGACATTCAGGAGATCGCCCGGAGCGAGGTCGGTCACGATCGAAACGACCTCCTCGGCCCTGGCCGGCAGCATCGCCGTCAGCAGCATGGCAATCAGCGCGTGCAGCGTCGTTCGGAGCGAAATTGTGCGCCTCATCACCTGGCCGTGGGCGATAGATTGCATTACCGAAGGGCGCGGCCGGGCACGGAAGCGCCACCGCATGCCAAGCCGGTTTATAAGGGACGACACGGCGCTAGGTAACCCCGAAAATGCGGCGCCGGCATGAAGGTGTTCCGCCGGGCATGAACAAGTTCAGCTCTCGCTCGCCGGACGGTATGAACGCATTCAGCCTGGCGGCATGAACGCATTCAGCCGAGCATGAGCTCGTGCCTCGCTCAGCCGGGCATGAACGCATTCCGCGTTCTGAGGCATGAGACGCGTTCCGCGTTCAGCGTGGGGTATGAACTCGCACCTCGTTCAGCCGGGCGGCATGAACTCGTACCTCGTTCAGCCGGGCGGCATGAACTCGTACCTCGTTCAGCCGGGCGGCATGAACTCGTACCTCGTTCAGCCGGGCGGCATGAGCTCGTACCTCGCTCAGCCGGGCGGCATGAGCTCGTACCTCGCTCAGCCGGGCGGCATGAGCTCGTACCTCGCTCAGCCGGGCGGCATGAGCTCGTACCTCGCTCAGCCGGGCGGCATGAGCTCGTACCTCGCTCAGCCGGGCATAAATCCGGTGCGCAGCGCGTAGGCCCATTCCGGCCGTCCCGCCTGTTCGGCCTGCCGTGCCGCCGTCTCGTGGTCGTAGTCGACGGCTATGGCCTCGAAGCGGTCGGGGCGGCCCGGTCCACCCAGTTCGACGATGCCGTAGCGTGCGTGCGGCGAGCCTTGCTCGGAAACATGTGCCGGCGGCGTTGGGTCGTCATAGGCAGGGCAGCCGATGCTGCCCGGATTGAAGATGACCGGGCCGTCGGGGATGCGGATCAGTTCGCCGCGGTGGCTGTGACCGCACAGCACGATGCGGCAAGCGGGGTCGAGCGCGGCCAGCCGCCGCTTGATGGCGGCAAGCGGTGCGCGCACCAGCCGGCCATCGGCCATCGTATCGGTCAGATATTTTTCGTCGTGGTCGGGTCGGGCGTGGAAGGCGGTGACACCCGGCGCGATCTCCAGCGTGAGAGGCAAGGCGAACAGCGCCTCGCGCTGCGCCGGCGTCAGCCGGTCGTACGCGTAGCGGTCCGAGGGCCACATCGCGTCGTCGAGCGGATCGCGGGCGACACGGCGGTCGTGATTGCCTCGCACCGTCGGCAGATCAAGCGCCTCAAGCCGCGCAAACGTCTCGCGCGGCCAGAGCGGGCCGGAGACGCAATCGCCGAGATTGACGACGAGGTCGGCGCCGCCGCGCTGCCGCAGATCGTCAAGCACGGCGTCCAGCGCCTGGATGTTGCCGTGGATATCGGCGAGGACGGCAACGCGCATGTGGGCAGCTCCGTAGGCAGGGCAGCGTTTCTCCCCCGCTTTGCGGGAGCGAGGAACCTTCAAGCGTGAGTTTTGATCTCGTGGGCACCGACCACGGGCAGCGCCGTATCATCGACGGCAGCGGCAATGACGCTGTCGAGCAGGCCTGGAAAGCGGGCGTCGAGATCGTCGCGGCGCAGCGTGATCAGCCGGCTGGTGCCGACCACTTCGGCGCGGGTGACGCCCGCCTCGCGCAATTTGGCCAGATGATAGCTCAGATTGGTCTTCGAGCCGAGATCGAGGAACTGGCTGCAATTCAGCGGCACGCCCTCCTTGCTGGCGAGGTAGCGCACGATGGCAAGCCGCGTCGGGTCGCCGAGCACGGCAAGCACGTTCGGCAGGCTGATCTGGTCGACGGTGGGATGGGGCAGGCTCATGCCCTGGAATTAAGCACAGCTTGGGCAGATTTCAACGCGTATCCTCCTTGGTGGGGCGTGGCGGTTTTTGACCTCATTCGGGCCTGTCCTGACACCGGGCTGTCAGCAGGCTTCGATTAATGTGCGTGAGCTCATTGACATCATGCGCTGTTATGTCCAATTGTTCAATAACTTTTGAACTAAGGACTTTGACATGGACAAGCGCCTCATCTGGCTTGCGCTCGGGTCATTCACGATCGCGACCGAAGGCTTCGTCATTTCAAGCCTGTTGCCCGACATCGCTGCTGATGCCGCCATCTCCGTTCCACTCGCCGGGACGCTGATCACCGCCTTTGCGCTCGCCTATGCGATCGGTGCGCCGATCCTGGCGACGCTCACCGGCGAATGGGACCGGCGGCGCGTCATCTTGTGGACGCTGGTGTTCTTCGTGCTGGGCAATCTGGCTGCGGCGCTGAGTTCCTCCTTCGAACTGCTGCTGATCGCGCGCATCGTCATGGCGCTGTCGTCCGGCCTGTTCGCGGCAACGGCGCAAGGGACGGCCGTGGCGCTTGTCGACGATCATCACCGCGCCCGCGCCATTGCCGTCGTCGTCGGCGGCACCACGGTGGCGGTGGCGGTCGGCGCGCCGCTCGGAGCGCTTGTTGCGACCGTCGCCGGCTGGCGCGGCACGTTCTTTGCCATCGCCGGGCTCGGCGCGCTGGCCGGCGCGATCCTGTGGTACCGGCTGCCGCGCGGCATTGTCGGCACCAGGCTGCCGCTCAGGCAACGGCTGGCCGCAAGCCTTCGCCCCGGTGTGCCATCGATCCTGCTGACCACGCTTTTGGCGCTCACCGGCGCCTTCACGGTCTTTGCCTTTATCGCGCCGCTGGCCATCGAAGGCGGGGGATTGAGCCCGATCGCGCTGCCCGGCATGCTGCTGGCGTTCGGTGTCGGCGCCGTCATCGGCAACATCGTCGGCGGGCAGGCCGCCGACCGCTTCGGCGCAACACGCACCGTCAGCTGGTCGCTGGCGCTGAGCGCGGTCATGCTGGTCACGTTTTCGCTGATCCCGACATTCCTGCCGCACAGCGTCGCCGGTCCGGCGCTGATGGCCATGATGGTGCCGTGGGGCATCGTCGGCTGGGCCTTCCCGCCGGCGCAGGCCAGCCGCATCATCAGGCTGGCGCCCGACGCAGCGCCCATCGTGCTGTCGCTCAACGCCTCGGCGCTCTATCTCGGCGTGGCGCTGGGCGCCGTCGTCGGGGGCGCGGTGCTGCGCTACGGCGCGCCGGCTGATCTCGGCCTGGTGGCGGCAGTGTTCCCGATCGCGGGTCTTGGCGTCGTGCTGGCAGGCCATCGGGCGGCCCGGGCGGTTGCCATGCCGGCCGAATAAAGTCTGGCTGCTGCCGGCCGCCTGAGATCTCAGGTCGCTGCCGGCGGCAGGTCAAAATCCAGCGCGGCGATGTCATCCAGCGCCGCGCGCAACCTCGCCGCCTGCTCCTTGCCGACCATGTCCTCGAAACGCTGCTGGGCGACGCGCCACAGCTTCATCGCTTCATCGAGCTTGACCAGGCCCTGCGGCGTCAGCCGCACGCGCTTGATGCGGCGGTCGTCCGGATCGGCGAAGGTCTCGACATAACCGTCGCGGATCAGCGGCTTCAGCGTATGGCCGAGTGCCGACAGGTCCATGATGAGGGCCGCGGCAATGGCGCCCATGGCCGGCTCGTCGCCGATATGGATCTGGTAGAGCAGGCCCTGCTGGGTGGCCTTCAGGCCCGAGGGAGCCAGCACATCGTCATAGAACTGGCCGAGCTTGCGCGTCGCGCGGCGCAGCATGGCGTTGTTGCAAACGGTCAGGCCGGGCAGGGTGTCTTTCGGCATCGTGTTTCCTTGGCGGCGGCATGATGTCCAGCCGCCGCACAAATAATCTTCGGTTCCATCATTGACAAGATAATGGCATATGCCTACTTCGCAAATAGTGGCATATACCACTAAATGAGATCGGATAGCTAGCCGGCGACGCCAGTGGCGATTGCTCATGGCACCGGCGCCCAGGTTGAAGCGAAGCAAATCAGTCAAGCAGAAGGAACAGGACAATGAGTGGACAAAGCAACAAAGGTACGGCGGTCGTCACCGGCGCCTCGTCGGGTATCGGCGCGGTCTATGCGGATCGGTTGGCGGGGCAAGGCTATGATCTCGTGCTGGTGGCGCGCCGCGCCGACCGGCTCGAGGAACTGGCGGAGACGTTGCGCTATGCCTATAGAAGCAAGGTCAGCGTCATCAGTGCCGACCTCGCCGACGACAACGATGTCCGCCTCGTCGAGCAGGCCATATCGTCCGACGAGAGCGTCACGCTGCTGGTCAACAATGCCGGCCTCGGCGGGGCGCAAGTGGTGGCGACAGCCGATGCCAACCTCGCCGAGCGTATGATCAAGGTCAATATCGTCGCCTTGACGCGGCTGACGCGCGCGGTGCTGCCGGGGCTGCTGTCGCGCAACCGCGGCGCCATCGTCAACATCGCCTCGGTGCTCGCCTTCGACACCTCGTTCGGCGGCATCTACAGCGGCACCAAGGCCTATGTCGTCAATTTCACCGAGGCCTTGCAGCGCGAAGTCGCCGGCACCGAGGTGAAGGCGCAGGTCGTGCTGCCGGGGGCTACCCGAACCGATTTCTGGGACGTTGCCGGAAGCGATATCGATAGCCTGCCGAAGGAGATCATCATGACGGCCGACGATCTGGTCGACGCCGCACTTGTTGGCCTGGCCAGGGGCGAAGCCGTTACCGCGCCGGCGCTTGCCGATGCGGCCAAGCTCGACACTTTCCTTGGCGCCCGGCAAGCCTTCTACGGCAGCCTGCACGCTGACAAACCGGCTGCGCGCTACGCGGCTTGAACCAAGGCGTGGCGGTTGGCGTCTACGCCGACCGCCACATCGGAATGATCGAGGCGGCGAGCAGCAGGCCAAGCACGGCGTTGAGCACGCGCCACTGCCGCTCGGTTCTCAGCAACCGGGCGAGCAGCGTGCCGGCCATGCACCATGCCGACAGCGACAGCGCGGCTGCCAGGCCGAAGACTGCGCCGAGCAAAAGGGCAAGCTGCAGCGGTCCGCTGGCGAGTGCTGCAAAAGATGCCGCCGCCCCCAGTCCCATCGCCCAACCCTTCGGGTTCATCCACTGCAGACCGACGCCACCGAGAAAGCTGTTCGGCTTGGTCATGGTCACGTCCAGATTGGGTGGGCCGCTGCGGCCGATCTTGAAGGCGAGCCAGATCAGGTAGAGCGATCCGGCGATCTTCATCGCCAGTTGCAAGGACGGGGCAGCCGCCAACAGGCCGGCGAGCCCGGCCGCACCTGCCGCGGCCACCGTGGCCAGGCCGGCCGCACTGCCGGCCATCAGCGGAACCGAGCGACGAAAGCCGAACTGTGCCCCGGACGCAGTCGACAAGGTCGTGGCCACGCCGGGCGTGGAGGTCGAGACCAGCGCAAACAGAACGAGCGGAAAGATGGTCTCAAACATGCTGTTTCCTCTGCTGGGAACCAGCATGCTAAGCATGGGCACGCATCAGTAAATACAATGTTTGTCATAGTCGATATTAGAGAACATAATGCAAATCATGATCCGCAATCTAGACACGGCCTTGGTCCGGACCTTCGTCACTGTCGCCGACAAGGCCAGCATGACGGCGGCGGCGAACGCGCTGCATCTGACGCAAGGTGCCGTCAGCCAGCAGATCAAGCGGCTGGAGGAGGTTCTTGGCTGCAGCCTGTTCGAGCGCGGCCGGCGCGGCCTGAGACTGACCCGTTCTGGGGAGCGACTGTTCGGCAAGGGCAAGCGCCTGCTCGCCCTGAATGACGAGATATGGGCCGAGATGGCAACCAGCGCTGTCGCGGGTGAGGTGCGGGTCGGCGTGCCGTATGATCTGGTTGGCACTACGCTTGCGCCGGTGCTGAAGACCTATGCCGAGACCTATCCGCAGATTGAGATTTCGCTGGTCTGCGACTCGTCGCCGGAGCTCGCGGCGGCATTGGCAGCTGGCACGATAGACCTTGCGGTAATCGAGGAACCGGTCGGTCCGTCTGCCGGCGAATGCCTCGCCATCGACCGGTTGGTCTGGGTCGGCGCCAAAGGCGGCATAGCCCGCTGCAAGCGGCCTTTGCCGGTTTCGATGGTGGCCGACACCTGCGCCTTCCGCCCAGCGGTGCTGGCGGCGCTCAACGAGCATGGGCTGGAATGGCGGACCGTGTTCGAGAACGGCAACCTCGACGCGACGACGGCGACGGTGCGTTCGGACCTGGCCGTCACCACCTGGCTGGCCTCCACCGTGCCGGCCGATCTCGATATTCTGTCCGCCGATCCGGAGCTTCCAGCCTTGCCGAATTTCTCGATCAATTTGCACCTGCCGAAGCATGGTGTCGGGCCGGCAGCGCGGGAATTTGCCACTTGCATCCGCGACGGGCTGGCGCGGCGGCAACAGGCGGCGTGATCGACAAAATTGCAAAGGGACGGCCGGTGCCCGGCCATCCCCTGTTAACACAGTGGCGCGGCGTCTACTTCCAGGTCCGGCGCCTCTCGATCTCGGCTTCGGACGGTTGTTCCTGGGCGAAGGAACCAATCTTGATCTCACCGGCGCGCTCATAAGTTGCCATGATGACGCCGGTAGTCGATGACTGCGAGCGGTTCAGCTTGAAGGCCGCCGGCATTGCGCCGCTGCCGAACAGCCGCTTGCCCTTGCCCAGCACCAGCGGGAAGATCAGCAAGCTGATCTCGTCGATCAGGTCGTTGGCGAGCAAGGTCTGGATCAACTCGCTCGACCCCTGGACGAGCAGGTCGGGCCCATCCTCCTGCTTGAGTTGGCGCAGCGCGGCCACGACATCGTCGCCCAGCGACTGGCTGTTTTGCCACGACAGCGTATCGGGCCGGTGCGTTGCCACATATTTGGTGGCGGCGTTGAAGCTGTCGGCGATAGGACCGCTCTTCTGGTACGGCCAATGGGCAGCGAAGATGTCGTAGGTCTTGCGACCGAGGAGCAGCGCGAAGGGTTCTGCGAAGGTCTCACCAATAAAAGCGCCCCCGATGTCGTCCCAGTAATGGAACGTCCAGCCACCGAATTCGAAGCCGCCGACCGGGTCTTCGTCCGGTCCGCCAGGCGCCTGCATGACGCCGTCGAGGCTGACGAATGTCGCAGTGATGATCTTCCTCATCGGATTCTCCTTTCTCATCATCCGTGCCGTTGGAGCCGGATTTCGGCCAAAGGACGCGTGGGCGGATGCCTGCCCGACAGGGACCGGAAAAAATTCCGCTCCAGCCGGCGGCGAGCGGCAAGCACGGGATGCCTCGCCTTGGCAACTTCATTGCAATCGCCTGTCGCCAACACTTTGCGACGAGAACCAGACGTCGCCGATGATCGCGGTGGCGGTGCGGTCCGGTGCCTTGTCGGCGGTCAGCCAGATCGAGCGGCTGCGTGCGGCCTTCTCGCGGTCGGGGATTTTCGCCGCGGGGCTTGCCAGCGAGGCGCCGATGCAAGGGATGAACCATGACCGCATGAACGGGTCGCAGGCAAATCCCTTAGCCGTGCGGGTCGCCATCACCGCGAGGCCGACGCGCTCGGCCGGACGCCACGGAAAGATCATGCGGCCACCGGGCTTCAGCGCCTTCAGCCATTCGGCCGGGGGTGCCGCGACGCCGGCATTGACATAGATGATGTCGGACGGTGGCAGGCCGCCGACCACCGCATCGCTTGGGATGACGCTCACATTGCCATAGGCTTTGAGGTTCTCTCTCGCGCGGTCGGCGAGACTGGGTTCCAGCTCAAAGGCGGTGACCGCGCCGCCCGGCGAAACCAGCTGTGCCAGCAGGGCAGTGTAGTAGCCGGTGCCGGCGCCGACATGGGTGACGGTCTCGCCGGGCTTCGGCGCCACCTTGCCGATCCACATGGCGTGCAGGAACGGCTCGCCATTGTTGATGCCCTTGTCGGCGTCGAGTGACACCAGCACGTTCTGATAAATGTGCACCGGGTTGGCGCTCGGCGTTTCGACCTTGCCGCCGTTGGCGACCACGGTCCACGGTCCGGGGCCGAGAAAGGCTTCGCGCGGCACCGCGGCGAACGCCTCTTCGAGGCGCGGATCGGCCGAGCCTGCATTGGCGGCCATCAGTCGCGCGTAGAATTTTCGGGCTTCGGCAATTCCGGTCATGATGCGAGAGAGGATAGCGCAATTCACTGAATTGTCGCGCTAGCCTCAAGCCCACGATTTGTCCTCGATGCACGAGAGAATCCCTCAGCCGAAGCCGACGACGGTGTCGTAAAGCAGTTTGAAGTTGAGCACCAGGATGAGGGCGGCGACCGCCCAGGCCAGCACGGCGACGCCCCGGGGGATGGCCAGATTGCCCATCTTGCGCTTGTCGGAGACGAACTGCACCAGCGGCACCACCGCGAAGGGGAGCTGCATCGACAGGATCACCTGGCTGAAGACGAGGAGCTGGCCGGTTCCCTTCTCGCCATAGAGCGCGGTGACGATCACCACCGGGACGATGGCGATGCCGCGCGTCAGCAGGCGGCGCGCCCATTGCGGGATGCGCAGGCGCAAAAAACCCTCCATGACGATCTGTCCGGCGAGCGTCGCCGTCACCGTGGAATTCAGGCCGGAGGCAAGCAGCGCCACCGCAAACAGGGTCGAAGCGATGCCGAGGCCGAGCAGCGGCGACAGAAGCTCGAAGGCTTGGCCGATCTCGGCGACGTCCTGATGGCCGGTGCCGTGGAAGGCCACCGCCGAGACGATCAGGATGGAGGCGTTGACGAACAGCGCCAGTATCAAGGCGATGGTCGAGTCGGTGGTTGCCCATTTGATGGCGTCGCGCTTGCCTTTGTCGGTGCGTTCATAGGCGCGGGTCTGCACGATCGAGGAGTGCAGATAGAGATTGTGCGGCATCACGGTGGCGCCGATGATGCCGATGGCGATGTAGAGCATCGCCGGGTTGGTGACGATCTCCGACGACGGCACGAACATGGAATGCAGGATCGAGCCGACCGGCGGTGCGGCGGCAAAGATCTGGATGGCGAAGCAGCCGAAGATGATGATCAAAAGCGCGATGATGAAGGCTTCGAGGAAACGGAAACCCTTGTTCATCAGGAGAAGCAGCAGGAAGGCATCGAGGGCGGTGATGACGGCGCCGCCGACCAGCGGAATGCCGAACAGCAGTTGCAGGGCAATCGCCGTGCCGATGACCTCGGCCAGATCGCAGGCGATGATGGCCAGCTCACAAGCGATCCACAGCATGAAATTGACCGGTCGCGGATAATAGGCACGGCAGGCTTGGGCGAGGTCGCGTCCGGTGGCGATGCCGAGCCTGGCGGCGAGCGCCTGCAGCAGGATCGCCATCAGGTTCGACAGCATGATGATGAAGAGCAGCGTGTAGCCGAACTGGGCGCCGCCGGCGAGGTCGGTCGCCCAATTACCGGGGTCCATGTAGCCGACCGACACCATATAGCCCGGCCCCATGAAGGCGAACAGCCTGCGAAACCAGACCCCGGACTGCGGCACCGCGATCGAGGCGTTGACCTCGCGCAAGCTTGGCTGCTCGTCGTCTTCCGGCCGGGCAAATCGCCACATGGTTCGGGATGCTGCTGCGGCTTCGGCTTCTGACATGGGGGATTTTCCGCTGGATCGGCTAAGCTGCCACTCTATCTAGGTCAGGGTTGAACATTATGCAATATGCTATATTTCATTGTTTGTGCTTCTAAGTGACGCCTCTTGTTGGCGAGGCGCGGGTGAATCGGAAACGCTGGTTGCGCCTGCCGTCGAATGCAAATAAACGGCCAGAAGAATAGAAGCCCGTGCTATGAATGATAAATGCCGGCCCATCCGCGAAAGTCGAGGAGGAGCGCGTATTGGCGCTGAAGAACAGACCGGTCCCACGCGAAAAGCCGCTGCTTGATGCTGAAATTCACTCTGAGGGGTTCAGGCAGACGCGCGAAGCGCGCCGCAGTGCGCTGGTCGAGGACTATGTCGAGCTCATCGCCGACCTGATCGAGGACGGCAACGAGGCACGCCAGGTCGACATCGCGGCGCGCCTCGGCGTCGCCCAGCCGACCGTAGCCAAGATGCTGACGCGGTTGTGCGCGGATGGGCTCGTTTCCAGGAAACCCTACCGTGGCGTGTTTCTGACCGATGCCGGCCGCAAGGTCGCGGAAGAGAGCCGCATTCGCCATCAGACGGTGGAAGCCTTCCTGCGCTCGCTCGGCGTCAGCGCCGAGACGGCGCGTATCGACGCCGAGGGCATCGAGCACCATGTTAGCGCCGAGACGCTTGAAGCGTTTCGCAAGGCGATGACGGCGACACGCTAAGCCTACCACCATTGTCGACAGTCCTGCCGGAACCGCCGCGTTGCCGCTGCGTTTGAGATCGTGCCACGCGATTGGCGCGAGGCCGAGGAGGATATAATGGGCGTTGAACAGGCACCGACAGCGAAGGGCAAGCAAGCGGCAAAGGGATTAAAGCAAGCCGCGGCGAAGGATGAGCGCAAGACGGAAGCGGATACCGGCCGTCCGCTCAAAAAGGGCGCGGCCCGCTTCGACGAGCGCTCGAAAAGCTCGGACGGCAAGAGCGCCGGCGCCAAGCAGAAGATCTGAGCGTAGCCGCCAAGAGCCAGAAGGGAGCAGACAGAGTGTCCGCGGGCAGCGTGGCGTCCGGCATTCAACTGGCCGATAGTAGGGCTCGCTGCACGGTCGCGCTTCATGGTTACGCTCGGATTACGCCGAGAACTACGATGTTGCGATCGACCTGCCCCTCTGCCCAGCGTGCCCTGACGGCTGCAACGCGGCGGAGCCCCCTTCATGCGAAAAATACTGTGACTTGGCGCAACCATTGAGATAATTGTTTGTTGGGTCGGACCGGGCCACGGGATTGGCGGGTTGCCGATACATGCACCACGAGGATTTGCCATGCTCTGGAAGGGTCGTCGTCAGAGTGACAATGTCGAGGACGAACGCGGCCAGAGTGGTGGGTTCAACCTGCCGGGCGGCCGGCCCGGCCAATTCCGCATCCCTATTGGCGGCCGCTCCGGCGGCGGAATGTCGCTGTCGACCATCGTCATTCTCGTGGTCCTTTATTTCGGGCTGAAGGCGTTCGGCATCGACCCGCTGCAGATCCTGGCCGGCGGCGATGGCGGCTTGGTGCCGGGCGGTGGCGGTCAGATCACCGACAACAGCGGCGGGCAGGGCGGCGGCACCGGTGCGCCGGCCTCCGACGAGATGAAGCAGTTCGTCTCGACGGTCCTGGCCGAGACGGAGGACACCTGGACCGGCATTTTCCAGGCCGAGGGCCTGACCTATGAAGATCCGAAGCTGGTCCTGTTCAGCGGGCAGATCCGCTCGGCCTGCGGCTCCACCTCGTCTGCGGCAGGACCTTTCTACTGTCCCGGCGACCGCAAGGTCTATCTCGACACCACCTTCTTCCAGCAACTCGATCAGCAATTCGGCGCCTCGGGCGATTTCGCCCAAGCCTATGTGATCGCACATGAGGTCGGCCACCATGTGCAGAACCTCACCGGCATTTTGCCCAAGTTCAACCAGATGCGGCAGCAGATGGGTGAGGCCGACGCCAACCATATGTCGGTGCAGGTCGAACTTCAGGCCGACTGCTTCGCCGGCGTCTGGGCGCATTTCACCGGGCAAAAAGGCATCCTGGAGCAGGGCGACATGGAAGAGGCGCTGAACGCCGCCCAGCAGATCGGCGACGACACGCTGCAGAAGAGGATGCAGGGCTATGTCGTGCCGGAGAGCTTCAATCACGGCACCTCGCAGCAGCGGCAGACATGGCTGGCGCGTGGCTACAGGAGCGGCAAGCTTTCGGATTGCGATACCTTCAACACCCCGATCTGAGGTTTTACGACTTTCCTGTCGAACGACCGTCGAAGCGCTGGCGGCGATGCAGGATATCTCCGCATCGCTGTCGACAGTTGATGTCAGGATGAAGATCCTCAGCGTGTTCTCTTATTGTTCCGTGCGGCTGACTCACCTATAACAAACCTTCCGCCTTCGCTTGAGGCGGCTCCAGGAGTCGATACCGTCATGATCGAAGCCAAAACCGCCAGGCGGGGCCTTGCGCTTGTTTTCACCACGCTGCTGCTCGACATCACCGGCATCGGCATCATCATGCCGGTGCTGCCGGCCTATCTCAGGGAGTTGACCGGCGTCGGTGTCAGCGAAGCGGCGATCGAGGGAGGCTGGCTGTTCTTCGTCTACGCGGCCTTGCAGTTCCTGTTCGCGCCGCTGGTCGGCAATCTCAGCGACCGCTTCGGGCGCCGCCCGATCCTGCT
Source organism: Mesorhizobium sp. M9A.F.Ca.ET.002.03.1.2 (assembly GCF_003952365.1). Lineage (NCBI taxonomy): Bacteria > Pseudomonadati > Pseudomonadota > Alphaproteobacteria > Hyphomicrobiales > Phyllobacteriaceae > Mesorhizobium > Mesorhizobium sp. M9A.F.Ca.ET.002.03.1.2. Next base: position 61,827 of record NZ_CP034443.1, on the reverse strand, counting down.
GGCCTCGGTGCTGACCTTCGCCATCGACAATCTGATCTGCGCGGTGGCTTGGTCCTATTCGGTCCTGTTCATCGGCCGGGTGCTGGCCGGCATCAGCGGCGCCAGCTACTCGACCGCGTCCGCCTTCATCGCCGATGTCAGCACCGACGAGAACCGGGCGAAGAATTTCGGCCTGCTCGGCATCGCCTTCGGTGTCGGCTTCATCATCGGCCCGGTGCTGGGCGGGTTGCTCGGCGAATTCGGGCCGCGCGTACCGTTCTGGGGCGCGGCGGTGCTTGCTCTCATCAACTTCATCGTCGGCTGGTTCTTCCTGCCGGAAACGCTGGAGCAGCACCACCGGCGCCGGTTCGAGTGGCGCCGCGCCAATCCTCTCGGCGCCTTGAAGCAGATGCGCAATTACAAGGGGATCGGCTGGATCGGGCTGGTGTTCTTCCTGATGACGCTCGGCCATATGATGTACCCTGCCGTCTGGTCGTTTGTCGGCAGTTACCGCTACGGCTGGAGCGAACAGCAGATCGGCCTTTCGCTCGGCGTCTTCGGCCTTGGTGGGGCCCTGGTGATGGGTTTTGTCCTGCCGCGTGTCATTCCACGGCTCGGCGAATGGCGGACCGCCGCCATCGGTCTGACTTTTACCGCGCTCGCCGCCTTCGGCTATGCCGCGGCATGGAAGGGCTGGATGATCTATGCGGTGATCGTGGCGACCTGCCTCGAGGCGCTTGCCGACCCGCCGCTGCGGAGTCTGGCGGCGGCCAAGGTGCCGCCCTCCGCGCAAGGCGAATTGCAAGGCGCGATGACGAGCGTTTTTTCGATCACCAGCATCATCACGCCGCTGCTCTATACCGGAATTTTCGCATGGTTCACCGGACCGAGTGCGCCAGTGGTGTTCGGCGGCGCGCCCTTCGTTCTCGGCGGCATCTTTCTCGCTCTGTCACTGATCGCATTCGTGCTCAGGGTCGAAAGACCGGCCGCGCTGAAGGAGGTCACTGCGGCAACGGCGTGAACCTGAATCAGGCGCGCTCCGCCAGCGCCGGCTCACCGCGCTTTTCACGGATCAGATTGACGAAGCGGCGGAACAGATAGTGCGAATCCTGCGGCCCGGGTGAGGCTTCGGGATGGTGCTGGACCGAGAACACCGGCCTGCCGGTCAGCGCTATGCCGCAATTCGAGCCGTCGAACAGCGAGACATGGGTTTCCTCGACGCCCGCGGGCAGCGAGTCGGCATCGACGGCAAAGCCATGATTCATCGAGACGATCTCGACCTTGCCGGTGGTGTGATCCTTGACCGGATGGTTGGCGCCGTGATGGCCCTGATGCATCTTTGCGGTCTTGCCGCCCAGCGCCAGCGCCAGCATCTGGTGGCCGAGGCAGATGCCAAAGACCGGGATGTCGGTCTTCAGCAGGTCCTGGATGACCGGAACGGCATAATCGCCGGTGGCTTCAGGGTCGCCGGGACCGTTGGAGAGAAAGATGCCGTCTGGCCGCATGGCGAGGATCTCCTCGGCGCCGGTGCTGGCCGGCACCACGGTGACCTTGGCGCCAAGACCGGCAAGCAGGCGCAATATGTTGCGCTTGACGCCGTAGTCGATGGCGACGACATGCATGGACGGATCGATCTGTTCGCCAAAGCCCTCGTCCCAGACCCAGGGCGTCTCGCGCCAGACCGAGGACTGGCCGGACGTGACGTCCTTGGCGAGGTCAAGCCCGATCAGGCCGGACCAGGCGGCGGCGCGGCGCTTTAGATCGTCGAGGTCGAAAATGCCGTCGGGCGCGTGCGCGATGACGGCGTTGGGCATGCCCTTTTCACGGATCAGCGCGGTCAGAGCGCGGGTGTCGATGCCTGAAAGCGCTACGATGCCGCGTTTCTTCAGCCATTGGTCGAGACCAGCCGCGGCGCGATAGCTGGACGGGTTGGTGACATCGGCCTTGAACACGGCGCCGACGGCGCCGGCGCGGGCGACCGGGTTGAGGTCCTCGATGTCCTCGTCATTGGTGCCGATATTGCCGATATGCGGAAAGGTGAAGGTGACGATCTGGCCGGCATAGGATGGGTCGGTGAGGATTTCCTGATAGCCTGTCAGTGCGGTGTTGAAGCAGACTTCGGCGACGGCGGAGCCGGTGGCACCAAGGCCGCGGCCCTCGATGACGGTGCCGTCGGCCAGCACCAGCAAGGCGGTCGGCTTCTCGGTAGCCCAAGGGGCGGTCATCATTGCCATGGCGGCACTCCTAATAGGCTGCGACCTTCAACCGGTCCGGCGGACCACTCTGCGCAGCAAACCGCGCGCAGCAGCGATTTCGCAGCCAGCGCGCGCAACAAAAATTCAGCTCATGCAAGGCCCAGTACATAGGATAAGGTGCCAGAGCGGTCAATGAGGCCATGCCGTACGGCATGGATTTATTTCATTGAACGATATCAGGCATTTGCCGGTCAGTACTGGATTTGCCTTGAGCTCTGGGCAAGGCTATTGTCCGCGCCGGATCGAAGGAGAAAGCATCATGCGCGGCAAAATCGCCGAATCCCTGAAGAGCGCGATGAAGGCACAGGACAAGCGCCGGCTGCCGACATTGCGGCTGATCCAGGCGGCCATTCACGATCGCGACATCGCCAATCGCGGCGCCGGCAAGGAGCCGGCCAGCGACGACGAGATCCTGCAGATCCTGGCCAAGATGGTGAAGCAGCGCGAGGAGTCGGCCAAGGCTTTCGACGACGGCAAGCGGCCGGAGCTTGCCGCGCAGGAGCGCGACGAGATGGCCATCATCCGCGACTTCCTGCCGACGCAGCTCGACGATGCGGCGGTGACGGCGGCGGCGCGCGAGGCGATCACGGCGACGGGCGCTGCCAGCCAGAAGGACATGGGCAAGGTGATCGCCGCGCTCAAGCAGAAATATGCCGGCCAGATGGATTTCGGCAAGGCCAGCGGCATCGTCAAGGGCCTGTTGCAGTAGGGTTATTTGCCGCTAGCCGGCCTTGTGGATTGGGCAGCGGAGCATGGCCCATGGTCGAAATCGTCAAGCCGGCACTTGAACATCTGTGGTCCTACAAGGCCGCACTGGAGCGTGGCTGGTCGCCGGACAAGGTGCGGCTTGATGAAGCGACGCGCGAGCAGCTCGCGGCCATCGAGGAGGATCCGGTGGCCTTCCTGGCCAGCCTTGATGATCCCCTGGCAAAGGGGCCGCCGATCATCTTGCCCGACGGCAGGAAAGTGCCGCGGCTGCCAGGCTTCCGGCACTGGATATGGGACGGCGAAGTGTCGGTCTCGATCGGCTTTCGCTGGCAACCGGGCACGGCCGAACTGCCGCCGCATGTGCTTGGGCATATCGGCTATGCCGTGGTGCCGTGGAAGCGGCGGCGCGGTTATGCTACGGAGGCGCTGCGGCTGATGCTCGCCGAGGCGAGGGCGGTCGGCTTGCCCTATGTCGAAATCACCGCCAAGCTGGGCAATCCGGCATCGCATAAGGTGATCCTCGCCAATGGCGGCAGACTGGTCGGACGCTTCTTCGAGGATGCCGCCTATGGCGGGGCGGAAAGCCTGCGCTTCCGGATCGAATTGTAAGCCCTGACCTTATTCCGCCGCCGCCGGCAGTGGCGGTGCAGCCCTGCTGTGCCACTCCCGGATATGCGAGGCGAGCGCCACCGCTACGGCGACCAGCATGGCGATCGCGCCAACCACCGGCAGGCTGCGATAGCCATAACCGGCGTTGAGCATGGCAGCGCCGAGCGAGGCGGCCAGCGCGATGCCGACATTGAAGCCGGAGGGTATGAGCGACGAGGCAAGGTTGGATGCATCCGCCGTCCAGGTCAGGATACGGGTCTGGATCGGCGTGCCGATAGCAAAGCTGAGGCCACCCCAGACGATGATCGCCACGACCATCGGCACCGGGTATGGGCTGACCGCGTAAATGACGGCAAGCGTCACAGCCTGCATGAAAAGCATGGTGATGAGCGACGGCATCAGCTTCCAGTCGGCGAGCCGCCCGCCGAGAAAGACGCCAATCGTCGCGCCGACACCGTTGAGCAGGAGCACCCAGGGCACGAGACCCTCGTCGAGGCCGGTGATTTCGAGCAGCGTCGGCGTGATGTAGGTGAAGAGGCCGAACTGGCCGATCATCAGCATCAGCATGAGGATCAGCGACGTCCAGACCTGCTGGCGCGCGAGCACGCGAACCTCGCTGCCGAGACTGACGGGCCGGCGCGACGATCCCGTCCTGCGCGGCAGCAGGGCGGCCATGGCGGCGATGGAAACCACACCAAGCGCGCACATCACCCAGAATGTCGCACGCCACCCCCATATTGTGCCGATCGCCGTGCCGGCCGGCACGCCGATGACATTGGAGACCGTGAGACCCGACAGGATGAGCGCAACGGCCATTCCACGCTGGTCCTGGCGGACCAGGCCGACCGCCACCACCATGGCGACGCCGAAATAGGCGCCGTGCGCCACGGCCACCGCGATCCGCAACAGCAACATGGAGGCGAAGTCGGGTGCAAGCGCGCAAGCGGCCTGGCCGATGGTGAAGGCAAGGCCAAGGCCAAGCAGCAAGGCCTTGCGGGAAAGCGTCTTGGTGGCGAGCGTCAACAGCGGTCCGCCGATCGCGATGCCGCCGGCGTAGCCGGAGACGAGGTAGCCGGCAGTCGGGATGGAGACGCCAAGGCCGTCCGCCACCTGCGGCAGCACGCCGGCGATGACGAACTCGGTGGTGCCGAATGCGAACGCAGCGATGAACAGGGCGATCAGGGGAAGCATGGCGCGGGAAGGCGATCCTTGAATGAGATGGCCTCAAATCACGAACAAAGGCCGCGGGCAATCCAGAAATTGTCGACGCCGCTTTAGGTTTTCTTGTCGGTTCAGCCAGGCTCCGGCGGCATGCCGTAAGGCTAGACGGTCATCTTCCTTCTCCCATAAGGGATTTTCAACCACGCCCGTTCGTGAAGATAATAGAGCAGCGACTTGGTGATGACCTCGGTCAGGCCGATGGCCGCAGCGAGCTTGATGCTGCCTGTCACGACGAGCGAAATGATTATCGTGTCGATGGTGCCGGTGACGCGCCAGGAAAGCGCCTTGGCGAAGCTGCGCGAATGGGTATCCATCGACTATCCTCCCGGTGGACCTAGCCCGATCCATAGCCGACAGGCGGGAGGCGGAGCAAAGACTAATTTTCCCGTTTTGGCTCGAAGGGCAGAAGCGGGTTCCAAGCCGACGTTCCCAGCAGCAATTTTTCGGCTTGCCGGCCCAACAGCCTATCCGGCCTTCAGCCGCGAGCCGGTGAGCAGGCCGCGTTCCTCAAGCACGGGATAGGCCATCGAGGCGAGCAGCGAGTTGATCTGCTTCAAGTCGCGGATGGTGTCGAGATGGATGCTGCTGGTCTCGACGCTCTTGGCAGTGCCGTCGCGCAGTCGCACGAAATGGCTGGCGCTGGTCTCCTTCTCGCGGTCGCGCAGCCGGTCCTTTTCCAATACCAGCTGGCGGGCGGTCTCCGGATCGCGCGAGACCAGCACGTTGAAGGCAAGCCGTGCGCTGGCGAGCACCGAGGCGTGGAAGGCGCAAAGCTCGCGCCAGCCTTCGGGCGTGAATTCCAGCCCGCGCTCGAGCTTCTTCCTGACATGCACAAGCATGTTGCGCACGATGATGTCGCCAACCTGCTCGAGCTTGACGCAGGCGCCGATCAGCTCCTGGCAGCGCAGCGCCTCGTCCTCGCTCAGCGGGTTCCTGGTGACCTTGGCCAGATAGAGCTTTATCGCCGCATGCTTCTTGTCGACGCGGTCGTCGAGCGCGGCCAGTGCCTTGATCTTGTCGGCGTCGGCGCTCTCATAGAGCTCGATGATGCGCTTCAGCATGATTTCGACCGTCTCGCAGACCCGCACCACCTCCCGGGTTGCGTTGGCCAGCGCCTGGCTCGGCACGTCGAGGGCGCTGTCGTTGAGCGCGGACAGCTCGACGACGTCGAGCGACTCGGCCGGCGCCGGTTTGGTGCCGATCGCCACGATCTTCTTCGAAGCGCTGTAGACGAGACCAGCCAGTGGCAGGCCTGCAACCAGGATCAGGATGTTGAAGAGGATATGCGCGTTGACGATCTGGTCGGGCACGGTGGCGCCGAGAAAGGCGATCGGCGGCTTGAGCCACAGGAACAGGATCAGCATGGTGAGCGAGCCCACGCCGCGCATCAGGAGATTGCCGATCGGCACGACACGCACGCCCGGCTCCGCATTGCGGGTGAGCAGCGGCGCGATGATCGACGAGCCGAGATTGACGCCAAGCACCAGCACGATGCCGAGTTCGGGCGGGATGAAGCCGCGGCCGGCCAGCGTCACCATCAGCAGCACCGCGGCGATCGAGGAATGGAACAGCCAGGTGACCAGCGCCGCCAGGAGATAGGCTGTGACCGGATCGCCGGAGAAGTAGTTGACGATGACCGGCATCAGCTTGCTCTGGCGCAGCGGCTCCGACGCCTGGCCGATCATTTCCAGCGACAACACAAGCAGGCCGACGCCGACCAGGATACGGCCGAACTGGCGCCAGTCGCGCCGTTCGGTGGCCATGAACATGACGGTGCCGGCGACAAGACAGACCGGCACCAGCAGCGACAGATCGAAGGTCAGCAGCTTGACCACCAATGCCGAGCCGATCTCGGCGCCGCGCACGGCAAGCTGGCCCGACATGCCGCTGACGATGCCGGCGCCAGCGAACGAGCCGACCAGCAGCGTGACAGCGGTGGAGCTTTGCAGCGCGATCGCCAGGCCACAGCCAGCCAGAACCGCCATGAAAGGATTGCGCATGGTGGCGCGCAGCTTGTGGCGCAGCACATCGCCATAGGCACGCTCGACACCTGTCTTCACCAGGCGGGTGGCAAACAGCATCAGCGCCACCGCGCCGGCAAGATGCAGCAAAACGACCGAACCGCTCATATCAGGCTCGCAGCCAAACAGGCGCCAGCGATGCAGGCACCGTGGCGGCAAAGGGACAAAAGAGGGCGCGAATCATGGACATTGCAAAGGTCGATATTACTCCGATTACTTTTAGCCGGATAATAAATTTTACCCAATTCCGGCGGCTGTTGGCACGCGACAGGGCGTGTCGGAAATGGATGGATCGCAAAATGGTTGCATTGCCGGCAGGCTTCAGGATGGCCACGCCGTCAAGCGTAGGCGACACCTTTAGATCCTGTTTGAGGGGAGTGTTGAATTAGCAACCTAAATATAAGAAATCATTACAAAAACGTAATCTGCGTGTTCAGTTTCAGTTCATTCTTCGAGCTCTATTGCTTGGGCATCGACAACCAAGGAGTTCCCCGTCATGAAACGCATCGTTCTTTCCGCAGTCGCCCTCTCGATGCTGGCTGCCACGTCCCTGCAGGGCCAGGCAGCGCCGCTGAACGCGCCGAGCGCGCCACAGTCGACCTACAGCCAGGTTGATTGGCAAAAGCCCGGTAAGCATGTCGTGGTGAAGAAGAAGGTCGTGGTGAAGAAGAAGGTCGTGAGGAAGAGCCACTGGCGGCATGGCCAGAAATATTCCAGCTGGAAGCGCCACCGGCCGATCCGCGACTACCGCCACTATGGCCTGCATCGTCCGGGCCGTGGGCAGGAATGGATCCGCGTCGGCAACGACTATCTCCTGGTCAGCGTCGTCTCCGGCATCATCTTCGGCGCGATCGCCGCGCACTGAGCCTCGCAACCGTCGACCGGCACTGCGCCGGACACATGAGGAAGGCGGCCCGCAACGGCCGCCTTCTTTTTGCCCTGTGAAAACCGGGTATGGTTCCGCATTAGGAGTCGTCGGCTTTCGCCGGCGTGATTATATGGAGGGCAAACGAGCCGTTCCCGATGCGCTTTCCACCTGCCTTCCTCGACGAGATACGCGACCGCGTGCCGATTTCATCGGTGATCGGCCAGCGCGTCGCGTGGGACAGGAAGAAGACCAACGCGCCGCGCGGCGACTATTGGGCGTGCTGTCCTTTCCATGGCGAGAAGAGCCCGTCCTTCCATTGCGAGGACAAGAAGGGCCGCTACCATTGTTTCGGCTGCTCGGTTTCGGGCGATCATTTCAAGTTCTTGACCGAACTCGACGGGATGAGTTTTCCCGAAGCCGTCGAGACGATCGCCGACATGGCCGGCGTGCCGATGCCGGTTCGCGATGCCCAGGAGGAACGGCGCGAAAAGGAACGCGCCAGCCTGACCGAAATCATGGAAATGGCGGCCACCTTCTTCCAGGAGCGGCTGCAGGGACCGGAAGGCGCAAAAGCCCGCGCGTATCTGCGCGACCGAGGGCTGACGCCGGCGACGCAGCAGTCATTCCGGCTCGGCTATGCACCGGACAGCCGCAACGCGCTGAAGGAGTACCTTGCCGCCAAGGGTGTCGGCAAGGCCGATATCGAGGCATGCGGGCTGGTGCGCCATGGCGACGACGTTCCGGTTTCCTACGACTGGTTCCGTGATCGCATCATGTTCCCGATCCCAGATTCCAGAGGCAAGATCATCGCCTTTGGCGGGCGGGCGCTGGCAGCCGATGCACTCGCCAAATACATGAATTCGCCCGACACGGAGCTCTTCCATAAGGGCAATGTGCTCTACAATTTCGCGCGTGCCCGCAAGGGGCTGGCCAAGGGCGGCACGGTCATCGCCGTCGAAGGTTATATGGACGTGATCGCGCTGGCACAGGCCGGTTTCGAGAATGTCGTGGCGCCGCTCGGCACCGCGCTGACCGAAAACCAGCTCGAACTTCTGTGGCGTATGGCCGGCGAGCCGATCTTATGCTTCGACGGCGACCAGGCCGGACTGAAGGCGGCATGGCGCGCCGCCGACATGGCGCTGCCGGCGGTTCAGGCAGGCCGCTCGGTGCGCTTTGCCCTGCTGCCCGAAGGCAAGGATCCCGACGATCTGGTCAAGGCCGACGGGCCAGACGCGTTTCGCGCCGTGCTTTCAGAAGCGCGGCCGCTCGCCGACCTTTTGTGGATGCGCGAAACGGCCGGCGGTGTCTTCGACACGCCAGAGCGGCGGGCGGAACTGGAAAAGACGCTGCGCGAACTGACCAGCCGCATCCGCGACGAGAGCCTGCGCTATCACTACAGCCAGGAAATGCGCGAGCGGGTGCTGAGCTTTTTCGGCGCCCAGCATGGGCGCCATGGTTATCAAGGGGGGCGTCAAGACAGGCAGCCCGGCGAGCGCTTCCAGGGCAAGGGCTCAGCTCCCGGCGGGCGGTTCGCGCGCAGCGGCAGTGCCGGCGGGCGCACCGCGATCACCGAAAGCCTCGGCCGTTCGGCGCTGGTCAAGCGCGGCGGCGAGGGGATGTCGGTGCGCGAGGCGACGATCATCGCAGCCCTCGTCAACCATCCGGCGCTGATCGACGAGAATTTCGCGCATGTCGAGTTTCTTGACCTTGCCAACTCCGATCTGAAGCGACTGCACGCAGCTATTCTCGACGCGATGGCACATGACATGGCCAACGACCGCAACGCGGTGATCGCGATGATCGAACGGGCCGGCTGCGGCGAAATCTGGGCGCGCGCGGTGGCGCTGATCAAGCGGGCGCGGCAATGGCCGGCGCTGGAAACAGCCGGGCTTGACGACGCCCGCGACGCCTTCAGCCAGGCGCTCCACTTGCAGCGCAGCGCGCGCACCTTACATAAGGAGCTGAAACAGGCGGAAGCGGCGCTCGCCAGTGATCCCACGGACGAAAACTACCGGCATCTCGTCGAGATACAGGCGCAATTTCGTGATGTGCAAGCAACGGAAGCGCTGATCGAAGGGTTTGGCGTGTCTTCGGGCAGGGCTGGGCGCGTATAGGTTGAAGCCTGCATCGGAGTGAAAGTGTAAGAATGTGCTTGCGCGTCGAATCGGCCGCGCGGCGCCTTAAGTCGGGTAATTGATTCGCTTTTTTCATGCGAATCATGCGAGAGGCGCTTGACCTTCTGGCAGAATGACGGAATCAGGACGATTCGAAACGTTAACCCGCGCCGGCGTCGACGGGAAATGCAGCGATGTGAAATACCGGTCACTGGACAGGCAGTCAGCCTGCCACAGATACCAGGGTTAATCTGGACTTAACGAGAGATGCAGTTACTGGCCCGGGGGAAGCGCGTTCTAGAGCGAGCGCATCTGATTTAACCGGTACGGCGGCTTACGCGGCTTTGATACTTGGCCGCTTGGAGAAAATAAAGAATGGCGACAAAAGAAAAGGAAGAGGTCGAGACCGAACGTGAAGGCGCCACCGATGGCCCTCTGCTCGACCTTTCCGACGATGCTGTCAAGAAGATGATCAAGGCCGCCAAGAAGCGCGGCTATGTCACCATGGACGAACTGAATTCGGTGCTGCCCTCGGAGGAAGTGACCTCGGAGCAGATCGAGGACACGATGGCCATGCTCTCCGACATGGGCATCAACGTGGTGGAGGACGACGAGCAGGGCGAAGAGCCCGAAGCTGCCGACGCGGCCGCCGATGCCGAGGAAGACGCCAACGAACTGGCAGAGCAGACCGGCACTGCCGTTGCGGCGACGACCACCAAGAAAGAACCGACCGATCGCACCGACGATCCGGTTCGCATGTATCTGCGCGAAATGGGGTCGGTCGAGCTTTTGTCGCGCGAGGGCGAAATCGCGATCGCCAAGCGCATCGAGGCCGGTCGCGAGACGATGATCGCGGGCCTGTGCGAAAGCCCGCTGACCTTCCAGGCCATCATCATCTGGCGTGACGAGCTCAACGAATCGAAGATCCTGCTGCGCGAGATCATCGACCTCGAAGCGACCTATGCCGGACCAGAGGCCAAGCAGGCGCCGGTGGTCGAGCGGATCGAGGAAGTCAAGGTCGATGAAAAGCCGCGCCGTTCGCGCGAAGACGAAGACGATATCACCAATGTCGGCGCCGATACCCGCGGCCTGACGGACGATGACGAGGAAGACGAGGACGAGGCGAGCCTGTCGCTGGCGGCGATGGAAGCGGAATTGCGCCCGCAGGTGATGGAGACGCTCGACGTCATCGCCGACACCTACAAAAAATTGCGCAAGCTGCAAGATCAGCAGGTCGAGAACCGACTGGCCGCCGCCGGTACGCTGTCGCCCAGCCAGGACCGCCGGCTGAAGGAGTTGAAGGACCAGTTGATCAAGGCGGTGAAGTCGCTGTCCTTGAACACGGCGCGCATTGAGGCATTGGTCGAGCAGCTCTACGACATCAACAAGCGCCTGGTGCAGAATGAAGGCAAGCTGCTCAGGCTGGCCGAAAGCTATGGTGTGCGCCGCGAGGAATTCCTGAAGGAGTATCAGGGCTCGGAGCTCGATCCGAACTGGACCCGCTCGATCGGCAATTTGACCTCGCGCGGCTGGAAGGAATTCACCAAGAACGAGAAGGACGCGATCCGCGACCTGCGCGCCGAGATCCAGAACCTTGCCACCGAAACGGCGATCTCGATCCTCGAGTTCCGCAAGATCGTCAACCAGGTGCAGAAGGGCGAGCGCGAAGCCGCGATCGCCAAGAAGGAAATGGTGGAGGCCAATCTGCGCCTCGTCATTTCAATCGCCAAGAAATACACCAATCGCGGCCTGCAATTCCTCGATCTTATCCAGGAAGGCAACATTGGCCTGATGAAGGCGGTCGATAAATTCGAATACCGCCGCGGCTACAAGTTCTCGACCTACGCGACGTGGTGGATTCGGCAGGCGATCACCCGCTCGATCGCCGATCAGGCGCGCACCATCCGCATTCCGGTGCACATGATCGAGACGATCAACAAGATCGTGCGCACCTCGCGCCAGATGCTGCACGAGATCGGCCGCGAGCCGACGCCGGAGGAACTGGCGGAAAAGCTCGCTATGCCGCTGGAAAAAGTGCGCAAGGTGCTGAAGATCGCCAAGGAGCCGATTTCGCTCGAGACGCCAGTCGGCGACGAGGAGGATTCGCATCTCGGCGATTTCATCGAGGACAAGATGGCGATCTTGCCGATCGACGCGGCAATCCAGGCCAATCTGCGCGAAACGACGACACGGGTGCTGGCTTCGCTGACGCCGCGCGAAGAGCGCGTGCTTAGAATGCGTTTCGGCATCGGCATGAACACCGACCACACGCTGGAGGAAGTGGGCCAGCAGTTCTCGGTCACCCGCGAGCGCATCCGCCAGATCGAAGCCAAGGCGCTGCGCAAGCTCAAGCACCCGAGCCGCTCGCGCAAGCTGCGGAGCTTCCTGGACAGCTGATGCCGGGTAACGGATAAGCAATTTAAAGGGCGCTGCGGCGCCCTTTTTCGTTCGGGGCACAGGGATTGGCCCGCCGACGGTGCGGTTGTTCTTGCGGCACGCCTGCCGTGGGAGGATAATTGCGTGTCGGATGCATTTTCTGGGCGACAAACCCGGATGCCCGCCCCGGCAGTGACGCCGTGCTCCGAGGCCCCGGAGGGAGGTGTGCATGACAAACTATATCGTGCTGATCAACTGGACGGAGCAGGGCGCCAAAAATGTGCGCGAGTCGCCGAAGCGACTCGATGCCGCCAAGAAACTGCTGGGAGATATGGGCGGCTCGTTCAAGGCGTTCTATCTCACCATGGGCGAATGCGACATGGTGGCGGTCGTCGAAGCGCCCGACGACGCGGTGCTCGCCCGTTTCTCGCTGATGCTGGCGACAGGCGGTAACGTGAGGACACGGACGCTCAAGGCTTTCCCGGAAGATGCTTATCGCGAGATCATTGCCTCGCTCGGATAGGGATCTGTGCTGCGGCGGATGATCGGGCGCCGCTTGACGGCGCCCGATCATCCGATCATGAGGAAGAATGCTCCTCTCGCTCGAAAAGAACTTCATTTTCATCCACATCCCGAAGACGGCCGGGAGCTCGGTCACGCGTGCGCTAGCGCCATGGTGCGTAAAACCGCAGCGAACGCAGTGGCGCCGCCTGCTGTCTCACCTTCCCGTGCCGGAAAAGCCGCAAAACGCCTTCCTCAGGCAGCATGACAAAGCCAGTTGGGCGAAGCACAAGCTGCCGACCGAAATTTATGACAGCGCGTACAAGTTCGCCGTTGTGCGCAACCCTTTCGAACTTGCTGTCTCGACCTATTATTTCCGCCGGAACCATCTCTCCGGCCGGCGGCGGAACAGAGCCAGGGTCTTGGATTTCAAGACTTTCCTGCGCTATCTCGAACGCAAGAACCGTTTTGTGCGGGTGGACCAGACGAGCTGGATTTCGGACAGGCACGGAAACCTCATCATCGACGAGGTTTTGCGTTTTGAAACGCTGGCCGAGCAGTTCAATGCCCTGGTCGGACGGCTCGGCCTGCCGGGCGAGGTGAAGCTTCCCCGAACAAACGTCAATGCACCCTACGACTATCGCGCCGCCTATGATGATGAGGCGAAAAGCATCGTGCGCCGGCTCTATTTCAGGGATTTCGAGCGCTTCGGCTACGAATTCTGATTTTTGACCAGACACCGCAATTCGTCGGCAGATGCCGCACGTCGCGGCAGGGCTGGTCCGAAACGTTGCGGGGCAAAGGCATTTCCCGGATAGTCGGCGCATCCTTCAGGTCGCGTCTCGGAACACATGCCCAAGCCTCTGCTGACCGTCTGGTACAATACCCGTTGCCCCGTCTGCGATGCCGGCATCGTCAGCCAGAAGCGGCGGCTGATCGAGGCGATCAAGGCCGGGCGGATCGCGTTTCACGACATCAATGCCGAACCGTCCGCACTGGCCGGATACGGCGTGTCGCTGGAGGACATCCGCCGCCGGCTGCACGCAACCGATGCGGGCGGCAAACTGCTGGTCGGCGCCGATGTCGCAATTGCCGTCTGGCGGATAACGCCGGGCGAGGGCTGGCTGGCAGCGCTGTTCGGCAACCGCGCGGCGCTGCCGCTGACGCGCTATGCCTATGATCGCTTCGCCGATCTTCTCTATGCTTGGAACCGGCGCAAGGGCCGCTGGTAGCCGGCACAGACATCCCTGACCATCGAAGCCATGCAACGGCCTCCAGGTCTTTTTAGGACTGCGGAGAGGTTCAAGGCACGCGCCTTCGCCGCATGCGCTTTCAATCCCGTGGCGTGGAATTAAGTTACATCGTAAGATATATCTTGACTCATCATCACGCTTGCTTAATTAAGATATATCGTAAGTCATAACTCAAGGAGCAGACGATGCACAGACATCATCATTTCGGCGAGCGCGCCGAGCACGTTTTCATGCATATGGCCGGCAGGTTCGGCGGCCGTGGCGGCTTCGGCCCGTTCGGCCACGGGATGAGGGGCGGCGGACGTGGCGGGCCGGGCGACATGTTCCGCGCCGGCCGCATGCTGGCCGACGGCGATCTCAAGCTGATCACGCTGTCGCTGCTGGCCGAGGCGCCGCGCCACGGCTACGACATCATCAAGGCCCTGGAGGAGCGCACCAGCGGCGTCTACAGCCCGAGCCCAGGCGTGGTCTATCCGACGCTGACCTTCCTCGAAGAGGCCGGCTATGCCGTCTCGTCGGCGGAAGGCAATAAGAAGGTGTTCTCGATCACCGAGGCCGGACAGGCGCATCTCAGCGACAACCGCGAGATGATCGACCACGTGCTCGACCATCTCGAGCGTTTCGGCCGCAAGATGGCAAAGGCGCGCGATTGGTTCGGCTGGAACGACGACGGTGAGGATGGCGGGCGGCGCGGCCGCGGCCGTTCGGAAAAGCGCGACGAATTCCGCGCCGTGCGCCACCGGCTGCGTGCAGCCCTCGGCGACATCGTCGACGCGCCGGCTGAAAAACAGGCCGAGGCGATCAGCATCCTGGAGGAGGCCGCCGAAGCCCTGGAAGCGCTGTTGCGCGATTGAGCCTGCCGCGGACGGGCGGCATGCATGCGGCTCTTGCCCGTCCGACTGAGGAACGGTACTGAAAATCATCCTGCGCCACGCTATGTGATGCAGGATGATTGCCGTTGGAGGATACCCCTATGTCTTTTCTAAAGCGTCTTTTTGGCAGTGGCGGCGGTGACGCGGGCGAGCCAAAGAGTGCTGCGCCGGCAAAGCAGATCGAGCACAAGGGATTTCTGATCAGCGCCACGCCCTATAAGGCGGAGGGCCAATACCAAACCTGCGGCGTGGTTTCGAAGGAGATCGACGGCGTGATGAAGGAACACAAATTCATCCGCGCCGACCGCTTTGCCGGGCTTGACGACGCCGTCGACATCTCGATCAAGAAGGGCATCCAACTGGTCGACGAGCAGGGCGAGAAGATTTTCGGGTAAGACCCGCTCTCGGCACATCTTCCGTAAAGCGAAATAAGGCAGGCGCCGGATCAGGCGCCTGCCCTCCAATTCGGGATGCTGACGCCTACGCTGCCGCAACAACCTGCTCGCTTGCGACCAGAGCCACCAAAGCGTCGACCTTGGTTGACGCCTTGGCCAGAGCGGCCGTGACGGCATCGGGGCCCATACCGACGCCTTCGATGCGGATGACATCGATATCGGTCATGCCGATGAAGCCAAGCACGCTACGCAGATAAGGAATGGCGTGATCCATCTGCACGGCAGCGCCTTCCGAATAGATGCCACCGGAGGCAAGCACGATATAGACCTTCTTGCCGGTGACGAGCCCCTTCGGGCCATTCTCGCCATACGCGAAAGTCTTGCCGGCGCGGGCGATGTGATCGACCCAGGACTTCAGGGTCGACGAGATGTTGAAGTTAATGAAACCGGTGGCCAGGATGATGGTGTCGGCGGCAAACAGCTCGTCAAGCACCGTGTCGGAAACGCCGACCACTTCGGCCTGGCGCGGGGTGCGGGATTCGGCCGGCGTGTAGATGCCGGTCGAGTAGTCCGGATCGATATGCGGCAGCGGGTTCGCAACGAGGTCACGCACGACGAGCGTCGCTGACGGATCGGCGGCAACAAGCTTCTCGGCGAATTCCGTGGCGATGCGGGTCGAATGCGAGGCGGAGCCGCGCGGGCTCGAAGTAACAAGAAGAATGGACATGGTGGTCTCTCCAGCGGGTGTGAATTTGTCTCGCTGGATATGGGGCCATCGACCTATTCGAAAAACTGGGATAATTTATATATTACCCATCCACTGATTAGATATGATTATGCAGCCCAATCCAACGCTCGACCAACTTCAGATCTTTGTGGCCGTTGCCGATACCGGCAGCTTCTCGGCCGCCGGCCGTAAGCTCAACCGCGCGCAATCGGTGATCAGCTACGCCATCGCCAATCTCGAAGCGCAGCTTGGGCTGAAACTGTTCGAGCGCGACGGCACGCGCGAGCCGCAGCTCACCGATGTCGGCCGGGCGACGCTGGAGGATGCGCGCCGCATGGTCGGTGTGCTGCAGCGCATCCGTGCGCGGGTCGACGGTCACCGACAAGGGCTGGAGGCGGAAGTCGCGATGTCGGTTGACATGACGCTGCCTTCGCCGGTGCTGGTTCGGGTGCTGAAGGCATTCGAGGCACAATTTCCGACCGTGATGTTGCGCCTGCATATCGCATCGCTCGGGCTGATCCTCGACCATGTCGTCGACGGACAGGCCGATCTTGGCGTCGGCGGTATCCTGGGTGAAGCCGATGTCAATCTTTTGCGGATCGGGTTCATCAGCTTGGTGGCCGCCGCGGCGCCCAATCACCCCTTGGCATTGCTTCCCAGACCGGTGCCTCTCGAGGAAGTGCGCGAACACATCCAGCTTGTCGTCTCCGATCAGTCGGAGCGCACGCGCGGTCGCGACTACGGTGTGTACGCCTATCGTACATGGCGGCTGACGGATGTGCGCACCAAGCATGCACTGATGCGTGAGGGGCTGGGTTGGGGCGGGTTGCCGCGATGGCTGATCGCCGACGATCTGGCGAGCGGCCGGCTGGTGGAGCTCGATCTCGAGCCTTACAGTGAGGTGCGGTCGCCGCTCTATGCGATGCACCGTGCCGACCGCAGCCCGAAGCCGGCGGCGGCCTGGCTGATCGACCAGTTCAAGCGCCAGCTCGGTTGCTTCAACGAGTTCGAGCCGGGCCAGGTGCCTGAAGATGAGTCGGAGACAGTCCGTCGATAAGGGCGACAAGCACCTCGCGATAAGGGGCGGTTTCTGCGCCTGCTTCGATTGCCAGAGCCGCGCGGTCGAAGGCGGCGGCAAGCAATGCCGTCAGTGCTTCCACCGGCAATCTCACCATGGTCTGCGCACGCATTGCCGCGACAAGGCCCTCGCGAAGCGAGCGATTGCCGTGGCGGTTGTCGATTTCGTCCATGGCGGCGCGGCCGAGCACGGCCGGTCCGTCGAGCAGCAGGAGCCGCGTCCGGCCAGGTGCGCGCATGGCGGTAAGGTAGGCATCGGAACCAGCGATCAGCGCATCACGGGCAAACAGCGAAGGCGGCGAGGCACGCTCGATCTCGTCGGCGACAACCGCCGCCTCCTGCTCGACCACGGCGGCAAACAGCGCCTGCTTGTCGGCGAAGTGGTGGTAGAGCGCACCGCGCGTGACGCCGGCCGCGGCCACGATCTCTGGCGTGCCGGTCTCTGCGTAGGACTTTTCGGTGAACAGTTTTCGCGCTGCGGCGATGAGGTCCGCGCGCGTCGCTTCGGTGCGATCGCGGTTGGAGCGGCGCGTGGATTCCTGTTGCATACATGCAGCCTGTATGTTAATCGTATTTACATGCAGACTGTATGTTATCTAGCGGGAGAAGGAAAGATGAAGACGACGAGCTATTATCCGGTGCTGATGACGGGCGACGTAGCCGGCACGAAAGCCTTCTATATCAAGCACTTCAGCTTCAAGCCGCTGTTCGAGAGCGACTGGTACGTGCATCTGCAGTCGACGGAGGACAGGCGCGTCAATCTCGGCATAGTTCACGGCGACCATGAGACGATCCCGGAGGAGGGGCGGGGCCGCACCTCCGGCCTGCTGATCAATTTCGAGGTCAGGAACCCCGACGCCGTCTATGAGCACGTTGTCGCCGCCGGCCTGCCCATCCTGTGCAGCCTGCGCGACGAACCCTTCGGCCAGCGCCATTTCATCACCAAAGACCCCAATGGCGTGCTGATCGACGTGATCAAGCCGATCCCGCTGAGCCCGGAGTTTCAGGCGCAGTTTGTGGAGGGGGCGGCGGAAGCTTGAACGATGGCCGCTGGCAAGAACTGTCGCCAGATGTGGCGTGAAGGCTCAAGCCGCGTGGCCGGCCACATCTTTGCGGTCTATGCTGAGCCCGGCAAACCTGGGCCCCTTCCATGCGTGAAATCTGCCTTGTCCGCGCACCCTCCAATCTTGGCCTTCGTCCGCTCCGACCGGGTCATGTACCGGGAACGTGGCGCGCACCGCAGGCGCTGAGCGAAGCCGGCTTGATCGAGATGCTTTCGCCCGCCAAGGTGGTCGATCTCGATCGGCCCGCCTATAGCACCGAGCCGCAGCCGGGCACCCGGCTACGCAACGGCAACGCGATACGCAGCTTCAATCTCGGACTCGCCGAAGTCGTTGCCGGTGCGCTGGCACGAGGCGAGTTCCCGCTGGTCGTCGGCGGCGATTGCGGGATCCTGCTTGGCGCGCTGGCGGCGGCGCGGCGATCCGGACCGTTGGCGCTCGTCCATGTCGACGGCCACAGCGATTTCCGCCATCCGGGCAACTACGACATCCACGCTGCACTCGGCTCGGCTGCCGGCATGGACCTTGCGCTCGCCACCGGACGCGGCGAGCCATTGCTGACCGACTGGCCTGATATCGTCGGGCCGCTTGTCGCGGACGAACAAGTCATTCAGATCGGCGAACGCGAGAACCGCGACCCCGACTTCGCCTGGCCGGACATCAATTCGACCGCGATGACGCTGATCGACGTGTTTGCCGTGCGAGAGCTTGGCGCGGCAAAGGTTCTGGAAAAGACCTGGACCACGCTGGCGCGAACCGGCTGGGCCTATTGGGTGCATTTTGACGTCGATGCACTCGATCAGACAGTGATGCCGGCGGTGGATTCACCAGGCAGCCCCGGCATCGATCCCGACGATCTCGTCGCCATCCTCGCGGCGCTGGTGGCGGATCCGCGCTGCACCGGAATGGACATGACGATCTTCGATCCGGATCTCGATCCGACCAGCGAACTGGCAGTGTTTTTGGTTTCGCTGCTTGGCCGGATCCTTGCACCTCGATAGGCCGGGTCCAGAAGTCAGCTTCGCGCCACCGGCATCAGCGCGACCTGAGCAATGCCAGAACGGCGCACCACCGTGCACAACGTTTCGCGGCCGATGCGCTCGGCGTCGAGCAGGCGCACCAGATCGTCGACGCCAGTCACCGGGCGGCCGTCGATGGCGGCGATGATGTCGCCTTCCTTGAGGCCTGCCTTGGCCGCCGGGCTGTTCTTCTCGACGCTGCGCAGGCGCACCGCCGTGCTGCTCGACACTTGCGACAGAAGGGCGGCGCGGCGCGGCAGGTTTGTCGTGTCGGC
Source organism: Mesorhizobium sp. M9A.F.Ca.ET.002.03.1.2 (assembly GCF_003952365.1). Classification (NCBI taxonomy): domain Bacteria; kingdom Pseudomonadati; phylum Pseudomonadota; class Alphaproteobacteria; order Hyphomicrobiales; family Phyllobacteriaceae; genus Mesorhizobium; species Mesorhizobium sp. M9A.F.Ca.ET.002.03.1.2. Next base: position 42,496 of record NZ_CP034443.1, on the reverse strand, counting down.
CGAGACGCCGATGAAGGCGCGGCGCACGCGGCCGAAGCGGATGATCTCCGAAATGACGAAATTGGCGGTGTTGGAGGCAACTGCGAAGGCGATGCCTTGCGCGCCGTGGATCATGGCGGTGTTGACGCCGATGACCTCGCCCGCCGAAGACACCAGCGGTCCGCCGGAATTGCCGGGGTTGAGTGCTGCGTCGGTCTGGATGACGTCGTCGATCAGCCGGCCGGTGGAGGCCCGCATCGAGCGGCCGAGCGCCGAGACGACGCCTGATGTGACGGTCCATTCGAAGCCGAGCGGGTTGCCGATGGCGATGGCGATCTGACCGCGCCGCAAGCGCTTGGAATCGCCGAGCGGCGCGATATCGGCAAAGCTGCCGTCGGCGCGCACCAGCGCGATGTCGGTATCGGGATCACGGCCGAGCACGCGGCCTTCGCGGGAGGCGCCGTCCGGCATCGAGACGCGGACGGTACGGGCATCGCCGACGACGTGGAAGTTGGTGACGACCAGCCCGTCCGGCGCGATGACGAAGCCGGAGCCATGGCCGCCGGCACCACCGACGCGCTCGATGCGGCAGACGGCGGGGCCGATGCGGTCCACAGCATCGGCGACCGTTGCCGAATAATCATCGAGCAACGCATCGTCGAATTGCAATTGCTGGGCGGGGAGGGACATGGCAGGGCTCCGTGTCTTTAGAGCAAGATGAAGGATGCCTATATGTGCGAAGCGGCCGGACCGGCCGCGACCTGACCAGATGGCCAGTCCAACGCCCAACTAGCCGTCAGGCGAGTACCCGCCAACGCGCTGCCGGGCGATATCTGGGGTATGAAAAGACCCAGGAGAACCCACATGAGCGACTTCAATCTGAGCGCATTTTCCGATGCCATCGCCGATATCGCCGCCGCAGCGGCGCCAGCGACGGCGAGCTTCGCCACGCACCAACACCGCACCGCAACGGCCTTCCATTGGAATGACGGCTATTTCGTCACCGCCGAGGAGGCGGTGGAGGCCGGCGAGGAGATCGAGCTGACGCTTTCTTCAGGCGACAAGGTGAAGGCGGAACTGGTCGGCCGCGATCCATCCACTGGTACTGCCCTTTTGAACCCCGCCGGCGCGCCAGACCTGCCGCCCCTGGCCGAGGCAGGTACGGTACGGCCGGGCAATCTGGCCATCGCCGTGGGCAATAGCGAAGGTGCTGCGCTCGCCGTGTTCGGCACAGTCGGCGAGGTCGGCCCGGCCTGGCGTTCGATGCGCGGCGGCACGATCGACCGGCGCATCAATCTGGCCGTCAATGCCGGCAGCCGTTTCGAGGGCGGCCCGGTGCTCGACGCCAAGGGCGCGCTGATCGGCATGCTCCTGTTTGGGCCGCGCCGGCGGCCGCTGGTCATGCCTTACGAAACGATCGAGCGGGCGGTGGCGACGCTGCGCGAGAAGGGCCATGTCGCCCGCGGTTATCTCGGTGCCGGTTTGCATCCGGTCCGCAATGGCGACACGCATGGCGCCATGGTGATGAGCCTCGACGACAACGGTCCGGCGAAGGCGGCCGGCCTGCATCTTGGCGACATCATCGTGTCGTGGAACGGCGAGGCCGTGCATGGTCCGCGCGAGCTGATCCGCAAGCTTGGGCCGGACAGCGCCGGCGCGTCGGTGACGCTCGGCGTGGTACGCGGCGGTGAGCGGCGCGATGTCGCGGTGACCATCGGCGAAAAGCCGCTGAGCTGAGGGGATAATGGCAAGCGGCGAAGTCATGACCGGGAGGCGATTGACGGTGCTGGTCGCGTTGGCCGATGCCGCGCGCGCCGAATATTTGTCCACTGCCCTTGCCGCGAGCGACGATCTGCTGCCGATTGTGGCCGGCAGCGGTGATGGTGTTGACCAAGTGGACGTCGCCATCGTCGACGACAAAAACCTGGAAGGTGGGGCCACCGATCCAGCGATACCTCAGGTGCTGTTGTCTCAACGAGCGAGCCGGCAGCGGCTGGCCGACACCGTGTTTGCCGTGCTGCCGGCCGCAGCGGACGATCTGCTGGTCGCTGCCGCCGCGCGGCTGGCGGCAGCCGGTTATCGGATCTCGGGCGCGGGCCGCCCTTTGTCCGATCGGCATGACGATTTCGCTTTCCATGACGACGACCTGTTCGACGAGGGGCCGGTAGGCGACAGGGCCGGTCGGCCGGCGCTTTCGCCGCGCGAGAGCGAAGTGCTGGCGCTTCTGGCCGAAGGCGCGCCCAACAAGGTGATCGCGCGCCGGCTGAACATTTCCGTGCATACGGCGAAGTTCCACGTCGCGGCGATCCTGATCAAGCTGGGTGCGGCCAATCGCACCGACGCAATCGCCATCGCCATGCGGCAAGGCCTGGTGCTGGTCTAACTTGTCCTTCCAAGCCTACGCAGCGTAACCCACATCCGGCGTGTTGGGCCTTGCGCGGCACGCAACCGCCGCGCAAGGATCACGCCTGTAATGTTGCAAGGGAGGCGCAAGACATGTCGCTCAAGGGAAAGACGCTGTTCATCTCCGGCGGGTCGCGCGGCATCGGGCTGGCGATCGCGCTGCGTGCCGCGCGCGACGGCGCCAATGTGACGATCGCTGCCAAGACCGCCGAGCCGCATCCGAAGCTGCCGGGCACGATCTACACGGCTGCTGAGGAGATCGAGCAGGCCGGCGGCAAGGCGTTGCCGGCTCTGTGCGACATTCGCGAGGAGGGGCAGGTGGCCGAGGCGGTCGCCAGAACCGTCGAAAAGTTCGGCGGCATCGACATCTGCATCAACAATGCCAGTGCCATACAGCTCACCGGCACGCTGGAAACCGACATGAAGCGCTACGATCTGATGCACCAGATCAACACGCGCGGCACGTTCCTGGTTTCCAAAATGTGCATTGCGCACCTGAAGTTGGCTGAAAATCCTCATATCTTGAATCTGGCGCCGCCGCTCGACATGAAGGCCAAATGGTTCAAGAACCATGTCGCCTATACGATGGCAAAATTCGGCATGTCGATGTGCACGCTGGGCATGAGCGCGGAGTTCGCCGAAGACGGTATCGCCGTCAATTCGCTGTGGCCGATCTCGACGATCGATACGGCAGCGGTGCGCAATCTTCTGGGCGGGGCGACGGTGGCGGCGATGAGCCGCTTGCCCGATATCATGGCGGACGCCGCGCATGCGATCCTGCTCAGGCCGTCGCGCGAAGCGACCGGCAATTTCTACATCGACGAAGAAGTGCTGCGCGCCGAGGGCGTCAGTGATTTTTCGATCTATGCGCCGGGCGCGACAGGGCCGCTGGCCGGGGATTTTTTCGTGCCGGACGAGGTGTTCGCGAATTCGGATACGAACATCAAAGGGGTTTACTAGCGAAAATCGCGCTGCCGACGCTTTGCCTTGAGAAAGGCCTCGACATCGAATGGCTCCGGCTCACCCGATTTGTCGCCCTCGTCGATCGCGGTGCAAAGACCGTCGCGGCTGGTCGCCTTCATTTGGAAGGGTTTGAGGCGGAGGGTCCTCCATCGAAGCCGGAACCAAAAAACCCCGCCGGCGAGGGGGGACCGGCGGGGCTCATGTGTCCCGCTGGAGTCGGGACAGGGCAGGGAACGCCCTGTCCAGAATCTGGGGTGGGCGTCCACACGATTCAATGAGTGCCGTCAAATCGCGGGAGACAATTCTTCTCGAGCTTACTCCGCTGGGGAACTGCCCATCCCGCTAAACCGGGACGGGCCACGTCTTCGTGTGTCGATTCCAAAAGCCAGTTCAGGCTTTTGGAATCGCTGCTCTTAGTTGGCCATGGCCTACTCCGCGCTGGCGACCGGCGCCACCAGCGAGGTGATGCGGCGGATGGCGACGCGACGGTTCTCGCGCTCCGGTTCCGACGTGTTGACCTTGAGATACTCCTCGCCATAGCCCTGTGTCGTCAGGTTCTCCGGCGGGATGCTGAAGGCATTGGTCAGGGCTTCGGCGACCGCCTCGGCGCGGCGGTCGGACAGAGCGAGGTTCGCCTCCGCCTTGCCGACGGCATCGGTATGGCCTTCGATCAGGAAGGTTTCCGCTGGGTTCTTCTCCAGCAGCCTCTCCATGGCGGTGGCGACGCCTTCCAGTTTCTGCACTTCGCTGTCGGGGATCGATGCCGAACCGAATTCGAAGTTCAGCGTGTCGAGGTCGACACGGCGCGCAATGTCGCGGACGCGGGCCGAACGCTTGACCTCGTCGACCGAATACAGGCGCTGCACCCTCTCCACGGGCGGCTGTTCGAGGAAGGTGTAGTAGTCATCCGGATCCTCGATGTCTTCGGCGTCCAGAATGTACTCTTCGCGCGGAATGTCGAGCCGTATCGGCGGCAGGTCATCACCCGGATCACGCCAGTCGTCGACATCCTCGTAGTACCGCTCGTCGACATAGCTCAGCACATATTCACGGCCGTCCGGCGCGATGCGTGAGCGCTGGATGACGTTACCGTAGCGATTGCGGATGGTGACGATCTGGACACCGTTCTCACGCTCGACGATTTCCCGGGTGCGATCGCCCGGCAGATCCTCATAGTAGACCTCCCTGGCGCCACGATGCAGGCGCGGGGCATCATTGCTCTCCACGATTGTCTGGTTGTTGAACTGGAGGATGACGCGGTCGCCGAATTCCCTGACGACGTTAGCGCCTTCCGGGCGTGGGCGGCGGCGAACATCTTCGAAATCTGGGGCACGTTCGACGCGCGTGCCCTTTTCCTGCGTCACCGGGGTGATCTTTTCAGGCCTGATTTCCTGCTGGGCCGCCCGGTCGTCGGTGGGCGGCGGCCCCTGATCGACCGGAGCCGGCCTCGGGGCCTCCGCTTGCTCGCCGTCCTGCTGGCCAGGCTGATTGCCCTCTTGGCCGCCTGCGTCCTGGCGACCGGTCTCTTGAGCTCTGTCCCTGCCGCCCTTGCGCTTGCGCACGGCATCCTTCTGGCTGTCGAACACCGGGGCTGCGTTCGGATCGGCCGGAACCTCGCCCTGGACCGGACCTTCTCCTTCGGCGGGCGCGGCTTGTTCGCCCTCGGCGGGCCGCTCACCGGTAGACGGCTGTTCACCTGTTGCCGGCTGTTCTTCAACAGGCTTCCTGCGCTTTCTCGCCTGGTCCAAAGGCTGTTCGCCCTCGGCAGGAGCGGCTTGCCGGTCAGTTGGAGTGGGACGCGGCTCGGCCTGCTCAGCGGGCTGTTCGGCGGGCGCGGCCTCCTGCTGTTGCCGGTCGCGCTTCTTTCTGCGCGGTGTGGGCTGCTCTTCGTCGCCCGCAGGGGCGGCCCGCTCAGCGGGCTGCTCGGCGGGTGCGGCCTCCTGCTGTTGCCGGTCGCGCTTCTTTCTGCGCGGTGTGGGCTGCTCTTCGTCGCCCGCAGGGGCGGCCCGCTCAGCGGGCTGCTCGGCGGGTGCGGCCTCCTGCTGTTGCCGGTCGCGCTTCTTTCTGCGCGGCCTGGGCTGCTCTTCATCGCTCGCAGGGGCGGCCTGCTCAGCGGGCTGTTCGGCGGGTGCGGCCTCCTGCTGTTGCCTGTCACGCTTCTTTCTGCGTGGCCTGGGCTGCTCTTCGTCGCTCGCAGGGGCGGCCCGCTCAGCGGGCTGTTCGGTGGGTGCGGCCTCCTGCTGTTGCCGGTCGCGCTTCTTTCTGCGCGGTGTGGGCTGCTCTTCGTCGCCCGCAGGGGCGGCCCGCTCAGCGGGCTGTTCGGCGGGTGCGGCCTCCTGCTGTTGCCGGTCGCGCTTCTTGCGAGGCCTCTGTTCCGGCTCTGCCTGCTGGTCTTGTGCGCAGCCTTCCGCGCCTTCGGGGCAATCCGATTGCGCCAGGATCAACGGCGTTGCGGTACCTCGTGGGGAACCGAAAGTGGGGCTGTCCTGCAGCGGAAACGCGCTCAACGGCGTAGACGCCATCAGCAAGCCAAAAGCGGCACCTGCCAGTATCCTAGGTCGGCTCTTCATCAGAAATTCTCCTTGTGGCGTCCCATCCCTGCCCAAACTTTCAGCAACCGTATTTGGTTCCTATCCGCTGGCTTTAGCTGCCGGGAAGGGCAATTGGCCGACGTTTTGAAGGCGACTTCGTGTCTTTCGTATGGTCCCGGCCTTTGGCTCTTGCTGGATTTGCACTGCTGCCGTGCTTGACCTTGACGCCAGCGAGGGCCACATCCCCGCAATGGAAACGCCGTTCTGGAAAACCAAGACGCTCGAAGCGATGACCCCGGCCGAGTGGGAGTCGCTTTGCGACGGCTGCGGCAAATGCTGCCTGTCGAAACTCGAGGACGAAGACACCGGCGAGATCTATTGGACGAGCGTCGGCTGCCGGATGTTCGACGCCGAAACCTGCCGTTGCTCGGACTATGCCAATCGGCTGGCGCGCGTCCCGGACTGCGTCGGGCTGACGCCGCAGAATGTGCGTACCATCAGCTGGCTGCCCAAAACCTGCGCCTACCGGCTGGTCGCCGAAGGCCACGATCTCTACTGGTGGCACAGGCTGGTGTCGGGCAGTGCCGAGACGGTGCACGAGGCCGGCATCTCGATGCGCGACCGGGTTAGCGCCAGCGAGACCGATCTTGCCGAGCCGGACGACTATTTCGAGCACATGCTGGACGACGAGCCTTAAAGCGTGTCGCGTCTGAAGGGATCCTGCGACGCGCTTAAGTTCTTGTTGTATGCATGTGGTTGTCCCAAAATCGCTGCGCACCCCTCGTTTCAAGACCGATGGGCATGCTTTTTGGGCGACATGCATTTGGATCCCGGCCGGAACCGGCGGAAAAACCGGGCGTTTCTATCGATAGTATCCGGAACCGGTCGCGGGAGGTGCAAGACTACCGATTGTCCTCGGCTGCACCTGAACCGGAAATGAACGGCTGGTTCGTAAAAAGTTCAGAAACGCAGGCGCATTCTCCTCCCATCGGTTCGACGAAACGGGCGGAAGCCCTGAACAAGGAGAGAAGACAATGTTCAACACGGTCAAAACGGCGACCCTTTCGGCCCTTGTCGCTCTTGGCACGCTTGCCGCTGTCCCCGCTCATGCAGACAGCATCTATCTCGGTTTCGGCAACAACGACGATTCCCGTGCCGGCGTTTATGTCGAGGACTATCGCTACCGCGAACGCCACCGCGAACGCGACTGGCGCAGGTCCTGCTCGCCGGATCGTGCCCTCGGCAAGGCGGAGCGCATGGGCCTGCGCCGCGTCCGCATCGTCGATATCAGCCGCCGCACGGTCAAGGTCGTGGGCCGCCAGTACGGCGACCGCGTGGTGGTCGTGTTCGCCAATGAGCGCGGCTGCCCGATCATCTACCGGTAAACGGTCATCTACCGGTAAACGTTCGGCAGGTTGCCGACCGGCAACGGCCTTCTTGTTTAAGCATGACCTTATGCGAAGGTCAGCTTGAGACATGACCTTCTGCGAAGGTCAGTCTGGAGTAGTAGAGCCCCTTTCCGCCAGGGCGCAAGGGTGCGGCTCGAAAAAACCCCGGGGGACCAGTCCTCCGGGGTTTTTCATGCAGCAAGATCGATATTGCCGGTTGATTCCTGCCCGCGCGTCAACAGGGCCGAACCACGCCGGATCGTTCAGGCCGTCACTTCAACTCGAACGTGACAGTGACCTGCACCGTGTAGGAATTCTCGCCGGCCTCCACCGGAACCGATGCGCGGGCCGCGTCGAAGGCCTTGGCGTTCATCGGTATCGGCGGCGGCGCGACGTTCTGGTCCGTGATTTCTAGCACCCGTCCGATGCTGACGCCGGCGGCTTCAGCCAGCGTCTTGGCCTTGGCCATGGCGTCGGTGACCGCCTTCTTGCGGGCCTCGGTGACAGTTGCAGCCGGATCCTCGTTGGAAAACGAGATGCCGCCGCCCTGGTTGACGCCAAGCGATACCGCCTTGTCGAGAATCTCGCCGGTCTTGTCGATATCGCGGATGCGCACCGAAAGCGTATTGGTCACCTGATAGGCGACGAGTTCGGCTTCCTGGCTGCCGTCCGGCTTGTTGGTGTAGTTGTAGCGCGGGCTGATCTGGATGCCGGCTGTCTGCAGATCGCGCTCCTTGATGCCAGCCGACTTCATAGCGGCGATCACGGAGGCCATGGCATCGTTGTTGGCATCGAGCGCGGCGCGCGCGGTCTTGGCCTCGCGCATGACGCTGAGCGTCAGGAGCGCCAGATCGGGGGCCGCGGTCGCTTCGCCTTCGCCGGTGACGACGATGCGCGGTGGGGGCGGCGAATCGGCAGCGCTGGCCATCGCCGGAAAAGCGATTGCGGCGGCGAGCGCCAAGGGTAAAAGATGTCTGGTCATGAAAATCTCCTCGGTCTGCGGTCCAGTCGCGCTTGTCGACTACCGCATCGGCCCGAAAATCGGAATCGATTTTGCTGCGCCGACGCGGGTTCGGAAAGCACGATGCGTAGGTTCAAAGCGGTAGAGCGTACTTCGTTGTGCGTCCAAGTGGACGAACGTCGCTCTAATGTCTGAATATGGGCTGATTTGGGCGATCTCGGCGAACCCGTCCGGAAAGCCTTGTGCGTTTCGGGGAAAAACATTAATCCAGCCGCGTGTGGGGCCTGTAGCTCAATGGTTAGAGCCGGCGGCTCATAACCGCTTGGTTGGGGGTTCGAGTCCCTCCGGGCCCACCATAACCATTGTTTTTATTCACAAAAAGTGCCCTCGGCCCAAAACGTTTTGGGCCCATTATGGGCCCAAAGCAGGACCGTGGTCCCGGTTTGTTCCGACTCGATTTGATTATCTGACGATGCGGAGGTTTGCCCGCCGCTTCATGGCGTCGCGTTTGGCCTCGCGCTCGTTGATGGCACGAGCAATATCAACCGCGATCCGCTTCTTATTGGCCTCACGCACATACTCATCTGTTACCGTCATGGAGGAATGACCCATCGCCTCCATGATGGCGCGCGCCTGGATGTTGCATTCAGCGAGGTAGGTGCCGAAGGTGCGGCGCAGGCCATGAAGCGTGTAGCCGCTTGGAATTCCCGCCTGCCGCGTCCAGTGCTGCATCATGCCGGTCAGGCTCTTTTCCGAGAATGACCTGCCATAGGCGTTCTTTAAGACCGTGCCGCCTCTCGAGCGATCGAGCAGGTCCAAGGCCGTTGCTAGTTTGTCTACGACTGGAATGAACATCTCCCGCCCGCCATGGCGGTTGCGGTTCTTCTTCTGGCGGAAATCAAAGGCCTCGATTAGCACCAGCGAGCCGTCGAACAGTTCGATCTCTTCGGTTAAAAGATCGTCCCACTCAAGAGCAGCGATATCGCCGCGCCGATTTCCAAGCCAGAACCCCAGTGCATAGCAGGTGCGCGCGGCTGTACCGATGGGGTGTCGCTCCTCGAACTTTTCGCGCATCGCAATTGGCCAAGCTGGGTTCTTGGTCGATTTGGGCACCCGCACGCGGATAGATAGCGACGGATCATCCTGCGGCTTGATCCATTTTTCGACATCGGTCGCGACCCATAGAAGCTTCTTGATGGCGACCAACGTGTGTTTGGCGACTGTGCGGTTCGTCCTGAAGATGCCTTCAATGATGGCGCGAAGCCGATCCGCGTCGAGATGTTCAACAGGAGTATTGCGCCAGGTGAGTGGGTAGTTGGGATCGACCGGCAGGTTGAGAAAACGCTCAATCAGTCGCGCATTCTTCTGCTGCGTGGCTTCATCAAAGCCCAACCACTCCATTGTCGTTTCAAGCCGGCGCGCGGCATGACCAAAGGTTTTTGGCAGTGCCCGACCGGGCAAATCGACGATAACTGCCTTCTTGCCTTGACCCTGCGTGGCCTTCTCGTAAGCCGCCTCGAACTCGGGATCGCCGGGCTTACCGGGAAGGCGGATTTCAGGCATGCCCTTTGCGCGGTAGCGATAGATTAGCTTGCCGTTCTTGAGGCGCGAAGATACCCCAGGGTAACGGGCATCCTTAAATGGCCGAGCCATCAAATGCTCCTTTCAGTCCGGGGGACCCTTTCAGACTCGCCCGTAGCGAAAGGGTTTTGCTTTTGATGGCAACGCGCAGGAGCACCGGGTAACGAAACCCTCTTCCTTGCTCTATGCCTTCAAAGGTGCGCCTCGGTATTCCCAGTACCTTGGCCGCGGCTTCGGCAGTAAACCCTTCCTTTGCCCGCCATGCTTTCACGTCTTGCGCAAGTTTCTCATTCTCGTTCACATCATGCCTTCCGCACGGGCTATCATCGTACTACGCCTGCAGCGTATACGCAACGAGCGTAGTTGCTATCTTTTTTCCACGCCCCGTTTGCTTCGTTCCAACAGCTCTTGAAGGCCGCTGTCTTTGTCCGGCAACGAGGTGAAAGCGATATCCAAGGCTACACGATCCCAGACAGCGCGGCTATTGATGCGCTTGGGCTTTGGCATACGCCCATCGGCAACCATCTCGTCAAAAAGCGTCGATCCGACACCGATGTAACGAGCTGCTTCCTCACGAGATAGCCCTCGTGGGGGATACGAGATTGCGTCACTCTTCATGGACGCTGCCTCGGTCCTGATACTCCGGGCGGGTTGGTGTCGAAGCACAAAGCCGCATCCTAGTTGCCATTTCGCTGCGAGCAGATCGTGTTGGGCTAAAATAAGAAGAGCCTCGTTAAGCGGAAGCGGCCTGACTAGCTCGTGCGGCGTAAACTGGTAGCAACGTGTGGACTGTGGATCACGGGAGGAGAGCGTTTCTAAGCGGACTCGTGGGGCAAGTCGGTGGACGGCTACATTGCATTGTGCACGACCGGGGCTAACCACCTGCGACATCCCGCTGGCCCTCTTGCGCACCCTCCCTCAGTGTCGAAATCGGAGCCGTTATCCCGAGGACCGTCGAAAAACCGCCGTCGCAGAGTTGCCACTCTTTGGTGCTGAAACCGATATTTCTAATCATATCGGTTTTAACTCATCGCTCAAACTTTAGATGGAGCAAGGCAATTTCGGCTCGTCGATCGAAGTCGACGAGGGCGCCGCACAACGATTGGCAGCTTTGCGCCAGGAGTGGCGATCAGCGAGCCACTACTCAGACGTCCCGTTTGGGCCGACAGTAGGCGGTCGGGTCTTGGCGAATGAAGATACGAAAGCAGCCGGTCACCGACGTGCTTCGCATGGCGTCCGGCTTCTCTGTTAGGATGTGTTTGAAAGACGATCGCTGCATGGTCCAAGTTTCGCCCTCGACACCAGCTCTCGATCTGGACATTAAGAAAAGTCCGCAGTGTTCGGAAGAATTCCGAACTCTACGGCCGCATCGTCAACGACATTGCGCCTGATCTGATGAGAGACAGGTACACTTTCAAGGACTTGTCGGATTTCGAATACAGGGCTCGCGACGAATCGATCGGGCGGGCGTACATGGGGCACATCTATTGGACGGAGATGCTGTACCGGGCGCATATGGCTTCGGTCGCATCGGTGTTCCGTACGTCCAGGTGGATCAAGGTGGCGGTCCGCGAACATGAGGCGGGAAGTCTATATGGCTGCGCGTCGGCGTGTAGAAGCCTGATCGAATCCGCAGGCGATATAAACCACAGCCTGGGACCAGTGGCCCGGACGCTCGCCTACAACAAGGATGCGATACGAGCCGAGATTTCGGGTCAGGCTGGGGAGCCCATGCTGTCCGCTAAGGAGTTGGAAGACACGCTGATACACTTCACGCATGCCCGGAAGGTGCTGAAGACCGAAAAGACACCGGCAGTCGCAAGGCGATGCAGACCTTCCAGTACGTCGACCACGTGGATGGAATGAAGATTCCCGGCATAAAGCCGTTCCTACGCGAAACTTTGCGAGATCGGTCACCCGGCTGCCGACTCCGTGTCGGTGACCTTCGTTGCCAATGCCGGAGCCTGGATCGTAGACCCCGGCAACGAGATCGTCGTTCTCAAGGCGTTGCTCGCTGAACGGCAAGATACTCTCTCGGGCGTGCTAATGGCGTCGTTCAATGCCCCGCTCTTAATCCTAAGAACCCTTCACGCGTTCGATCTTTTCACGAGGCTGCGTAAGTACCATTTCGATGAAATTCCTGAGTGGAAGAAGATCCAAACCGCGCTGCGATCGTAGGCCATGAGCGGATCGAAAGACGTTCCGCCTTTCGACACGCATGGCGTGGATATTCGGTCTGCTAATCCTTCGAACACTTGCGTTCGGGCCCTCACGTCTCGCATAACTGCCATCACGAGGGGGAGGATTCGATGGTCGAGCAGGTCATTCAGGTCGCGGTGCACGACCTGAAGAGGAATTCCGAGAGTTTTGAAACGGTGTCGGGTAACGCGCACCTCAAGGTCTCGGAAACGGTGGAGCGCGTGGTCGGCGAGCTGCACGCCATGTATGCGAGCCGCGCCTCGAAGTCTCACGGGCGCTTCGCGGCAAGCTCCGACAACTATCCGGCACAGACCTATCTTGACGAGTTCCGGAAGGGCGACTTCAAGGACTTCGCCACGCTCACGGCCAAGCTGATGACGACACTGACCGTTCAGGCGCGCCGAAAGCCCGGGGCGACGGGCGGTCACGTCCTTTTCGCGCATCTCGAGAAGGACGAGCAACGGTTTCTGCTAGTGGCGATCATCAACGACAAGCTCGGTGCGGCGCTCACCAAAAGCTTTGACATCGCGTCAGTCGAACACCTCGACCTCGACGGCTTCCGCTTCGCCGGCCGGATCAACATGACGGCATGGACTAACTCGGCGGACCGTTACATCGGCTTCCTAAAGGGCAAGGGGAACGTCGCCGAGTACTTCAAGGAGTTCCTCGGTTGCGACAGCACCGTTCAGGACCTCGAGGATACCAGGACACTGGTGCGCGTGCTGAACGGTTTCGCCGAGCCGGCGAAGGGCTTCGTGAAGGACAAGCAAGCTTTCCTGCAGAAGGCGTACGACATCTGCCAGCGATACATCCGGGACAACGAGCCTTTGGATCTCGAGACATTCTCCAACGAGCTCTTTCCAGAGAACCCGAAAGAACTCGCCAAATCGCTCGGAGATCCGGATGTCGGACTTGGCGACGGCTTCGTTCCGAAGAAGCGAGCGCTGTCGCCGATGGTGAAGTTCTCCGCGAAGACGCGGCTCTGGTCGGTCGAATTCAATCGGCAAGCCCTTACCGACGGCAAGATCGTCTATAACGACGACAAGAAGACCCTGACCTTCACCGAACTCCCTCCCGACCTGATCGAAAGACTGGAACACGATCAGGAGTAGCGTAGCCTCATGATCACGTTCGACCAGCTGATAGCACTCTACCGCAACACGGAGTTCTCGAAAGATGGCTCCGCGGGAAAGTTGACGGTCCGCGATTACAGCATTGTGGAAACGCTGAAGCAGATTGAAAGCGATGAGAAGGCTTTCGACGACGCGGCATTCACGGTCGACTCAGCGTCGGCGGTCGTCATAGGCGCGACAGTTAGCGTCGAAATCGGCGCTCCACGCACAGGACTTGGCTTCCTCGCGCTCACCCTCGACCGGCTGCTCGAGAACCGTCGCAACCGCATAGCCGAGCCGGAGCGCTATTACCTGATCGAGGAGAGGTTCGCCTACAACGATACCGTCGTTCCCGACGCCGTCGCGCGCTACCGGAACGCATTGCGCCTGGTCCGCACCTTAAAAGAGGCGGCTGCGTTTCTCGACCCGTACCAGGCGGAGATGCTGTTCCTCGGCTCGATCCGGCTGATGGTCCGTGTAGACTTCAGGTCATCGGACCTTGTCTCCGTAAACTCCATACTGGTCGACGAGTTCGAGAACTTCGTCATGCAGAAGGTGCACAAGGACCAGAAGGCTGCGATCGTTGCTACCACGCTCATCGAGACGTGTCGCACCCATCCCGAAGGCGAGCGCTTCAGGTACCTTCTTCGACACTTTCGGGACTTCGTCACAAAGTGCGAGGACAGCTATAGGCTGTTCGCGTCGGAGTTCTCGTACGACAAGATCCGGGGGAAGGCGGAAGAGGCCATCGCGGACTACACCGGTAAGATCCATAAGACATTCCATGACATCCAGAACCAGATAATGGGCATTCCCGTCGCGAGTGTGATCATCGCCACGCAGCTCAAGCCCGCAACTCAATGCGACGTGAATTTCTGGGCAAACCTCGCCATCTCGCTCGGTGCAACGCTGTTCGTTGCCCTCCTGGCGTTTGCCATCGTCAACCAGCTGCTGACGCTGTCGACGATAGACGACGATCTGACCCGACAGAAGACCAAGCTGAAGGGCGATTACTCGGTCGTCGCCGCGGAGTTCCTCCCTCTTTATCGCAAGCTGGAAAACCGGATTACACTTCACCGATTCGTCCTTGGCATCATCCTTGTCGTCTGCGGGCTCGGGGCGCTACTCACCTGGCGCATTTATTTCCAGCTGACAACTCTGATGCCGTGGGCGTGCTGAGAGCGCCGTTCGGGTCACGCCATAGAAGCGAGATTCGTTCGATTGGGGCACTATGGGCCATGTGGTTCACTCGAACGGACTGCCCGCTTTCGGTGAAGGCAAACTCTGCCTGAACGGCCGATTAGAGGCGCGGTGCTGCCGGACAACTTGGCGTGGCCGCGACACGCAAGGTGAGGTTTTTGGGGCGCCTCCCTCATGCGCGCGCTTGGAAGGCTTCGTCTTGAAATACAGCCAGTTGAGAAACGCGTCGGCGTCCGTGAAATCAGCGCCACCGATGCGCCTCCGCAGCGCGTCGATGGTAGCGCACAATTGCGTGTATCGTTCGGCCGACAGCGTTGCGACAGTTGGACTTCGAGGCGCGCCAATGCCGATCGCCGCTAGGGCGCCGGAGGTATTGCCGTTGAAGACAGCGTACCGCTTCGGGGCGAAGGTGCAGAGAATCGCCGTGATCATATTCACGCCCACGCCAGGAATACCGAGCGCTAGCTGACGCATCTGCTCGTAACCCCGTTCTGGCGCGAGTTTGGCTGCCTTCCTGCCCGCGGCGAACAGTGTGATCGTCTTCTTGGGATGATCGAGTGCCGCCGACCCTCGTCGATGAATGTCGCCGGAATGCCAGAGATGTTGATAAGGCTCTCTTGAAGAAATCAGATTGCTTAGATTCTCTGCGAAGACGCTCCTCATTTCCTTCGAAATCCTCGGCGCGTTGCCGAGATCCGCGATCAATTGCTGAACCTTCAATGCCTTGTCCCGATCGGTCCGGCGCTTCGCCAGCGCGGAACGTTCGGTCTTGTCTGCGCGGTACTGGCGGAGGAAGCCATTCAAGCGCCGCAGATCGAACTGTGCGGCGAAGTTGTCTTCGAGCTCTTTCTCAAGTTTGCGTCGCAATCGCTCGGCGTCTTTGTGTCGCGAGGCATATTGCCCAAGCACCAGGTCATCGAGTTCTTGGAAGCTGCCGCTCTCACGAAAATCGGCAAAGGTGACTTTCAGATCCGACGACAGTTGTTCGTCCGAGTTCACGGTCGCCAGGATTGAAATTTCATCGTTTGTTGTCAGGGCGCCGGTCGTGAGGTTCGCTGACCCGATCAGACACCGAACCTGGCCTTCGCTTCGTCCGACATAGGACTTCGGGTGAAAGGTTGCGGTCTTGCCGTTTGCAAGAAACATTTCGAAGGCCCCGAACCGCTTCTTTATTGCGAGCAAATGCGCGAGCGCCTTTGGCTCGGTGATGTAGAAATCAGTACCGAGGAAAGCTTCAATTTTAGCGCCCTGCTTCAGGCGTGCCTCTAGGAGCAGCCCGATGATCCGTGCGCCACCCTCTTTTAGGAAGGCGACGGCGATGCTGATCTGCTCAGCGCCCTCCAAAACATGGGCGACAGCGGTCCGATGATCATCGGACGCCTTGTTCTGGATGAGTCGCATGCCGGTACATCCCCCTCAATGGCAGAATCCGCCGTCTCGAGAATAGCGGCTACCGTCCGATTTACCGCCATCTAATAGATATCCGTGTGCGTCAATTGCAACGATGTTCGAGATGTCCGCCGACAATTGTAACGAAACCTCGGATAGACTGCCGGCAGCTCACGAGCCAGGTAACAGACGACGGCTTTCGGGAACGGATGGGGGCACTTTATACGACCGATATGGCGCATTGCAGCCCGTCATTCTTGGGGCCGATAGCGGACTGGAAGCTTCGGGCCTCGGATCTTCCATAACGGACCTTCAATTCGGTGCGAGTATCTTCGTGACGTGACCCGAAGCAGACGCTTCAACAGGCCTGCTTTCGGGCCAACCGGCTAGAAAGTTCTACCTTGAACTCTGAGTGAATTCCCCGACTTTCCTGAAACACGACCTTCGCCCTGCCTGCGCAGATGGGCGATCGAGCCATATTGGCCAGCTTGGCGCTAGCCAAGCTGCGATTTATTTTCTCGAGTTTGAAACGGATCTCTGTTAACTGATAAGGGATTCGGAGAATCTCATGTCGAATCAGACCGTCGCAAGCCTATTTTCGGGAATTGGTGGATTCGAGGTGGGTTTCGCCAAAGCGGGCCTAAAGACGTCCCTGATGTGCGAAAAGGATTCTGCGGCACAGGCCGTCTTGCGAAGCCGCTTTCCGGAGATCAGTCTTGTCGACGATGTCACGGCCATGCCTCGTCTCCCCAAGTGCGACGCCCTTGTCGGTGGCTGGCCTTGCCAGGATCTCAGTCAAGCTGGACGGATGGCTGGTTTGGACGGCAGCCAGTCCGGGCTGGTGTCGCACGTGTTCAGGTTGCTCGACGCTACACCGAAGAAGCCGAATACTATAGTTCTCGAAAACGTTGCGTTCTCCCTAAATCTGCAGAAGGGCAAGGCAGTACGGTACGTTACCGCCGAGCTAGCCGAACGCGGCTACCGCTGGGCGTACCGCGTGCTGGACACTCGGGAATTTGGGCTTCCGCATCGACGCCGGCGCATTTTCATCGTCGGCATGTTGGAGGGTGACCCCGGAAACCTCCTCTTCGACGGTATCGACCGCGTAGCGCCCGCAAGCGATTGGGCGGCCAACATCGGATTTTACTGGACTGAGGGCAATCGTGGCGTGGGTTGGACCCCTGATGCAGTACCACCCCTAAAAGGGGGCTCCGGCCTAAGCATACCTTCACCGCCTGCTATTTGGACGGTGGAAACTGGACTGTTTCAGACGCCTGGCATCGAGGATGCGGAACGCCTTCAAGGTTTCCCCGCTGGCTGGACGGCGGCTGCCCGCGACACCAATAAGGGCGAGCGCGGGCGCTGGCGCCTTGTTGGCAACGCTGTGAGCGTGCCTGTGGCGACCTGGGTCGGACAACGTCTGGTGGCCTCGGAAGCCCACAGCCTTGCCTATCAGGAACACGGTACCGAGACGCTTTCCCAGCACAACGCGGCGTGGGGTGGCCCTAAGCAGACTTCACGCTACATACCTGGGGCGGGTGAAGGACCGGCAGACGAACGCCGCGTCTCGATCGCGAGCTTTGGCTTGAACGATGCACAGACATTATCCGTCCGCGCCGCCGAGGGATTTCTTCGCCGCTACATGAAGAGTGGGCTAACTAAGAACCAAGACTTCGCGCGAGCACTGGCGACCCACTGCGGTCTCGAAGAAGTACCCGCCTAAACGCGGCGGTAGTGCTGCCTTGTCTTGTAGCGCTCAAGCCCCTTAATGAGCGAGACCATGAAGATCCTTGTCCGTCGAAACTTCTCGGTAATGTCCTGAGTGCTGAATTGGGAACCGACGGTCTCGAACGTCTCGGCGCCATGAGCAAGTGTGTTGCGCATCTGTCTTATAAGGACCAGGTCGGAACCGCCGAGGCAAGATCGCGGTGGTCGCCATCGGCTTTCGATCCGCGCGACGAAGCGTAGCAATTCCTCGTTGTCGACATTTCCGGAAAACGGCAGACGGCGCAGGTCTGATTTCCAGTCCACGACCCCAGGCGCGAACCTGGCCACGTCGCGGATGAGGCTGTCGTGGTTGGCGCCCTGGGTGAGCCGGTCGCGGAAGTGAGCTCGGGCTATCTCTTCCTGCCAGTAGTCTTTCAGAGCCATAAAGCCGCCACCGCCTGCCAGGATCTCCTGTCGCAGCCCTACCAACGCCTCTCGGGAACCGAACTCTATGCAGTTGTACATCATGATGAAGGCGGAGGCGCGGGACGCCGTGATCGCCGCCGTTGCGCGGTAGAAACTGCGGCCGGGTATGTTGTAAACACGCTCCAGCGACTGCAGAGACTTTAGGTACTCGGACACGTCCTGCGCGCGGACGCGAAAGCGTCCCTCAACGCTCATACGGACGGCCGAGCAGGCTGTCGCGGACGTATTCGATACGCCCCCGGAGCTTCGGAGCACTGTTGCTGGCGTCCGTCCGCACCAGCTCCTCGAACTGCTTCGACCGCAGCCATGCATCCGATGGCGGCCTTAAGGCCGGATCGCTCCGTAAGGCGAGCGCCGTTCCAACGGCAATGGCTTCGAAGCGGACACGAGGAACGCGTTTCCCTCCATCCGGCCGATAGAAGGCCTTCGGATAGTACATGCGGATAAACTGCATTGTCCGCTCGAATTCGGCGCCCATCTCCGAGAGCCGCGCTTCGTCAGTGGACTTGTTCAGCTTGTCCATGTTGGAGTCGAGGAATTTCCTGACATCGTGGCGGAACGCCAGGTAGCGGTCGCAGTAGATGAAAAAGCGCGTGACTAGCTCTTGACGCTCGCTGCGAGCGTCGACGCCCTTGGCCATATGGGGCGTCAAGCTCTTAAAGAGGTCTGATGCAGCCCTTTCAATCACCAGATCGAGGAAGGCACCGCGGTAAACGCCTTTCCGTATTTCGGCGTCTTCAAGTCGCTTTCCTGATGTGTTGAGGCGCCTGAACAGCTCAACACGGGTGCTTTCGTCGGTTCCCTGGTCCAAGACGAACGAACGTATTGGCGTGTTGTTGAGACGCCGCTGCACCGAGGGCGGCAAATCGGCGAAATGATATCCGTTCAGTATGTCTAGCTTCTCGAGACCTCTCAGCGCGAACCCATCCCGCAAATATCGTACTAGGCTTCGGATCCGTTGCGAGCCGTCAACGATCTCCAAGCGCCCCTCGACGTCATAGAGGAATACCGGAGGAACTGGGACCCTGAGGATGAGGCTCTCGATGAAATAGGAGCTTTGCTCCTCGTTCCAAGCGAGGCTTCGCTGATACTCCGGAACGTAGATGTCCCCTTCCGTCTCGGCCTCATCGCGAAATTTCGAAACCACCAGTTCGACGGAAAAGTCCGTAACAACGTACCGAGCCTCCCGGCGCACATCATCGACGATCGCAGCCACTTCGTCCGGGTCTGCCAACTGCAGTAAAAGGTTCGACATAAGGTTTTGGTCCCGACAAGATGCATAGATGTCAGATTCTTGGCATGATCGCTAGCGAGGCAGAGAATCGGAACCCTGCGTCGCTCGCCCAACACTCGGCGCCGTGAGGAAAATGTCTTGACGGCTTTCGGTGAGGATGGTCAGATACTGGACGCAGAGTTCGAGGTCGAAGAAACGGCCATCGGGGTCGACATCGTGCTTCACTCGAATGGCGGCGTCTCCCGAGGCAAGCCCGCCTACAACCCGGACTATATCGCGACCCTTGAAACCATCTTAGCCCGCCTCGCGGTGCTCGGTGGCAATCTTGAGGGGGCGTGGGTCGACAGTAAGGCCCTCGCCGACCTCGACCCGAACGACCGTCGAGTTAAATTGGAGACGGCCGACTATCCCATTCGTCTATCCGACGTTTCCGATATCGGCGAACTCAGATTGCAGATCCACCGGAGCGTTTCAACGATCGGAAGGTCGGAACGTCGATCTGCCGGCACCGGCAATAAAAGTTACGACTAGCGGTATCTTTCGACATCCGCCCTTCTCTTCCGAGACTAGAACCGGCGTTGCGGGGCGGTACCGCCACCGCACAAGCCTTCATCGACTCACTTGTCGACTTTAGTACGAACGTTGATCAGCTGCCCCTACTCGCAAGCGCACCCGACCTGCAAAACCCCGAAATACGCAAAGCGGTGTGGGATTTGACGCGCGATGCTACTCCGATCATCAAGCACCGGATTAGCCGATACGTGGAACGCGGGCCGATCGGAGCAATGGTGAAGCTAACGAACAACCAGGTGTCAGGGCTGCGACGTCTTGGGTCAGGCTTGGGCCACGTTCTTCAAACCGGATGGTATGCCGTATGTCGAAGCTCACCACGTGGTGCAGGTATCGACACTCAGCGTTGATGTGCTGGGGCCGCAAAACGTCATTACGGTCTGTCCAAATCACCATCGCCAGCTTCACTTCGAGGTCACCACGGTGCTGCACCTTGGCGACGAATTCGAATTCATCCTCCCTCCGCACCTCGCGTTCCGGATTCGGAAGTTTTCCGTCTGAGACTAGCGTTAAAGCTTCGATGAAGGCGGTGTGGTTGGCTCATCCGCGCATCTATCGCCAGTCGCAATATTTGTAGGAGCGGCTCCAGGTAGTCGTTACGCTTTATCTCGCATTCCCACACCTCCACGACAGCCCAGCCCCGCGAACGAAGTGCGCCCGCAGCAGCGGCGTCACGCTCCCGATTGCGCCTAAACTTCTCCGTCCAGAACGCGACCCTGGACTTTGGCGTGGTCGCGAGATGGCAGCCCGGATGGCGATGCCAGAAACAGCCATGAACGAATACCACGACCTTTCGCCGGGGAAAAACGAGATCCGGCGTTCCCGGGAGGCCCTTAACATGAAGGCGGTATCGCAGACCGGCGGCATGAAGAGCCGATCGCACTTTCATCTCGGGCGACGTGTCCTTTTGCCGTACCGAACGCATTATCCTGCTGCGCTGTGAACTAACGGGATAATCGTCGTTGTCTATATGGTCACAGGTCATGGTTCTCAGTGCTCATTAGGGATGCAGCCGCCTGCGACGCTATAGGCGAACGTCGCAAAAACAGCTGCCTTCAGGCGCCAAAGTTGGCCGGACGCGCCATTCACGCTGAACCGTGCATTCCTTGAGGAGTCGACTCTCAGTCAAGTCTCACCGCAAGGAACGTCCCATCTAGACCGTTGAGAACTGAGAACGGTCGTTTAAGGCTCGTCACCTGCTCAGAGATTGAGCTAGCATGATCGTGGTGTTCGTCGGTAACTCGCCATGAGCCCATTCCCTGATCAAAGAAGATCGTGCCAGAGCCACGCGGCGTTCGAAATTCAAGGCGACGGCGGTGCGGCGCGGATTGGACTTGTGACACCTGCACTTTCGGCACCACCTCGACAAGCGATTGCTCCATAACCGCCGTACGCGTAACTAGGTCGGCCCAATCCCTATGCAACCACGGTCCTGTACGAGCCCCACCGCCGGTCTTGGCGGCGAGAGTCTGCACTTTGACGTTGGTGTCATAGTCGCTGAAGGCGGCGACCACTTCCGTCAGGAGACGGATGGACAGCGGATTGAACAGGTACTTGTCCGAATAGCGAATCTCCAAACACGGGGCAGAGAATACCTGCGCTAATTCCGTCGAGCGCGCGCGCAACAGCGCCCTGAGCCGGGCACCGAAACCCGCGGCTGGTCCGTCGAGCTCATCAGCAATCTCGAAAATGGCCTCACTGCCGCCGGCCGAGAGCAGGGCGGATACATCTAGCCGCTCCCGCGGCGCGGCAAGCGCCGTTGCACCTCGTACCACCGGAGCATCGGAGACAGAGCCCCAACCAATACCCACGGCCTTCGCGGATGCAGACGATGATGCCCAAGCGGTTAGCCCACGTGTCGAGACCACACCCGCCAGCCAGGCGTCGTTGTCGACTTCGTTTCGCGCTACGATGTCGACGCGTGCGCGCTGAGCCCATAGTACCACGTTCCGACGCGTGACGGCATCGGTAGCGGTCAGCGCGCTCGCGTCGACTGCGATCTGCACCCCGCGCCCGCGAGCGCCCCAGCGTTCCAGAACGGGCGCCATTTGCCAAGTCTCCAATTCCCACTCTGCAGGAGGCCCTGACATGAACACGACCAGTGTATTCGACGCATCGTCCCCAAGGCGGTCGGAGAGTGCTTGGGGGAGAGGTGCGGATTCATATTCGGTGGCAGGTCCGAACAGTCGGAAGCGCTTGGGAAGGTCCAGACTGCGTCCAATGGCGGTGAGTAGGGAATGCGCTGCCCTCCGGTCGGTGCCTTCGACCGCATGTTGGCTATCAACCGAGAGCACGCAGCGAGGGCAGGCGAATACTGCATCGGGATCGCCACAACGGCCCAACTTGCTGCAGTCCAGCAAGTCTCTAGCCTCGTTAAGTATGCCGATGGGATCACGAGCTATCGTGGCAGAGAAGCCGGCGCCTCCGCTCGCCCGGTCGAAGACAGCAGCGGTCCAATTGCGCTGGCCGGCAGGATGGATGGCGGGAGGCGCCGCAAAGCCCATCTCGTCAGCATCCACGCCGAGGCGACGCGCGGCCGCTTCTCTGATCGCCAAAGCCACCGTCAGCGCCACTTCACGGCTGGCGCAGTCGTAGAGTTGTATTTCGCAGACGTCGGTTCGAATTTCGTGACCGAGTCGTAGATGGCGCGCCACGGCATAGGGGTTGATCTCCGGCGCGCCTGTGCAGGTGCGTTCGTCGGCCGCACGGGGGCCTCCGCGAAGTGGACGGTGCCCCGCGAGGGACCCGGTGCCATCCGCTTGGTGTTCGGCTTCCGCGCGGCCACAGTGCAGGCAGACCTCGAACCCATGGCCGTGCGGACCTGGATTGAACCAGAAGACCAGACCGTCCGAGCCGGTCCGGAGGCGCCCGACGTTTGGGTCCGGGAGAGCGCGCCAAGCCAGAGTGCGCGCCGAGACCCAGGGGTCGACGAGCATTGAAGTCCCGGTGTCCGAGGGGTCATCATGAACTTCGTAGCGCGCGTCGACGGCAAAACCGGCTGGAGCGAGGAATCGCATGATCTTGAAGTCAGAGCTGCCGCAATCGGGGCAGGCGCCGGGAGACACGGCGGATGGCGCCGACAGTAACGCGCCGCAGGACTGACAATGGCGCATCTGACGAAGGCTTTGCACCTCCCGCACACCGGCCTTATCGGCGGGGCGTTTCCAATTCAGCGTGACGCCCGCGGACTCTCGCACGACACCGTCCACCACCAAGCTCCGCCCAGGCGCATACTCGAATATGGCGATGTCGCGTTGTCGGGATGGGTATCCTCGAGAACTAAAGCGGTTCTCGCCAGAGTCCTCTCGCTTGTGTCGCTCGACCCCAGTCTCCGTCACGAAGGACACCACGTCGCTCGGGAAGCCATATGACGGTAGGAATCCGCGACCGGCGAGTTCACCCAAAAGGTAATTTCCCTGGAGCCTCCGACGTTGGAAGTCCCGCGCCTTGGATACCACAGAGGTTTCGGCATCCGGCTCATCGCCCCTTAGTGCGTCCCATTCCGCGCTCAAATCCGACTGAATGCGCTCGATCGTATCCCGGACACCTTCGAAGAGGTCGGGGTCTGGTCGCACGGGGGTCCCGCGCAACACCTCCTCAAGATCCGATGTCATCGTCTTGAGACCTGCAGCGGCGGCGTCGAGCCATGCTAGGAAGCGACGCCAAGGCAAGTTATTCAGGACTTCTGCGCTGAGTCCGAGGCCGAAAAAGGCGCCATTCGTCAGTTTGTGAAGTTCGGCGCCCTGAGTGGCCAGAAAGCGCGCAAGAAGAAGGGCGTGGGCGTGACGTCGAGCGATGGTTGGGCTTTCGAGACTGACCACCGGCGCGGGCGCTTCTCGCGCCAGGAAGGCGCCGGGATCTGCGAACGCGAGTCGGTCGAGCGGTCGATCCTTGCAAATCGTCAGGCCAAGAGCGATCGGCTGACGCGCCCGTCCCGCCCGGCCGACACGCTGCCGGTAATTAGCGATCGCCGGTGGCGCATTGGTGTTTAGAACCGCCTCGATGCTTCCAATGTCAACGCCCATCTCCATGGTGGTCGAGCATCCAAGGACGTTGACTTTTCCAGATTTGAAGGCGTTTTCGTAGTCGCGGAGCAGGAAACTCGGTTGCTGAGCGGAGTGCTCCGCCGCGCGCAGCCACGGCGAGAACCTCGCCGCGCGATCCTGCTGATCGCCCCAGGCCCCCTTGGCCCTCAGGAGCGAGACACGTTCATCGGTCGCTAGCCAGTCGTCGAGAATTGAATCGGAGACGCGACCTCCGTGGGCATCACGGCGCCATGGAAACGGCAGGGTCGGCATGTCGACGGCTTCGGCTTTCGGGTGCACACCGAGCTTGTCGTATGGGCTTAGTCCGCGGAAGGTCGTGTCCACCAGACGTCGAGTGTTGGGGCACCAGAAGGCCCTTTCGATCGGCGTGACATTCATGTCGCCGAGCCGTAGCCGGAAGCCATTCGGACTGACCGTCATGAACCTTTGCAACGTCGACCATGCTGCCCGCAGAAGTTCGTTCAAGTCATCCCGAACGCTTGGATCATCGCGATCGAGACCAAGCGCCTGGACAAGCATCCGAACCACGCGAGAAGGTCTTGGACCGTAGGGGTGTGGCCAGAAGCGGACGTATCGGCTTGAGGGAAGCGCAGGCTCGAAAGGTACCATTTCCACGTGGCTCTGGCGGCGGTCAATCCAACGCATCCAACGTTTAGCGTCGAAATCCAGGATGACGTTAGTTCGGACAAAATGCGTAAGGAGAAGGCGCACGAGGTCGCGCCAGTCGTCTGCATTCAACCCTAAGCGCGTTGCGGAAGCCGGAACGACCACGTTGGGCTCGTCCAGGCCGGGAATGGTCAAGCGCAAAAGGCCCAATGTCTCAGCGCTGTTGGCGCGGACGGGCCGTCGCATGATCTCCCGATATAGCATGAATTCAGCGAGCCGCGCTGGGTCGGAGAAAGTCTCTTCGCGCTCGACCCAGAGATTCGAGAGAAAGCGGTTGATTGTGGGCTCAGCGGCGAGTCGATCGACAAGTTGGCGCCAGGCCTTCGGGGTGGCGACCCCTTCGAGCCTGATTCGCGCCAACCGAAGGTCAGCCATGAGGCTGAGAGTGATCCCGTCCTGCTCGTCGGAGGCCAGTCGCTTGAGCTTAGCCTCGATCGCGGCGATGGCCTGGTCGTCCCGCACGGGACGATCCTGCACAAAGTGGTAGAGAAAGCTTCGGACGAAGCCGCGCTCCGATGCCACCTGCAAGTTCGCCGCGTGTCGGGCCGTGCCCTGCCGCGCATCGGTGAAGGTAATCAGTTGCCGGCCGTCGAGCGGCAAGGGCTCGTCAGCGTCAGGTTTTGGCGATAGGTGCCCGACGAGTCCAGGGGTGATCTGAGACATCAAGTAGGGCGCACCCGCGACGAGCGATCGAAGCACGCCGGCCTCGAGGTCCACCTTCTTGGGTGCCCAGCCGCAACATGGACACTCACCTACGTGGCGGCTCGCGGTCGTTGGTAACCCCGCGCCGTCCACGGTCTCGACGATCGCACCGGTTTTTGGCTCGAAGCGGATTATCGGAGACGGCCGTGCCCCGCGCGCCCCTAAATATCGGCGGTTCACGACCGGGGATGTGGTCAGCGGCGCATCGTCTTGTGTGTCGTCTTCGGCGCCGAAGGTTTCGTCGCGATCGAGCGTTTGCTCGAACTCACCGTCCCCTGTGCCGCCTGTCCAGGCCACAAGATGCGATCCGTCGGCAGTTTCTTCAGCCTTGAGCGCACCATCGCCGCATTGAATGCAATAGGCCCATTCGAGCACGAGCGATCCGCAGTGTGAGCAATGCTCTCGCGATTCGAGGAAGACGGCGCCGAAGTGCCAGTCGGCTGCTTCAGATGCGGCGGGCCGCCCGGGACAGGTCGGGTTCACGCAGGCCCAGAGACCGGAAAGCGTCCGGTGGAAGAGGTGTAGGCGGACCGGCAGGATTGAGTCTCCGCCAGCGCTGGCCAGCGCCGGATCGGAATGTGGGTCCTTCGCCCTTGACGCTTCGACAAGCAGGCGCCTCGGGTCTACGTCCGCGCCGCCGATCTGGCGCGCCTGCGCGCTCCAGCCGCTCCAGCCTACGATGGCGCCGGCTCTGAACTGCTCCCTCAGGACCCTTAGCGGTGCAGACTTAGCGAAGATCTCACCGGCCTGGAGCGGTTCCATGCCCGCTATCTCGTCAAGTTCGATGAGATTGCTATTGAGGGCAGGAGAGGCCGGTAGCGACGCCCTAACACCTCTTACCACGTGAATATTTTGCTCTGGTGCGCCTGACAGATCTCGAAGGAAGGATCGTAGCTCGGCGGCGTCCGGGCCGCCGATCGTCGCTGAGGTCGCGACGTATCGGAGCTCTTCGGGTTTGCGACCGAAAGCAAGCGCGACGCGGCGTAGTAGGAGAGCAATTTCGGCCGCCTGGGCGCCGACATATGAGTGCGCTTCGTCCAGTACCACGAAGTCAAGCGTACCTTGTGACGCCCGCAGGATCGGTGCGTCCTTCTGCCGGATCAGCATGTACTCCAGCATGGTAACGTTGGTGACAAGAACCGGCGGAGGCGAGCGCCTGAGTGTCGTCCTATCAGCGACCTTCCAGGGTTCCCCACGCGCGGCGGTGCTCCGCACACTCTCCGGCGTGTCGCCATTGTAGAGGCAGTAGCGCAGCGCTCCGCCGAAGGGGGCGAACCACTTTGACAGCCGCTCCTCCTGGCTGGCGATAAGTGCGTTGAGCGGATAGAGCATCAGCGCGCGCACTCCTTCGAGCGGTTTTGCACCGCTATCGGAGGATCGAACCAGCCCATCCAAAATCGGTGTCAAAAAGCATTCTGTCTTCCCTGAGCCTGTGCCGCTCGACACGATCACCGAAGCGGCGCGTTCGCCGCAAAGCTGCTTCCAAGCGTCCACCTGGTGGGTGTAGGGCGGGTATGCGACTTCACGCAGAACTTCGAGCGTTCTTGGGTGCAAAAGGCCAGCCGGCAATCCGCCCCAACCGCCCTCTAACGGCAACCAGGGATAAGCGCCTTCGACAAACGGTTCGGAGAGGGCCGAGTTAGGCTGACCAGCGCGCGCACCCAAGCCCTCACGCAGATGCCGATTGAGATCGACTGAACGGAGTCGAGCCATACCGACAATCGCATCTGCAGCATCGCGTGGCAGCCGCGCCAGAAGCCTCTCGATTTCCATCACAGGTCCATTCGTTGGGTGGTGCCGGGGTCTATAGTCTCGCGTCCAAGGGCGACGGCGAGAGCGCTCTCGAAGAGCTGACGGTCGTGGAGCCAAGCGGCCCGACATCGTCCGACAACCTGCGGGTTTTGATGGAGTTTGCCGGCCGCCATTCGCGCCGCCACTAGGGGAGCAGCGATCAAATCCGCGAAGGCTGGGTCGTACCGCTCCCAAAGCTCGCGTCGCTCTGGCAGGAGCCCCGCGAGATGCAATCCGGTCGGTGGCTCGCGATGCTCACTCTGACGAGTCACGAACGCTTCGGCGAGTTCCCGAAGCGTTTCCTTCGGACGCCGGCATAGCCTTCCGATGAGGCCGGGTTCCAAATCTGCTCGTGGCGCGACCAATAGGAAGGTGATCCACGCATGAGTCGCTAGCCCGGGCTCCAGATCAGCGATTTGGCCGAGGGCGGCCGCCACATTGCGCCCTGCGTCGGCAGTCGGTAGTTCCAACCGTTCCAGGCGGCGCTCCAACTCGTCAATTCTCGTTCGAAACGCAGACACCCAGTGCTCGACTTCCGTTGCGCACCAGAGGAAGGGTAACTCACTTTGTAGCCGGATCACGGCGTCGCGCTCCTCAAGAGTGTCGCAGGTCGACAGGATCCACGGAGCCGCCTGGGGGGCACGGCAAAGTGACCGCAGGGCATCGATCGCCGGCACGGGCACGTTGCGATCCCGCGCGGCCACGCTCAGATCGACCAAGAGGCGGAGATCAGCGCGGTTCAAGGCTTCCGGGTGCTTTAACACTGTAGCAAATGCATCGTCCCGGGCGTCACGTCGTGCGATCCTGAAGGCCAGACGAAGCGCACTTCCACGATCGTCGTCGCCCGGTGGTTGGGCGACCACCTTCGGTCTGAGCGAGGTCCCGTCATTGGTTCGCCCGAAGATCAGCCAGGGGCCCGGACCGAGCTCTTGCAGGAGTCGCGTCTGCAATTCCTGCAAGGAAAGGCGTGGAAGGTTGTTGGAGAGTTTCGCGGTAGGCTGCGTCAGCGCTAGCGCATCCAGATTCCAACCAAGGATACTCGAAAGGCCCGAGAACGGCGAAATGCCTTTCTCGGCCACCAGCGGCTGGTCTTCGTCGTACCAGGCGATCTCGGCGAAGTGGTCACCTCGACCGGCCCAGCTCAGGCGCACCTCCGCATCGAGGTCCGGAAAGCTACCAAGGAGATCCCGCAATTCGTCTTGAAAGGCCGATAGCGGGACGAGACCGTCGATACGACGCGTGGCCTGCACGGGCTGTCCTGCGCCCTGCCGAACCACCAGCCATAGGTCGCGACCGCCAGGCGCCAACAGGCGGAACCCATGCAGTCGATCGATCGAAATCTGGGCCCGGCTTACGGCGGGCCGCATGTCCGGGGTCAACAGGAGCGGCTCGGCAATCGGATCAGCGAGCGTTAGGTCGAGTTGGGTGTCCCATCGCAGCGCCACGTGTAGCATCGCGCCTGGGGTGTGGAGTCGAAGATCGACGCGCGCGTCATCACCATTCCTGGAGATCGGAAGGATCTGACCGCCCTTCGCCGCAACGCTGGCCCCGAGCAGATTCTCGATTTTCAACGAGTGGGTTCGCGGTTCTCCCGATAGCACCAATTCACGCGGCGCAACGTCGGCGCAGGTCCAAGCGACCAGTTCACCGCCCCGCCTCATTGCGATCTCGACCCTGCCCAGGGGCGCGTGTTTGTTCGAAGAACGCCACGAGCCTCTCCCCAACGACCGCCAAATTAGGTCTTCCGACGAAACCAGCGTGTGATGCTGACCATCCGAAAGCCAAGCCTTTGGCGTCCCTAGGAACACCGTCTCGCGCACCCGCCGTAGAGTCTCTCCTGTGAGGATCAGTCGCTTCGTATCCTCGCGCTCGGCCGCGCTACGCCACGTGAGACGCCCATCACCAAGGTCGAGCGAAGCTTGCCCGACGAAGGCCAGAAGACAGCGTCCATCGAGGATGCAGTCTCCCAAGTCAGAAGGAGGGTGTTCGAACTTCAGTGCTGAACGAGCCTCCTGCGTTACAGCCATAGCCAGCCATGGCCGAGTGCTTCGAAAGGGCGAACTGCCAATGAATCTTAGTTCAAGCGCGTTCTCAAAATCGACGCCAGGATCTGGCTGGAAGAGGAGGACAGGCGCGTCTACCGGCTCGCCGGCAAACGCGGTGAACTCTTCGACTAAGGTCTCCCCTGCAACTGCCGCCAACCTAATTGCCTGGTTCAGGCGAGCGGGAACTTCGAACGCCTTGACCAGCGGACGGGACTCCCACGCTGTCGCCTCGTCTGATTCCACCTGTTCCAGCACGGCGATGGGCCGGTTCAAACCCGGCAGATCACCCCGCGGAAAGATGCGCAGCCGAGTGGCACCTTCCATCGCTGCCTGCAATTGGGGAGATGTTCGGACCACGTCGAGTTCACCTGACAAGGTGAGTTCGGCCCGCGGCGCCCACCCTTCGGCGGTGCGCCGCAGCAATCGGCTTGCCGCCAGGGCTCCCCCTTCGACGCGCCGGGTCCGGACCAAGTCTTCCACCAGAGATCGAAAATCGCCTTCCTCCAAGTCAAAAGGCAGATCGTTGCGCCAAGCAGGCACCACAGAATCCAGGTGGAGCACGGGATCTCGGTCATTTCGTTCGTGGAGGGGCGGCAATTGTTGACGGAAACGAACGGTTACCGTGGACAGCGCCACGGCTGGCTCCACCAGCGCCTGAACAAGCGTTTCGCCCGCCCGCCATGCCTCACTTGCGACGGCCTCGGCAGGTGTGAAGCCCATTTCGATCGCCAAGATGCTGCGCTTCAGCCATAACCCCAAGGTTCCCTCTTTGATGGCAGCAGCTGGAAAACCCGCCTCGCGCACTACGCCGAAGAGGAGCGGCACGTCGGTCGGCTGAGGGCGTCGCCACCGTTTCAAGCCAGCTTCGGCGGCTTCCCGCACCACCGCGTAGCGCACGTCGGCGGCCGAATCATTCGCGTGATATCGAATTCCAAGGACAGCTAAGGGTCTGATCCAGTCCCAAGCCCCCCCGGCGCGTTCCCGGCGATACCACTCGGCTGTGAAAGCAACGAACAAAGCCTGACCATGGGAGTCGTTCAGCGCGGTCGGTCCATGGCGTTTTAGGACCTCCCGAACGCCCTCGAACTCTTGTCGGCTGAATCGGTAGCGATAAAGTGGGCGCCCATCAGGGAGCGATAATCCGCGCGATCGGAATAAGGCCTCGTAAGCGCCGCGTAGACCTAGACGCGGCTCGTCCATATTTCCCCCCAGGCTCCCAATTCAGATTGTGACACACTGTGCATTAGTTGTGAAGTTTTCCTCTGCGAGCAGGCCGCCTAGAGGGCGAGAGCGGACTTTTCGACAATAGGAACGATTTCGAAGACAATTTCGACGGCCTCGGCAGGCCGCTTGCACGGTCGTCGTTCAGCTTCCCCGAACTATCTTCGCGGAACGATTCCCAATGGCAGCTATTAGCGCGACTACGACCTGGAGCATGGTCATCGGCAACGACTACTTCCTGGGAGGAGACAATTTGCGTCTATGGCCGACGTGGGCGCATTGCGGACCAACAGCGTTGGGCCGGATGCGACCGGAAGCTTCAGGAGAAAAAGACCTCCTAGGCGGATAGTTCCACGTCGCCGTGTCCGGCTTATAGCGGACATTCGGCAATTTGGCAGCGAATGACCACATTGTGACAATCTTGCCGAAGACGAACGTCTAACCTAAACCCCCATCCAGGACATCAACCAAATTGGAGCCACTGTTTGGGACCGGGCGTAGTTGCGACGTTTGCCCTATCCGGACGTGTGAGCAAATGCCGTGGGCAACCGTGATGCGTGCATTTTTTCGTTCGGTTGCTGCGATGATCGTGATGTCCAGCCTGGCAGGTTGCACCAGCATTTCTTACTACGCACAATCCTTGAAGGGTCACGTGGAGATCATGGCGGCGCGCCAGGATGTCGAAGAGCTGATCGACGATCCTTCGATCCCTGGGACATTACGCGCTCGAATGGAATCGGCGAGCGCCATCCGACAGTTTGCGATAGATGAACTAGCGCTTCCAGACAACAATAGCTACCGCAGCCATGTCAACGTTGGTCGGGACGCCGTGACATGGGCCGTCTTCGCAGCGTCGGAATTCTCGCTGACGCCACGAACATGGTGCTTTCCGGTGTTCGGATGCGTTCCGTACCGAGGATACTTCTCCAAAAGGTCTGCGATTGAAACCGCTGTCGCACTTCAGAGGCAGGGCCTGGACGTCTATCTGACGGGCATCACTGCATTTTGCACGCTTGGCTGGTCAAGTGACCCGCTGCTAAGCACCATGCTCAGCCAAGATGAAACGTATCTTGCAGGGCTCGTGTTCCATGAATTGGCCCACCTCACGTCACGCCGCGCTGCCGAAAATAAGCCTGCATCACCTTGCGGCTCGAACGGTTGTTCTGCGCCAGCCTGGTCGGATCGAGCACCGCCTGTTCTATCCCCTCTCGCGTCAGCGCCGCTTTGAGCGCCGCGATATTTGCATCGATGTCGGCATTGTTCGCCCGGAGCGATGCATAGATGCTGTCGGTCGCCTCGGCCACGGTCGGCTCGCTCACGGGTGTACTCCTTCGGCTGTTCGGGCGGCGGCTTAACACAGATCAGCGGCTTCGCCATACCGATAAGACGGCTGATGGGCGGCAACAGTATCCCCTGGGACTTAAAAGGGATACCGATGACGCGCGCCAACGGCTCGCTGCTTTCGGGAAATGGTGTCGCCCGTGGTGAACGGCCGATATGGCGGCCCGTTACTGTCGCCTACCTGGGCCGGAACCAGACTCGCGGACTGTTTACGCCCATTGACTCCCGGAGGTCAGGCGCGCGACCCGGATCAGGATTCGGGCCAGTGCGGTCGTAGTGGGCAGGAGCAGCGAAAGAATCTTTTTTCGCTGAATCAGCGCAGAAGTCCGTCACTCTCGAATTCGTCCCAGCCCTTCAGTTTCTGACGTGACACCTCGTCCCGAGTGCTGTCAGGCGCAGACGCGGCCCTGCGGCCGCTCTTTTGCGCACGCTTCAGGGCGGCCTTTCCGGCGGCCCGCCGCCTATTCTCTGCAGCAGCTATCGCGTCGTCCTCGCGCCAGACCGTAACCAAGTCGCGATCGAGCACGTCCTCGATGTGACGTGGGTCAAACACGTGAAAAGTTACCTTCCTTGCGCGACCACGAAGTTTCACCGTACGTGTGCCTGTGCTTTGCAAGCGGCCGTCCTTGAGCCACCGGTGCCGCTCTGCCGAAGAGATCGTCAGGATGTCTTCGACTTCACGGGGAATTACGGGCAGGCCTTCGATGCCTTCCAGCGTTTTGGACACAATCGCCGACGCAGTCCGGAAATCGCCATAGGCGCCTTCCGGCATGCGCAAGGTGAGCACCCCGACCTCGATACCGAGCAGCTTTTTCGCCGCCAAAGGCAGGTGGGCTCGCACTTCGCGAACGATCCCTCTGGCTCGGACCGATGACCCAAGCGTGGCCGCAGACGGGAGCGTCCACCCTTCGATCAAATTCGCAGCTGCATCCATTTTCTGGCGTGTGGACATGGGCCTTAGATAGGTCTCCCATCATGTCGGCTTCAACAAGTGTGGAATCAGCTAGCGCGGCGCTCCGGCACTGGCCTTGAACCATGCCTTGTTCCAGCCCTCGCTAGATCGCAGCGCTCTCGGCCTTCGTCGGATCACCCATTCCGCCTTCAGGCCGCCAGGTTCCCCAGGGATGTCCGCTTCGGGAGAGCGGCAACGCAGGCCTCAACGGCCGCTATGCAGCGTAAACCGGACGTTCGCGATACGTGCCGGACAGCTGGCTGCCCGCATCTGATTGAGTTTACCCGCGCGTTCCGGCGTTCTCAATTTTTTCCAGATAATCTGCCCACCACTGCATCATCTTGACGCGCTCTTCCCAGTGCTCCGCCCGGGCATAGGCGCGCCGAACGTCGTTATTTTCAATATGAGCCAGCTGTCGCTCTACGGCGTCTGGATGCCACTTGCCGCATTCGTTCAACAGAGTTGATGCCGTTGCTCGGAAGCCATGGGCCGTTGCTTCATTCTTGCTGTAACCCATGCGACGCAGGGCGGCGTTGAGTGTATTGTCGGAAATCGGACGAGAAGGCGATCGCACGCTTGGAAACAGCAGCGTCCCAGCGCCGGAGATTTTTTTAAGCTCGGCCAGGATATCCAAAGCCTGCGTTGAAAGAGGAACGCGGTGCGGTCGTCGCATTTTCATTCGCGCTTCCGGGATAGTCCATACCGAACTTTCGAAGTCGAACTCCCCCCATTCGGCAGCGCGAAGCTCACCGGGGCGGGGAAACAGCAGCGCCATCAACCTCAGAGCCGCTCGGGTTGCGGGCTGTCCGTCGAATGTCTCGATCGCACGCAGCAAGCCGCCGAATGCCTTCGGATCGGTAATGGCGGCACGCGGCGTGACCGTTGGCCTGATGAGAGCGCCCCTCAGCGCGGACGTGGGGTCAGTGTCGGCGCGTGCAGTGGCGATGGCGTATCGAAAGACGCTGCCAATGGTCGAGCGCAGCCGCCTGGCCGACTCGTATCGACCGCGCACCTCCACGCTACGAAGGGCAGCAAGGATAGTGGCCGCATCAATGTCCCGAATGCACTTGTGCCCACAGGTGAGATAGGCGAAGTCGAGTAGCCATTTGACCTTGGTGATAGTCCGGTCGGCACGTCCCTCTTTCTTCAGCTTGTCCACATATTCCTCGGCGATTGATCGAAAGCTGTCCTTTGCCGAACCGACCTTTCGCAACTTGCGTTCCTGCGCGGGATCGATGCCAGTGAGGAGGAGACGTTTGGCGTCATCGCGCGCCTTGCGTGCTTCGGCGAGCGAAATAAGGGGATAGCTGCCCAACGCCAGAAGCTTCTGCTTGCCGTCAAATCGATAGGCGAGGCGCCATAGGCGGGATCCGGTGGGCTGCACCCAGAGCTGGAGCCCGCCACCATCAGACAATTTCAATAGCTTGGAAGCAGGACGGGCATTTCGGCATTTCACGTCGGAAAGGGCCATTTGTGGGACACCTCCCTTTGGCTGTTTCGATACCATCAGGATGTCCAGTACCAACGGAAATACCAGCCCTCCGCCTCGTTAGACCAAATACGCCGAAATTCCATGAAACGCGCTCAATCGCGCCATCCTTCCCAAAAAGATGAACGATTTCAGTTGTTTGTGCAAACAGAAGCGTAGAAGATTCGGCGAAAGGGAGTGTCGGGAGAGGAGGGGATGGTGCCCAGAGGCGGATTCGAACCACCGACACGCGGATTTTCAGTCCGCTGCTCTACCAACTGAGCTATCTGGGCCTGTTCCGGCACGCGGGCAATTCCGCACACCGGATTTCACGAAAGCGCCGCAGGCGCCCCTTGAAAGCGCGTGGGTTATAGCACGGGAATTCGGCCTGTCCAGCGCTTAAGCGTTGATTTCAGGCGGGAAACGAGCAGTTGCCCGACAGGTCGATTCATCAGGCTCGGTCGAGGTCGGCCGGCGGTGCCGAACGGCCTCATTTGGGAGGGTCGTTATCCGTTTCGTCCTCGTCGTCGCGGCCCGGAATGACGTAGGCGCCCTTGAGCCAACGGTTGAGGTCGATGTCCTTGCAGCGCGCCGAGCAGAATGGATAAGTCTCGCGCGCCGACGGCTTGCCGCATTCGGGGCAGGGCCGCTTGGGGCGCAGCGGCGTGACCTTGTCGTCCGAGCTCATGGTTGGCCCGTGCTCATGGCCGAGCTGACAGCCAGCTGGTATGCACCTTGAACCCCTCGCCGGTCAGAAGCGCCACCGTCTCGTAGAGCGGCAGGCCGACGACATTGGTGTAGGAGCCGACAAGCTTGACGACGAAGGCGCCGGCGAGGCCCTGGACGGCATAGCCGCCGGCCTTGCCGCGCCATTCTCCCGAGGCCACATAGGCATCGACCTCGGCGCGCGGCAGCCGCTTGAAACGCACCCTGGTCTCGACCAGCCGCTGGCGCAGCTTGCCGCCCGGCGTGATCAGGCAGATCCCGGAATAGACCCGGTGCGAACGGCCGGACAGCAGGCCCAGGCAATTGGCGACGTCATCGAGCGTTTCGGCCTTGGGCAGGATGCGCCGGCCGACGGCGACCACGGTGTCGGCGGCCAGCACGAAGCTGGGCGCATAGTCGTCCTCCGTCTTCAGTGACGCCAGCGCCTTCTCGGCCTTTTCCTTCGACAAGCGCTTGGCCAGTGAGCGCGGATGCTCGGCGCGCATCGGCGTCTCGTCGACACCGGCCGGCAGCACGCGGTCGGGCTCGATGCCGGCCTGCTGCAACAGTTCGATCCGGCGCGGCGAACCCGAGGCAAGCACGAGCTTCTGCAAAATGCTCATCGCGATTCCGGCCGAACTCTATCTCTTCGTTCGAGCATTGGATTTGTCCGAAAACCGCTGCGCACTTTTCGGTCCGATACTCTGGCGATCTTACTTGAAACGGTAGGTGATGCGGCCCTTGGTCAGGTCGTAGGGGGTCATCTCGACCAGGACCTTGTCGCCGGTCAGCACGCGGATGCGGTTCTTGCGCATGCGGCCGGCCGTATGGGCGATGATCTCGTGTTCGTTTTCAAGCTTCACCCTGAACATCGCGTTGGGCAACAATTCCGTGACGATACCCGGAAACTCGAGGACTTCTTCCTTCGGCATTCGATACCTTTGCTTGGATGGGGATTCCCAGCGCCTAGAGCATGATGCCGAAAAGTGTGAAGCGGTTTTCGGACGACATCATGCTCTACTCTGCGATTTAGAGTCGGATGATTTCAGGTCGAACAGACCTGAAATCATCCGACTCTAGCCGGAATTTGGGCGGAACCTATATGATAATCGCGCGCTTGTGAACATGCTTAATCAGACCGTTACTCGGGGCCGCTTTTTGCCTCCGGCGCTGCAAAACGGCCGCCGATCCGCGCCTTCAGCCGTTCGCGCACCTCGCGATAGGCGGCTATGATCTGCTCGCGCGTGCCGCCGATATCAGTCGGGTCCGGCATGGGCCAGTATTCGACATCGACGGCGAGCGAGCGTGTGAGTTCGAGCGCGGTGTGATGGGCTTCCGGCGACAGCGTGACGATCAGGTCGAAATAGTCGTCCTCGAGATCGTCCAGCGTCCTCGGGTGACGCTCGCCCAGCGACAGGCCTTCCTCGGCCAGCACGGCGTCGACGAACGGGTCGCGTTCGCCGCCGCGCACCCCGGCCGATGCCACGAAAGTGCTCGCCGGAAGCACTTGGCGCGTCAGCAACTCGGCCATCGGCGAGCGCACGGCGTTCATGCCGCACACAAACAAGATCGAGCGGGGCAGAGGGGCGGGCAGTTCAGCCTCGCCAGTGCAGCACGCAGACCAGCGTGAACAGCCGCCGCGCCGTGTCGAAATCGATGTCGATCTTGCCTGCCAGCCGGTCCATCAGCGTCTGCGAGCCCTCATTGTGCAGGCCGCGCCGGCCCATGTCGATCGCCTCGATCTGGCTGGGCGTCGAGGTGCGGATGGCCTCGTAGTAGCTTTCGCAGATCATGTAATAGTCCTTGACGATGCGCCTGAGCGGTGTCAGCGACAGGATGTGGGTGACCACGGCAGCGCCATCCTCGCGCGTCACCGCGAAGACCAGGCGGGATTCGGCCAGCGACAGTTTCAGCCGGTAGGGCCCGGCGCCGTCGTCATTGACCGGCTGGAAGCGGTTCTCCTCGATCAGGTCGAAGATCGCCACCGCCCGCTCATGCTCGACATCGGGCGTCGAACGGCCGATCGATTCGTCGAGTTCGACATCGATCAGCCTGGCATGGGTTCGATCGTAGTCCGACATGTCAGTCTACATGTTCAGCCGGATAGTGACGGAGCGTCCGTGCGCGTCCAGGCCCTCCGCCTTGGCCAGCGCGATGGCTGCCGGCGCCAGCGCCCGCAACTGCTCCGGCCCGAGCTTCAGGATCGAGGTGCGCTTGACGAAATCGAGCACCGAAAGCCCCGACGAGAAGCGCGCCGAGCGCGCCGTCGGCAGCACATGGTTGGAGCCGCCAACATAGTCGCCGATGGCCTCCGGCGTGTGGCGGCCGAGAAAGACGGCGCCGGCGTTGCGCATCCGCGCCAGGAAGGCTTCCGGCTCGTCGATGGCGAGTTCGACATGTTCGGCGGCGATGCGATCGACCAGCGGCAGTGCCGCCTCGATCGTCGGGACTTGGATGACGGCGCCGAAATCGCGCCAGCTCGCCGCCGCCGTCTCGGCGCGCGGCAGGCTCAGCAACTGGCGTTCGACCGCCTGTTCGACCGCTTCGCCGAAGGCGGGATGGTCGGTGATCAGGATCGATTGCGCCGACACGTCATGCTCGGCCTGGGCAAGCAGGTCGGCGGCGATCCAGTCCGGGTCGTTGCTGCCGTCGGCCACGACAAGCACTTCCGAAGGCCCGGCGATCATGTCGATGCCGACCGTGCCGAACACCTGGCGCTTGGCCGCCGCGACATAGGCGTTGCCCGGGCCGACGATCTTGGCGACGGGCTTTATCGTCTCGGTGCCATAGGCAAGCGCCGCGATCGCCTGCGCGCCGCCGATGCGGTAGATCTCGGATATGCCGGTCAGATCCGCCGCCACCAGCACCAGCGGATTGATGACGCCGCCGGGCGCCGGCACCGCCATGACGATGCGCTCGACGCCGGCGACCTTGGCTGGCACGGCGCTCATCAGCACCGAGCTTGGATAGCTCGCCGTGCCGCCCGGCACATAGAGCCCGACCGCCTCGATCGCCGTCCAGCGCGAGCCGAGCTCGACGCCGGCGGCGTCCGTATAGCGGTCGTCCTTCGGCCGCTGCCGCTCGTGATGGGAACGGATCCGGTCACGGGCGCATTTCAGTGCCTCGATGGTTTGCGGGTCGGCCGCACCGTAGGCCTTGGCGATGTCGTCCTGCGAGACGGCCATGCCGAGGCCTTTCAGATCGGCCTGTTCGAATTTCTGCGTATAGTCGATCAGCGCCGCGTCGCCTTCGGCGCGCACCCGCGCGATGATCGCGCGCACCACGGCGTCGACATCGGCCGAGACCTCCCGCTTGGTCAAAAGGAACGCGGCAAAGCGCTGCTCGAAATCGGCGTCGGACAGACGAAGGGTGATGGCCATCTTGTGTTGCTCAGGCTCTGTGGAAGGGGCGCGACGTCGCTTCCCAGGCGCCGCCGATGTCGGCTAGCCGCGCCTCGATGCATTCGACATCGAGCATGATCGCGCCGCCGCCTGAAAAGATCAGCTCGACGATGCCGGCGGGCTTGTCGAGCGCGACGAAGCTGATCGCCAGCAGGGACAGGACCTCATCAGGCTTGTCGCGGGCAATGCCGCTGGTCTTGGCACCCAGAACCCGGTCGAAATGCAGCACGCTTTGCCGTCGCTCATTGTGCCGGCGGAACAGGCCGGATTTGGCCTCCCAGACGAAACGGTTCATGGTCAGCACGAAACGCTTGGCCGCCGGCAGATATTCGAGGTCGCCGACCTTCAGCACGGCGTCCTGGACATGGGCCGAGACGATGCTCAGATCCTGATCGTCGAGCGCGACAAGCTTGAGAGCCATGCGGATTTCACACCTGAAGGTTGATTATTCAGCCTTCTGTTAGAGCATGATCCCGAAAAGTGGAAACCGGTTTTCGGAAAAGATCATGCTCAAGCAGGAATCTGGAGTATGGTCTCGATTGAAATCGAGGTCATACTCCAGCCGGTCTTTCCGGCTGGCGCAACCGACGCGAAAGCCGCGCAGAAGCGCTTCATCCCGAAATCCGCTCGATCACCGCGCCGCAGCCGGACAGCTTTTCTTCCAGCCGCTCGAAGCCGCGGTCGAGATGGTAGACCCGGTTGACCGTGGTCTCGCCTTCGGCGGCCAGGCCGGCGATGACCAGCGACACCGAAGCGCGAAGATCGGTCGCCATGACCGGCGCGCCCTTCAGCTTCGCCACGCCGTCGACGATCGCCGTCTGCCCGGAAAGCGTGATGTGGGCGCCGAGCCGGGCGAGTTCCTGGACGTGCATGAAGCGATTTTCGAAGATCGTCTCGGTGATGCGCGACTTGCCCTTGGCCATCGTCATCAGGCCCATGAACTGCGCCTGCAGGTCGGTCGGGAATGCCGGGAACGGCGCCGTCGCCACGTCGACCGGCGCAATGCCGGCGCCGTTGCGCCTGACGCGGATGCCGGAGTTGGTCGGCGTGATCTCGGCACCCGTCTGGGCAATCACGTCGAGCGCCGTCTGTAACAGATCGGCCCGCGCACCTTCGAGCATGACGTCGCCGCCGGTCATGGCGACGGCCATGGCGTAGGTGCCGGTCTCGATGCGGTCGGGTATCACCCGGACGCGCGCGCCCGACAGCGCTTCGACGCCGTCGATGGTGATGGTCGAGGTGCCGGCGCCGTAAATCTTCGCGCCCATCGCGTTGAGGCAATCGGCGAGATTGACGATCTCGGGCTCGCGGGCGGCGTTTTCGAGCACCGTCTCGCCCTTGGCCAATGAAGCCGCCATGACAAGCACATGGGTGGCGCCGACCGACACTTTCGGGAAGACGTAGCGGTTGCCGACAAGCCGGCCGTTCCTGGTCTTAGCGATGACATAGCCGGTGTCGACGTCGATATCGGCGCCCAGCGCCTGAAGGCCTTCCAGGAAAAGATCGACCGGGCGCGTGCCGATGGCGCAACCGCCCGGCAGCGACACCTTGGCCTCGCCCATGCGGGCAAGCAGCGGGCCGATCACCCAGAAGGACGCACGCATCTTCGACACCAGCTCGTAGGGTGCCGTGGTGTCGACGATGTTGCGGGCCGAGAAAGTGATGGTGCGCGAATAGCCCTCTTGCTGCTTTTCGCGGCGGCCATTGACCGAATAGTCGACGCCATGGTTGCCGAGGATGCGGATAAGCTGCTCGACATCGGCCAGATGCGGCACGTTTTCGAGCGTCAGCGTGTCGTCGGTCAACAGCGAGGCGATCATCAGCGGCAGCGCGGCATTCTTCGCGCCCGAGATCGGGATGCTTCCGGCAAGCTTGTTGCCGCCGACAATTCTGATGCGATCCATTTGAAGAGCGTCCCCTCGGCCGAAAAGGCCGGTTTTCAATCGGTTGAGTCTGTCGCGGCCCCGTCTAGACTCAAGGCCCATCTAGACCATTGGCCGGCTTGGTTCAAGAAACACGATTCCCACGCCCTGGGCCAAGCCTGTTGATATAGGTCAATCCTTTTGCGTTTCCCTTAAGGCACCGAGCCCGTCCGGCTGCTGGTCGGCCCGCCGGCGCGCCGCGAGCGCGACTGCGCCTTGCGCTTCTGCAGATTGGCGCGCAATTGCTCGGCGAGCCGGGTCTTACGGTCGGCAGCGCCCCTTTTCGATTCGTCCCCCTTGTCAGGTGGACTCCCCTTGTTCGATCGGTTTGTCGTGTCGTTCATGGTCCTCGTCCCGGCTGGCGACCAGCCAGCGCGCTATTCAGGGATAGCCAACATTGTGGCGCCGCCATGTCCGGAAAAGCCGTTGGAGCGGGCTTTCACAGATGGCTTGCGCTTGGCCTTGCGCTTGCCGGTTCGATATGGCAGAAGCCCCGCCATCGGCGGCTGCGGTAGCTCAGTGGTAGAGCACTCCCTTGGTAAGGGAGAGGTCGAGAGTTCATCCTCTCTCGCAGCACCAGTTCCCGAGTGTTTTCTCTGCGCCGCCGAGCCCTGCGATCAGGAAATCGCCGATCTCGGCCGTTGTATCAATGAAATCCGCCAGGTGTCGGCGCTGTCTATGACACGCGCGAAGTGATCATCGGGCGGTGCCAACGAGGTGATACGGCTTGGCGCGCCAAGGCGCGTGGCGGAGCGAGGACCGAGATCGCCTTCGGCAGAACCTTGAAATGGGCGGGCGTCGAGGTGACGATCTCACCATCCGTGTTAACCGGCATTGGCTTTTTTGTCTCGATGTCGAACTCGATGCACCTGGCCGTGCGCACCTCACGCCAGGCACCATGCGTTCCAGAGCGGAATGAGCGGACCATCAGCGCCAGCTTCCACAGGTTCGTCATCTCCAAACTATAGAGGTCGAGATGTCCGTCATCGATCTCGGCCGTCTCTTCCACCACGTTGCCGCCGCCGTAATGCACTCCGTTTCCAATCGCGATTTGGTAGGTTTCGGCCCCGATCGCCGCACCTTTTTCGGTGATTTTCGCGTGGAACCGCACGGCCTTGGTCAACACTTTCATCGCCGCCAACGCATACCCAAGCCTGCCGAAACGCTTCTTCAGAGCGGGGTCGAGGCCCTGCGCCAGCTCGGTGCTCAGTCCGATGCTCGCGACGTTGAAAAAGCATGCCCATTGACGGTGCCGACATCGATCCGTCGGGTTCTGCCTCGCACGATCACGTCGGCGGCGTGCAGCAGATTCGTCGGGATGTGCAGCGTGCGCGCGAGGTCGTTCGCCGTTCCATCGGGATAATGCCCATCGGCAGGCCGCTTTCCACCACCGCCATCGCCGCCGACGACACCGAACCGTCGCCGCCACACACGATCACAGATCGGCCAGGTGGCGCAAGCGTACGATGTCGCGTGCAAGCTCGGGCAACGCCTCGAACGTCTCCACGGTGACGGACAGTCCGCCAGCCTCCAGCCGCTCGATGATTGGCGCCATCGGCTCATGGCCGCGCCGCGCCTTGGGATTGACGAGCAGCAACGCGCGTTTGCTGGCTGTTTTGTTCATTCACAATTGGGTCGGATGTTTCATGGCTCACGCACATAAGTGGTGCTTGCAGTTTCGACCCCAACCGTCGCTTCTCTCGGGAGGTTTTCTGCCGCAGCGCCCTGTATCATGGTTGCCGACCACTATGCTCCTTCTGCTGAATTGGCGCTCGCTGACTGCTTGGCGTCCAAAAAGCCGGCACGCCTCACGCAACAAACCGCGCCGGAACCGCGTTCAGTCCGTCATGACAAACTATCTCAACTCGGGCCGTCGATTACCGGCAAGCGGCAACGGCGAACAGGTCGAGCATGAGAGCGACCATTTCTATCCCTGCCGACATGCGGCCAACCGGTCGATGCTGGTCATCTGGCATGACCACCGGGACGCGAGCCGCTCGAAGTCGATTCTTGACCGGACACAGGAGACCGCTGCAATGACAAGCAATCAGGTCAGGAGCGCCATCACCCATATTGGCACGCTGACATCGCGCCCGCAGGCGTTTCTGATTTTCTTCGCCTACGCCGGTCTCTGGCTCGTCTTCGATCGGAGCAGCGTGGACTGGCACGCCATTGCGACACTGGCAACCTGGGCGATGACCCTATTCATCCAGCGTGCCGAGCACGCGACACACAGGCGCTGCACGCTAACTGGGACGAACTGCTTCGCGCGATTGGTGAAGCTGACGCGAGACCGCAAGAATCGACAACAAGGAACCAGAAGAGATCGGGTCCAGCGGGAGCAGAACAGCGGACGGTTGAGAAGGGTCACCAGCATCGCTATCGGTTGCAATCAGGGAATCGATTGCCGGCGGGCTGATTGCCGCCGGTGCCGACATGATCGCTATTTGGTGCCTGTTCGCGCAAATCTGTGTAGAAGATTTCGCGAGCCCGATCTTATGTTGCCCAGCCGCTATCGCAGACCCAAAAGCTC